>NZ_AP023247.1:600000-1200000 GCF_016756535.1 Mesorhizobium sp. 131-2-1 | reverse complement strand
CAGGATCAGCTCGTTGGAGATGTTCTGATCGGTCTTGAGACCGATGAACAGCACGAACAGACCGAGCGCGATGGCGCCGGCATAGAGCGCCTCGCGAAAAGCGCGCTGGACAGGGTTGGCGACGACGTCGCGCTCCGGAGACACGGTAACCGCCATGAACTCAGACCTTTTCGACTTCTGGCCGGCCCAGGATGCCGGAAGGCAGGAAGATCAGCACGATCGCCAGGATGGAGAAGGCGGCGACGTCCTTGTAGTCGATGGAGAAATAGGCCGACCACATGCTCTCGATGAAGCCGATCAACAACCCGCCGAGCACGGCACCGGGCAGTGAGCCGATGCCGCCGAGCACGGCGGCGGTGAAGGCCTTCACGCCGGGCGTGAAGCCGTCCGAGAACACCACCACGCCGTAGTACATCAGGAACAGCGTGCCGGCGACGGCGGCAAGGGCTGCGCCCATGATGAAGGTGATCGAAATGGTACGGTCGACGTCAATGCCGAGCAGCGCCGCCATCTTGCGGTCCTGCTCGCAGGCGCGCTGCGCTCGACCAAGCGCTGTCCTGTTGACCAGATACCAGAAGATCGCCAGCAGGATCGCGGTGACCAGCACGATGATGATCTGCTTCAGCGACACGCTGACGCCACTGATCGTGTAGACCTGGGATACCATCGGCGGCACCGGCTTGTTGCGCGGGCCCTGCGTCACCTGGACGAAATTGGACAGCGCGATCGACATGCCGATGGCGGTGATCAGCGGCGCCAGCCGGAACGAACCGCGCAGCGGCCGGTAGGCCACCTTTTCGATCGTCCAGTTGTAGAGGCTGGTGAGCAGCATCGCCACGATCATCATGATTAGCAGGGCGATGACGATCGGCACGGAATAGAACAGCGCGCCGAGGATGAGGAAGACGATGAGGGCGGTGAAGGCCCCGACCATGAAAATGTCGCCATGGGCGAAATTGATCATGCCGATGATGCCGTAGACCATCGTGTAGCCGATTGCGATCAGCCCATAGATCGATCCCAGCGTCAGCCCGTTTATAAGCTGCTGGACAAAGTATTGCATACTGCCGTGGCTCCCCTGGAATGTCGCCCGGTTCCCGGTCGCATTCCTTTTCGTATTTCCCCTAGTCGTAAAGTTTCGAGCCCGGATTGCAACGTGATTTTTTCAACCGCCTCGCGTGTTTTGGAAGCACGCCGTTCGATTGCCCGTTTTTTGCACCCGGCCTCTGGACTATCGCGGACCCTAACATTGGCATAACGCAATGTCTTTGACGATTCAGCCGCATGATGCGCGTCGTTTCGAAGAAATCACCGTCAAAATTAGGTGATGAGAAGATTTCTTGCGCCGGCGAAGGTGACCCGTTTTGCGCTCCCACGCTTTCCGCCGGGTCGGGATTCTTCTTGTGTGACGCCTGTATGACGGCGAGGCGGTACGTGAAAGCCCAGCAGGATGGCGGCAGCGCGAATCTTCAGTAGGCGGAGCCGCCGTCGCCACTCAGACTGTGCCGTTCGGTGCCGTTGAGCGGCGGATTGAAGACGCTGACCAGCACCATGTCGCCGGCGCCGTCGGCGCGCAGATAGTGGTCGTCATGGGCGTCGAGCACGTAGATGGTTCCCGGGCTCGATGCGATGGATGGCGCCGGACATGTCCTCGACTTCGCCGCTGCCGGAGATGCAATAGCAGGCTTCGAGATGCCGTCGGTATTGCAGGCGCGATTCGCTGCCTGCCCGCACGATGGTATGACAGACGGTGAATCCCATGCCGTCCCGCTGGGTCAGCAGCCGGTGGCTGGTGCCGTTGCCCCAATCGACAAAGAAGTCAGTTTTTTCTACATCGGATAATTGCCTGGTGAACATGGCATCTCTCTCTATGAAAGGCGAGGAACGGCGACGACAGCGGATTGCTCTGGCTTCGCTTTGTTTTGGCTGCTATTTTCGCATCAGGTTTCGAAACGGGCTTCAGCATGTCGCGACCCGAGCCGGGTTTCAAATGACGGATTTTCGTCGGACACATTAGAAAAATTTATAGATGGACTATCTGCCGCTGAACGCGATCCGCGCTTTTGAGGCCGCCGCGCGCCATCTCAGCTTCTCGGCCGCCGGCGAGGAGCTGCATGTGACCCATCCGGCGATCAGCCATCAGATCAGGCGGCTGGAGGAATGGCTCGGCGTGCCCTTGTTCCACAGGGATGCCCGCAAGGTGCGGCTGACCGATGCCGGCCTCGCCCTGCAGGCGTCGGCGAACGCGGCGCTCTCCGATCTTGCGGCCGCATGCCGGCGCATTCGACGGAACGCTGCCGTCGCATCGCTGTCGGTGGGCTGCATCCCCTCCATTGCCAGCCGGTGGCTGGTGCCGCGCCTGCCGGATTTTACCGCGCGTCACCCCGGGATTGCGATCCGCGTCGCCTATGCAAAGGCCGAAGACCGGCTCGAGGACGATGACAACGACATCCTGATCACGCTCGGCGCGGACCCATCCCCCAAGGCCACCAGCCTCAAGCTCTTTTCCCGCATGAGCCGGCCCGCCTGCAGCCCTCACTATCTGGCGCGCAAGGGCCGGCTCGCCTCGCCGGTGGACATTGCGGCGGCGGAGCTTTTGCATGACGAAACCCGTCAAGGCTGGCGCGAATGGTTCTCGCAAGCCGGCATGGCCGGGGCCGATGTCGGCAACGGGCCCGTCTTCGCCGATTTCAACATTTTGGCGACGGCCGTCATCGCCGGCCACGGCGTCGCCCTTTGCCCGATCGAGGTCTTTCGCGAGGAGCTGCGGCGCGGCGATCTCGTGGTCGTCTCCGACATCGCAACCGACAAGGACAAAGGCTACTATCTGACGATGTCGGCGCAGCCCTCGGCCGCCGAAATCACCTTTGCCGACTGGTTCCGCGATCAGGTCTCGACTGGCGACGAGGCCGGTTGACGCTCTCGACCGGCGACAGCCTCACGTGACCACGAAGCCATGCGCGAACGGATCGCGGTCGTCGATGAAGATGGTGTTCAATCCGGTCATCCGCGCCCAGCCGCCGATTGAGGGGATGATCGCCGGCTTGCCGGCCACGACGACCTCCTTTTCGACCTTACCCTTGAACAGCGAGCCGATGATCGATTCGTGGACAAAGCTGTCGCCGGCCTTGAGCTTGCCCTTGGCGTGCAGCTGCACCATGCGCGCCGAGGTGCCGGTGCCGCAAGGCGAGCGGTCGATGGCCTTGTCGCCGTAGAAGACGGCGTTGCGCGCATCGGCTTCCGGATTTGTCGGCTTGCCGGTCCAAAGCATGTGCGACAGCCGGTTGATGCCAGGGTTCTCGGGATGCACGAAGGAGTATTTCTCATTGAGCCGCTGGCGCACCACCGGGCTCCAGGCGATGAGGTCGCCGGCCGAATGGTCGGCCATATCGCGGTAGTTCGCCTGCGGCTCGACGATGGCATAGAAATTGCCGCCATAGGCGACGTCGACGCTGATCTCGCCGAGCACCGGACATTCGACCGTCAGGCCTTCCGCGTAGAGGAAGGACGGCACGTTGGTGATGCGCACCTCTTCGACATACTCGCCGACCTGCTTGTACTCCGCGACGACCAGGCCAGCCGGCGTGTCCAACCTCAGCACGCCCGGCGTCTTCGGCTTGATCAGCCCATGCTCGATCGCCATCGTCACGGTGCCGATCGTGCCGTGGCCGCACATCGGCAGGCAGCCGGAGGTCTCGATGAACAGGATGGCGATGTCGCAGTCCTCGCGCGTCGGCGGATAGAGGATCGAGCCCGACATCACGTCATGGCCGCGCGGCTCGAACATCAGCCCGGTGCGGATCCAGTCGTATTCGGCGAGGAAATGGGCGCGCCGCTCCATCATGGATGAACCCTGGAGCAGCGGTCCGCCGCCGGCGACCAGCCTCACCGGATTGCCGCAAGTGTGGCCGTCGATGCAGAAGAAGGATTTTTTGGCCATGATGCTGCTACCTGGATGTCAGAACCGCTGCGGGCGGAATGGGGTTGGATCAAGCGGCGGAGTCTGCCCGAGAACGAGATCGCGGATCAAGCGTCCGGTGGCGGCTGCCTGGGTCAGGCCGAGATGGCCGTGGCCGAATGCGTAGTATGTGTTCGGCGCGCGCGCCCGGCCAATGACGGGCAGCGAATCCGGCAGCGACGGGCGATAGCCCATCCATTCGCGGCCGCCCGTCGGGTCCAGCCCCGGCAGGAAGGCCTTCGCCTTCTCCAGCATGGCCTTTGAGCGCGCGAAGTTCGGCGGCCGGTCGAGCCCGCCGAGCTCGACGGCGCCGCCGACGCGCAAGCCTGTTTCAAGCGGCGTGATGACGAAACCGTGCCCGGAGAAGATCAGCTGCCGCTTCACGTCGAAGGCGGTCTTCGGCAGTGTCGTGTTGTAGCCGCGCTCGGTCTCAAGCGGGATTCGCTCGCCGACCTCCCTGGCCAACAGATGCGACCATGCGCCGGCGGCGATGACGAGGTGGTTGGCCTTCCTGGTCGTGCCATCGGCAAGCACGATCGTCGCCCCATCCGCGCCGGCCTCGACCCGGTCGACGCGTGCGTGCTCGAAGCGGGCGCCGAGCCGTTCCGCATGGGCCCAGACCGCCTTGCCGAGCAGCTTGGGATCGGCGACGGTCTTCCAGCTTGGCACGAAGGTACCCTTGACGAAGCGTGGCGAGAGGCCTGGCTGCAGAGTAGCCATCTCCTCGCCCTCGACATGGCGGAAACCGATGCCGAAACGTTCGCGCTCCGCCCAGCCCGGCAGCGAGGCGCGGAACTCCGTCTCGCTCTCGTAGAACTCCAGCGAGCCGTCCTCGCGCAGCATCCGCCTGGTGCCGGAGCGGTCGAGTAGCCCCATCCATTCGGCCTCGGCGAGCTTCATCATGCCGGCCTGGGCGGCGAGGCCCGCCTCGAAGTTCCTTGCCGCCCCGGCGCGCCAGAAGCGGATCAGCCAGGGCAGCAGCCTGGGCAGATAGGCCGGAGGAATGCTGAGCGGCCCAAGCGGGTCGGCGAGCCATTTCGGCAATTGCCGGATCATGCCCTTGTGCGCCAGCGGCAGCACGTCGGAGAAGGCGAAGGCGGCGGCATTGCCGGAGCTCGTCTCCTCGCAGATGCCCGTGCGATCGAAGATCGTGACGTTTCGCCCGGCTTCGGCGAGATAGGTGGCGGCGCAGATGCCGATGATGCCGCCGCCGATGATGGCAATGTCTTCTTCCCCTTCCCGCCGTTCGCGGGAAGGGCGGCGCCCTGCATCTGCCAATCCTGAATTTCCTTGCACGCGAATGCTGTTCCCTTATTCGGCCGCGGCCAACTTCTCCGCCGATCGAGGAGAATTCTGCAATGACGGCAGTTTCGGCCGCACCGCCAGCGCATCCCGGACGATCTTTTCCACCGCCTTGCGGCGCTCGCCCGACAGCGGCTGGCGCGGCATGCGAACGCGGTCATTGGTATCGATCGCCAGCACTTCAGCAAGCTTGATGTTTTGGACCAGATAGGTCGAGACGTCGAGGTCGAGCAGCGGCCGGAACCAGCGATAGATCTCCAGCGCCTCCCCGCGCCGGCCCTGCTTCATCAGCTGGTAGATCGCCACCGTCTCGCGCGGGAAGGCGGTGACCAGCCCCGCCACCCAGCCGATGGCGCCGACCGACAGCGCCTCGAAGGCAAGATTGTCGACGCCGGTGAACAGATCGTAGCGGTCGCCGAACCGGTTGATGATCTCGGTCGAGCGGCGGATGTCGTCGGAGGATTCCTTGATGGCGACGAACCGCGCGTCGGACGCCAGTTCCTCCATCAGGTCGACCGTGACGTCGACGCGGTAGGCCAGCCGGTTGGAGTAGATCATGACCGGCAGGTCGCCGGCCTCCGCCACGGCGCGCAACGCGGCGACCGTCTCTCGCGGGTCGGTATGGTAGATCGGGCTCGGAACCACCATCAATCCGCTGGCCCCGGCCTGCGCGGCGCGGCGCGCGATGCTTGCCGCCTCGCGGGTGCCGGCTTCGTTGACGGTGAGCAGCACCGGCTTGCCTCCGGCGACCTTCTGCGCCGTCTTCAGCACCTCGATCTTCTCGTCATGCGACAGCATCGGTCCCTCGCCGAGCGAGCCGCAGACGATGATGCCGTCGCAGCCGGCCTCCATCTGCAGCGCGTAGCAGCGCTCCATCTCGGCATGATCGAGACGGTCGTCCTCGGTGAATTTGGTCGTGACGGCGGGGAAAATTCCGGTCCACATGGCAACACCTCCAATCTGATATATCAGTGATATATCTATCAGGAAACCGACTGTCAATGCGGAATCTGCTATGATATATGGAAAATATATCAGGAGGCGGGATGGCGCTGTTGGAAGATATATCTCGTTTCGAGCCGGCGGCGGCGAAGGCCTATCGCGCGCTCGAGCATATGATCGTCACGCTCGAACTGGCGCCGGCAAGCTTCGTCACCGAGGGCGCGCTGATCGAGCGCCTCGGGCTCGGCCGCACGCCGGTGCGCGAGGCGATCCAGCGCCTGGCCTGGGAGGGTCTGCTCGACGTCCGCCCTCGCGCCGGCATCGCGATTGCGCCGCTTCATCCCGGTGCCTGGTTGCGCGTGATCGATGCGAGGCGTGGCGTCGAGGTGGTGCTGGCCCGTTCGGCCGCCCGCTTCGTCACCCGCGAGGCGGCGGACCTGTTCCATGAAGCCGCCCTCGCTATGCAGAAAGCGGTCATCTCGGGCAATGTTCTGGCCTTCATCCAGGCCGACAAGGCGCTCGACGAGGCACTGGCGCTGGCTGCCGACAACCCCTTCGCGGCGCGGGTGGCGGCGCCCCTGCAGACGCACAGCCGACGTTTCTGGTTTCGCTACAAGTCGGATACAGGACTCGCCGAATCGGCTGAGCACCACGTCGCGCTGATCCGCTCGATCCTCGCCGGCGATGAGGAAGCCGCCGCCAAGGATGCCAAGCGCCTGATGGCACTGCTGCGCGGCCATGCCGAGACGGCCGCCACGCGTTGAGCGATCTCAGTATCGCGCGTCATGACCGGCCGGCGCAGCCACGCTTTCCCAATTGTTGCCGGCCGCGATGATGCAGCTCGTGCCGTCGACGTCGGTGACGAAGATGGTCCAGGTTCCGCTCTGGCCGACGAACACTTCCATAATAGCGACCTGGCCGATCAACCCGAAAGCAAACTGCCGTTCCTGGAAATTCTCGCTGAGATGGGCAACCAGAGCGCTATGCTTGACACAGTATTGGTATTGAGCGCCCGCGCTGTTCGTGCCCATCGCCAGCGCACCGGCGAGAACCAGGTTTCTCGCCCAACCCAAAAAGGACTTGCGTGCCATGGGGCACCTCCTTTTGCCAACGCGTCCCGGCAAAAGGAGACAGCCTCATTTTGCCGGAGCCACCCAGGCCGGTTCCGACGTCATCATCGCGTCGTTCCTTTCTGCGTTCCGGTCTGCCATCAATGGGAACTTCTGGATGTTCCCATTATGTTCCATATATGGTGACGGTAACGGCAAAGCGCAAGCGGGCGCCTCATCAGGCGCTCGCCGATCCAACGCGGGATACGCTGATCAAGGAGAAGCGCGTTCAGGTACCCGGCAGTGCCGCCACTTGCGTTGTACGGTCCCAGCCCTCCCCGGCCGAAATAACGCAGCTCAGCCCGTGGGTGTCGGTGGCCAGGATGGTCCAGGTGCCCTGTTCGGAAACGAAGACCTCGAGGATAACGCTGGGGTTGACCAGGCCGCGCGCGGTCTCGCTTTCGTGAAACTTCTCGCCCAGCGCCTTGACGATATCGGTCCGCGCCGCGCATTGCCCGGCTGCATTCGCCTGGCCGGCTGCAGCCGATATCATGGCTGCAGCAATGCCCATCGTTGCCACAAGACGTCGTGTCATCCGACACCTCCTCGCGCCGGACAAGAACCCCGGCAGCTACCGGCGCTGTTGATTGGCCTGCGCTTGGCAGGAATACAGCCTAAGGCGAATGATGGTCTGTTGGTTCCATCACACAGCAGTGGATTTCTCAGGACGCGCAGATGCCCTGGTGGCGTGCCGCGACGGAAATCATGCGCCTCGAGTTACGCTCCCCTTCGTGGGAGACCAAGGCGACAAGTTTGTCCGAGCATGGAAGAGGTGAAGCTCCATGGAAAAAAGCGCGGTTTGCGCCGCGCTTTCTCCGTTGGTTTTTCTCGGCTTAGTTCATCGTCGGGATGACGAATTCCGCACCGTCCTTGATGCCCGCCGCGCGCCCGCAGCCGCATCGCGGCGAGGACGCGCAAACTGGGAACCGTCCGGTCAGTTCATCGTCGGGATGACGAACTCGGCGCCGTCCTTGATGCCGGACGGCCAGCGCGAAGTGACCGTCTTGGTCTTGGTGTAGAAGCGGAACGCATCCGGGCCATGCTGGTTGAGGTCGCCGAAGGACGACGCCTTCCAGCCACCGAAGGTGTAGTAGGCGATCGGCACCGGGATCGGCACGTTGACGCCGACCATGCCGACCTGAACACGCGAGGCGAAGTCACGCGCGGCGTCGCCGTCGCGGGTAAAGATGGCGACGCCATTGCCCATCTCGTGATCGTTGGCGAGCTTGATGGCGTTCTCATAGGTCGGCGCACGCACCACCGAGAGCACCGGCCCGAAGATCTCTTCCTTGTAGATGCGCATGTCGGCGGTGACGTTGTCGAACAGGCAGCCGCCCATATAGTAGCCGTTCTCGTAGCCCTGCATGGTGAAGCCGCGGCCGTCGACGACGAGCTTGGCGCCTTCCTTGACGCCGATATCGACATAGCCCTTGACGCGCTCGAGCGCCTGCGCCGTCACCAGCGGGCCGAAATCGGCCGACGAGTCCGTCGACGGGCCGACCTTGAGGCTTTCGACGCGCGGTATGAGCTTTTCCATCAGCCGGTTGGCAGTGTCGTTGCCGACCGGAACCGCAACCGAGATCGCCATGCAGCGCTCGCCGGCCGAACCGTAGCCGGCGCCGATCAGCGCGTCGACGGTCTGGTCCATGTCGGCGTCGGGCATGATGATCATGTGGTTCTTGGCGCCGCCGAAGCACTGCACGCGCTTGCCGGCCGCGGTGCCGCGCGAATAGATGTAGTGGGCGATCGGCGTCGAGCCGACGAAACCGACGGCCTTGATGTCCGGATCGTCGAGGATCGCGTCGACCACTTCCTTGTCGCCGTTGACGACATTGAGGATGCCGGCAGGCAGGCCGGCCTCGATGAACAGTTCGGCAATGCGGATCGGCACGCCCGGATCGCGCTCGGAAGGCTTCAGGATGAAGGCATTGCCGCAGGCGATGGCCGGCGCGATCTTCCACAGCGGGATCATCGCCGGGAAATTGAACGGCGTGATGCCGGCGACGACGCCGAGCGGCTGGCGCATCGAGTAGACGTCGATGCCGGGGCCGGCGCCGTCGGTGAACTCGCCCTTCATCATGTGCGGCGCGCCGATGCAGACTTCGACCACTTCGAGGCCGCGCTGGATGTCGCCCTTGGCGTCGGCGATGGTCTTGCCATGCTCGCGCGCCAGGATGTCGGCCAGTTCGTCATAGTCGCGGGCGACCAGTTCGAGGAACTTCATCAGCACGCGCACGCGGCGCTGCGGGTTGGTGGCAGCCCACTTGGGCTGCGCCGCCTTGGCGTTCTCGACGGCGGCGCGCAATTCTGCCTGCGAAGCCAGCGCCACCGTGCCGCGGACGGAGCCGTCCATCGGCTGCATCACGTCCTGCTTGCGGCCGCTGGTCCCGGCGACATGCTTGCCGCCGATGAAATGACCGTAGTCGATCATGGTTTCTCTCCCTGTGTTTTGATGATGGCGCATTGTCCGCCTTTGCCGGGGCGAAGGCAACGCGAGCGAGAACGCAACCGTTGTGCGAAAAATAGACAACGATGGAGAGCTGTGCATTAATTGTCGCAAATGGCGAGTTGCTGCTGATTGGAGAAAGGACTGACGGTTGCGTTCCTTCACACCCCCATGAACTGGGATGACGTCCGCATCTTCCTCGCCGTGGCGCGCGCCGGCCAGATCCTCGGCGCGGCGAAGCGCCTGGAGCTCAACCACGCCACCGTCTCGCGCCGCATCGCCGCGCTCGAGGAGGCGCTGCGCACAAAACTCTTCCGCCGCCTGACCACCGGCAGCGAGCTGACGCCAGCCGGCGAGCGCTTCCTCGACATCGCCGAGCGCATGGAGAGCGACATGATCGCCGCACGCTCGACCATCGCCGGCGAAGGCGACGATATCTCGGGCACGGTGCGCATCGGCGCCCCCGACGGCTTTGGCGTCGCCTTCCTGGCGAAACGGCTGGGAGAACTGACCGCCCTTCACCGCGAGCTCACCATCCAGCTGGTGCCGGTGCCGCGCTCCTTCTCGCTGTCCAGGCGCGAGGCCGACATCGCCATCACCGTCGAGCGCCCGACCGAGGGCCGGCTGGTGGCCGGCAAGCTGGTCGACTACACGCTCGGCCTGTTCGCCTCGCGCGCTTATGCCGAAGCCAACGGCCTGCCGGCGACGCCGGCCGAACTCGACCGACACACGCTGATCGGCTACGTGCCGGACCTCATCGTCAGCCCGTCGCTCGACTATGCCGCCGAGTTCAGTGCCGACTGGCGCACCAGCTTCGCCATCTCTTCGGCGCTCGGCCAGGCCGAGGCGGTGCGCTCGGGCGCCGGCATCGGCATCCTGCACACATTCGTCGCCCGCTCGATGCCGGAACTGGTTCCCGTCGACATCGTCGCGCCGATCCGCCGCGCCTACTGGCTGGTCTACCACGAATCGGTAAGGCCGCTGCGTCGGGTGCAGATCGTCGCCAACTTCATCACCAGGGCGGTGGAGCGGGAACGCGGTCTTTTCGTCTGAATCGCTTGCCTTGCGCTTGCCACAAAATCGGCGAGTGTGGCATCAGCTGATCGAGCGGCTGTAACGCCGGGGCGGGGACTTCTTTCGGAAAGCTGGCGCGGAGAAAATGCGAGCCGTTCTTGCCATCCTGCCGCTGGCCTGCCTCTCTGCTTGCGCCAACCCGTGGACGAAAGTGCCGGAGGCCGAGCTGCCGAAGCCGATCCGCTCTGCGATGGCCCGCCCCTCGCCTTTGGTCATCGGCAATTATTGCGGGCCGGGCACCCGCTCCGGCGACCTGTCGCTGCGGCCGGTCGACCGGCTCGACGCCGCGTGCCAGGTCCACGACGCCTGCTACATCGCCCGCCGCAACCATTGCGACTGCGACGGCGCTCTTGTCGCCTCGGCGCGGGCGATCCGCGATGACAAGACCGCACCGAGGGCGATGCGCAACGAGGCCGAGCTGCTGATCGCCACATTCGCCGTTCCCGTCTGCAAGGTCTTCCCGCAGGGTTTCATGCCGCCGCGCGATCCCACCCAGCTCAAGGCCATGAACGGGGCGACAGGGTGACGCGTCGCAATCTCGCATGCCTGGCCCTGCTCTGGTTGGCGCTCGCGGCAATGGCCGGCTGCGCCGGCATGCCCGGCCGCTCCGCCTGTGCTTTCTTTCCGGGCGACCACGCCTGCGACCGGCCGCCGGTCTCCGCCGACGCCACCGGCGCCGAGATCGCGACCGCGCACTATTTCGGGAATGACGGCAACGGCGCCTACGAGAAACGGTTCCAGGCGCTGCTCGCCCAGAGTCGGCTCGACGCGCTCGACCGAACGAACGGCACCGGCCGTTTCGGCCGTGACTGGCGCGATATCCACAACAGCCGTTTCCAGGCGACCTACCGGGCGCTGCAGCGGCTGGCGAAACCGCTCGACACGGCCGAACCGGCGCCGGCAGGCGGCAAACCCGGCGAGGGTCATTTCACCGGGCGCTGGCGCATGTCGCGCCAGACGCTCTATCTTGATGCCGCCGCCCCGCCCTCCGGGCCCAGGACATACAGCTTTTCCGGGCTGGAGGCGCGCTCGGTCGAGATCGTGCTTCGCCAGACCGGTCTGAAGCCGCTCGACATAGGTGGCACCTGCGACGGGCCGCTGGCAATCCGCGCCGCGGGACGATCGAGCACCATTGCGGCGGGGTCGGCGTTCCATCTCAGCCTGCCGGCGGCCGAAACATCCGTGAGCCTGTTTCCCGGCGAGGCGCTGACCCGCTGCGACCTGCGCGTCCGCTCCGACCCCGCGCCGGCCGGCGCGCCGCTGACCATCCTGCGCGAGGAGGTTGCCGACCCGTGGATCGCCGCGCTCGACAGCCGCTACGACCGCTGTCCGGTGCCCGATCCCTCGGGACTGGAGGAGCTTGACCGCGTCTTCTACGCCGGCCGCTGGCTGTCGCAGACTTGCGCGCTGCCGCTCGACAAGCCGCTCCTGCTGCGCAAGTCGCGCGACGGCTTCAATGCCAAGGTCGAGGCCTTGCTGGGCGCGAGGCTTTCCGACAGCGCCTTCGACAAGGCCGATCCCGAACTGCCGCTCGATTTCTCCCATGCGCCGAAACTCAGGCTGATCTATCTGTCCTCGCTGGAGTTCAAGGCCGACTTTTCCGGCCGCGTAATGGAGCGGCTGGTCCGCCACCATGCCGCCTTGGGCACCAAGGTGCGCATCCTGGTCACCGATGTGCTGGAGCGCGAGAAGGACGACGCCCTGCTGCACCGGCTGGCGGCCGAATTCCCCAATGTCCAGCTTCAGGAATACCGTTGGCGAGCCGACCATGGCGCGCCGATCGACGAGCAGATCTCACAGTTGCACAAGACCCATCACGTCAAGATGCTGGCGACGCTGGCCGAGGATCCCGGCCGTTCGAGGGTCATCATCGGCGGCCGCAACATCCATGACGGCTTCCTGTTCCACAGCCCGGTCGACCTGTCGCGTTATCCGGACCTGCAGCAATACGGCAAGACCGACGGCTTCTCGCTGAACTACTATTCGAACTGGAGCGACTTCGACATCGAGTTCGCCGATCCGGCGACGGTCGAGACGCTCGCCGCGCATCTGTCGACCGTATGGCTGCGCGATGCCGACACCAACATTTCGCGGCCGTTCTCCATTCCGGTCCGCGCCAGCGGCCGGCGCCCGCAAGGCGTGGCCCGGCACTTCATTTCCGTGCCCTACGAGGACGGCCACGCGCTGGAGAGCTACTTCGTCGACTTGATCGACACCGCCGAGCACCATATCGAGATCGTCAATCCCTATCTCAATCTGACGCCGAAACTTGCCCTGGCCTTCGACCGGGCGCTGGCAAGAGGCGTCAAGATCGACATTGTCGGCCGGATCGATCTCAAGGGCGACATCGGCGGCAAGTTCCTCACCGCGCTCAACAAGCTGTTCGTCGAAAAGTATGGCGACCGCATCGACATCCGCGAATTCAAGGCGCCTGACGTGGTGCTGCACTCCAAGATCATGATGATCGATGAGAGGCTGGTGACGATCTCGTCGGTCAACCTCAACAACCGCAGCTTCTTCCACGACTCGGAGAACGGCATGACCGTTCTCGACCCCGCTTTCTACGCCAGGATGAGGCCGGTCTATGAGGACTATCTCGCGCATTCGAACCCGGTCGCCACCATTGTGACGATCCCCTGGGCCTACAGGCTGCTGTTCAGCCAGGGCTCGGTGAAGCAGGCGTTTTGACGGGTGCGCTACTTCAAATACCGCTCCGGCCCGAGGTCGCGCGCGTTGATCTCCGGCACACGGCTGGAGATGATGTCGGCCAGCACCTTGGCCGAGCCGCAGGCCATGGTCCAGCCGAGCGTGCCGTGGCCGGTGTTGAGATAGAGGTTGGACAGTTCGCTGCGGCCGACCAGCGGCGGGCCGTCCGGCGTCATCGGCCGCAAGCCGCACCAGAAGGTCGCCGCCTTGAGGTCGCTGCCATCGGGGAAGAGATCGCCGACCGAATGCTCCAGCGTGCGCCGGCGCGATTCGTGCAGCCTCATATCGAAGCCGGAAATCTCCGCCGTGCCGCCGACGCGGATGCGGTCGCCGAGCCTGGTGATCGCCACCTTGTAGGTCTCGTCCATCACCGTCGAGACGGGCGCGGCATCGGCATCCTTGATCGGCACGGTGATCGAATAGCCCTTGACCGGATAGACCGGGATCGGCCGTTTCACCCAGCGCATCGCCTGCGCCGAATAGCTGCCCATCGCCATCACATAGGCATCCGCCGCCTTCCAGCCCTTGGTGGTGTGGATATTGTGCACGCGGTTGCGGCTGCGGATGATGCGCCTGATCACGGTGTCGTATTCGAAGGTGACGCCGCGCGCCACGCAGAGCTCCGCCAGCCGGTCGGTGAACATCTTGCAGTCGCCGGTTTCGTCGCCCGGCAGCCTGAGGCCGCCGACGAATTTTCCGCGCACGCCGGCCAGCGCCGGCTCCGCCGCGATGCAGCCCTCGGGATCGAGGACTTCATAGGGAACGCCGTATTTCTTCAGCACCTCGACGTCGCCGCCTGTGCCGTCGAGCTGCTTTTGCGTACGGAAAAGCTGCAGCGTGCCCTTGGACCGCTCGTCATAGGCGATGCCGGTCGTCTGGCGCAGCGCCTTCAGCGTATCGCGGCTGTATTCGGCAAGCGGCACCATGCGCGACTTGTTGAGCGCATAGCGCTCGGCCGTGCAGTTGCGCAGCATCTTCAAAAGCCACGTCCACATATGCGGATCGAAGGCCGGCCGCACCACCAGCGGACCGTGCTTCATCAACAGCCATTTGATCGCCTTCAGCGGGATGCCCGGGCCGGCCCAGGGCGAGGCATAGCCTGGCGAGACCTCGCCGGCATTGGCGAAGCTGGTTTCCAGCGCCGGACCTTTCTGGCGATCGAACACCGTCACTTCGTGGCCGGCCTCGGCAAGGAAGTAGGCGGTGGTGACCCCGATCACGCCGCCGCCCAGCACGAAGATCTTCATCGCATCGCTCTCCACGACGACGTCTCGTCAGGGCTCTCACTGTCATGTGGCGCATGATCCTTTGCCAGGATCGATCCAATTTCGGGGTCATGCGCAGGCCGGGGTCGTCGCCCCCTGTCTGCCGGATTTTGCGGCGTCCGCCAAGGGGTTGCGCCAGGCGACGATCCCGAAAACGCTATGCATGTCGCCCAAAAGTGCGCAGCGGTTTTGGGAGAACGACATGCATCAAGACAAGAACCTGAAGCGCGTCGCATGCGGCCGTTCAACTCGACGCGCTTCAGTCGTTCACATAGCGCCGGTGAAAGCGCGGTCCGAGGCTGGTCAGGATCTCGTAGCCGATCGTGCCGGCATGGCCGGCCGCGTCGTCGACGCTCTGTGACGGACCAAGCAGTTCGACCAGGTCGCCTTCGCTGAGCCTGCCGGGCGGCAAGGCGGAAATGTCGAGGATGATCGAATCCATCGACACCCGTCCGACGAAGGGCAGCCGCGCGTTTTCGAACCAGGCGGCGGAGACGGCGCGCCGGTGCCAGCCATCGGCATAGCCGAGCGAGATCGTCGCCAGCCTGAGCGCATCCTGCGCGCGATAAGTGTGGCCGTAGCCGACGCCTGCCCCTTTCTCGACGCTTCGCGTCTGTACCACCTTGGCCTGCAGCCGCACCACCGGCAGCATCGGGTTCGGATCCGCCGGCGTCGGATTGATGCCGTACAGCGCCGCGCCAGGGCGGACGAGATCGAAATGGAAGGCCGGCCCGAGAAAGATGCCGGAGGAATTGGCCAGCGAGGCCGGCGCTTCGGGCAGCATCTTGCGCAAGCGCTCGAACGCCAGCCACTGCCGCTCGTTGGCCGGATGCGCCGGCTCGTCGGCGCAGGCGAGATGGCTCATGACCAAAGTGGGTGCGATGCCGTCGAAGGCATCCGGCGTGTGGCTCAGCTCTTCGACCTCCGCCGGCGGCATGCCGAGCCTGGACATGCCGCTGTCGACCTGGATTGCGGCCGGCAGCTTGCGGCCGGCCTGTTGGCCGGCCTCGCTCCAGGCTTCGAGCTGCGCGGCGCTGTTGATGACGGCGCAAAGGCCGGCTTCGACCGCCTCGTTTTCCGAGCCCGGCGGCAGCCCGTTCAGCACATGGATCACCGGCCCGCGCCCGAGCGCCTTGCGCAGCGCGATGCCTTCGGAGAGCAGGGCGACGAAGAAGCTGGTGCAGCCTTCCGCCGCCAGCGCCGCCGCCACCGCCGCGGCGCCCAGCCCATAGCCGTCGGCCTTGACCACGCCGGCGCAACGGGCGCTGCCCGCCCGCGCCTTCAGCCGCCGGTAGTTCTCCCTGATGGCGCCGAGATCGATGGTCAGGATCGCCCCGGCCTCAACCGCGCTGGCCGGTCCGGCAGCTTCCATGTTCGGGATAGGCCTTTCGGCGGCGTCGTCCATGCCGGCCCCCATTTGCATCGATCATCAATAGAGCATGACGCCGAAAAGTGGGAACCGGTTTTTGGCAAGATGATACCTGAGACTGCGGCTGTCGAGGCGGCAACGCGCGCTAAGCCACCAGATGCTGGAACGCCGCCACCACCTCTTCATAGACCCGGCGCTTGAACGGCACGATCAGCCCGGACAGGTCATGCATCGGCCGCCATGCCCATTTGTCGAACTCGGCTGTGTGGCCGCCCGGCGGCGGGTTGATCTGGATTTCGCCGATGTCTCCGTGGAAGCGGTAGGCGAACCATTTCTGCGTCTGGCCGCGATAGCGTCCCTTGAAGGCGACGCCGACCAGATGCGCCGGCAGATCGTAGTTGATCCAGTCCGGCGCCTCGGCGAGCAACGAGACCGAGCGCATGCCGGTTTCCTCGTAGAGCTCCCGCTCCGCCGCCTCGAGCGGCTCCTCGCCCTTGTCGATGCCGCCCTGCGGCATCTGCCAGAGTTGCGTCGTGCCGGAGAACTCGCTGTCCGGCTCGGCGATGCGATGGCCGACCCAGACCAGCCCGTCGCCATTCAGGATCATCAGGCCGACGCAGGGACGATAGGGCAGTGTTTCAGGATCGATCTTTTTGGCCATAAATGAAGGTTTCCAGCCGTTTTGAGAATTCGCTCCGGCGAGGCAGGTGGCGAGCGGTTTCGAGAACCGGAGCGGAGCGTACTTAAAGTACGTGAGCACCGGAAGCGCAGAAAACGCCGCCAGATGCCCGCCGGAGTATAATTATCAAGACGGCTGCTAGCCTTTTTGCGGATCGATCGCTACCGCCGAGATCGGCACGATCTCGATACCGCGCTTCTTCGCCTCGGCCACCCAGGCCGAGACGGTGTCGACTGTCAGGTCGAAGGCCGAGCCGATGCCGACGGCGGTGCCCTTGGCCCGTGCGGTTGCTTCCAGCTCGTCCAGTTTCTTGAGGATCGCGCCGCGCTCCTGCACCGCGTCGATCGATGAGTCGCCGGCAACGAAGGGCACGCCGTCCTTCAGCGCCAGGTCCGGCGCCAGGCTGCGCGCCGACGAGCCGTCATCGACATAAGCGAGGCCCCTTTTGCCGAGTTCGGCCATGAACGGCGCCATCGCCGCCGGATCGGACGAGAACCGCGCGCCCATATAGTTCATGACGCCGGTATAGTTGGTCGTCCGCGACAACGCCCAATGCAGGCTCTTCAGGTTTTCGTCCGGGCTCGCCGCCACCGTCAGCGTGTTGCGGCCGGGATTGACGTTGGGAAAGTCGAACGGCTCGAGCGGGATCTGCATCACGATCTCGTGCCCGCTCTGCCGCGCCGCCTGCATCCAGCGGCCGATGCTGTTGCCTTGCGGCGCGAAGCCCAGCGTCACCTCGGGCGGCAATTTGGCGATGGCCGCCTGCGTGCCGGTCTGCGAAACGGCAAGCCCGCCGATGACAATCGCCACGCGCGCGCCGCGCGATCCCGACCAGGGCCGCGCATAGACGTCGAACGGCCGCCTGCCGTCGGCGGCGCGGATCGGCAGCGGGCCGGTCTCGCCGGCCTCGATCAGCGCCCTGTCGGGGATATGCGCGACTTTCAGGTTCTGGCCGATCGACGACGGATCGCGGATGACGATTGCCGCCTTGGGCGGACCGTCGCCTTCCTCGGTCTGGACATGGATGATCTGCGGCCCGCCGGCCTTGGGCGTTTCGACCTTGGGCGCCGCCGTCGCCGTCTCCACGGCCGGCGCAGGCGTCGCGGCCGGGGCCGGCGTCACCTTCGGCGTCGACACCGCGACCTCTTGCGGCTTGCGGAACGGTTTTTCGCGCAGGGCGATCGCGCCGGAGACCCCGATCACCGCAAGCACGGCGAGCGTCGCCGCGACCGTGCCGCTGCTGATGCCGCGCGACGCAACGCGTTGCGGCCGCGGCGTCTGCCCGAGCGGGCGTTCGATGTCCTTGCCGATGTCCACCAAGCCGCAACCCCGAAACGCCGCCGGCAGGTGGAACACCTGCCGGAAACCGGCGCAATCCAACCGCTTCGGCGCCTACCGCGCCTCGGGCGCGACGCGCCAGCCGCGTTCTCCCGAATCAAACTGCCGGAACCTCGCGGTCCCGGCAGCATCGCATTGCTTCGATCCACCGGCCAGACCTCTTGGTCTGGTCCGCCGAATCCTTACTGGTTCAGCACGGCCTTCTGCGGATTCGGCGGGAAGGACGGATCGGTCTTCTGGCCGCGCAGCAGCTGCTCGGCGTAGATCAGCTGCAAATCGTCCTTCGGATCCGGCGGCACATAGGCGGCCGAGCCGGAGCCCGTTGCGCCCTCGTCTGCACCCTTGATGTGGCCCTTGAGATCCGATTCGCCGCGGGTCAGATCCCTGCCCTGCAGGTCCGGCGGCAGCGGCTGCTCGACCTTGATGTCGGGCGTTATGCCCTTGCCCTGGATCGACTTGCCGGACGGCGTGTAATAGAGCGCCGTCGTCAGCCTGAGCGCGCCGTTCTCGCCGAGCGGGATGATGGTCTGCACCGAGCCCTTGCCGAAGGACTGCGTGCCGACCACCGTGGCGCGGCGCAGGTCCTGCAGCGCGCCGGCGACGATTTCGGATGCGCTCGCCGAGCCGCCATTGACCAGCACGATCATTGGCTTGCCGTTGATGTCGTCGCCCGCCCTCGCGTCGAAACGGGTGACGTCCTTCGGATCGCGGCCGCGCGTCGAGACGATCTCGCCACGGTCGAGGAAGGCGTCCGACACGCTCACCGCCTGGTCGAGCAGACCGCCCGGATTGAGGCGCAGGTCGAGCACGTAGCCCTTGAGCTTGTCGGCCGGCACCTGCTTCTTGATGCTGTCGATGGCGTTCTCGAGATCGTCATAGGTCTTCTCGGTGAACGAGGTGATCTTCATGTAGCCGATGTCGTTCTCGACCCGGAACTTGACCGCCTTGACCTTGATGATGTCGCGCACCACCGTCAGTTCGATCGGCTTGTCGGCGCCCTGGCGCAGGATGGTGAGCTTGATCGGCGTGTTGACCGGACCGCGCATCTTCTCGACGGCGTCGTTCAGGGTCAGGCCGCGCACTTCCTCGCCATCGATCTTGGCGATGTAGTCGCCGGCCAGCACACCCGCCTTGGCGGCCGGCGTGTCGTCGATCGGCGTGATCACCTTGACCAGGTCGTTCTCCATGGTGACCTCGATGCCGAGGCCGCCGAACTCGCCCTTGGTCTGCACGCGCATGTCCTGCGCCTGTTCGGCGTTCATGTAGGACGAGTGCGGATCAAGCGAGGCCAGCATGCCGTTGATGGCGTTCTCGACCAGCGACTTGTCGTCCGGCGGCGTCACATACTGTGCCCGCACGCGCTCGAAAATGTCGCCGAAGATCGCCAGTTGCTTGTAGGTCTCGGAGCCCGCAGCGTTCGCCGTCGAGCCTGGCGCGCCGTAGACCAGGCTCATCGCTGACGCGCCCATCAGCGCGCCGGCGAACAGAAGCGAAAGTTTCCGCATCATTTCACGTCCTTCCAGAAAAACGGTCCGCCCACCATGGGGTCGGATCGACGGGTTTCCCATCCTTGCGGAACTCGACGTAGAGCTCCGGCGTGGCACTTCCATTCTGCGAGGCCGAGGTGCTCGCCACCCGGGCCTCTCCCATCGCGCCGACCGGTTCTCCTGCGAGCACCGACTGGCCAGTCGCGACACTGATTCTGCTCATCCCAGCCAGGACGACATGATACCCGTCGCCGGCGTTGAGGATCAAGAGTTGACCATAAGAGCGAAACGGCCCCGCATAAAGCACATTTCCATCCGCCGGTGCGGTGACGATGGCTCCCGATTGTGTCGCAACCATGTCGCCCTGCATCACCGCGCCGTTACCGTCGTCGGCGCCGAAGCGCCGTTTGATCTTGCCGGTGACCGGCAGCGCGATCTGCCCCTGCAGCGCCGAGAACGGCGCCGCGGCCGTGAGCTGGTTGCCTTCCGGCACCGGCAGCGAAGCGAGTTCCGTCGAGGCCGGCGCCGCGTTCGGCGCCGCCTGGTCGGCATCGGCCGATTTTTGCTCGGCCGCCTTGGCCTGGTCCGCCGCCTTGCGCGTCTTGTCGGCTTCCAGCGAGGCGATAAGTTCCTTCAGGCTGCCCGCCTTGGCGGCCAGTGCCTGCGAGCGCTGTTTCTCGGCGGCGATCTCGGTCTCGGTCTCGGCCTGCAGCTTCTGCTTCGCCTCGAGCAGCATGGTCAGCCGCTTCTTTTCGGCCGTCTGTTCGCCGACAGCCGTGGTCAGCCGTGCCCGCTCAGCCTCGATCGAGGCCGTCACCCGCGTCTGCTCCTTGAGATCGGCAAGCAGCACCTCGGTCTGCTGGCGCAATTCCGGCACCACCGCGCCGAGCAGGATGGCGCTGCGCACCGACGACAGCGCGTCCTCCGGCTTGACCAGGATCGCTGGAGGCGGATTGAGCCCCATGCGCTGCAACGCTCCCAGCACCTCGGCCAGCACGTCGCGCCGCGCCGCCAGCGAGGCGCGGATCTTCTGCTGTTCCCCCTTCAGCCCTTCCAGCTTGGCGCCGATGTCCTCGATGTCCTGGCCGAGCTTCTGCTCCGTCATCGCCGACTGGATCAGCGCCGCGGTGATCGAGGCATGATCCTTCTTGACCGCCGCTATGTCGGCGGCAAGCTTGGCCAGCCGCTCGGAAGACAGGGTGATCTCCTTCGAGACCTGCTCATATTCGGCCCGGCTCTGGTCGGGATCGGGCGCTAGGTCGAGCGTGTTCTCGGCCATCACCGGGCCCAGTGACAGCACGATCGCGGCCGCGGTCAAACCACAGCGCGCGCGCCAGGAGCTCGTTTTCGATTTCCAGCCTTCAGACATCAGGCGTCGACTCTATCTGCGGCTTCGTTAACGAACCATCAACCATGTTCGGCGACGCAAGCAGCCTTGCCCTTCATTGGGGCGAAAATCCGGGCGGCCCGCGCCGATCCACAGCTTTCGCCTTATGAACGATGGTAGGGGTGCCCGGAAAGGATGGTGGCCGCGCGATAAAGCTGTTCGCCCAGCATCACCCGCACCAGCTGATGCGGCCATGTCAGCGCGCCGAACGACAGCACCAGATCGGCCTGGTCGCGCAGCGATTGGTCGTGGCCGTCGGCGCCGCCGATGGCGATCACCAGCGCCTTGCGGCCGCCGTCACGCAGCAGGCCGAGGCGGCCGGCGAAATCCTCGGAGGAGAAGTTCTTGCCGCGCTCGTCGAGCAGGACCAGCGCCGTGCCTTGCTGCAGCATCGTCTGCAGCTTCTGGCCTTCCTCGCGCCGGCGCTCATTGGCGGTCTGGGCGCGGCCTTCGGCAATCTCGACAAGGCCGGCATATTCCAGCCCCACCGCCGGGCCGCTCTTGGCGAAGCGCTCGAAATAGCGGTCGGCGAGTTCTCTCTCGGGGCCGGCTTTCATCCGGCCCACGGCATGAACGGTGATCTTCATCCTTGCCTCGAAGAGCCGCTAATGCATGTCACCGAGGGATTTGGGGACACGCACCAAGCAGATACGGCTCAGTGAAGGGTCTCTTCCTCGAGGTCCGGCGCCTGCCACATCTTTTCGAGATTGTAGAATTCGCGGACTTCGGGACGGAAGACATGGACGATGATGTCGCCCGAATCGATCAGGACCCAGTCGGCGCCGGCCAGCCCCTCGACGCGCGCCATGCCGAGGCCGGCATCTTTCAGCGCCTTGAGGAGGTGATCGGCGACAGCCGAGACATGACGGTGCGATCGGCCCGAGGCGACGACCATGTAGTCGCCGAGGCTCGATTTCCCCTGAATGTCGATTGAGACGATGTTTTCGGCCTTGGAGTCTTCCAGACTGGCAAGGACTGTCTTGATGGCGCGAGACACGGCGTCGTTTCCGCTGATCCCGGCCGGCGAAGGCACGATGTCGGCCTTCTTCCGCAGTGCTGTTCTCAGTGTCTTTCCTTTCGCAGCAAGAACAACCAAATCACCCACCAAATCAGGGTGACACCACTTAGATAGGCAGAGTTCCGTTGCAGTTTCAAGACGGCGACCCGCGCCGCCGCAAACGCGACCTCCTCCGATTGGTTCCGCTGGCCGGGAAAAAAGTCGGGAACCCATGGCGTCCGCATGGGTTATCGGCTCGCCCACCAACCGGATTTCCCACCATGCCGATCGATCCCCAGGACACCCTCCTCACCGTGCAGGCTGGCCTTGCGCAGCTCAGCAGCCTGATCGTCTCCTATTCCTTTTCCGCCATAGGCGCCGTCATATTGCTGGTCGTCGGCTATGTCGTCGCCGGCCTTGCCGAGCGCTCCATCTTCGCCGGGCTCGGCCATATCCACGGCTTCGACGCGACGCTGCGCCACTTCTTCTCGAAGATCGTCCGCTACGCCATCCTGATCCTCGTCGTCATCATGGTGCTCGGCCAGTTCGGCGTGCAGACGGCCTCGATCATCGCCGCCATCGGCGCCATCGGCCTCGCCATCGGGCTGGCGCTGCAGGGCACGCTGCAGAACATCGCCGCCGGCATCATGCTGCTTGCGCTAAGACCCTTCCGCATCGGCGAATATGTCGAGGTCGGCCCCATCTCCGGAACGGTCGAGGAGATCGGCCTGTTCGCGACCAGGTTGCGGACGGTCGACGGCGTCTATGTGCTGGCGCCCAATTCGACATTGTGGAACCAGCCGGTGCGCAACTATACGCGCAACGGTGTGCGCCGCGGCGACATCACGCTGACCATCGGCTCGTGGAACGACATCGACCTGGCGCAGAAGGTGATGCTCGGCGTCGCCGCCACCGAACGGCGCGCCAGACGCGAGCCGGCGCCGATTGCCTTCGTCTCCACCGTCGGCGACAGCGGCGTCGCCATCAGCCTGCGCTACTGGACCTCGGCCGCCGATTTCTTCGCCACCCAGATCGATCTCACCAAACGCGCCAAGCAGGCCTTCGACGCCGAAGGCATTTCGGTCCCGGCGCCACCGCCGGAAGCGCCGAGCCAGGAACCGTCCGTGACCAGGCAATAGCGGGCGCAGGCTCAACGCTAATTGCCGGGGCGGCGCTGCTCGTCCGGTGCGAAGCAGAGTTCCACCGGCAGCGGCGCCTGCGCGCTCATCGGCGCGAAGCTGCCAGTCGCGGTCGGCGGCACCGGCCGCGCCGCCAGCACCCGCCACAAGACGAACAGGCAGAACGCCGAGGCAATGAAGATTCCGACATAGATGAAGGCTCCGGTGCCGTAGACCGCGGAAAGCGCCGTCACGATGCCCGGCACGACAAACCCAGCCAGCGACCAGGCAAACAGCATCGAGCTCGACAAGGCCAGCAGGTCATCCTTGCCCGCGCGGTCGGCGGCATGCGCGCTGGACAGCGAATAGATCGATTCCGACGCCCCGTCCCAGATCAGGTAGACCACGAGCAGAACGGCCAGCGCCCCGCCATCGAAGCTGATGGCGAACAAGCTGGCAACGAGGGCAAGCAGTGCCGCGCCGATCAGCACATAGCGCCGGTCGGTCCGGTCCGAAATCCAGCCGAGCGGTATCTGCAGGATCAACGTGCCGACCGGCATGGCCGACAACAGCAGCGCCACATCCGCCTGGCCGTAGCCCTTGGCGGTGGCATGGATCGGCGCGAAACCGGAGATGATCATCGACAGGCCGCCGACGGCGAGCATGCCGGCGACGCCGACCGGCGAGATCCGCCAGGCGCGGCCAAGCGCGACGGATGCCGCCCGCGGCGGTGGCGGCTGCGCAAGCCGGGTCATGCCGACCGGCAGGATCGACAGCGCCGTGAAGGTGATGCCGATCAGCGGCGCGGCCGCCGTCCGGATGTCGATGGCGGCAAGCGTCGCATAGCCGACACCGAGGCCCGCGACATAGGCGACGTAGAACACCGCCATGACGCGGCCGCGTATGGCATTGGGCACGGCATCGTTGAGCCAGCTCTGGGCGACGATGAACAGGCCGCATATGGCGAACCCGTAGAGCGCCCGCGCCGCGATCCAGATGAGGGGGATCGGGCCTGCGCCGATCGCAGCGTTGGAGAGCGCGATCAGCGCCGAAAGCACCATGAATGCCCGCGCATGACCGACCCGGCGCACCAGCGGGCCGGTCAGGATGCAGCCGGCGAGCCCGCCGGCCGAAAGGCCGGTGACGATCAGCCCGGCCCAGGTCGGATCGAAGCCGTCGGCGCCGAGCCGCACCGGGATGAAGGCGAACATTAGCCCGTTGCCGATGGCGATCAGCGCCATCGACACGACGACGCTGGCAATGGCGATCAGCGGCGCCGGCTGCTTGCCGTCTTCTCGCTCGATGGTGGTGCGGTTCTTCTCCAGCATTCACGCAACATCGCCCACCGCACGGCGAAAGGCCGCCGCAAAAGCGACATCACCGGACGGGCAGTGGCGCCGACCTCACATGGCCAGGATTTCGCCCAGCGGCGAGCTCGACGGCACGTCGGCCAGCCGCAGCTTCCAGAGCGAGCCGTGCCAAAGGTGGATCGCCAGCGTTTCCGGCTTCACCAGATCGGCGATGGATTTGCGGGGATCGAGCAGCGTGCCCGCGCCCTCGACATTGGGATAGAACACGTCCACCTGCGAAGCCTCGCCCAGCAGCCCGTGCTTGCGCGCCAGATAGGTCAGCAAGGGTGGGCCGATCGAGGCATGCGGCAGGTCCTCGAATCCCTTCACCCGGCCGAGCGCGCGCAGCGCCCCGAAGCGCAGCCGCTTGCTCCACGAATACCATTCGGGAAACCGCTTCGGGTGGTCGACCGTCTCGACCAGATCGGCGAGGATCGGCGAGCCTACGGGCAGGCTCATCACCGCATTGTTGATGCGTGTCTGGCTTTCCCAACCGAACAGATAGGGCCGCCGCCGCAGCGGCCGCACGCAATACATGTCGCAGTCGATGTAGATCTCGGCGCCGGTGGCCAGGAGCTTGTAGCGGAAGATGTCGGCGAACAGAGCCAGGCCGCCATTGCGATGCCTGATGATGCGCTCACGCGGCAGGATTCTTGTTGCGTCGACGAGCTCGACACCAGCCGGCGCGTCGCCGGGATCGTCATAGACATGCAGCAGAGTGCGGTGGCCTGCCCTGATGAAGGACTTCAGGCAGGCGGTATGCATTGCCCCGAGCGGCCCGCCGATCCAGAAAGCATGAACCGCCGGCAGGCCGGGGCCGTTCATCGCTGCGCCGCCTTGCGGATAGCGCTCGACGACAGCGACGAGCGCGGACCGTGGATGAAGGTCCAGGCCGGCGCCTTCATGCGGGCAAGCCGCGGCGCGTCGCCCTCGTCGACGCGGGCATAGTCGAAGGTCTTGGCGACCACCGAAGACAGGAAGGAGAGCGTCGCGCCCGGGCGGTCGATGACGGCGATCGGGAAGGTCATGGCGATCTGGCGCCAGCGCTGCCAGCGATGGAAGTCGCGCAAGCTGTCGGCGCCCATGATCCAGACGAAGTCGACACCGGGATTGCGCGCCTTGACCAGCGCCAGCGTGTCGGCCGTGAAACGGATGTGGTGCGTGGCCTCGAAAGCGGTGACCTTGATCTTCGGATTCTTTGCGATCTGCTCGGACAGATGCAACCGCTCGGCGAGTGGCGCCAGCTCGCGCGTGCTCTTCAGCGGATTGCCCGGCGTCACCATCCACCACAGCTGGTCGAGCGCCAGCCGGCGCAGCGCGATCTCGGCCACCAGCGCATGACCGGCATGCGGCGGATTGAACGAGCCGCCGAACAGACCCACGGCAACGCCCTTGCCGGCATGCGGCATGCGCAGATAGTGCGATGGGACCGCGGGCTGAAGGGACGATAGCATGGTGCTAGGCGCCCCCCTCTGCCCTGCCGGGCATCTCCCCCTCAAGGGGGGAGATCAGATGTCGCTTCCACTTTCGCCAATCGCTGACGTTGCAGGCCGAGCGCCGTCGGCGAAGCTGCCAATCTCCCCCCCTGAGGGGGAGATGTCCGGCAGGACAGAGGGGGGTGGCTGGGCGCAAGCGTCAGGCCCTTAGGGCAAAAAACGTCACGGCCTCACCTGTCCCGACCCGCGCACGCGGTATTTGAACGAGGTCAGCTGCTCGACGCCGACCGGTCCGCGCGCGTGCATCTTGCCGGTGGCGATGCCGATCTCGGCGCCCATGCCGAACTCGCCGCCATCGGCGAACTGCGTCGAAGCGTTGTGCAGCAGAATCGCCGAGTCGATCTCGTTGAAGAAGCGCTCCACCGCTTCAGCATCCTCGGCGATGATCGCCTCGGTGTGGTGCGAGGAGAAGGTCTCGATATGGTCGATCGCGCCGGTGACGCCATCGACCAGCCTTACCGCGATGATGGCGTCGAGATATTCCGTCACCCAGTCGGCGTCACTCGCCGGGCTGGCATCGGAAAACGCCTTCATCACCTCGGTGTCGGCATGGATCTCGCAGCCGGCGGCGCGCAGCGCCTCGAGGATCGGCACGAGATGGGTGGGCGCCGCCGCGCGATCGACCAGCAGCGTCTCGGCCGCGCCGCAGACGCCGGTTCGGCGCATCTTGGCGTTGACGGCAATCTTCACCGCCATGTCGAGTTTTGCCGAGCGGTCGACATAGACATGGCAGATGCCTTCGAGATGCGCGAAGACCGGCACCCGCGCCTCGCTCTGCACGCGCCCGACCAGGCTTTTGCCACCGCGCGGGATGATCACGTCGAGATTGCCGCCAAGGCCCTTCAGCATCTCGCCGACGGCGGTGCGGTCGGTGGTCGGCACCAGCTGGATGGCGTCCTCGGGCAAACCGGCCGCCTTCAGCCCTTCGACCAGGCAGGCATGGATCGCCGATGACGAATTGAGCGAATCCGAGCCGCCGCGCAGGATCACCGGATTGCCGGCCTTGAGGCAGAGCGCGCCGGCATCCGCCGTCACGTTCGGCCGGCTCTCATAGATGACGCCGATGACGCCGAGCGGCGTGCGCACGCGTTCGATATGCAGGCCGTTCGGCCGGTCCCATTCGGCGATCACGTCGCCGACCGGATCCTTAAGCCCGGCGATCTCGCGGATGCCGTCAGCCATCGCCTTGACGCGCGACGGCGTCAGCTTCAGCCGGTCCATGAACGATGGAGACAGGCCGGACTCCTCACCGTTCGAGACGTCGATGGCGTTGGCCTCGAGGATCGCCTGCTCATTGCGAAGAATGGCCTCAGCCATGGCGACAAGCGCCGCATTCTTGGCTGCGGTGGTGGCAATGGCCAGCGGCCGGGCGGCGGCGCGGGCGCGGCGGCCGATATCGGCCATCAGCACGGCGGTGTCATTCCCGGATTTTTCATGCAGCTTCAGCATGGCTCATCCTCCGCTCTGGTCGCCGGCCAATACTTGGCCACCGGCCGATATTTGATCCCCGGAATGGCTCACCACAAGGTCGTCGCGATGGATCATCGCCGAGCGCGCCTCGTAGCCGAGCACGGTTTCGATCTCGGCCGTCTTCAGGCCTGCGATCCTTACGGCATCGGCGGCATCGTAGGCAACCAGGCCGCGAGCGATCTCGCGGCCCTCGGGCGACAGGATCGCCACCGTGTCGCCGCGCGAGAAATTGCCGCTCACCAGTTTGACGCCGGCCGGCAGCAGCGATTTGCCGGACTTGAGCGCGCCGACGGCGCCGGCATCGACGGTGAGCCGTCCCGCCGGTTCGAGTTGGCCGGCGATCCAGGTCTTGTAACCCTTGACCGGATTGGCGCTCGGCCGGAAGAAGGTGGCGCGTTCGCCGCGCTCGATCGCCATCAGCGGCGACAGTCTGGTGCCGGATGTGATGACCATGGCGGTGCCGGCTGCATTGGCGATCTTGCCGGCGTCGAGTTTCGTCCGCATGCCGCCGCGCGACAGCTCGGACGCGGCAGCGCCTGCCATCGCCTCGATATCGGGGGTGATGCGGTCGACCACCGGGATGAATTTCGCCTGCGGGTCCCTGGCCGGCGGCGCCGTGTAGAGCCCGTCGATGTCGGAGAGCAGCACCAGGAGATCAGCGCCCATCATAGTGGCGACGCGAGCGGCCAGCCGGTCATTGTCGCCATAGCGGATTTCCGACGTCGCCACCGTGTCGTTCTCGTTGATGACCGGCACTGCCTTCATCTTGAGCAGCGTCGAGATCGTGGCCCGCGCATTGAGGTAGCGCCGGCGCTCCTCGGTGTCGCCGAGCGTCAGCAGGATCTGGCCCGATTTCAGCCCGCCCTTGCCGAGCGCATCCGACCAGGCGCCGGCGAGCGCGATCTGGCCGACGGCGGCGGCGGCCTGGCTCTCTTCCAGCTTCAGCGCCCGCTTGCCCAGGCCAAGGATGGTCCGGCCGAGCGCGATCGCGCCCGAGGAGACGACGAGCACCTCGGCGCCGCCATGGGCGAGCACGGCGATGTCATCGGCAAGTGAGTCGAGCCAGTCGCGCTTCAGCCCTGTGGCGCGGTCGACAAGCAGCGCCGAGCCGATCTTGACGGTGATGCGCCGGTATTTCTTCAGCGACTGCATGGTCACTGCCAGCGTGTGTCGACGGGTGCGGCAACGGCGTCGCGGGCCTCGGCGACGACAGCCATCAGCGCACGCAGCACCGCTTCCACGCCTTCGCCGGTGACGGCCGACATCAGCATCGGCGCGCGGCCGGCGGCGCGCTTCAGCGAGGCCGTCTTCTTCTTGCGCGCCTCGGCGTCGAGGATGTCGATCTGGCTGAGCGCAACGATCTCGACCTTCTCGGCCAGCCCATGGCCATAGGCCTCCAGCTCGCCACGCACGGTCTTGTAGGCCTTGCCGGGATTCTCCTCCTGGGCGGAGACGAGGTGCAGCAACACACGCGTGCGCTCGACATGGCCGAGGAAACGGTCGCCGATGCCGACGCCCTCATGCGCGCCCTCGATCAGGCCGGGGATGTCGGCGATGACGAATTCGCGGCCGTCGATGCGCGCGACCCCAAGACCGGGATAGAGCGTGGTGAAGGGATAGTCGGCGATCTTCGGCTTGGCCGCGGTGACGGCGGCGAGGAAGGTCGACTTGCCGGCATTGGGCAGGCCGACCAGGCCGGCGTCGGCGATCAGTTTCAGCCGCAGCCAGATGTTGAGTTCCTCGCCCGGCAGGCCGGGATTGGCGCGGCGCGGCGCCTGGTTGGTCGAGGTCTTGAAGTGCTGGTTGCCGAAGCCGCCATTGCCGCCCTTGGCGAGCAGGAAGCGCTGGCCGACCACGGTGATGTCGCAGATCAGCGTCTCATTGTCCTCGGCAAAGATCTGGGTTCCGACCGGCACCTTCAGCGTGACGTCGGCGCCCTTGGCGCCCGTCATGTTGCGGCCCATGCCGTGCGTGCCGGTCTTGGCCTTGAAGTGCTGCTGGTAGCGATAGTCGATCAGCGTGTTCAGCCCGTCGACCGCCTCCGCCCAGACATCGCCGCCGCGGCCGCCGTCGCCGCCATCCGGCCCGCCGAACTCGATGAACTTCTCGCGGCGGAACGACACCGAGCCGGCGCCGCCGTCGCCGGAGCGGATATAAACCTTTGCCTGGTCGAGAAATTTCATCGGATCTTCGGGTTTCTGCTATTGCGTTTGCGGGATTGCTCTAAACCAAGGCGGGGCGAAGGGCGAGGCCGATTTGCGACTAAAGCGCCGGATGCCCTTTTGCAAAGGACGCGGTAGCACTGTTCGCGCGGGCTGAAGGGGCGCGGCAATGAAGCTTGTCACCTACAACATCCAGTACGGCATCGGCCTCGACGGCCGCTACGATGTCACCCGCATCGCTGACGCCATTCGCGGCGCCGACGTGATCGCGCTGCAGGAGGTCACCCGCAACAACCCGAGGAACGGCAACCGCGACATGGTGGCCGAGATCGGCGAGGCGCTGCCTGACTATTTTGCCGCCTATGGCAGCAATTTCGAGGTCAACATCAGCTCGCGCCTGGAGGCCGGCCGCGCCATCACGACGACGTTCCAGCTCGGCAACATGGTCCTGTCCAAGACACCCATTCATCTGTCGCGCAACCTTCTCCTGCCGCGCAGCCGCAGCCTGGAGGCGATGAATTTCCAGCGCGGTGCGCTTGAAGCGCTGATCGAGACACCGCTCGGCTTCATCCGTTTCTATTCCACGCATCTCGACCATCGCAGCCCTGTCGAACGTCAAAGCCAGATCCGCTTCCTGCGCCAGCGCCTGTTGAACTACGCGCTGGAGGGCGGCGGCCTTTCCGGCGTTCCCGAGATCGGCCTGCCGGACCTGCCCTACCCGGAAGCCTTCATCGTCATGGGCGACTTCAACATGCTGTCCGGCTCGCCCGAGTATGTCGACCTTGCCGGGCGCCCGGACCACGAATTCGGCATGCCGCTCACCGCCGATCTCGCCGTCGATGTCGCCGAGCGCCTGGGCGTCCCGGATCTCGTCACCTGGGTCGATCCGAAACAGCCCGACGATGCGAGCCGCCAGAAACGCATCGACTATGTCTTCACCAGCGCCTCGCTCGCCAGATCGCTGCAGCGCCTGTGGGTCGACCGGCAGGCGGTGGGTTCGGATCACTTGCCGGTCTGGGTCGAGCTCGGCTGAAGTCCGGTCCGCAAAACGACTTTTCCTGTCCGCGCTACACTCCGAGATGGGTCGAGATTCAGGTCAGGCCGCGCCGAGAATGGTGGCTTCCGAGACCCGGAGCGGAGCGTGCTTGAAGCACGTGAGCAAGCGCATGACCCCGAAAATCGAAATCGATTTTCGGAAAGGATCATGCGCCAACAAAACTGCTACAGCGTCCTTTGCGCGTCCAGGAGGACGCGCGGCGCTGTAGTAAGCGCGGGAAGCCGCCATTCGCAGGCCGGCCTCACCTGAATATCGGCCCATCTCAGAAATGCACCCAGTTCCGCAGGCTGGTCCAGGTCTTGCGATCGAGCCGGTAGCGCTCGACCGGCACCTGGCCGGCGACGATCGAGTTCAGCATGCCCTGGCCGGCATACTGGAACCCGCACTTGTGGATGACCCGGCGCGAGGCCGGGTTGATCACCCGGGTCGACGCCTGCAGCACCTGGATCGGGGTCCTCTGGAAGGCGAGGTCGACCAGCGCGTGCGCCGCTTCCGTGGCGTAGCCACGTTTCCAGTAGGGTTCGCCGATCCAGTAGCCGAGCTCCAGCCCGCGATCGGTGGTGTTGAGCCCCGCGCAGCCGACGAAGGTGCCGGTGCCGGCGAGCGTCAGCGCATAGACGATGCCGGCGCGACGCGACGCCGCCATGGCGAGGAAGGCGCGCGCCTCGGCCTCGCCATAAGGATGCGGCATGCGGGCCAGCATCTCGGCCACGTGACGGTTGTCGGCCAGCGCCACCAGCGCCCCGACGTCGCTGTCGCGCGGCGCGCGCATCACCAGCCGCTCGGTGGCCAGCACCGGGCAGTCTATCGCGTAACTTTCGTCGTCCGTGTCTTCCGCTTCGGCAACCATGTTCAGTCCTCCAGGCACAAGAAAAAGGGGAGATGGAAACCCATCTCCCCTGATCCTTTTCCTGGCCTGGCCAGACACCGGTTCCCGAGATGGGTGCCGGTGTTGTGGTGCGGAACCGGCTACTCCGCTGCTTTGGTAATCGGGTTCACCGAGACGTAGGTTCGGCCGTTGGCTTTTTTGTTGAAGGCGACTGCGCCGGCTTCGAGCGCAAACAGGGTGTGGTCCGTGCCCATGCCTACGTTGGTGCCCGGATGCCAGGTGGTGCCGCGTTGACGAATGATGATGTTGCCGGCGAGCACGGCTTCGCCGCCGAACTTCTTCACGCCGAGACGCTTGGAGTGCGAGTCGCGACCATTGCGCGACGAACCGCCAGCTTTCTTGTGTGCCATCTAACTAACTCCGATACGCCCTGGGGGCGCTTGAATGGTCTTATGAACGCGTTCGCGTTCCGTTTCAAGTCCGATCCGGCGACGTTTTCGCCGGTTCGATTTAGTTCTTCGCCAGCTCCTTGGCCTGCTCGCGCCAGTCCTTGATCTGGTCGGCGCTGAACGGCATATGCTCGTCGATCTTGGCGACATCCTTGTCCGAAAGCTTGGCGAGCTGGGCGAAGGTGATAATGCCCTGCTCGTTGAGATCCTTGGCGGCGACCGGGCCGATGCCCTTGATCACCGTCAGGTCGTCCGGCTCGCCCTTCGGCGCCTTGAACAGCGGCGCGGCGGCGGCCTCGGCGGTGGCTTCCGCCTTCGGAGCGGCTTCCTTCTTGGCCTTGGCCTCCTTCGGAGCGGCCTCGGCCTTCGCCTCGGCGGCGACTTCAGCCTTGGCTTCCGGCTTGGCGGCGGCCTTCTTCGCCGGCTTGGCGCCACCCAGCAGGATCTCGGCGATCCGGACGGTGGTCAAAAGCTGACGGTGGCCGATCTTGCGGCGCGAATTCTGCCGGCGGCGCTTCTTGAAAGCGATGACGGTGCGGTTCTTGCCCTGTTCGACGACTTCGGCGGTGACGGTGGCGCCATCGACGAACGGCGCGCCGAAGGTGACGTTCTCGCCCTCGCCATGCGCCAGCACCTGGCTGAGCTCGACGATTTCGCCGACCTTGGCTTCGAGTTTCTCGATCTTCAGGAGATCGTTGGCGGCGACGCGATACTGCTTGCCGCCCGTTTTGATGACTGCGAACATCTTTTTTGCCTTTCGCTGTTCGGTCGGCCTTGATGAGCCGCGTCTCGCGGTTCGGCCGTCTTTTTGTCAGTCTGCGGGTTCAAAAAACAAGCGGCGCGGAAGAACCCTCCACGCCGATTGCGCGCTGTCCCTAACCGAAGGTCCGGTCAAAGTCAAGGCGAGTGGCTGGCGCCAGGAACATCCGCCGGTTCGCGGTGCCCGGGCCCGGCTGCCATGCGTATGGGAGCCTGGCGCTGGCGCCGCGGACGAGCCGCATGGCCGGCCTGCCGGGCGCGCCTGGCCGTGGCCAGATCGACACCGCGTCAAAGAAGCCTGACTTCAGGCAGATTTGGCCTTGTAACCTTGACGTCCAGTCGTTATCTAGTGCGCCGCGCCGGCAACGGCCGACCATGACCGCGGAGAGGTGGCAGAGTGGTCGAATGCACCGCACTCGAAATGCGGCATGCTCGCAAGGGCATCGGGGGTTCGAATCCCTCCCTCTCCGCCAGATTTCTCGACTAACAGTGTCATCGCCATTTGCCTCCTTCCCAATGCGTTTCCCAAGGAAACTGCAACCGAAGGAGACTTGGAAATGCACGGCTCATCACCGACACAAAGCCAAATCATCGGAAGATTTACCGGCCGCGTCTTGCTTGGCGCAGTTTGGCGGTGGGGACTAGCGGGATTAGCGGGCAAAATGCCGTCGCTTTCGAGTGTCAGCAGATGTGGTAAGGTTGATTGTCGGCGAGTAGCAGAGGTCCAGCAACAATGACTTTGACACGAACCAGAGCTTACGGCACATCCGGCTTGGTTCTGGCGGTTTGCATTGTATTTGCTTGGCAGAACGCCACTGCCGCTCAAAATTGCGACGCAGCCGCGACGCCTGGCGTCAATTGGCAGGACTGTGACAAAAAGCTTCTCATCCTAAAAGGACGGGACCTGAGCGGGGCGAACCTGATCGGTGTTGATTTCACTTCGACCGACCTCAGGAACAGCAATCTCCTTGCGGCAAATTTTGAGAAGGCAACGCTCGTGCGTGCTTCCCTGGCCGACTCGATCGCCAAAGGCGCCCGGTTCGACAAAATCGAGGCCTACAGGACCGACTTCAGCCATATGGACGCGCAGGGCGCTGTGTTTACGAGCGCGGAAGTGCAGCGCTCGAATTTCCAGGACGCCAATCTGACCAATGTTGATTTCACAAAGGCGGAATTGGGGCGAGCGCAGTTCCATGACGCCGATATCAGCGGCAGCCGCTTTTCGTTTGCCAATCTCGCGCGGGCGGACTTCCGAGGAGCGACGTTCACCGCGCCGATAGACTTTGACCGCGCTTTTTTCTTTCTGACCCGTATCGAGGGCCTCGATCTTTCCAATTCGGCGGGTCTATCCCAGTGGCAGCTCAACATGGCTTGCGGAGACGCCCGGACCGAGTTGCCTTCTGGCTTGACGAGGCCTGAAGATTGGCCCTGCAGCGAGCCATAGGCTCGGCGTCGTGTCGCTGCCGGGGCTGAAATCGTCAAGCGCGCCCTTGCGGGGGAGCCGACTTGCGCACACGCCGTTGTTGCGCGACGTTTCGGCGGGGAACAGAGGGGCTTTTGCCATGTATACGCCAGAACAAGAGGCAAATATCGAGCGCCTTAAAAAGAGACGTCCGCAGGCCCTTGGCGTTCTTCTGGTGGGGCTTCCCTTGGCTCTCCTGCTTGTAAAGCTCTGCAAGGCCGAAGAATGGAATGCACGGGTATATGTGCCGATCGTAATCGGCATTGCGATCCTGATCGGCCGCGTCTCAACCGTGCTGGTGCAGCGGTTAATGGCCAAGAAGTAAGCGACGCTTCCGTTCGCTGGAATCGTCAAGGGCGCCCTTGCGGGGCGAAGCTTGCGCTGCATCCTTGGCGCAACGTGAGGGGGCGTCGAAGTATGGGCGAAAGGACAAGGATTGCGGCCGTCGCTGTCGTCGCGATCGGCCTTGTTTGGATGTTCAAGGGCCATAACAGGAGTGCGACGGGCAGCGCGAACTCTACCGATGGTGTTGTTGCTTCGGGCGTCAATGCCGGAGTCTACGGAGACTGCGCCAAGATCAACGCGAAAGCTGTGCTTGCTTCGTGGGATAACACGATAGACAGCATCAGGCGCAGCGACGCCACCGATTTCAGCGGACCTCAAATATTCGTACACGTCTCGACCGAAAGATGGAGGGATGCCGGCCACGAGGGGCGACTGAGCATCGCGATCGCCGCGTATTGCGATGCGGCCGACACCCACGGCAAGGGCGTAGCCATCATAAAGGGAAGCCTTAACGAGAAACTCGGTGGCGTCGTTGACGGCAACTACACGAGCCCCTGACCGCACCATGACCAGGGCGGCGCTATGTCTCTTGATTGTCGGTGCTGTTTCAGTCGGCGCCGCCAAGGCAGAAACGCCAAGGGAAGCCTATGAGGCCTGTCTTGCAGCGACCATGGCCAGGTTGTTGCCTACCTCATGCGCGCGCAACGATGTGATGGCAAAGATGATAATCTTCGCGTGCAGTCCACAACTGCTCAGCCTAGTGCAATCGATGCCGTCGGCCACAACGCTCGAAAGGGCTGCGCTGCCTGAGATGAGCTCGCCGGATGAGACCGACGAAATCATCGCCTATCTCGCGAGAAATTGGACCTGCAGAATGAACTAGGATGTTGGTCCCACTCTACATTGCCGCGCTCGCATGTCTGATGCTCGCCAGCGCCGTCTGGCGCTACCGCGAGCGCGATATGATCGGCATGGCCACTTGCCTGCCGATGGGAGCCTGGGTGTCTACCTTCTGTATCGCTGGCGCTTTCTTCGGCCGTGGCGTGAGCGATCTCTGAAATGCGTCGGGTCCGCTGTCGACGGCTCCAAAAGCGCAAAGGTTGCGCAGACTGGGCACTTCCGAGAGACAGCGGACTCAAACTCGGGCCAAGAGGGGGCAAGGCCCGTTATGATCCCTATGCGGGGATCATGGTGATAACACCCAGGCGAGTACAAACGTTCCGTCGGTTGGAAAGATATATCGCCTACGCCCGATTTGACTCGCTAATCCCTGACTAAAGCTTACAGAGGGCATGTCGCTGACCAACTGAACGGGCGTTGGCGCTTGGAAGAGTCGATCAAGCTTTCGCCCCATGAGGAGAAAGCGCAATGTCCGGCGATAGCCCTATCAATTCCCAGCAAGTCATGATGCTTAGAACGGTTCTCAACGACTACTGCACTGAGGCGGGAATCCCGGAAGGTCATCCCGCCAAGGACCATTTCTCCCGGCGGCTCTTGAGCCTGTTTCAGTCCGGGATCGTCCAGCCTGACGTCCTGAAATCGAAAATGAACACTGGCTACGAGGATTGGCTAGGCGAGATCGGCGCTACCGGTCATTTCACTCCGCCAAAGCTATCGGCCGCCGATCGCGTTGTAGGCGACAATCGCTTGCCGGGGTCAGACCTAAGAGGCAGGCCTGCCGTCGCGAATAGAGTTCGTATTTAAGAATCGTAAAGCCCGAGATCCGGCGCGGCATATGGCCCGGCACGGGCGCCTCTGTCCCTGCTTCACTGAGATGGCCCGCCGCCAGGGCGTAGGCAGCGGGCCTTTGACACAGGAATCGCCGGATTGGAGCGGGTCAACGGACATCCGGCTTAGGGCCAAAAACGGCGGATGTTAGATTTTGTTCCGCAGCATCCGTCATTGGTAAATTCTGTACATTTGCGCACCTGGGGCCGCTGGTCGGCAGCGCCTTTTTCGCATTAGTGATTGCTAAATGGGTGTATAATCTGGCCTTGACGACAACGGTCGCCGTTTGTGGACCATTCCGGTGCATGGGGTCGGATCGCGGCACGTGGCGGAGCTGGCAGGCGTGATAGCCGCGGCTGCAGCGCTGGACGATGGTTCTGCACTTGCCCACGACGCCGACAGCCATTGGACCTACCCACCGGCTTGCTGCCATGGTGACCAGGTCACGGGTGAGTGCGGAAAGATCCCCAGCATAACCGTGACACCACGGCCCGATGGGTACGTGATCATCTTGCGGCCGGGCGACCATCAAAAGGTCACTCATCAAGACCGATACTTCGTTCCCTACGACAGTGTCATCCCGTCCGGCGACGACAATTTTCACATCTGTCTGCATCCGACCGAGGAAGACGAAAACTGCTTCTTCGCCCCAGCAGATGCCATATAGGCCTTTAGTTGCGCCCCTGACGATCTGGGAGCGGTAGCCATCAAACTTGTCCTCGTGAATCCAGCCATCCCCTTCAGGCGGTTTCTCCACCAGGGTCGGCATCAACGGCTCGACAAATTCCAGCCGGCCAATGCCAGTACTCGCTCGTTTGCGCACAGACACAACTCTCGGCCCCGGCCGATCTGGCCGTGGTGGAAACGGAACATGAGAATTTTACTAAATTAGCAATAATGCATGAATGGGCCTAGAATGGCTCAGCCGGCGGCGCCCCCCGACCAAAGGCCCACCGGTTAGGCCCGACACTCGCTGGCCTACCCCGCCGCGCGGGTGGCGGGCCGCCTTGCGGATCATCTAGCGATGATCGCGCGGCACGGCCGGTGAATCAGCGGACAGATGTACGGCGGAAAAACAAAGTGATTTTGGGCGCCCAAAATCGCCCGAAATCGAAGTGTTGTTCGGCCATAACCTGAAACAACGGAGACGTGAATGAAACTGCCTGTTTTTGCCTTGGCCGGCACGCTTTTGTCTCTGACCGGCACCCAAGCGGCGCCGTTGACCGTTGGCGCTCCGGCCCATGGCGGTCTCGTCCAAGAGGCGCGAGTGACATGCGCGTACCTAACCCGTGACGGCTACTGCGTGCGCCCGCACAAAATGCACAAAAAACACTGGAAGGATCAGCGCTATTACCAGCGTGCCTATCGGACCTATGTGCCGCAGCCGCCAGATGAATACTACTGGCGCTACGAACGTCAGCGGCCGATTGTCCGGGTCGTTCCCGACTACGCGCCGCTTTACGATGACGAAGACGATGGTGGCTGGGACGATTGAGAACGTTAGAGGGCCGGCAAAAGCCGCCCCTTCAAGCTCCCTCATGGGCGTTGGTCTCGGACTGGCACTACTGGCTGCTTAACCGCCCCTTTAGCCGTAGCTAAGCCTCTCTGGACTCTCTCCCGCAACAGACGCATCCTCCCCATTGGGGAGAGAGGGGCGTGGGCAAAGTCCACAGGCATCAAGGCGCGTAGGCGCGCGGCTCGGAGCCTCTCCCGACATCTGTCTTGCACTGCGTCACATCGGCTTGGCGGATGAAGTCGCGCAGCATTTCCATGTCCCAGGACAGCGGGCGATCGTCGCTGTAGTGCGCAACGCGTTGGCGGATGGCACGATAGATGGCATCGGTGCCTGGCGCCCGTGCCGCGCGGTCGGACAGGAAATCATGCGCCTGCGCGGCTGCCATGAGTTCGATCGCCAGAATATATTCGGCGTTGTCGATGACGGCCAAAAGCTTGTTGGCCGCCACGGTTGGGTGCGCCAGGAAATCTTCCTGCAAGCCGGATGTGACGCCACCGTCGGTTGCTGCCGGCGCGGCAAGGCGCCGATTGACGTTGCTTAACGAAGTGGCGGTGTACTGGGCGATCATGAAGCCCGAGTTGCAGCCGCCTTCAGCGGCGAGGAATGGCGGCAGATTGTTGACCAACGGATTGACCAGGCGGTCGATGCGACGTTCGCTCATCGCCGCAACCTGAGCCAACGCGATCGTCAAGCCGTCGGCGGTCTGCCCGAGCGCCGGCGCAACCGGATGCGCCTGCGAGAATACCTGCGGGTTATCGGGCGTGCCAGCCACGGCGGGATTGTCGGTTACCGAAGCCAGTTCGCGATCGACCAGTTGCGCGGAGCGCTCCAGCACCTCTCTCGCCGCGCCATGCACATGCGGCACCGCGCGAAGGCTGAGCGCATCTTGCGTACGACTGCCGTGCGCCACCGCGATCAGCCCGCTGCCGTCGAGCAGGCGCCGCAATGAAGCACCAACTGCCTGGATCCCGGGCGAAGGTCTCATGGCAAGCACATGTTCGTCGAAGGCCGCCATCTGCCCGCCGGCGGCTTCCAGCGTAAGCGCCGCCGCGGCATCGGCCCAGCACAGCAGACGCTCGGCGCGAACCAGTGCGATGCTTGTCAGGCCGGTTGCGCATGCCGTGCCGTTGACGAGGCTCAAGCCTTCCTTGGCGCCCAGAACCAGCGGCTCCAGGCCGATCTCGGCCAGCGCCTGGCGACCACTCATCCTGCGCCCGGCGACGCTTGCCCTGCCCTCGCCGATCAGCACCAGTGCTATATGGGCATTGTGGGTGAGATATCCTGCCGATCCCCGCGAAGGAACATCCGGTACGCAGTTCCGCTCGAGGAAAGCGAGCAGATTGCGGACGATCTCTGGCCGGATGCCCGAATGGCCATGCGCGAAATTTGCCACCTGCGCGGCAATGACGGCCCGGATGCTGCGCTCGGGCACCAGCTCGCCAACGCCGCAGGCGTGGCTGAGAATGATGTTGCGCGACAGCTTCTGCTGCAGGGCTGGCGCCACCACCTGGCTTGCAAGCGCTCCGACCCCGGTATTCACGCCGTAGGCGCGAATGCCCTTTTCGACGAGGCTTCCCACGATGAGGTTCGCATACGCGATGCGATCCCATGCCGCCGGCGCCAACTCCAGCTTTTCGCCGTCTCCCACACGCGCGATGTCGCGCCAGTTTGCGGCATTGTCGATGATTATTGTCATTCGTGGATTCCACCCGGGGCTGACAGCCCTCAAAACCTGCGCTGGGTACCCATGTCCCCAGCAGCGTCGTACCTAGAGCTTCCCGAGCATACCTTTTGTAGGAATTTCGCCGCGGCGGGGGGACAAAGGTGAAAAATTCAGCAGAACTTGGCTCGTGCCGATCGGCGTTCGGCAACTGCCGGCCAGGAATGCGCCTTTACGATCGGGAAACGTGGTCTGGGCAGACAGGGCGTCCGGCGACGACTGCATGTCTGGAGCCTGCCGCTCAAGTTGTCTGAACTTCAAGATCACGCCACCGCTATGGCGGGTTCTTCTCCCGCGCTTTCCACCGTAGGCATGACACCATGTCGCCCAGGCACTTTGCCTCGACCGCCTAGGCAACCGCCCGACGAAAGGCGCACATTCCGCCGTCAATGTGCTATATTTCATGGAAGGACCAATCCATGAGTGAAACTAGCTGGCAGAGCCGCGACTTGATGGCGAGTGCGAGCGATGAGGTTCTGGGCGACCATTGTTGGTTTGTTCTTTCTGGCCGCGGCCGGTTTGCTGCAGCCAGGCGCCTTTGCCGCTGATGGCAAGCGGGTCGCCCTGGTCATCGGCAACAGCAAATATGTCTACGCGCCGGCGCTGCCCAACCCGGCAAGCGATGCGCGCCTGATGGCCGAAACGCTGCGGCGGGCCGGGTTCAATGTCATCGAAGGCATCGACCTTGACTATGCCGGCATGCGCGACCGGCTGAACAGGTTCACCGAGGCCTCCTACGATACGGACACGGCGCTCATCTATTATGCCGGCCACGGCATGCAGGTGAACGGCAAGAACTACCTCATTCCGGTCGACGCCGAGCTGACGGCGCCGGCGCATCTCAAGACGCGCACCATCCAGATCGACGAATTGCTTGCCGCACTGCCGCCCGATCCGGCCGTCGGCATCGTTATCCTCGACGCCTGCCGCGACAATCCCCTGGCGAGGACATTGGCGGCTTCGCTGCCGAAGAGCCGCTCGGCCACGGCGCCGGGGCTGGCGCCGATCAATATCAGCCCGACGGATGTCGGCACCGGGGGCGTGCTGATCGCCTTTGCGACCGACCCCGGCGCCGTGTCCTACGACGGCGATGGAGCCAACAGCCCCTATACGACCTCTCTTGCCAGGCATCTCGCCGAACCCGGCGTCGAGATCCAGAGCGCGCTGACCCGCGTGCGCGGCGAGGTGGCGGCCGAGACCAACGGGCGCCAGCGGCCGTGGCACAATGCTTCGCTCGGCCGCGAGGTCTTCCTCGGGCCGCAGGCGCCGGTGCCAGCGGCTCCACCTGCTCAGCCTTCTCGCAGCGAGCCTCAAACCCAGGTCGCCGGGACGGAAACTCGCGGATGGGAAGTCGAGCAGCGCGTCTGGGACGAGGCTTCCAAGCGCAATACGGTTGCCCACTACGAAGCCTATCTGCAGCAATTTCCGAACGGGGCATTCGCGGATCTGGCGCGTCTCAACCTGGATCAGCTCAAGAAGCCGACAATTGTCGTCACGACGGAAAGCGACACGGCGAGATCGACGACGGAAGCTCCGGCGGCGACCGCCGGCACGGAATTGACGGAGAGCGCGATCGGGCTTGATCGTCAACAAAAGGTCGACCTGCAGGAAAGGCTGCTGGCGCTCGGCTATGATCTGGACGGCGCAGACGGCGCTCTCGGCGCTAAGACGCGCCGGGCCATCGGCTTGTGGCAGGAAGCGAACGGCCTGTCCCCGACCGCCTTCCTCACCCCAACGCAATATGCCCGCCTGAAACTCGATTCCGAGGACGTCCTGAAGACCTATCGCGCCCAGCGGGCATCGGAAGCCGAGGCGAAGAAGCAGGACACCGCCGCCCCGCAGAAGACGCGGAAACCGCAGCCGGTGGTCCGCGCCAAGCCGAAACGTGAACAGCAACGCGAAGCGGCAAATCCACGACCGGCGGCGAAGTCGAAGCCTGCCAAGCCGGCGGCGCGAAAGTCCGGGTTCCATACCTGCCGCGGCATTGACGGCCCCTTTGAGATACCGGCGTCGCAGAGATGCCCTTTGAGCGGCTACGCGCACTATTGAAAATTATCGGCGCCGTCAGGCCCCGGATCCATGCGCAGCGATGGCGCCGAGAAAAATCTCGCCGAACTCCCTGAGCTTGGCTTCGCCGACACCGTTCACTTCGGCGAAGGCGTCGAGGTCGCGTGGCCGGCGCTCGGCCATGTCGATCAGCGTGCGGTCGGAGAAGACGACATAGGCCGGCACCTGGCGTTCCCGGGCCAGGCGCAGCCTCAGCGTCTTCAGCGTGGCCAGCAGCGCGGCATCCACCCCTTCCGTGTTCACGGCGCCATTCTCGGCGGAACGCGTCTTGCCACGCATGGAGCGGTGCCGCGTCTCGACGCGATATTCGAACGAAACCTCGCCACGGCCGAGCGCATGGCCACTTTCGGAAATGGCCAGGCCGCCATGGCCGGCCGGATCGGGCATCAGGAACCCGCCGGCGACGAGCTGGCGGATCAGCGACAGCCAGGCCGGCCGCTTGTGCGCCCCGCCCGTGCCGAAGCTGGCCAGCCTTTGATGGCTCCTGGCCAGCACTTTCTCGGTTTCGTGGCCGAGCAGGATGTCAATGACATGGGCGGCGCCGAAACGCTCGCCGCTCTGGGCGACGGCCGCGAGGATGAGGCGCGCCTCGGCGCTGCCGTCCGCGCGCGGCACCTGGTCGAGGCAGTTGTCGCAATTGCCGCACGGCTCGGCCTGTTCGCCGAAATAGCCGAGCAGCACTTGGCGGCGGCACTGCGCCGTCTCGCAATAGCCGATCAGCGTGTCGAGCCGGCCATGCGAGCGCCGCTTGTGCTCCGGTGTAGCGTCCTCATCGTCGATGAACATGCGGCGTGTGCGAATATCGCCGAGGCCGAACAGCATATGCGCCTCCGCCGGCCGGCCGTCACGGCCGGCGCGGCCGATCTCCTGGTAATAGGCTTCCAGGCTGCCCGGCAGGTCGGTGTGGACGACATAGGCGACGTCGGGCTTGTCGATGCCCATGCCGAAGGCGATGGTGGCCACCATGACGACGCCGGACAGCGTCATGAAGGCGTTCTGGTTGGCCTCGCGCGCCTCCTTGCTCATGCCGGCGTGATAGGCGAGCGCGGTGACGCCGTTCTTCTCGAGAAAGGCCGCCACCTCCTCCGTCTTCCTGCGCGACAGGCAGTAGACGATGCCGCTGCGCCCTGGATGGCGCTCGACGAAGCGCAGCAACTGGCGCTTGCTGTCCTGCTTGGCCTCGATGGCAAGCTTGATGTTCGGCCGGTCGAACCCCAGCACCAGCGTTTCGACGCGCCCGGCGAACAGCCGGGCTTCTATGTCGGCGCGTGTCCCCTCGTCCGCCGTCGCCGTCAGCGCGATGAGCGGTACATCCGGGAACAGGCCGCCGAGCCGCGACAGGTCTTCGTATTCGCGCCGGAACGCCGGCCCCCATTGCGAGATGCAATGCGCCTCGTCGACGGCGATCAGGCGGACGTCGAGCCTGGCGAGCGCATCGAGCATGCGCTCGGTCATCAGCCGCTCCGGCGCCAGGTAAAGGAGGCGCGTCTGGCCCGACGCGACGCGGCGCCATGCTGCGACGTTGGCCTCGCGGTCGAGCGAGGAATTGATCGTGTCGGCGGCCACACCCGCAAGGCGCAATGCCGCGACCTGGTCCTGCATCAGCGCCACCAGCGGCGACACGACGATGGTGAGCCCGCCCATCACCAGCGCCGGGACCTGGTAGCAAAGCGACTTGCCGGCGCCGGTCGGCATCACCGCCAGCACATGGCGCCCATTGAGCAGCGCTTCCATCACGGCGGCCTGGCCGGGGCGAAAATCATCGTAGCCGAACACGTCCTTCAGGACGCGATGCTTGGCATCCCGTCCTTCCGCCGGGACGCTCGCCGCCGAACTGTGCATCACCCAATGGTCCCCGATTTGGTCGAGGCCATGGTCTTAAAGGCAAGATCGCCCGAGCGCCACCCACAGCGCCGCGCCGATCCCATCCGTCGCGCCGACCCGTCCCTTTGTCGGCGATACGCAGCGCCGTGAAGCGGTCGCTCGACTTCATCGCATCGATGGACAGAGATCCGCGCAGCAACGAGCCCCGATCGGGGCGCGAACTGCGGTGACCGGCGGCACGGTCAACTCACTCACCGCTATCGTCATTTCCGGCGTTCACATCTGCCGGCAGCTCGTAACCGAACTCGCGGCAGAACATCCCGACGCGGGCGAGAAAGGCCGGCGGCAGACCCTGGAGATAGGTCCTGAGCGTCTCATTGCGTTCCCATTTCCTCAACGAGGTTGCGCGGATCGGATTGCCCGCATCGGCGCTGAAACGAATCGCCGGCGCGAGGCCGAACGAACCGGCGATCCTCGCCTGCGCGGTATCCGGCTCGGCAATCAGGTCCTCATAGCGCAGATAGAGGATCTTTCGCGCCGGCTGAGTTTCGCGCAACCGGATCAACCCGGCATACTCCGCCTCCCAGCGTTCGGTCGTGACATGGAAGGGACGCAGATGCACCGTTTCCGGATGCGCGCTGGTCAGCACGTCGAAAGGATGGCGCACGCAATAGATCAGGCCGATGCCGGCGGGCAGTTGCCATAGCTGCTCATGGCTCTCGGCGGTGCGCTTGACGACGACATTGGCATGCGGCCGCTTCAGTTCGAGCAGCTTCGGGAAGGGCGCTTCGAATTCATGGACGTAGGTATCCTCGAAGCAGCCCATCAGCCGGCGCGCGAGCGTGGTCCCGCTGCGTGCGCAGCCGGCAATGAATATCCGCCTGGGCGCCTTGATCCGCATCCCGCGACGCCGAAGCCGTTCCGACAGCGGCGCGATGATCCGACGAAAGGTTCCAACAAGCCGTTCCGTGATCTTTTCCGGTACCGGATGGATTTCGGCCAGCGCGATGCCGCTCTCGCCGGCGACGGCATAGAGCAGCCATGTCCGGCCGTCCTCTTCGAAAATGGCCGGATCGCGCAAGGCGTTTTCCCGCCCTCTTGCCACCCCCATCCGGCTGCGCCGGACAGGCTGTTCGTTGCCTTCGAACCCGCATGACGGCCGCAGCAGCTCGGCCTTGCCCCGCACCGCCCAGCGTCGCCAGTCCCGCGCAAGATCGATGGTCCCGTAGAGGATGCGCTCCGGCGCGTCGCCCCGGCGCGTATAGTAGACCCTGAGCTGTTCGCCGCATTTCTGCACGGCGACATGCCTGGGGGCGAGCCGGCGGCGCAGGGCTGGCAACAGCACCGGGCCAGGCTCGAAGCCCGAAAGCCCGTCGCTGGAACGCGACAGCCTGACGGCGCCGGTGCCGAAAAGCCCATACCACCAGCCGTCATGGCGGAAGATCCGCGTATAGGACGGTCCGAGCGGTTCCGGACGGGGCTCGAAGTGGAAGCCGTCGGGCGACGTCGCTGCAAAACTCGTCTGGCCGCAGCCGCCGGCCTCGGTCGGCCCGTGAAAATACATGATCAGGCGGCGGCCCTGATCGTCGACATGGACGTCGGGAGAGGCGATGTGCTCCTTCAGGAACGGACATTGGTCGAGCGACAGCGCCCCGCCGGGATGGACCCGCCATGGACCCTGCGGCGAGTCCGCATAGGCGAGCCGGATGTACGTGCCGGTGTGGTGGGCGAAGTAGAGATAGTAGGCGCCGAGCCGGCCCGGCAACCAGTCGGGAATCCTGATCAGCGACGGCCCGTTGATGTTGGCGCCATCGTCGCCCGGCAGCATGCCCGCCGTGATGATGGGGCCATGCCGCCGCGCAGCCAGAACAACACGGCTTCCCGGCAGACGCGCCTCCTGACGGCCTTCGTTCAAACTGTGTCTCCCCGCCTGCGGACATCGTCAGATACGTGCATTTTCGGGCGCCCGCAAATGGCCCGGCATATCCACAGGCAAGGAGCCCGCCCTGAACCTCAATCGGGCCCGCGTTAAACCTATCTTCACCTTGTTGCGGCACCGTCCCTGGCCTGCGGTCATGTTTTGAGTACCGTGGCGCGACAAGCGCCCAGGCAACACACCCGCGCCTCCCTGGAGGCGCGGGTTTTCTGTTTCCTGGATGCGCGGCAGATCGCCTTTGACTCCCCAGGACGGCTTCAGTATCAGCGGCTGGACCAGAGCGCCTCGATCGAGGCCATCCATTTCCGCCCTGGGATCGAGTCAGGGATTCCGCACTGGCATGGATTCGACCGCACCGCTGCTGATTTTCTACGCCCGCAACGACGCCCTCGGCGACGGGCTGCTGAGGATACCGGCGCTACGCGCGGCAAGAACGGCCTTCCCGCAAAGCCGCATCATCTATGGCACCCTGGGCAACTCCTCGCTCACGGGGGTCTTGAGGAAGCATGTCACTTCTCTCATCGACGATTTCAGGACGGCGACGCCGCTTTCCGCCATTCTCGCCGAACTCAAGCCGCGAGGCGCGCAAACGACGGTCGTCGATTTCCGCACCGGCGTGCCCGGCCTGCTTGTGACCGGATTGCAGCTCATCGGCAGCGGCGTTCGCTACGAGCCCAATTTCGCCGGCCATCTGCTGTCCTGGCGCCGGGGCGCCAGATGGACGCTGCGTCCCGAACACAATGCCTGGCGCTACCATCGGCTGATCGAGCGCCTGGCCGGCCGGCATCTGCCATTCGACCACAGGCTGGATGTGACACAGCCCGCCCGCGCCCTGGCGCGTCAGTTGCTGGGCACGGACGAGCGTCGGCTCATCCTTCTTGGCGGCAACGGCAAGCGCAACAAATTCATGAGCGATGCCCAGGTCGCCGCCATCGCGGGCAACCTCATCGATGCCGGCTACCGGGTGCTGTACCTGGTGACCCCGGGCAGCGGGCCGACCCAGCAGGCACTTGGCGCCCGGGAAGCCCGTCTCCAGGTGATCGGCCCGGACCTTGGACTGGATGCTGAGGCGTTTGGCGATCTGCTGCTTGCGCTCGGCGAGCTGGCCGCCGCCTATGTCGGCATGGAAGGCGGTCTTGGACACCTGTTCGCCACCGTCATGACCCCGGCAGTGGTCATCAACAACGGCGCCAACATGGAGCGGTGGCGGCCGCTGTCGAACACTGTCGAGGTGGTGACGGCGCCGGGGCGCGGCAGCTCGGCGAAAATCTCCGACACGCCGGTCGAGGCTATTCTTGAGGCCACGCATCGCCTGCTCGACGCAAGCCGTCGCGACCACGCCTTGCCGGCTCGTTAGCGCAATTCCAGGAAAAGTCCCTCAGCGCGCCAGCCAGCCGCCATCCACCGCGACCGCGGCGCCATGCATGTAGTCGGACGCCGGCGCCAGCAGGAACACGGCCGCGTCGCCAATGTCTTCCGGCCGGCCCCAGCGCCCGGCCGGAATGCGCGCCAGGATCGAGGCGCTGCGATCGGGATCGGCGCGTAGCGCCTCGGTGTTGCTGGTCTCGATATAGCCTGGAGCGATGGCGTTGACGTTGATGCCCTTTTGCGCCCATTCGCAGGCGAGCAGCCGGGTAACGCCGAGCACGCCGTGCTTCGAGGCCGTGTACGAGGCGACGCGGATCCCGCCCTGGAAGCTCAGAACGGAAGCGATGTTGACGATCTTGCCGCGCCGACCGGGCTCGGCGAGCACGCGACGGGCGAAGCTTTGGCTGAGCAGGAAGACTGCCTTCAGATTGACGTCCATGACGTCGTCCCAGTCGGCCTCGGTCAGCTCGACCGCGTCGGCGCGCCTTATAATGCCGGCATTGTTGACCAGGCCGTCGAGCGGTCCGCTTTCGTCCCAGACCCGGTCGAGCATGGCGCCGGCCGACGCCGTATCCGAGAGATCGAAACGCACCGCCGCGAAGCGCCCGCCGGCCGCCGCTATGCGTTCGCCGGTTTCGTCCATCGCCGAGCGGCCGACGCCGATCACGGAGCCGCCGGCACGCGCGACCGAAATGGCGATGCCCTGGCCGATGCCGGTGTTTGCGCCGGTGACCAGGATACGTTTGCCGGCAAGGCTGAAGGCGGAGAGATCGGGCTCTGCCCTGCTCATGATGTCCAACACCTGTCTGTCATCGATGGCGCCGTGGCTCCGTGCCAGAGCCGATAGGCCTTCTTGGCCAGCGTATAGGCAAGGTCGCCTGCCAGTTCATGCGCTTCGTTCTCGCGCAACCTGTGCTCGGCGACGAGCCGCGCCACGAAGGCGCAATCGACACATGCCAGCGCGGATCGGTATGGCCGTGCGAGCTGACGATCGGCAGCTTTTCACACCCGCGTAGAGCGCGCGGGCGAGCGAGTGCACATTCGCTTCCGATGGGAACAGCAGATCCGGATCGGTCAGCGCGATCATGGACATAGCGCTCCTCCAGGAGGCAGTATCGGTACGGTCGGACAGGAGTGATGTCAACGCGATCGGCGTTCCTGAGCATGCTTGCGGCAGCCGGGAACAGATGATACCCCGCATCGGATCCATCGCACGGGACATCAAAATGCCGCTCCGCCGAAACCTCTCAGCGTTCTTGGTGCCATGACCCGCGCCCGTCTCTCCGGCGGGACGCTGCGGTCCTTACCAAAGCAGGTTGCGGTTCCCGCCTATGATCGGGACGACGTCGCGCCGGGCATTGTCCATCTCGGCGTCGGCGCCTTCCACCGCGCCCATCAGGCCGCCTATGTCGACGACTGCCTGGCGGCGGGCGAGGCGGGCTGGGGAATTGTCGGCGTCTCGCTGCGAAGCGCCGACACGCGCGATGCGTTGGCGCCGCAGGACGGGCTCTACACGCTGGCGATCAGGGACAGCGGCGGCGAGAGACTGCGCGTCATCGGCTCGATCCAGTCGATGCTGGTGGCGCCCGAGGACCCAGGCGCGGTGCTGGCCGCGCTGACCGACCCGCGCACCCGCATCGTCACGCTGACCATCACCGAGAAGGCCTATCTGAGGGCGGCGGGCGGCAGCCTGGACCAGGCCCATCCTGACATCGTCCACGACCTGGCCAATCCGGGATCGCCGCGCACGGCGCACGGCTTCTTGACCGAGGCGCTGGCACGCCGCCGCGCCGCCGGCACGCAACCCTTCACCGTGCTTTGCTGCGACAACCTGCCGGCCAACGGCGCTACGCTGCACCGGCTGCTGATCGAGTTCGCGATGCTGCGCGAAGCCGGCCTTGCCAACCATGTCGCGAACGAAGTGGCCTTCCCGTCGAGCATGGTCGACCGCATCGTGCCGGCGACCACCGATGCCGACCGGGCGCGGATCGGGGAGGAACTCGGCGTCGAGGACGCCTGGCCGGTGATGACCGAGCCGTTCTGCCAATGGGTTGTGGAGGATGATTTCCCAGCGGGCCGGCCGGACTGGGAAAAGTTCGGCGTCACCATGGTCGCCGATGTCGGGCCCTTCGAGGACATGAAGCTGAGGCTTCTCAACGGCGCGCATTCGGGCATCGCCTATCTCGGCCTGCTCAGCGGCCACGCGACGGTCGACCGTGCTTTCGCCGATCCGGCGATCCGGCAGTTCGTTGACGCATTGTGGGCCGAGGCTATTTCGACACTGCCCGAGGATGCCGGGCTCGACACGAGCGCCTACACGGCGGAACTCACCCAGCGCTTTTCCAACACGGCACTTGCCCATCGTACCGCGCAGATCGCCAATGACGGCAGCCAGAAACTGCCGCAGCGCATCGTTGCGTCAGCCTTGGAGTGCCTGGAAGCCGGCACCGAGCTGGTTCATCTCACACTGGTGGTGGCCGCCTGGATCGCCGCCTGCGCGGCGCGCGGCAAGGCCTTGCCGGAAGGCCATTTCACGGATCCGCTCGACGCGCCGCTCACGGCACTTTTGAGCCAGCAGCTGCCGGCGAACGAAACCGTGACGGCGGTGTTCGATCTCGCTGGCTTCGCCAAGGACCACGCCGAGCGCCAGACACTGATTGAACTCGTGGCTATCCATCTCGTCCACCTGCGACGGGACGGCCCGACCCTGGCCTTCGCCGCGCTTGGCATAGACGGCGAACGACCGAGCATCGCGGCTGACTAAGCCGGAATTGCTCCAGACGCGCTTGCGCCTATCCGCCTGCGGACCCGTTCACCATTTGGCGCGATGAATAGTCGTTGCCTTTGGAATTCCAGAACAGCCGCTCGGCCTTGCCGACGAGATTTTCGTAGGGAACGAAGCCGACCGTGAATCGGCTGTCGGAGGCATTGTCGCGATTGTCGCCCAGCACGAAATAGTGGCCTTCGGGCACCTCGAACACGCGCGTGTTGTCGCCGATCGAATTTTCGGTCAGGTCGAGAACGTAGTGGGTGACACCCCCCGGCAGGGTCTCGCGCTGAAGCTTGGCCGGATTGCCCTCATAGGAGAAGGTGCCGGCATCCTCTAGCCCGACCGCCACATCGTTGATGTGCAGCACGCCGTTGACGATCTGGATCTTTTCTCTGGGCAGACCGACGATCCGCTTTATGTAGTCCACGCTCGGGTCGGGTGGAAATTTGAAGACCACCACGTCCCCCCTCTTGGGTTCCGCGCCGGATATCCGCCCTTCAATCGGCAGCAACCCGAAGGGACCGCTGTAGCGACTGTAGCCGTATGCCATCTTGGAGACGAGGAGATAGTCGCCTTGCTGCAACGTCGGCACCATGCTGGTGGAGGGAATCGAAAACGGCTGGAACAGGAACGTGCGTATTGCGAGTGCGGCCGGATACGACAAGAAGACCAGCACCAACACCCAAAGCCGGTGCGCATACCATTTGTCCGGCTTGAACCGGCGCGCGAAGGGCAAGACGAACGCTGCCCACAGGATCTTCGGAGCGATACTTGAAAGGTTGGTCAACCAGGTAAGGTCGACACCCGGAACCACCGGAAATCCGATGTAGGTGAGTGCGAAAACTACGGCGCTGATGGCCACCAGGCTTATGACCGCCAGCCTGCCGGCGCCGATCCAGAGGAACCCGCCGAAGGGTCCGCCGAAGGCCGACACCAGCGCCGTCGACCACACGGATCGCGGCGCGGTTTCCCGCTGATCTGGTTGCTGCGTCATCGGCCACCCCCCATGCCAAGGCAGCCGGACTTTCTATCAAGCGAGAAACAGGGGCAAACAAAAAAAGGCGGGCAAGCCCGCCTTTTTCAATCTCAGGTGGAAGCCTGGTCTCAGGCCGGCAGGATGGCGCCTTCCAGCGTGGTGAGCTGGCTAAGGAACTGCTCCGCCTTGCTGCGCGCCTGGTCGTCCTTGGCGTCGGCGACGTCTTCCTTCGCTTCCTGGATGCGGCGTGCCACATCGGCGCGATCAATGTCGCCGACGGCGACCGCCGATTCGGCAAGCAGCGTGCAGCCGGAAGGCACGATGTCGGCGAAGCCGCCGAACACCACGTAGCGCTCTTCCTTGCCGCCTGCGGTCTTCACCGTGACGACCCCAGGCTTGATCGTGGTCATGACCGGCGCGTGCAGCGCCATCACGGTCATCTCGCCTTCGGCGCCCGGAATGACGACGGACTCGACCTGCTCGGAAACCAGCAGGCGCTCCGGCGAGACCAGTTCGAACTTGAAAGCTTCAGCCATGTCAATTTAGTGAGTAGGGAATAGTGAGTAGGGAGTAGGGAGAGGACAACGATCCGATCACCCAGCTGCTATTCACTACTGACTACTAACTACTCCCTATTGCCTTGATTATGCCGCTTCAGCCGCCAGGCGCTGCGCCTTCTCGACCGCTTCCTCGATGCCGCCGACCATGTAGAAGGCGGCTTCCGGCAGGTGGTCGTAGTCGCCGGCGCAAAGGCCCTTGAAGCCCTTGATGGTGTCGGCGAGGTCGACCAGCTTGCCCGGCGAGCCCGTGAACACTTCGGCGACGAAGAACGGCTGCGATAGGAAGCGCTCGATCTTGCGGGCGCGGGCAACGGTCTGCTTGTCCTCTTCCGACAGCTCGTCCATGCCCAGGATGGCGATGATGTCCTGCAGCGACTTGTAGCGCTGCAGGATCGACTGCACCTGGCGCGCGACCTGGTAGTGCTCCTCGCCGACGACCATCGGGTCGAGCATGCGCGAGGTGGAGTCGAGCGGATCGACGGCCGGGTAGATGCCCTTTTCCGAGATCGCGCGATTGAGCACGGTCGTGGCGTCGAGGTGGGCGAACGAGGTCGCCGGCGCCGGGTCGGTCAAGTCGTCGGCCGGCACGTAGATCGCCTGCACCGAGGTGATCGAACCCTTGGTCGTCGTCGTGATGCGTTCCTGCAGCGCGCCCATGTCGGTGGCCAAGGTCGGCTGATAGCCCACGGCCGAAGGAATACGGCCGAGCAGAGCCGACACTTCCGAGCCCGCCTGCGTGAAGCGGAAGATGTTGTCGACGAAGAACAGCACGTCCTGGCCCTGGTCGCGGAAATACTCGGCGACCGTCAGGCCGGTCAGGCCGACGCGGGCGCGGGCGCCCGGCGGCTCGTTCATCTGGCCGTAGACGAGCGCGGCCTTGGAGCCGGCGCCGCCGCCCTTCTTGTTGACGCCCGATTCGATGAACTCGTGATAGAGGTCGTTGCCTTCGCGGGTGCGCTCGCCGACGCCGGCGAACACCGAGAAGCCACCGTGCGCCTTGGCGACGTTGTTGATCAGCTCCTGGATCAGCACGGTCTTGCCGACGCCGGCGCCGCCGAACAGGCCGATCTTGCCGCCGCGGGCATAAGGTGCCAGCAGGTCGAGGACCTTGATGCCGGTGACCAGGATCTGCGCTTCCGTCGACTGGTCGACATAGGCCGGAGCCGGCTGGTGGATGGCGCGCTGCTCGATACCATCGACCGGGCCTTCCTCGTCGACCGGCTCGCCGATGACGTTGATGATGCGGCCGAGCAGGCCGGGGCCGACCGGCACCGAGATCGGCGCGCCGGTGTCATAGACTTCCTGGCCGCGGACCAGACCTTCGGTCGAGTCCATGGCGATGCAGCGCACGGTGTTCTCGCCGAGATGCTGGGCCACTTCGAGCACGAGGCGGTTGCCGACATTGACCGTTTCCAGCGCGTTCAGGATCGCCGGCAGATGGTCGCCGAACTGCACGTCGACGACGGCGCCGATGACCTGGCGGACCTTGCCCACGGCGCCGGTCTTCTTGACGGCGACGCTCGCCGCCTTGGCCGGTGCTGCCTTGGCCGGTGCCGCCGCCTTCTTGGCCGGAGCGGCCTTCGCGGCTGCTGCCGGAGCCTTGGCCGGTGCCGCCTTGGCGGCGGTCTTCGGAGTCGCTGCTTTCGCCATCGTCTTTGCCCTTTTTCGTCTTTCTGTTTCTCGCGGTCCGCGTGGAGGTCAGCGACCTCCACATGGGCACGCGACTAGAGCGCCTCGGCGCCCGAAATGATTTCGATCAATTCCTTGGTGATCTGCGCCTGCCGCTGGCGGTTGTAGGTGATCGACAGCTTGTTGATCATGTCGCCGGCGTTGCGCGTCGCATTGTCCATGGCGCTCATCTTGGCGCCCATTTCGCCGGCTGCGTTTTCGAGCAGCGCGCGGAAGATCTGGACCGAGATGTTGCGCGGGATGAGGTCGGAGAGGATCTCGCCCGGCTCCGGCTCGTATTCGTAGACGGCGTTGCCGCCAATGGTCGCCTCGGCGGCTGCCGAAGCCACGCCCGCCGGGATGATCTGCTGCGCCGTCGGGATCTGGCTGATCACCGACTTGAACTGCGAATAGAACAGCGTGCAGATGTCGAAGCCGCCGTCGTTGAAGAGGTGGATGACTTTCTTCGCGATCGCATCGGCATTGGCGAAGCCAAGCGTGCGCACTTCACGCAGGTCGACACGCTCGAGGATCAGCGAAGCATAGTCGCGGCGCAGGATGTCGTAGCCCTTCTTGCCGACGCAGATGATCTTGACCTGCTTGCCGTCGGCCAGAAGCTTGCGGATGTGGTCACGCGCAAGGCGGGCGATCTGCGAATTGAAGCCGCCGCACAGGCCGCGCTCGGCCGTGCAGACGACGAGCAGATGCACGTCGTCCCTGCCGGTGCCGGTCATCAGCGCCGGCGCATCGCCGCCGCCGCCGATCGCCTGGGTGATGTTGGCCAGCACCGCGCCCATCCGCTCGGAATAGGGACGCGCCGCTTCCGCCGCTTCCTGCGCGCGGCGCAGCTTCGCCGCGGCGACCATCTGCATCGCCTTGGTGATCTTCTGCGTCGCCTTGACCGAGGCGATACGGTTACGAAGGTCTTTTAATGAAGGCATGCTTCAAACCTGATCCCGTGCGTCCGGCTTCTTCTCAAGCGAAGGTCTTGGCGAAGGCGTCGATTTCCGCCTTTAGCTTGGCGCGCAGGTCGTCCGACAGCGCCTTCTCCTTGCGGATGCCGTCGAGCACGTCCTTGCCGGCCGTGCGCATATGGCTGAGCAGACCGTGCTCGAACTTGCCGACCTGGTTGAGCGCCAGCTTGTCGAGGTAGCCGTTGACGCCGGCGAAGATCACCGCAACCTGCTCTTCGACCTTGAGCGGCGAGAACTGCGGCTGCTTGAGGAGCTCGGTCAGGCGCGAACCGCGATTGAGCAGACGCTGCGTGGCGGCGTCGAGGTCGGAGCCGAACTGCGCGAAGGCCGCCATTTCGCGATACTGCGCGAGCTCGCCCTTGATCGAGCCGGCGACCTGCTTCATCGCCTTGATCTGCGCCGAGGAGCCGACGCGCGACACCGACAGGCCGACGTTGACCGCCGGACGGATGCCCTGGAAGAACAGGTTGGTTTCCAGGAAGATCTGGCCGTCGGTGATCGAGATCACGTTGGTCGGGATGTAGGCCGACACGTCGTTGGCCTGCGTCTCGATGATCGGCAGCGCGGTCAGCGAACCGTTGCCATTGTCGTCATTGAGCTTGGCGGCGCGCTCGAGCAGACGCGAGTGCAGGTAGAAGACGTCGCCCGGATAGGCTTCACGGCCCGGCGGGCGGCGCAGCAAGAGCGACATCTGGCGATAGGCGACGGCCTGCTTCGACAGATCGTCGTAGCTGATCAGCGCATGCATGCCGTTGTCGCGGAAATATTCACCCATGGTGCAGCCGGCGAACGGCGCCAAGAACTGCATCGGCGCCGGGTCGGACGCGGTGGCGGCGATGATAATCGAATAATCGAGCGCGCCGCGCTCTTCCAGCACCTTGACGAACTGCGCGACGGTCGAGCGCTTCTGGCCGACGGCGACGTAGACGCAGTAGAGCTTCTCCTTTTCCGGGCCGTTGTCGTGCACCGACTTCTGGTTCAGCATCGTGTCGAGGATGATGGCGGTCTTGCCGGTCTGGCGGTCGCCGATGACCAGCTCGCGCTGGCCGCGGCCGACCGGGATCAGCGCGTCGATGGCCTTGAGGCCCGTCGACATCGGCTCATGCACCGACTTGCGCGGGATGATGCCGGGCGCCTTGACGTCGACGCGCTTGCGCTCGACTGCCTTGATCGGGCCCTTGCCGTCGATCGGATTGCCGAGCGCGTCGACGACGCGGCCGAGCAGGCCGGGGCCGACCGGGACGTCGACGATGGCGCCAGTCCGCTTGACGGTGTCGCCTTCCTTGATGTCGCGGTCGTTACCGAAGATGACGACGCCGACATTGTCGGCTTCGAGGTTGAGCGCCATGCCGCGGATGCCGCCGGGGAACTCGACCATCTCGCCGGCCTGGACATTGTCGAGGCCGTAGACGCGGGCGATGCCGTCACCGACGGACAGCACCTGGCCGACTTCGGAGACCTCGGCCTCCTTGCCGAAATTCTTGATCTGGTCTTTCAGAATTGCGGAAATTTCCGCGGCGCGGATGTCCATCAGCCGACCTCTTTCAGTGCAAGCTTGAGCGAATTGAGTTTGGTTTTGAGCGACGTATCGATCTGGCGCGAGCCCATCTTGACCACCAGCCCGCCGAGCAGCGACGGATCGACGGTGACCGTGATGGCCACGTCCTTGCCGGCAACGCCCTTCAGCGCCGCCTTGAGTTCGGTCTGCTGCTCCGCCGTCAGCGCATGCGCCGAGGTGACCTCGGCCGAAGCCTCGCCACGATGCTCGGCGGCGATGCGGCGGAACGCCTTGATCATGCCGGGCACTGCGAACAGGCGGCGGTTCTTGGCGACGACGCGCAGGAAATTGCCGGTCAGGCCGGTGATCTGTGCCTTGTCGGCGATCGCGGCGATCGCCTTGGCCTGGTCCTCGCTGGAGAACACCGGGCTGTTGATCAGGCGGGAAAGATCAGCACTGCCTGCAAGCAGCGCCTCGAAGCTGGTGAGGTCGGCCTCGACCTTGGCGACCGAATTTGCCTGCAGCGCGAGTTCGAACAGCGAACCCGCATAGCGTTCTGCGACAGCTGAGATTGGCGATGACGATTGAGCCACGGACCGTCTTTTCTCTTGTCTGACAGGCCGCAGATTGTTGGCGCGAGCGAGAACTCTGGCTAAATCTTTGACCTTACTGCATTTTTCCAAGCTCGGAGGCGCGGCTTCCGCTATCCCCGGCCGAAAGTCGATTGCCGTCTAGCACAGGCCTTTTAAGACCGCAATGCGTCGTCCGGCATGGTTTTCAGGCACTTTTGTCGCATCCGGCGATAGAGTCCGACCGCAAGCGGCGGATTAGTCAATGATTCAGGGCAAAAAGCCGAAAGCAAAGGCCAGCGGCAATGCCGCCAGCACCAGTTCAACCACGATGGAGGCCCAATTGAAAGGGGTGTTGGCGCCGTCCGACATCATCGACAGCAAACGGCCGAAAGCGGTGAACAGCCAGGAGAAGCCGAGCGCCATGTAAAGCAGCGGCTGCGCGAGCAGGATGCAGCACAGGCTGACGCCGAGATAGAAGCCCGACATGCGGCCGCGCCCCTCGGCGATCGCCGCCGCCTTTTCCGGTCTTGCCTGCAGCCTGAGGATCCTGAAGGCGAGGTTCGGCGCCAGGAACAGCAGCAAGCCTATGAGCAAGGTCGCGACGGCGCTCGACCATGCCAGCCACTCGCCCTGGCTCATCGGCCACGGAAACGCAAATTCCATCTTGTCCCCTCGTAAATGCCTGTTTGAAAATTCCGGGCATTCTAGCGAAGGAAAAGCCGTGCGCCAGATGGCGGCCGGCACTTTAGAGCGCACATCAAGAGAGCGCGAAGGTGACCGCCGCCTCGGCATGCAGGCGCGTCGTGTCGAACACCGGGATGTCAAAGTCCGCCTGGCCGATCAGCATGGTAATCTCGGTGCAGCCCATGATGACGCCGTCGATATTTTCATCGCGCCGCAGGCGGCCGACTTCTTCGACATAGGCCGCATGCGAATCGGCTTTGACGATGCCCTGGCAGAGCTCGTCATAGATCACGCGGTGCACCATGTCGCGCCCGGCCTGGTCGGGCACCACCGGCTGCAGGCCGTATTTCTGCGCCAGCCGGCCCTTGTAGAAATCCTGCTCCATGGTGAAGCGGGTAGCGAGCAGCGCCGGGCGCCTGACGCCGGCACCCTTGACCGCGACCGCGGTGGCGTCGGCGATGTGGATCAGCGGGATTGACACCGCCGCCTGCACCTCATCCGCCAGTCTGTGCATGGTGTTGGTGCAGACCACCAGGCCCTCGGCACCGCCGGCCTCCAGCTTGCGCGCGGCATCGACGAGAAGCACGCCCGCGCCCTGCCAGTCGCCGGCATGCTGGCGCTCGGCGATCTCGGCAAAGTCGAACGACCACAAAAGCAGTTTGGCCGAATGCAGCCCGCCGAGCCGCTCCCGCACGATCTCGTTCAGCAGGCGATAGTAGATGGCGGTCGATTCCCAGCTCATGCCGCCGAGCAGGCCAAGGGTTTTCATTTGTCATGTCTCCGCTGCGGATTATACGATCAGTGTCACAAGAAGCTCTGCGGATCGATGTCGACCTGCACCCTGACCGAGCCGCGCAATTTCGGCCCCTCCGCCAGCATGGCGCGGATGAAGCCCTGCATGTCGGCGCGCCGCTCGCCCTGGATCAGCAGGCGGAAGCGGTGACGGCCGCCGAGCAATGACAACGGCGCCTCGGCCGGGCCGAGCACGAACAGGTCGGAAGCTTGCGGCGCGGCGCGGCGCAGCCCTCGCGCATGCGCCTCGGCTTCGGCGCGCGTCGCGGCGCTGACGATGACGCCGGCCAGGCGGCCGAAGGGCGGCAGCGCCGCCCGCTCGCGTTCGGCGATCTCGCGCTCGTAAAAGGCCTCGGCGTCGCCGGAGACGATCGCCCGCATCACCGGATGGTCCGGCTGGTAGGTCTGCAGCAGACCGAGGCTCTTCTTGCCGGTGCGGCCGGCGCGGCCCGTCACCTGGCTGAGCAACTGGAAGGTGCGCTCGGCGGCGCGCGGATCGCCATTGGCCAGGCCGAGATCGGCGTCGACCACGCCGACCAGCGTCATGTTTGGGAAGTTGTGGCCCTTGGCGACGAGTTGCGTGCCGATGACGATGTCGGCCTCGCCATTGGCGATGGCTTCCAGCTCGAACCTGAGCCGCCGCACGCCGCCCATCAGGTCGGACGACAGCACGATGGTGCGGGCGTCGGGAAAATGCGTCACCACCTCCTCGGCGATGCGTTCGACGCCCGGCCCGCAAGCCACCAGATGGTCGAGCGTGCCGCATTCCGGGCAGGCTTCCGGGCGTTTCTCGTTGTGGCCGCAGTGATGGCAGACGAGCTGGCCGCGAAAGCGATGCTCGACCAGCCAGGCCGAGCAGACCGGGCAGCCGAATCGGTGGCCGCAGACACGGCAGAGCGTCAGCGGCGCATAGCCGCGCCGGTTGAGAAACAGCAGCGACTGTTCCTGCTTTTCCAGCGTGCGCCGCATCTGGTCGAGCAGCAGCGGCGACAGGAAGCCGCCGCGCGCCGGCGGCGCCCGACGCATGTCGATCGACTTCAGGTCGGGGAGCGCTGCCTCGGCAAAGCGCGACGAAAGCACCGCCCGATGATAGCGGCCCTGGCTGGCATTGACCCGGCTTTCGACCGACGGCGTCGCCGAGGCGAGCACGATCGGGAAGCCGCCTATGTGGCCGCGCACCACCGCCATGTCGCGCGCATTGTAGAAGACGCGGTCCTCCTGCTTGTAGGCGGGGTCGTGCTCCTCATCGACGATGATCAGCCCGAGCTCCGGGAATGGCAGAAACAGGGCCGAGCGCGCGCCGGCGACGACGCGCACGCCGCCTTCCGCCACTTGCCGCCAGACCTTTTCTCGCATCCTCGGCGGCAGGTCCGAATGCCATTCCGCCGGCTTGGCGCCGAAACGGTCCTGGAAGCGTTCGAGGAAGGCGTGAGTCAGCGCGATTTCCGGCAGCAGGATCAGCACCTGCTTGCCCTGGTCGAGCGCCGCCGCCACCGCCTCAAAATAGACTTCCGTCTTGCCGGATCCGGTGACGCCATCGAGCAAGGTGACGCCGAAGGCCTTCGCCGCGACACCGGCGCGCAGCAGCGCCGCCGCATCCTCCTGGTCGGGCATCAGCGTCGGCTGCGCATACGCCGGGTCGGGCGCCGCCACCACCGGCCGCGGCGGGATCATTACCGTCTCGAACACACCTTGCGCCCGCAAGCCGTCGATCACGGTCGACGACACTCCCGCCGCATGCGCCAGCCCCGAGCGCGTCCAGGCGAGCCCGCCCTCGGCCGTCTCCAGCACGCGCGCCCTCGCCTCCGTCATCCGGTCGGGTTTTGCCAGAGTGCGCTGCAGCCCTTCGATCCACGGCTCCGGGTCGAAGGCTTCCGGCGCCCGCAGCAGCATGCGCGCCACCATGCCCGGCGCCGACAGCGTGTATTGCGCGATCCAGTCGACGAAGCGGCGCATCGCGCGGTCGATCGGCGGGCAATCGAACACCTGCTCGATCGGCCGCAATTTCTTCGCATCGACCGTCTCGACGGCCCCGTCCCAGACAATGCCGGCGACCTGGCGGGGTCCGAGCGGCACGCGCACGATCGAGCCCGGCACCACGCGCATGCCGGCGGGCACCGCATAGGTGTAGGGCCGCTCGGCCGGCATCGGCACCAGCACGGGCGCGGCCGCGACAAAGGGCGAATCTTCGATCATGAGGCGTGACCTTGCCCCGACTTTGGTCTAGAGCAAAGGCCGACCCCCAAGCTGCATGACATGCACATGAAAATCTTCAGGAGACCGCGATGAAATTTTTTGTCGACACCGCCGATATCAAGGAAATCCGCGAGCTGAACGACCTGGGGCTGCTCGACGGCGTCACCACCAATCCCTCGCTGATCCTGAAGTCGGGCGGCAAGATCGCCGAAGTGACCAAGCAGATTTGCGACATCGTCGAGGGCCCGGTTTCGGCCGAGGTCGTGGCGACCGAGTACAAGCAGATGATGGCCGAGGCCGAGGTGCTGGCCAAGATCGCCCCGAATGTCTGCATCAAGGTGCCGCTGACGCTGGACGGGCTGAAGGCCTGCAAGACCATCCGCACCGAGATGAAGCGCATGGTCAACGTCACGCTCTGCTTCTCGGCCAACCAGGCGCTGCTCGCCGCCAAGGCCGGCGCCTCCTTCATCTCGCCCTTCGTCGGCCGCATCGACGACACCGGCTCGGACGGCATGGAGCTGATCCAGGAGATCCGGCAGATCTACGACAATTACGATTTCCAGACCGAGATCCTGACCGCCTCGGTGCGCACCGTGAACCACGTCAAGCAGGCGGCGCTGATCGGCGCCGACGTGATCACCGCGCCGCCGGCGACGCTGAAGGCGCTGGTCAGCCATCCGCTGACCGACAAGGGCCTCGCCGCCTTCCTCGCCGACTGGGCCAAGACCGGGCAGAAGATCGGCTGATCGCGGTCTCGCTGAAAATGAAAAGGCCGGGCGACCGGCCTTTTTTGTCGATGCGCGCGCGGCGCGAAGGTGTGTTGAGATTCAGGTCAGGCCGCGCCGAGAACGGTGGTTTCCGAGAACCGGAGCGGAGCGTACTTGAAGTACGTGAGCACCGGAAGCGCAGGAAATCGGCGTTCGCAGGCCGGCCTCACCTGAATATCAATACGCCTCAGGCCTTCTTGCCATGCTTGATCAAGTCCTGCGCGACGGAGAGCCTGAGCAGGTCCGCCAGCTCGCGCGCGGCGCGGTTCTCGGCATCGAGCTGCGCCCGGTAGGACGCATATTCCTGGCGCGGCCGGTCGAAGGACGACGGCACCGAGCGCTTGCCGGTTGCGATGACCGCGCCGGTGCTTGCGTCGGTCAGCACGTAGGACGAGGTCAGCGTCACCGTACCCGCGGTCGGCTCGTCCTCGTCGGTCTGGATCTGCACCAGTGCCGCCGATTCGACCAGCTCGGTGACGCCGAGATCGAGGACGTAGGCAGGCGTTGCCGGCTCGCCGGAGCCCTGGCCGAAGCCGAAGATCAGATTGTTGCGCACCTGCTGGGCATAGCGGGTCTTGACCGGCTTGACCGAGATCGACGCCAGTTCGGCGGCGGCGCCGACAGTCGAGCCGGCAGTGAGCGGCGCGTTCGAATAGAGCGGCCTGACGGTGCAGGCCGACACCAACGCCAGCGAGGCGACCAGGCCGTACAGCGCGGTGCGGCCGAGCAAGCGCGTCACACCAGTCTTTTCCCGATCAGGCAACGACATTGACGATCCTCTGCGGCACGATGATCACCTTGCGGGGCGCCTTACCGTCCAGCGCCTTCTGCACGAAGTCGAGGGCCAGCACCGCTTTTTCGACCGCACCTTGGTCCGCGTCGCGGGCAATTGTCAAATCCCCGCGCTTCTTGCCGTTGACCTGGACCGGCAGCACGATCTCGTTGTCGACGACCAGCGCCGGATCGTAGACCGGCCAAGGCCGTTCGGCGATCATTTCGGTGCCGCCCAGCGTCTCCCAGCACTCCTCGGCCAGATGCGGCATGACCGGCGCGATCAGGTGCACCAGGATCTCCACCGCCTCGCGGCAGGCGCCTTTCAGCGCCGCATCGGCCTTTCCTTCGGCCGCATCGTTGAGCGGCGGGGTCAAGGCATTGGCCAGTTCGTAGATGCGGGCGATCGCCCGGTTGAAGCCGAGCTTCTCGATATCCTCGCCGACCGCCTTGAGTATCTTGTGCGCAGCCTTGGACACCGCTCCCGCCTCGCCCTCGAGCGCCGCCTCAGGCTTGACGCCGGCCAGCGATTCGGCCGCGATCGACACCAGGCGCCAGATGCGCTGGACGAAGCGATGCGCGCCGGCCGCGCCGTCGTCGGTCCATTCGACGTCGCGCTCGGGCGGCGAATCCGACAGCATGAACCAGCGCGCGGTGTCGGCGCCGTAGCCGTCGGTGATCTCTTCCGGGCTCACCGTGTTCTTCTTCGACTTCGACATCTTCTCCAGCGGGCCGATGACGGCCTCCTCGCCGGTGGCGATGTCGATGGCGCGGCGCTTGCCGCCGTCGTCCTCGAGCCGGACCTCGCTCGGCGACAGCCAGCGGCCGTTGTTGGACGGCCCGCCGACACGGTAGGTCTCGTGCACCACCATGCCCTGCGTGAACAGGCCCTTGAACGGCTCGGCGAGATCGAGATGGCCGGTCTCGCGCATGGCGCGGGTGAAGAAGCGCGAATAGAGCAGGTGCAGGATCGCATGCTCGATGCCGCCGATATACTGGTCGACGGCCAGCCATTCGTCGGCCGCCTTCGGCTCGGTCGGATCGTTGGCCCAGGGCGCGGTGAAGCGCGCGAAATACCAGGACGAATCGACGAACGTGTCCATCGTGTCGGTCTCGCGCCGCGCCGGCTTGCCGCATAGCGGACAGTTGACGTGCCGCCAGGTCGGATGGCGGTCGAGCGGGTTGCCCGGCCGGTCGAACTCGATGTCGTCGGGCAGCTTGACCGGCAGGTCGGCCTTCGGCACCGGCACCACGCCGCAATCCTCGCAATGGATCATCGGGATCGGGCAGCCCCAGTAGCGCTGCCGCGAAATGCCCCAGTCGCGCAGGCGGAAATTGACCTTGCGCTCGGCCATCGGCCGGTCGCCGATGGTCTTCTGTTCCAGCAGCTTCGCCACCTCGTCGAAGGCCTTCTGCGGCTTCATGCCGTCGAGGAAGCGCGAATTGATCATCACGCCGTCGTCGCCATAGGCCTCCTCGATGATCTGGAAGGTCTTGGCGTCGCCGTCTTCCGGCATCACCACCGGGATCACCGGCAGGCCGTATTTGTTGGCGAAGTCGAGGTCGCGCTGGTCGCCGGACGGACAGCCGAAGATGGCGCCGGTGCCGTATTCCATCAGCACGAAATTGGCGACATAGACTGGCAGCGTCCAGTTCTCGTCGAACGGATGGACGACACGGATGCCGGTGTCGAAGCCCTTCTTCTCGGCCGTTTCCAGCGCCGCCACCGAGGTGCCCATGTGGCGGACCTCGTCGATGAACTTCGCCAGCTCGACATTGCTCTCGGCGGCCTTCCTGGCCAGCGGGTGATCGGCGGCGACCGCCATGAACGAGGCGCCGAAGATCGTGTCCGGCCTGGTCGTGTAGACTTCCAGCTCATGCTCGCCGGCGACCGGTTTTGCCAGCGGCCAGCGGATCAGCAGCCCTTCCGAGCGGCCGATCCAGTTGTGCTGCATCAGCTTGACCTTCTCCGGCCATTCGTCGAGGCCCTCGAGCGAATCCAGCAGGTCCTGCGCGTAGTCGGTGATCTTGAAGAACCACTGCGTCAGCTCGCGCTGCTCGACCAGCGCGCCCGAACGCCAGCCGCGGCCGTCGATGACCTGCTCGTTGGCGAGCACCGTCATGTCCTCCGGGTCCCAGTTGACCTTGGAGGATTTGCGCGTCACCAGGCCCTTCTCGACGAAGTCGAGGAACAGCATCTGCTGGCGGTGGTAGTAGTCGACGTCGCAGGTGGCGAACTCGCGCGCCCAGTCGAGTGACAGGCCCATGACCTTGAGCTGCTCGCGCATGGTGGCGATGTTCTCATAGGTCCAGTCCTTGGGATGGACCTTGTTCTGCATCGCCGCGTTCTCGGCCGGCATGCCGAAGGCGTCCCAGCCCATCGGATGCAGCACGTTAAAACCCTTGGCCCGCTTGTAGCGCGCCACGACGTCGCCCATCGTGTAGTTGCGGGTGTGGCCAATATGGATGCGCCCCGACGGATAGGGGAACATCTCCAGCACGTAGTATTTCGGCTTCGGATCGTCGTTCCTCGCCTCGAACAGCTTCTTTTCGGACCAGGCCTTCTGCCATTTGGGCTCGGACGCGCGCGGATTGTATCGTTCGGTTGCCATCGGGTGTTTTTCACTTAAAAGCAGGCACGAGCCGCGGGACAATGCCCGGCGGCTCAGGAAAATGTCGTCGCGGTGTTCACCATGGATTGCCGGACCCGTCAACTGCGGCGACCCGGCGAAGGCTGAAACTATAGGCTGGATATAGGCATGACGAACGCTGTCGAACAGCTTTTTGCCGTCAGGGCGCGGATTGCAGCCGCCGAGCGCGAGGCCGGCCGCGATCAGGGCGCGGTCACGCTGGTGGCGGTGTCGAAGACCTTCGATGCCCCGGCGATCAGCCCGGTCATAGAGGCCGGCCAACGCGTCTTCGGCGAAAACCGCGTGCAGGAAGCGCAGGGCAAATGGCCGGCGCTGAAGGATCAATTTCCCGGCATCGAATTGCATCTGATCGGCCCGCTGCAGTCCAACAAGGCCAAGGAAGCGGTCGCGCTGTTCGACGTCGTCGAGACCGTCGACCGCGAGAAAATCGCCGCCGAGCTCGCCAAGGAGATGGCGAGACAGGGTCGGACGCCAAGGCTCTATGTTCAGGTCAACACCGGCTCGGAGCCGCAAAAGGCCGGCATCGAGCCGCGCGAGGCGGTCGCCTTCGTCGAGCGATGCCGCGAGATCCACGGCCTCGCCATAGAAGGGCTGATGTGCATTCCGCCGGCCGACGAGAACCCCGGCCCGCATTTTGCGCTGCTGGAAAAGCTCGGGGAGGAGGCCGGCGTCGCAAAGCTGTCGATGGGCATGTCCGGCGACTACGAGACGGCCATCGCCTTCGGCGCGACCAGCGTCAGGGTCGGCTCTGCGATCTTCGGCAGCCGGTAAGCCAACACCCTTGGGCCAAATTCTCTGGTGCAGTTGCGCCAGTGCTTGAAACGAAACGGTCCGTTTCTATATCCGTTGTGTCATTCAACACACTTCGGGAAATCCACCATGCGCTACAATCAACTTGGCAACACCGGGATGTTCGTCTCCGAACTTTGCCTCGGCACCATGACTTTCGGCGCCGCCGGCGAGAACGCCCTATGGGGCCTGATCGCCAGCCTCGACCAGAAGGGGGTCAACGAGATCGTCGGCCGCTCGATCGCGGGCGGCGTCAATTTCTTCGACACGGCCGATGTCTACTCCTTCGGCGAGTCCGAAAAACTGCTCGGCCAATCGCTCAGGGATCTCGGCGTCAAACGGTCGGACGTGGTCATCGCCACCAAGGTGCATGGCGCCATGGGCAGCGGTCCGAACGAGCGCGGCTCCTCGCGCGGCCACATCATGGATTCGGTCGACGCCAGCCTCGAGCGGCTGCAGCTCGACCATATCGATCTCTACCTGCTGCACGGCACCGATGCGGCGAGCCCGATCGACGAGACCCTGCGGGCGCTCGACGATCTCGTATCCAGCGGCAAGGTGCGCTATGTCGGCGTTTCCAACTGGCAGGCTTGGCGCATCGCCAAGGCGCTGGGCATTGCCGAGCGCAAGGGCTTCGCCCGCTTCGAGACCGTGCAGTCCTACTATTCGATCGCCAGCCGCGATCTCGAGCGCGAGATCGTGCCGCTCCTCAACGAGGAAAAGCTCGGCCTGATGGTCTGGTCGCCGATGGCGGGCGGGCTGCTGTCCGGCAAATACGGACCGGGCGCGCCCGGCAATGGCGAAGGCCGTCGCGCCTCCCTCAACTTCCCGCCGGTCAACGAGGACCGCGCCTGGGCCGCGGTGGCCTTGATGCGTGAGATCGCCAGGAAGCACGATATCAGCGTCGCCACCGTCGCGCTCGGCTATGTGCTGGCAAAACCCTTCGTGATGAGCGTCCTCATCGGCGCCAGCCGCATGGATCAGCTCGAACAGAACCTCGCGGCGACCGAGCTGAAGCTCGACGCCGACGATCTGGCCAAGCTCGATGAGGTGAGCGCACTGCCCGCCGAATACCCCGGCTGGATGCTGGATCGGCAAGCGGCAAACCGACGCCCGGCACCGTTCGTGGCGAAGACGTAGTCCTCAGCAATCCGCACGAGCAGCCGCGCGTCCTTCGGGCGCGTGGCTTGCTCGCTCAGAGCCTTACCGTCTCGACCAGGAAGTCGAGGAAGGCCCGCACCCGCGCCGGCAGATGCTTGCCCTGGCCGACATAGACGGCATGCGTCAACTCCTCGTCGCCGGGATTGAAATCCTCCAGCAACGGAACCAGCCGTCGGGCGGCGATATCCGGCTCGACATGCCAGCGCGCCAGCCTGGCGATGCCCACGCCGGAGAGCGCCATCAGCCGCATCGCCTCGCCATCGCTGACCAGCGCATTGCCCGTCACCGGGACGACGGTGGCGCGGCCGGTTTTGTCGGCAAACGGCCAGCCGTCGATATGGCGCGCGAAGCGGAAGCCCATGCGGTTGTGGTGGTCGAGATCGGCGGGCGTACGTGGCGTGCCGTGCGCGTCGAGGTAGGAAGGGGCGGCGACCACCACCACGCCGCTTCGCCCGAGCTTGCGCGCCACCAGTCTGGATTCGCCGAGCGGTCCGGCGCGGATGGCGACATCGGCGCGTTCCTCCATCAGGTCGATGATATGGTCGGTCAAGACGACGTCGACCGAGATCTCCGGATAGCGCTCGAGGAAGCGCGGCAGGAGCGGGATCAGCCGGTGCTGGCCGAACGGCACATAGGAGTTGATCCTGAGCAGGCCGCGTGGCGCCGCACCCGTCGCCGCCTCTCGCTCGGCTGCCGCCATGTCGGCCAGGATGCGCACGCCGCTGTCGTGGAAGGCGACGCCTTCCGGGGTGAGCTGCAACTTGCGTGTCGAGCGGCTGACGAGGCGGGCGCCGAGCCGCGCCTCCAGCCGCGCGATCAGCTTGCTCACCGCCGACGGCGTCATGCGCAGCGCCCGCGCCGCCGCAGAAAAACTGCCCGCTTCCACGACGCGGACGAACACTTCGATCTCGCCGGAGCGATTTGCCTCTGGTCTCGCCATTCGTGAATCTATTTCACAATTAATATGCCACAGGCAAGGCTGGTTCACAGGCCACCGCGACACAATCTTCCGGACCGGGACGCGGGAAATCCCTGCTCCACCACGGGACGATCGCCATGCCTCTTGCTCTTTATGCTCTCGCTGCCGGCGCCTTTGGCATCGGCGTCACCGAATTCGTCATCATGGGCCTGTTGCTCGAGGTCAGCGGCGACCTCGGCGTCTCGATCTCGGCGGCCGGCCAGCTGATTTCCGGCTATGCGCTGGGCGTCGTCATCGGCGCGCCGCTGCTCACCATCGCCACCGGCCGCTGGCGGCGCAAGACCGTGCTTCTGGCGCTGATGGCGATCTTCACCCTCGGCAACCTCGCCTGTGCGCTCGCTCCCGACTACTGGACGCTGATGGGCGCCCGCGTGCTCACCGCCTTTGCCCACGGCACCTTCTTCGGCGTCGGCTCGGTGGTGGCGACCGGTCTGGTCGCGCCCAACAGGAGGGCCTCGGCGATCGCGCTGATGTTCACCGGGCTCACCATAGCCAACATCCTCGGCGTGCCCTTCGGCACCTGGCTCGGCCAGGCCTTCGGCTGGCGCGCCACCTTCTGGGCGGTGACGCTGGTTGGCATCGCTGCCTTCGCGGTCATCCTGCTGTTGGTGCCGCGCGGCCAGGCGGAGCCGCAGAAGAGCGATCTGCGCGCCGATCTCGCCGTGCTCGGCCGCGCACCTGTCCTGCTCGGCTTTGCCACCACGGTGCTTGGCTATGCCGGTGTCTTTGCCGTCTTCACCTATATCGCTCCCATGCTGACCGGGATCAGCGGTTTTCCGGAAGCGGCGGTGTCGCCGATCCTGCTCGTGTTCGGCGGCGGCCTCATCGCCGGCAACCTCATCGGCGGCAGGGCCGCCGACCGCTGGCTGGTGCCGTCGGTGCTCGGCAGCCTCGTCGTCTTGGCGCTGGTGCTTGGCCTGATGACCTTCGCGCTGCACGACAAGATAGCCGCCGTCGTCTTCGTCGGCCTGCTCGGCGCCGCGGCCTTCGCCACCGTGGCGCCGCTGCAGATGTGGGTGCTGGAAAAGGCCGAAGGCGCCGGGCAGAGCCTCGCTTCCTCCTTCAACATCGCCGCCTTCAACCTCGGCAACGCCGCCGGCGCCTGGCTGGGCGGCGTGGTGATCGCGCACGGCCCCGGCCTTGGCGCCGTCACCTGGGTCGCCGCCCTACTGCCGCTTTCGGCGCTCGCCGTGGCCACACTGGCGCTGCGCCTCGATCGCCATCCGCCGCTCGGCGAGCCGGCGCCCGCTCGCACGTAAAAGACTGATGACTCCCCTTCGACATCACAGGAGAAAAAAGATGGACTATCGACATCTTGGCGCATCGGGCCTGAAGGTCCCGGCGCTTTCCTTCGGCGCCGGAACCTTTGGCGGCTCCGGCCCGCTGTTCGGCGCCTGGGGCAACAGCGATGCGCAAGAGGCGCGCCGGCTGGTCGACATCTGCCTCGAAGCCGGCGTCAATCTCTTCGACACCGCCGATGTCTATTCGAACGGCGCTTCGGAAGAGGTGTTGGGCGCGGCGATCAAGGGCCGCCGAGATGCCGTGCTGATCTCGACCAAGACCTCGCTGCCGATGGGCGATGGGCCGGCCGATTACGGGTCCTCGCGCTCGCGGCTGATCGGGGCGGTTGAGGACGCGCTCAGGCGTCTCGGCACCGACTACATCGACCTTCTGCAACTGCATGCTTTCGATGCTGGCACGCCGATCGAGGAGGTGTTGTCGACGCTGGACGACCTCGTGCGCGCCGGCAAGCTTCGTTATGTCGGCGTCTCCAATTTTTCCGGCTGGCAGGTGATGAAGTCGCTCGGCCTCGCCGACAGGCACGGCTATCCGCGCTACGTCGCGCATCAGGTTTACTATTCGTTGCTCGGCCGCGACTATGAATGGGAGCTGATGCCGCTCGGCCTCGACCAGGGCGTCGGCGCGCTGGTGTGGAGCCCGCTCGGTTGGGGCCGGCTGACCGGCAAGATCCGCCGCGGCCAGCCTTTGCCCGAGAAGAGCCGGCTGCACGACACGGCGAGCTTCGGTCCGCCGGTCGAGGACGAGCACCTCTACCGTGTCGTCGAGGCGCTCGACGCGATTGCGCAGGAAACCGGCAAGACCGTGCCGCAGATCGCCATCAACTGGCTCTTGCGGCGGCCGACAGTTTCCTCCGTCATCATCGGCGCCCGCAACGAAGAACAACTGCGCCAGAACCTCGGCGCCGTCGGTTGGACGCTGACGCCGGAGCAGGTGAGAAAGCTCGACAGGGCAAGCGAGGTGACCGCGCCTTACCCCTATTTCCCCTATCGGCGACAGGAAGGTTTCGCCCGGCTCAACCCGCCGGCGGTGTGATAGCGCTGTCGTTCGAGGTTAGCCGAAGCCTCTCGTACTTCGTCATCCCTGGGCGAAGCAGGAGCGAAGCTCCGTCGCGGAGACCCTGGGATCCATTCCGTGACCTTGGCCGTCGAGTACAGCGGAGCAGAATTCTGCACCGCTGCCACGCCGCGAAGTCACGGCATGGATCCTCGGGTCAAGCCCGAGGATGACGAAGCGATGGACGCGTCTCCACCAATCGCCAAAGCATGCGATCCCACAGAACCTCCGCGCCCCAGCCCTAGTGCAGCACGAACTCCCCATCCACCTTGCGCCACTCGTTCGGCGCGATCAGCTTCTGGTGCGTATAGACGACCGAATGCAGCGGCCCGTCGAGCTTGGTCTTCCAGAACTCGATGAAACGGATCAGCACCGGGAACTTCGGCGCGATGTCGTAGTCCTGCCAGATGTAGCTCTGCAGCAAATGCGGGTGGTCAGGGAAGTGATAGAGAATCTTGGCCGTGGTCAGGCCATATCCCCTGAGCATCAGGTCCATTTCGGTATGGTCATGCATTGCAGCCCCCTGCGTCGATCTCCTTTCCTCCCATGTGTGATTCTGCGCTCAGTTGCTTAACTGTCTATTGATATTTTCTGATCGTATCGGCCTTTTCCTTCGCCAAAACATGCGGTTAGCAGCGATGAGCCGCGAGTGCTGACAGCACGCTGCAATGCCCCTGCGTCATCCCGCCGCGCGAATCCAACGTCTAATATTGCCGTCACCCCGGAACTGTTAATAATGCGCCCGAATTCGCGGCCGCGTCGCCGCGATCTCGCCGATGGTCAAGCCGGCGATGGTTTGGGGAGGAAGTGAAGAAATGTCCGAGGTTCATGTCCACCGCGTCCAGCCGGCGTGGAAGAAGAACGCGCTGATCGACAACGACACCTATCTCAAATGGTACGCCGACAGTGTGACGTCACCGGACAAGTTCTGGGGCAAGCACGGCAAGCGCATCGACTGGTTCAAGCCCTTCACCAAGGTCAAGAACACCTCCTTCAACGGCAAGGTCTCGATCAAATGGTTCGAGGACGGACTGACCAACGTCTCGTACAACTGCATCGACCGGCATCTGAAGAAACGCGGCAACCAGACCGCCATCATCTGGGAAGGCGACAATCCTTACGATGACAAGAAGATCACCTACAACGAGCTTTACGAGCATGTCTGCCGGCTCGCCAATGTGATGAAGAAGCACGGCGTCAAGAAGGGCGACCGCGTCACCATCTACATGCCGATGATCCCCGAAGCGGCCTACGCGATGCTCGCCTGCACGCGCATCGGCGCCATCCATTCGATCGTCTTCGGCGGCTTTTCGCCCGACGCGCTGGCCGGGCGCATCGTGGACTGCGAATCGACCTTCGTCATCACCGCCGATGAAGGCCTGCGCGGCGGCAAGACCATTCCGCTGAAGGAGAACACCGACAAGGCGATCGATATCGCCGCCAAGAATTTCGTGATGGTCAACAAGGTCGTCGTCGTGCGCCGCACCGGCGGCAAGGTCGGCTGGGCGCCGGGGCGCGACGTCTGGTACCATGACGAAGTCGCTTCGGTGAAACCTGATTGCAAGCCGGAGAAGATGAAGGCGGAGGATCCGCTGTTCATCCTCTACACCTCCGGCTCGACCGGCAAGCCGAAGGGCGTGCTGCACACCACCGCCGGCTATCTCGTCTACGCCTCGATGACCCACCAATATGTCTTCGACTACCATGACGGCGACATCTACTGGTGCACCGCAGATGTCGGCTGGGTGACCGGCCACAGCTACATCGTCTACGGGCCGCTCGCCAACGGCGCCACCACGCTGATGTTCGAGGGCGTGCCGAACTACCCCTCGCAATCGCGCTTCTGGGACGTCATCGACAAGCACAAGGTCAACATCTTCTACACCGCGCCGACGGCGCTGCGCGCCCTGATGGGCGCCGGCGATGCCCATGTGACGAAGACCTCGCGCAAGTCGCTGCGCGTGCTGGGCTCGGTCGGCGAGCCGATCAATCCGGAAGCCTGGGAGTGGTATTTCAACGTCGTCGGCAACGGCAAGGTGCCGATCGTCGACACCTGGTGGCAGACCGAGACCGGCGGCATCCTGATCACGCCGCTGCCCGGCGCCACCAACCTCAAGGCAGGATCGGCGACGCGGCCGTTCTTCGGCGTCAAGCCGCAGCTGGTCGACGGGGACGGCAAGATCATCGACGGTGCCGCCGACGGCAATCTCTGCATCACCGATTCCTGGCCCGGCCAGATGCGCACCGTCTATGGCGATCACGATCGTTTCGTGCAGACCTATTTTTCCACCTACAAGGGCAAGTACTTCACCGGCGACGGCTGCCGCCGTGACGAAGACGGGTACTACTGGATCACCGGCCGCGTCGACGACGTCATCAACGTCTCCGGCCACCGCATGGGCACGGCCGAAGTCGAATCCGCGCTCGTCAGCCACGACAAGGTTTCCGAGGCCGCAGTCGTCGGTTACCCGCACGACATCAAGGGCCAGGGCATCTACTGCTATGTCACGCTGATGGCCGGCGCGGCTGCGAGCGACGGGCTGCGCAAGGAGCTTGTCGACCATGTCCGCAAGGAGATCGGCGCCATCGCCACGCCCGACAAGATCCAGTTCGCGCCGGGCCTGCCCAAGACCCGTTCGGGCAAGATCATGCGCCGCATCCTGCGCAAGATCGCCGAGGACGATTTCGGCGCGCTCGGCGACACCTCGACGCTGGCCGACCCGGCCGTCGTCGACGACCTGGTCGCCAACCGGCAAAACAAGAGGAGCTGATGGCCGACGCGGCGGCACTGGGCAAGGTCAGCCAGCTCTGGCGCTATCCGGCGAGCTCGCTCGCCGGCGAGCGCCAGGACGCGATCGAGGTTGGGAGCCGGACCGTCGACGGCGATCGCCTGTTCGGCCTGGTCGATGCCGAAAACGACGAGATCGCCCGGCCCGACCGGGAGGCGAAATGGCACAAGGTGCCGCTGATCCGCACCCGGCTTTCGAACGCCCGCGAACTGGAAGTCGCCGTTCCCGGCGGCGGCTGGCTGGCGGCGCCCGGCGCCGAAAGCGACCGCGCCATCTCCGCCTTTCTCGGTTTCGGGGCTTCGATCCGGCCATTCCACCAGGAAGATGCGGCGCCGGATTATGCCGGCCCGTTGACCGCGGAACGCTACGTCAAGACGCCGATCCATCTCCTGACCACCGCCTCGCTCGCCCGGCTCAAGACGCTGCATCCGGAAGGGGCGGCCGACCCCCGCCGCTTCCGTCCCAACATCGTCGTCGACATCGAGCCGGTCGAAGGTTCGTTTCCCGAAACCGAATGGATCGGCCGCAAGCTTGCGATCGGCGACCTGTTGCTGACCGTTTCGGAGCCGTGCCGGCGCTGCGGCTTCACCATCATCGCCCAGGACGGCTTTGACAACGACCCCGGCATCCTGCGCAACCTGGTGCGCCACAACGCCCACAATCTCGGCGTCTACTGCACCGTCGACCAGCCGGCGCGGATCGAAATCGGCGCGCCGATGCGCTTCGTTTAGCAACAGGTCAACGCGCCGTTTTAGCCTGCCCCTTGTCTTTTGCTGCAACGCACCCCATCATGAAGGTGTGTTCAACAGATCGAAAGGAGGTGATCCGATGTCGAGTGATTTCGTTTTCCAGAACGTGGCCTCAGCGGATTGCACTTTCGGGAAGCAGTCTTCCCGTTAAGGCGCGAGAAGCGCGGCAGGCGATGCGATGGCATCACCGCCAGGGACCGCGCCATGGACGGAAACACGGAAGGCCGCCGGCTTCGTCAAGAAGCGGCGGCCTTTTCCTTTTGTCGAGCTGCGTACGCGCTCGCCGGAACGGCTCAGCGATTGATCGTGAGCTTCTCGATATTCTCGGTGATCTTGCCGAAGGCGTCTGACAGCTCCGGACCGTTCGCCGCCTCATAATAGTGCTTGAGCGACGATGTATCCGCCGTGGAGCAATCCTTGAGCAGGGTCTTTGCCTGGTCCCGCTCCGTCGCCGTCATCGACGGGTCGTTGAGATCGAAGCCGATAGTGAAGATCTCGATGCCGTCGCGCTTCATGTTGGCGCAGATGCTTTCGGCGTTGCCGCGCGACATCTGACCCGCGTCCTGTGATTTGGGTGCGCCACGCCCGCCGGCGAAAGCGGTGTTGAACTGGCCGTCTGTCATCAGGATGGCGATCTTGGCGACCTTCCTGGTGTCGAAATTGGCGGGACCGGCGCCGAGGCCAGCGTCGGCAATCGCCGAGCGCCACGCCGGGGACAGCATGTAGTAGCCCCACTGCGCGGCGATCCCGCCGGCCGTGACGCCCGCGGCGCTGAAATCATCAATGGCGGTGAGCAGCTTGGCTTCATCGGCCGTCAGCGGAACGAGGGCCGCCGAGGGACACACTTTCATGCGATAGTCGCGGTTGACCTTGGCCTGGTAGGTCTTGCCCTTGTTGTCGAGGCGCAGCGTGTAGGGTCCGTCGGACGAATAGTCGGCATAGCCGTCCTTGTCCTTGCGCTCGGTCGCGCATTTGTCCGGCGCCGACGTCGCCGACGCCGATACAGGCGCGTCGATCGGCGGCGGAACCTTCGGCCCGGTCTTTGTCTCGACGAACACGGTGCCGGCCAGGCCGCCCGTGTTGACGGCCTCGGCATAAGGGACGATCGACACCCGCACACGCGGATTGCTGGGGTCGCGGTTTTGACCGAGCAGATCCTTGACCGCATCCGAAGCGGCGACCTGCAGGTCGCCGATCTTGTTGGTCTTGGCGCGCTTGTCGGGGGCCATCGATCCGGTGACGTCGAGCATCATCGCCACCTCGATGGTCTTGTCGGAATAAAGCGCGGTGGTGGAGACGGCAACGCGCTTGCTGTCGCCCATGCTGAACAGCGGGAAGTAGAAGGCGACATCGACATGCGCGTCCACTCGGACGGTCTTTGCCGTCTTGTCGACCGTCAATTTGTCGAGGACGATCTGGTCTGCCTGCAGGATGCCGGCCTCACTGTTGGCGTCGAGGAAGGCCTGCACCGACTTGTTGGCATCGGCTTCCTTGATGACGCCGGTAGTGATATCCCGCGCCGTCGAGGTGACGGCCGCGTCGACCACGCCCTGCAGGCCCGATTTGGCATTGTAGATCTGGGCGATGTTGACGCCGAAGCCGACACCGAGCGCCAGCACCGATGCGGCGGCGCCGAACAGGATGGCGAAATTTCCGCCGTGATCCCTGGCAAAGCCGCCCGCTCCCTGAACAAGACCTGCAAAACGCCGCATCTTCCGCCTCCATTCGCCATCGGCCTCGAAGCCGACTGACGGATGCGGTGCAGGATTCCGGCCGGGTTGGGGCACCCTGCCGAATGAAACCGGTGTTTTCTGGTCAAGTCATTGTTTTTGCTTAACTTAGGAGCGAGACAGGGTGAACGGCCGGTAAACGAAAAGCTGTGGCGGCCTCGGCGTTTAGGAAGTGCTTACCATGATCCGTCTTCGACCGGCCGAGCCGCCAACCGCGATCCCAGTCCGGCACAGGGGCGCTGTGCCGAAGCGGATCATGATCCGGCTCTATGTCTTGGCTGTAATCCGGCGGCCGCAGGGCCTATGCCAGCATCTGCGCGTTGACCGTCCTGTCGACGCTGTGATGGGGCGGGCTGAACAGATTGCGCTCCTGCTCATAGGTCCAGACCTTGAACAGCTTGAGCTGATGCTGGCCGAAACTGTGCAGCAGCGGCACGTCGGTGGCGTCGCGGCCGCGCGCGATGACGACGCGGCCGATCCTGGGGATATTGTGGCGGGGATCGAACGTGTACCATTTGCCGTCGAGGAACACTTCAAGCCAGGCCGAGAAATCCATCGGCGCCGGATCGACGGGCACGCCGATGTCGCCGAGATAACCGTTCACGTAGCGAGCGGGGATGTTCATGCAACGGCAGAGCGCGATCGCCAGATGCGCGAAGTCGCGGCAGACGCCGACGCGCTCCTCATGCGCCTGGGCCGCCGTGCGGGTGGCGCGCGCATAGCCGTAGCCGAAGGACAGCCGGCTGTGGACGTAGTCGACGATCGCCTGCGCCCGCGCCCAGCCCGGCGGCAAATGGCCGAACCGTCGCCAGGCAAGTTCGCTGAGATGGTCGGTCTCGCAGTAGCGGCTGCCGAGAAGATAGACCAGCACGTCGTCGGGCAGTTCCGCCACCGGGGTTTCCCTGGCCAGGGTGTTGACCTCGTCCGGCTCGCCGCTATCCTCGATGACCGCGTCGTAGAGGATGCGAAAACCGCCTGCCGGGGCAGTAAACCGCCGGCAGCCGTTGCCGTGGCGGTCTTGGTAGACCCTGGTCGGCACCGAAGGCGAGGTCAGCACGCGGGTCTGCCGCTTGATGTCGGCTTGGCGCTCCCTATGGATTTCGAGCAGCGAGATGATCGGCGTGGCCGCGACACATTCGATAGCGATTTCATAGCCGAGCCTGATCAGCATCGCGGTTCCCCCTTCGACATTCTTGGATGGCAGCCTGTTCAACGCGGCAAAGGGTCCGTTGTTCCTCCCGGCACCCGAAAAGACCGTCTCGCGCCTTCCCATGCGGCGCCGGCGACGCTACGGTGCAATCACGCTTCGCCCTCCCCGAAACGTTCCCCAGGATTTCAGATGTTTGCAGGCAGAAAATTCGCGGCCTTCCTGTTCGATATGGACGGCACGGTGATCAATTCCATCGCCGCGGCCGAAAGGGTGTGGACCGATTGGGCGCAGCGCCAGGGCCTCGACGTCGCGACCTTCCTGCCGACGATTCATGGCAAGCGTGCCATCGAGACCATCGGCGAGCTGATGCTTCCCGGCGTCGATCCCGTGCTCGAAGCCGACGCGCTGCTGAAGGCGGAGGCGGATGATCTCGAAGGCATCGTGCCGATCGCCGGCGCGGTGGCGTTTCTCAAGTCGCTGCCGCCTGAGCGCTGGGCGATCGCCACCTCTGCGCCACGTGAACTGGCGCTGCTGCGCATGAAGGCGGCCGGCATCCCCGTCCCCGCCGTGATCGTCGCGGCCGAGGACGTGACCCGCGGCAAGCCGGCGCCCGATTGCTTCCAGCTCGCGGCCAGGCGTCTCGGCTTCGAGGCGCATGATTGCCTCATCTTCGAGGATGCGCCGGCCGGCATCGCTGCGGCGGAAGCGGCGGGCGCTTCGTTGATGGTGATCAGCGCCACGCACACGCATCCGATCGCGACGCCGCACGTCAGCATCGCCTCCTACGACGCGCTCGGCATTGCTGTCGACGATACCGGCTGGATCTTCCTCGAGCCGCAGCGCGACGCGGCCTAGGTGGGTTGAGATTCAGGTCAGGCCCGCCTCGCGCGCCCTTTAGAAATCGGTGGTCAGGCCCTTCACCTCCCAGTCGCCATAGCGGCCGGGTTCCTTGCCGCCACGGCCGCCGATTTCCTTCGGCAGCGCGGCTTCCTTTTCGCGATACGCCTTGCGCCTTGCCTCGGCTTCCGCCAGCGCCCGGCTGGCCGCCGGCGTCAGTGCCCTTTGCGGTGCGTCGCTGGCCGGGGCGGCATCGGCTTTGCTGGTCTGGTCGGTCATGCGATTGGTCCGGGCGCATTGAAACGGGGGCGGGTGTCTCCCATCATATAGCCATGAACTCGCAAGGATCGACCCCTTTCGCCATTACGGACGGATCTAGACGATGAACACCCTTCGTACCGCCATGCTTCTTGCCGCGATGACGGCGCTGTTCATGGGCGTCGGCTTCCTGATCGGCGGCACCGGCGGCATGATGATCGCGCTGCTGTTTGCCGCCGGCATGAATCTATTCAGCTACTGGAATGCCGACAAGATGGTGCTGTCGATGAACCGCGCCGTCGAGGTCGACGAGAAGAACGCGCCCGAGTTCTACGCCATCGTCCAGGCGCTGGCCAAGCAGGCCGGCCTGCCGATGCCGAAGACCTATCTGATCGACAATCCGCAACCCAACGCCTTCGCCACCGGCCGCAATCCCGAGAATGCCGCGGTGGCCGCGTCGACCGGACTGCTGGAACGCCTGTCGCATGAGGAAGTGGCGGCGGTGATGGCGCACGAGCTTGCCCACATCCAGCATCGCGACACGCTGACCATGACCATCGTCGCGACGCTGGCCGGCGCCATCTCGATGCTGGGCAACTTCGCCTTCTTCTTCGGCGGCAACCGCGACAACAACAACCCGTTCGGCTTCGTCGGCGTGCTGGTGGCGATGCTGGTCGCGCCCTTCGCCGCCATGATCGTGCAGATGGCGGTGAGCCGCACCCGTGAATACGAGGCCGACCGGCGCGGCGCCGAAATCTGCGGAAACCCGCTGTGGCTGGCATCGGCCCTTGACAAGATCGCCCGCGGAGCCGAACGCATCCGCAACCCGGATGCCGAGCGCAACCCGGCGACCGCGCATCTCTTCATCATCAATCCGCTGCATGGCGAGCGTATGGACAGTCTGTTCTCCACCCATCCGAACACCGACAACCGCATCGCCGCCCTGCAGGAAATGGCGCGCGAGATGGGCGGCCGATCGCAAACGGCTCCGCGCCAGGCTCCGGAAGCGCAACAGGCGGACGAGCAGCGCCCGGCGGGTCCTTGGGATCGGGCGGCATCGCCCGCGCCGCCGGCCGAACCGGCGCGGCCGAGACCCAATCCGTGGGGCCGCAATCCGACCGGCCCCAAGGGTCCGTGGTCGTGAGCGGCGCCAAACGCCGGCAGCGCACCCCAGGCGATCATGAGAAGAGCGCGGACGGCGACGCGGTCGCCGGCCTCGCGGCGCGCAAGGCGGCGGCGCGGCTGCTTGCCGCCGTCATCGACGCCCGCACGCCGCTCGACGGCCTGACCGATCACGAGAACGGCCACCCGCAATACAGGGCGCTCGACATGCGCGACCGCGCGCTGGTGCGCGCCATACTGGTCACCGCGCTGCGCCACCGCATGACGATCACCGGGCTGCTGGCGCGGCGGCTGGAAAAGCCGCTGCCGCAGAACGCGACCGCGCTGTCGCATATTTTGCATATGGCGGCGGCGCAGATCCTGTTCCTCGACATTCCCGACAGCGCCGCCGTCGACCTTGCCGTGACCCACGCCAAGTCCGATCCGCGCACGCTGCGCTTTTCCGGCCTCGTCAACGGAGTGCTGCGCACGCTGGCGCGCGCCAAGGACGCCGAGCTTGCCCCGGCGCTGGCCGCCACCGAGGAAGCGCCGGCATGGTTTTCCGGCCGGCTGAAGGCCGCCTACGGCGCCGACAAGGCGGCAGCGATTCTCGCCGCCCATCGCCACGAGGCGCCCGTCGATTTTACGGTCAAGTCCGATTCGGCGCTCTGGGCCGAGCGGCTGGGCGGCATCGTCTTGCCGACCGGCACGGTGCGGGTGGAAAGACTGGCCGCGCCCGTCATCGAGCTGCCCGGTTTCGCCGAGGGCGCCTGGTGGGTGCAGGATGCGGCCGCCAGCCTGCCCGCCCGCCTGTTCGGCGACATCAAGGGCCTGCGCGTCGCCGACCTCTGCGCCGCCCCCGGCGGCAAGACGGCGCAGCTCATCCTTGCCGGCGCGCGCGTCACCGCCGTCGATACCTCGAAGAACCGGCTGGCGCGGCTGGCGCAAAATCTCGCTCGCCTCGGCCTTACAGCTGAGCTCGTGCAGACGGACCTGCTCGACTACCGGCCGGCTGAGCTGTTCGATGCCGTTCTGCTCGACGCGCCCTGCTCCTCGACCGGCACGGTGCGGCGGCATCCCGACGTGCCGTGGACCAAGACGATGGCCGATGTCGAAAAGCTCGCCGCGCTGCAGCGCAGGCTGCTCGCCCGCGCCGTCGACCTGGTCAGGCCCGGCGGCCGCATTGTCTTTTCCAACTGCTCGCTCGACCCGCTCGAAGGCGAGGAACTCTATCGCGCCTTCCTTGCCGAGACGGCCGATGTTGCCGACGATCCGGTCCGCCCCGGCGAGATCGCCGGCATCGATCCGTTCCTGACGGCCGAGGGCACGCTGCGCACCACGCCGGCCGATCTGCCGCACGAATCGCCAGGATTGTCCGGCCTCGACGGCTTCTTCGCCGCCCGCTTGCGACGCGCCGGCTAGCGCATGTCGCCAAAGCCTGCGCGGGGGTTTTGGGAAACCGACATGAATGGGGGCAAAGGGCGCAAAGCGTATCGCTGATTCCGTTTCGACACGACGCGCTTTGGCGTTGGTTTTCGTAAAACTTGCCGATTTTTTTAGGGAGGATCGCGTTCCGATTGAGTGATCGCGCTCACTCCCGCGAAATCCGCCTTCGCATAAGTTCTTGAATCATATAAGCTTGTGCTTGGGTAGGGACGATCAGGAGGGGTTTTGGCAATCGCTGCCGGCAGCACGACGCGGCTATGGACGCTTGTTGCGAAGGAGTTCTGGCGTAAGACCCGCCGGCGTTTGCGCGCCGGGCCGGTCTATCGCTGGCGCTATTCTGGCCGCACGCCCGAACGCGTCCTGATCGCGCCGCCGGACCTCAGGCTCGCCGACCCGCAGATCGCGCTCGAAATCTACTACGGCCGCTATCCGCTGTCGGGACATCTGGTCGAGACCGGCGGCAAATCGCCCTTCCAGATCGACGTGCCCAATCGCGGCTGGCAAAAGACGCTGCATGGCTTTCGCTGGCTGCGCCATATGCGCGCCGCCGGCACCGAGCTCGCCGCCGCCAATGCCCGCGCGCTGGTCTCCGACTGGATCGCCATGCATGGCAACCAGATTTCCGGCATCGCCTGGGAGCCCGGCACCACGGCCAAGCGCGTGATCGCATGGCTGCAGCATTCCTCCGTCGTGCTGCAGGGGGCCGAATTTCCCTTCTATCGCGCCTTTCTCAAATCGCTTGCCGTGCAGATCCGTTATCTGCGCTCGATGGCGCGAGCGATGCCCGACGGCAAGGACAGGCTGCGCGCCCGTATCGCGCTCGCCTTCGCCGCTCTGTCGCTGCCGGCGCCGGCATCGGCGTTGCGCGGCGCCACCCGCAATCTCGCCGCGGAGCTCGACCGCCAGATTCTTCCCGACGGCGGCCACATCTCGCGCAACCCGATGACGGTTCTGGAGTTGCTCGCCGACCTCCTGCCGCTGCGCCAGACCTATGCCAACCAGGCCGAGACGCCGCCGCCGGCCTTGATGGGCGCCATCGACCGCATGCTGCCGGCGCTGCGCTTCTTCCGCCACCAGGACGGCAGCCTCGCCCGCTTCAACGGCATGGGCGCGACCATCCACGACCGCATCGCCACCATCCTGCGCCATGACGACACCGTCGGCGCGCCGCTGCTGCACGCGCCGCATTCCGGCTATGAGCGCCTGTCGATGGGCGGCGTCACCGTCATCGCCGACACCGGCCTGCCGCCGCCCGTCGACGTCTCCAACGCCGCCCACGCCGGCTGCCTCGCCTTCGAGATGTCCTCCGGTCGTCAGCACTATATCGTCAATGCCGGCATCGACACCTATGGCGCCGCCGAGTTCCGGCCGCTGGCCCGCGCCACCGCCGCCCATTCGACCGCCACTGTCAACGACACCTCCTCGGCGCGCTTCAGCCATTCGCTGCGCGTCAACGACCTGCTCGGCTCGCCGCTGATCGGCGGCCCGCAGCATGTGCCCTGCAAACGCACCGACCAGAAGGGCAGCCAGGGTTTCCTCGCCCGCCATGACGGCTATGCCCAACGCTTCGGCTTCCTGCACGAGCGCGAAATGAAACTGTCGAGCAACGGCAATGTTCTGACGGGCCGGGACCGCTTCCTGCGCCCCGGCGGGGCCGCGATCCGCAACAATGGCCGCGACTTCGTCGCCGTGCGCTTCCATGTCCACCCCGATATCAGCCTGCTGCAGGACGAGCATGACCGCCTGGTGCTCACCGCCGACCAGGGCGACACCTGGGTGTTCACCTGCACCGAAATCGTGCCCGAGGTGGAGGAATCGATCTATTTCGCCGGGCTCGGCGGGCCTCGCCGCAGCCGGCAGATCGTGCTTGCCTTCAAGGCCTCGGAGATATCGGAAGTCCACTGGCAAGTGACGCGCACGACCATCGCCGGCTATCCGGAAAACAACTGACGGCGTGCAACAGCGTGTGATGCCAACCGCGCGACGCTTGATTTCCTGATCTCATGTGCTACGGCGCGGGCTTCTTCCAATCGAGCCTTGAAAGGCCGCCAGCCCATGGCCGTCGCCGCCAAGAACATTCCCGCGCCCGACCTCGTTCCCGTGCGCCGCGCGCTGCTGTCCGTCTTCGACAAGACCGGGCTGATCGACTTCGCCAAAGCGCTCGCTGCCGCCGGCGTCGAGCTCGTCTCGACCGGTGGCACCGCCAAAGCGATCGCCGAGGCCGGCCTCGCCGTGCGCGACGTCTCCGAGTTGACCGGCTTTCCCGAGATCATGGACGGCCGCGTCAAGACGCTGCATCCCTCGATCCACGGCGCGCTGCTCGGCGTGCGAGACGATCCCGAGCATTCGAAGGCGATGCGCGACCATCATATCGAGCCGATCGACCTCGTCGTCTCCAACCTCTATCCGTTCGAGGAAGTGCGCCGCTCCGGCGCCGGCTACGCCTCGATCGTCGAGAACATCGACATTGGCGGACCGGCGATGATCCGCGCCTCGGCCAAGAACCACGCCTATGTCGCCATCGTCACCGATCCCGGCGACTATGCCTCGGTGCTCAACGCGCTGGAGATGAACATCGGCTCGCTGTCGCTGGATTTCCGCAAGAAGCTGGCGGCCAAGGCCTTTGCCCGCACCGCCAGCTATGACGCGGCGATCTCCGGTTGGTTCGCCGAGGCGCTGGAGATCGAGCATCCGACCTGGCGCGCCTTTGGCGGCAGGCTGGATCAGGTGATGCGCTATGGCGAGAACCCGCATCAGGGCGCCGGCTTCTACCTCAATGGCGACAAGCGGCCGGGCGTCGCTACCGCGCGCCAGCTGCAGGGCAAGCAACTCTCCTACAACAACATCAACGACACCGACGCCGCCTTCGAGCTGGTCGGCGAGTTCGATCCGGCTCGCTCGGCGGCCATCGCCATCATCAAGCACGCCAATCCGTGCGGCGTCGCCGAGGGCGCTTCGCTGAAGGCGGCCTATGCCAAGGCGCTGGCCTGCGATCCGGTCTCGGCCTTCGGCGGCATCGTCGCCATGAATCGGATACTCGATGCCGAAGCGGCGGAGGAGATCGTCAAGACCTTCACCGAGGTCATCATCGCGCCCGACGCGTCGGCGGAGGCGGCGGCGATCGTCGCCGCTAGGAAGAACCTGCGCCTTTTGGTCACCGGCGGCCTGCCCGATCCGCGCGCCACCGACACCACGGTGAAATCCGTCGCCGGCGGCCTGCTCGTCCAGGGCCGCGACAATGCCGTGGTCGACGATCTCGAGCTGAAGGTGGTGACCAGGCGCGCGCCGACGCCGGCCGAGATGGCCGACCTCAAATTCGCCTTCCGTGTTGCCAAGCACGTCAAGTCGAATGCCATCGTCTACGCCAGGGATGGCGCCACCGTCGGCATCGGCGCCGGCCAGATGAGCCGTGTCGATTCCTCGCGCATCGCCGCCCGCAAGGCGCTCGACGCGGCGGAAGCCGCCGGCCTGTCGGAGCCTTTGACCAAGGGGTCGGTCGTCGCCTCGGACGCCTTCTTCCCCTTCGCCGACGGCCTGCTGTCGGCGATCGAAGCCGGCGCCACGGCGGTGATCCAGCCGGGCGGCTCGATGCGCGACGACGAGGTGATTGCCGCCGCCGACGCGCACGGCATCGCCATGGTGTTCACGGGTGTCAGGCATTTCAGGCATTGAGCGCCCTTACCCTCCCCTCGATGGGGAGGGTCGGTGCGCTCGCTTGCGAGCACCGGGGCGGGGTGACGGCGCTGACCCCCACCCCGCTCCGCTTCGCGGATCGACCCTCCCCACAAGGGGGAGGGTAGGTTCACTCCACCGGCTGGTCCGCCGGATAGGGCGTCCTGATCAGGATCGCTATGCCGATGCCGAGGAACAGGATGATCACCGCCATGCCGAGCCGGGCCGAATCGGTGGCCCAGCTGATCGTTGCCAGCAGGAACGGCGCCAGGAAACTCGTCGCCCGTCCCGACAAGGCGTAGATGCCGAAATAGCGGCCGGATTCGGCGGCGGTGACGCTGCGCGCCATGTAGGAGCGCGACGAGGCCTGCACCGGCCCGAAGGCAAGCCCGATCAGCAGCCCGTAGAGGATGTAGGCCTTCTCGGCCGCGGTGCCGAACAAGCCGCCGGAATCGGCGGTGGAAAGCTGGATCAGGCCGAGCAGCGTGAAACCCGGGCCCGTCGAGACGATGCCGGCGGTGGCCACCGTCAGCATCACCAGCGCGATCATCACCACCGCCTTGGATCCGAGCGCGGTGTCGAGGCGGGCGGCGATCCAGCAGCCGAAGATGGCGACCACGTTGAGGATGATGCCGAAGATGCCGATCTCGGTGATCGACCAGCCGAACATCGCCGCCGCGAAGACGCCGCCTTGGGTGAGCAGCGCGTTGACGCCGTCCTGATAGATCATGCGGGCAACGAGAAAGCGGAAGATGCCGACGCGCTTGCGCGCCTCGGCCAGGGTCGACTTCAGTTCGGACAATCCCTGGCGCACCGCCGGTCCGATCGGGATGCCTTTGACGGCATCGGGGGTGAAGAAGAACATCGGCAGGATGAACAGGAAATACCAGCCGGCCGACAGCGGTCCTGTGGCGCGCGCATCCTCGCCGAGCTTCGGGTCGAGCCCGAGGATCGGATCGAGGCCGATGATCGTTTTGCCGGTTTCCGGATTGCCGGCCATGAACAGGATGACAAAGATTAGCGCGATCATGCCGCCGAGATAACCAAGGCCCCAGGCGATGTTCGAGACGCGGCCGATCTCGCTCTTCGGCACCAGGCGCGGCATCATCGAATCGTTGAACACGGTTGAGAACTCCGCCGCGACCGAGGCCAGCGAGAACAGGAGCACGATCAGGAAGACGTTCGAGCCGGGGGCGGCAAGCCACAGGAGGCACAGACTGGTGATCTTGATCGCCGCGAAGAACGCGATCCACGGCTTGCGCGGCCCGGTCTGGTCGGCGATCGAGCCGAGTATCGGCGAGAGCACGGCGATGACCAGGCCGGCGGCGGCGATGCCCCAAGCCCAGGCGGCCTGGCCCATCACCGGATCGCTGACCATGCGCGAGGCGAAATAGGGCCCGAAGATGAAGGTGGTGACGACGGTGAAGAAAGGCTGCGCCGCCCAGTCGAAGAACATCCAGCCCCAGATGCCGCGCCCCGACGCCCGCTGCACAGTCTCTACCGCCATGATGATTCCCCCGGCACCCGCTCCGCCCGCGTCGGGCGCCATGTCTGCATGTTTTTCATGACGGTGCAAATGCGGCCGGCTTCCTGCCCGCGACGGCTGTTGCGCAGCCGAAGAAGAAGCGCTTGAACTCGACGTCGAGCCTCTCGGCCCTCAGCATGTCCGCCACGGCGGAAGCGTCGCCGAAATTGGTCGAGTAGGTGCCGATCATCGAAAAATCCTGCGCCCCCTTGAGCAGCGTCCTTTCGACAAGCGGCAACACGACCTTCAGGTGGAACAGATAAAGCGGCCTCAGCCACCAGCCTTTTGGATCGGATGCTTCGATCATGCAAAAGACGCCTCCGGGCTTGAGGCAGCGCGCGACCAGCCTGGCGAGCTTCGCATGCTGCTCGCGGTTGAAGGTCTTCAACCCGAAAGTGGAGACCAGGAAATCGGCACTGTCGTCAGGCAAGTCGCTGGCGAGCACGTCATCCTCGATGAAGGCGATCTTGTGGGCGCGGTGCGCATGCAGGCGTTCCACGGCGCGCCGGTGCATGCCGGACGAAATATCGACAGCCGTTATCGCGCCGATATCGGGGAAGCGCCTGAGCAGATGCGGCCAGACTTCGCCGGTGCCGGCCATCAGGTCGTAGCCCTTCGGCTGGGGTGTCTGGGGCGCAGGCATCAGCTCGACGCATTGCCGGCGCCAGCGCTCGGTGAAGCCGAACGAGCATATCCAGCTGAAGGCAATGTAATGGCCGGAACAGCGGTCGAAGACACCTTTGACGAACTGCGCGTCATAGATGTCTTCGCTTGCAACCGGATCGCCACCCTGTCGGGTGGGACGACCCTCGGGCCGAACCGGATCCTCCAGCTTGCTCAGCCTACATCCCCGTCAGATCGCTCATCAGCCCGGACGCCACCGACAGCCTGGACACGGTGATGTCCCCGCCCTCGGTCAGTGCCTGCAGCCGCTCGCGGATGCGCGCGACGCGTTCACCGCCGGCCTCCAGCCAGGCCGCCACCGGGTCGGCCGCCTTGGCATGGGCGGTCAGTGCGGCCACGGCAATGCCGCGCCGGGCGGCGCCGATCGTGTCGGCCGCGCGCGACAGCGCCAGCTGGTCGTAATAGTCCGGCGGCGAGATGGCGCGTGTCGCTTCCTCGATGCGCGGAATGCGGAAGGCATCGCTGACAGCGAAGAAGGCCTTCGCCCCGGCAACGATATCGGCATTGGCGGCGCGCGCCGTCAATGCGATGTCCGGGATCAGCTCCGCCACATCTGCAAGCCCCAGCTGTCCGGCGAGCTTCTCCGGCGCGCCGGCCTTGAACAGCCCATGCCGCCGTTCCTCGATCCGCTCGCGCGAGAAGGCCGGCAGCAGCGCGGCGAGCTTCGGCTCCAGCGCCTTGCGCGCGTCCTGCAGCTCGGCGATGCGTTGGCCGAGCGGTGCGGTGCCGGCATCGTTCTTTAGGTACCAGCCGCTGGTCATGAAGATAAGCCGGCTAACCGCCTGGTAGAGATCGAGCTGGACCTGGCCGTCGATCTGGTTGTCGAGCGCGTCGATCTCGCGATAGAGCGCGGGCAGTGCGAAACCGTCGCGCACCACGGCGAAGGTGCGCACCACATCGGCGGCGGTGCGCCCGGTGGCCTCCTGCAGCCGGTTGACGAAGGACGGCCCGCCGCGATTGACGAGGTCGTTGGCAACCACGCGGGCGATGATCTCGCGGCGCAGCCGATGGCTGTCGATCTCGGCGGCGTATTTCTTCGCCATCCGGTCCGGGAAATAGCCAAGCAGGTCGCGCTCGAAATGCGGATCGTCGGGCACGTCGCTGGCGACGATGTCGGAGAACAGCACGATCTTGGCATAGGCGAGCAGCACGCCGAGTTCGGCCCGGGTCAGCGGCTCGCCGCGCGCCTCGCGCTCGGCAAGGGCCACCGGGGACGGCAGCGTCTCGACCGCGCGGTTGAGCAGGCCGCGCGCCTCCAGCGCCGTCATGAAGCGGCTCTGATGCGCGATGTCGGCCAGCCCGCGCTTGCGGGCGATCGAGAGCGCCAGCGTCTGCTGGTAGTTGTTGGACAGCACCAGTCCGCCCACCTCGCCGGTCATCTCGGCAAGCAGCTTGTTGCGCGCCGGCCGGGCCAACGCGCCCTTGCGCATAGCCGACGCCAGCGCAATCTTGATGTTGACCTCGACGTCCGAGCAGTTGACGCCGGCCGAATTGTCGATGGCGTCGGAATTGCAGCGGCCGCCGGCAAGCCCGAACTCAATGCGTGCCCGCTGCGTGACGCCGAGATTGGCGCCCTCGCCGATGACCTTGGCGCGCACCTCGAGCGCGGTAACGCGGACGGCGTCATTGGCGCGGTCGCCGACATCGGCATTGGTCTCGGTCGAGGCCCTGAGATAGGTGCCGATGCCGCCGAACCATAGCAGGTCGACAGGCGCCTTGAGGATGGCGTTCATGATCTCGACCGGCGTCGCGGTGGTCTTGCCGAGCCCGATCGCGGCTGCGGCCGCCTGTGGCAGCGTGATCGACTTCTGATTGCGCGAGACGATGACCCCGCCATCCGACAGTTTCGACTTGTCGTAGTCCTGCCAGGAGGAACGTGGCAGCGCGAACATGCGCTCGCGCTCGGCCATCGACTCCGCTGTGTCCGGATCGGGATCGATGAAGATGTCGCGGTGGTCGAAGGCGGCGATCAGACGGGTCTGCGGCGACAACAGCATCCCGTTGCCGAAGACGTCGCCCGACATGTCGCCGACGCCGACGACGGTGAAGGGCGAGGTCTGGATGTCGCGGTTCATCTCGCGGAAGTGCCGCTTGACCGCTTCCCAGGCGCCCTTGGCGGTGATGCCCATCTTCTTGTGGTCGTAGCCGGCCGAACCGCCGCTGGCGAAGGCATCGTCCAGCCAGAAGCCGTGCTTCTCGGAAATCGCGTTGGCGGTGTCGGAGAAGGTCGCCGTGCCCTTGTCAGCGGCGACGACGAAATAGGGATCGTCGGGATCGCGCCGCACCACGTCGGCCGGCGGGATCACGCCGTCTATGCCGATATTGTCGGTGATCGAGAGCAGGCTGGAGACATAGTTCTTGTAGGCGGAGGTGCCGGCCTCGAAGATGGCGTCGCGGCTGCCGCCGACGGGCAGGCGCTTCGGATAAAAGCCGCCCTTGGCGCCGACCGGCACGATGACGGCGTTCTTGACCTGCTGCGCCTTGACCAGGCCCAGCACTTCGGTGCGGTAGTCCTGGGCGCGGTCCGACCAGCGCAGGCCGCCGCGCGCCACCGGGCCGAAGCGCAGATGCACGCCCTCGACCTCGGAACCGTACACGAAGATCTCGCGCCATGGCCGCGGCGCCGGCAAGCCGTCGACCGCCTGCGAATCGAGCTTGATCGCTAGCGACTGCCCTCTTTCCTTCGTTCCGGCAACGAAATGATTGGTGCGCAGCGAGGCTTCGATCAGATTGAGGTAGCGGCGGATGATAGTGTCGTCATCGATGTTGGGCACCTCCTCCAGCGCGTCCTTGATCTTGGCCTTGAGGTGCTTGGCCGCCACCACGCCTTCCGTTTCGGCCGCCGGCCCGAGGCGGGCGACGAACAGCGCATGCAGGCCGCGCGCGATCTCGGGATAGCGGTTGAGCGCCGCGGCGATGAAATCCTGGCTCTGCGGAATGCCGGCCTGCTGCAGGTAGCGCCCATAGGCGCGCAGGATGGTGATCTCGCCCGACCACAGGCCGGCCGTCTGGGCAAGGCCGTTGTAGCCGTCATTGTCGACGTCGCCGCGCCAAACGGAGAGGAACGCATCCTCGAACAGCCCGCCGCCGCCGGAAAGGTCGATCGGCTTGCCGTAGCTGTTCTCCAGTTCCATGTCGTGGATGAAGACCATGCTGGACGGGTCTTCGCCGACCTCGAAAGTGCGCTCGCTGATGACGCGGAAGCCGATGTTCTCCAGCACCGGGACGCGCCGCGACAGCGCCACCGGGCTGCCGTGGTGATAGATCTTCAGCGCCGCCTGCTCCGGCTTCTGGTCGCCATGCCGGTAGTAGTCGATGGCGATCGGATTAGCGGCGCTGATTTTGGCGATGCGTCCGGCATCCGCCAGCGCCACCGCCGGCGAGAAGGAGTCGCGATAGCTTTCGGAAAAGCGCGAAGCAATTGCCGTCAGCGCTCTCTCCGTGCCGGTCTCGGCCGCGGTTTCCCGCAGCGCATCGTCCCAGGTGCGTACGATGTCGCGGATCGCCGCCTCGATCGTCGCCTGCTCGACCTTCGGCGTCTTGCCGCCGGAGCGGCCGATGATGAAGTGGACGCGCGCCAGACCGCCCTCAGGGAAGGCCGGATAATAGGCCGACAGCCGGCCCTCGAACACGGTCTTGAGGTAGGTAGCGATCTTCTCGCGCGCGACGCTGTCGTAGCGGTCACGCGGCACGAAGACGAGGACCGAGACGAAACGGTCGAACTGGTCGACGCGCACCAGCGCCCTGACGCGCGGCCGCTCGATCAGGCCGAGGATCGCCTCGGCATGTTTCCTCAGGATCGGCACCGGCACCTGGAACAGCTCGTCGCGCGGATAGCTTTCCAGCACATTGATCAACGCCTTGCCGGAATGGTCGTTCGGATTGAAGCCGGACTTGGCGATGATGGTTTCGGCCTTGGAGCGCAGGTACGGGATCTTCATCACCGAGCGCGTGTAGGCGGTCGAGGTGAACAGGCCGACGATGCGCAACTCGCCGGAAAGCGTGCCCTTGGCGGTGTAGGTCTTGACGCCGATGTAATCGAGATAGATGCGCCGGTGCACCGACGACTTGGCGTTGGCCTTGGTGACGATCAGCGGTTCCGGCCCATGCAGGAAGGCGCGGATTTCGGGCGTCGTCGTTACTGCCTCGGTGCCGCGCCTCAGCACCAGCACATCCGGGTCGGAGAGGATGCCGAGGCCGGGCTTGTCGGCGCGCTCCAGCGTGCCGCTCTTTTCGCCACCGGTGTATTTGAACTCGCGCATGCCGAGGAAGGTGAAATTGTCGTCGCGCAGCCATTCGAGGAAGGCGATTGCCTCGGTGACATGCGCCTTGTCGAGCGGCACCGGCGCGTAGCGGAACTCCGAGATCGCCTGGTCGAGGCGGGCAAGCATCGGCTTCCAGTCGGTGACGGCGGCGCGCACCTGGAAGAGCAGCTTCTTCAAACGCCCGGCCAGCGCTTCGGCCTGGTCGGCGGAAAGGCGTCCGATGTGGACATGCACGACGCTCAGCCGGTCGTGGCTGCCGTCGCCCTTGGCGAAACCGCCATCGCCGAGGATCTCGTCCACGCCGCTCTTGCCGTGCCTGACGGCGACGACGGGATGGGTGACCAGCAACGGCTCGCCGGCGGTCTCGGTGATCTCGCCGAGGATGGAATCGAACAGGAACGGCATGTTGTCGTTGACGACGGTGATCACTGTCACCGGCCGGTCCTGGCGGGCCACGCCGGACTCGGTGTCGATGGCCACGATCGAGTCGCCCTTCTTGTGCCTGGCGATGGCACGGCCGGCGAGATCGGCGGCGCGCTCAAGGTCGGCGGCCTCGTAGGCGGCGACGTCTTCCGCTGGCGCGCGGGCCAGAAGATAGTCGGCAAGCCGGCCTGTTCTTTCGCCCCCCTTCGCCGCGCCTCCCTTTGCTGGAACCGCCTTTTTCGGCTGGCTTGCGGTTTTGAGGCTGGCCATGATGTGAAGTTCCTCCCGTCACATGCTTTTGCGATTATGGTAGCAGATGACCGCCGTTTGGCGACAAAGGTTTGACGGCTTGCGAAGATTCTTCGGAATTTTGATCGCAGATCGGCACCGAATGAGGAGAACGATCCCATGAGCGCTAGGACGACGAGCAGAACGACGACCGGCAGGATCACCGCGCTCGACCTCGCCCAGGCCGAGCTCAGCGAGGCGACGAAAGCCTATTTCGCCAAATGCGAGGAAAAACTCGGCCTCGTTCCCAATGTGCTGAAGGCCTATGCCTTCGACGAAAAGAAACTGCGCGCCTTCACCGACATGTACAACGATTTGATGCTGGGCGAGTCCGGCCTGTCGAAGCTGGAACGCGAGATGATCGCGGTGGTCGTCTCCTCGATCAACCACTGCTACTACTGCCTGACCGCGCACGGCGCGGCGGTGCGCCAGCTCTCCGGCGATCCGGCGCTTGGCGAGATGATGGTGATGAATTTCCGCGCCGCCGATCTTCCGCCGAAGCAGACCGCGATGCTGGAATTCGCGGTCAAATTGACCGAGGAGCCGGCCAGGATCGTCGAGGCCGACCGGGCGGCTTTGCGCAAGGCAGGCTTTTCCGACCGCGACATCTGGGACATCGCTTCGACCGCCGCCTTCTTCAACATGTCGAACCGGGTGGCCGCGGCAATCGACATGCGGCCGAACGACGAATACCACGCCATGGCGAGGTAACCCATGACAATAGACACTTCTGGCGAGTGGTGGGTTGGCAGCGAACCAAGCGATATCGCAGAATACCTGAGGGGCTACGCAAGCGAAGGCTACGAGGTCCATGACTTCAGGCTCGCGCGATGCAAATGCGGTTCCACCTCGTTTCTTCTCGATGCCGACGATGATGAAGGCGTGGCGCGACGTACATGCACGATCTGCGGGTCCGAACATCTTATCTGTGACAGTGAGGAATTTTGGGACGAATCCGAGCCAGAGCGCTGGGTGTGTATCGAATGCGATTCTGAAGCCACAAATGTTGGCGTCGGGTTTTCCATTTACCCGGGACGTGGTGGCGTTCGCTGGCTTTATGTCGGGGTTCGATGCTCGACTTGCGGCGTCTTGGGGTGCTTCGCCGGCTGGAAGGTAGGCACGTCGGATAGCATGGACCTGCTGGACAAAGTCTAGCCATCAAGCAGCGCCGACACTGTGCGATGGTGGACCGCAGCTACGACGGCCCTGCATACTAGTGATTGCGCATTCCCGTTGCTTCTCCGCCGTTTTGGTCCGATGATCAAGGATTGCGGCGCAGCCGCATATTACCGATTGCGGCATGGCCGCATATCGCCAGCGGCACGGCCGCATGCCGGTTCGATGCCGCCTATCAAGGGAGGAGAACATGGCGAAGTTTCTCTATGTTTATCACGGCTCCGGCAAGATGCCGACCGACGAGGCCGAGCGCAAAGCGGCCATGGATGCCTGGACCGGCTGGTACGGCAAGCTCGGCTCGGCCGTGGTCGACGGTGGCAATCCGGTGGGCATGTCGAAGACGGTGCTGTCCGGCGGCAAGGTCGAGAACAATGGCGGCAGCAATCCGACCGCCGGCTACACAGTCGTCGAAGCCAGGGACATCGACGATGCCGTTGCCAAGGCCAAGGATTGCCCGATCCTGATGGACCCCGCCTTCACCGTCGAGATCGCGCCGATCATCGAGATGATGTAGGCGCTCAAGAACGGGCAGCGATGGCCGCCGCGGCTCCGGCCATGGTGGTGGCGCTGACGCGGTTGGCGATCCTCATCGCCCGCTTGCTCTTCAAGAGCTTGCGGGCCTGCGCTGCGGCGAGCACCCAGGCAAGGTCGATGGCGACCAGGACTATCGCCATGGTCGCCGTCAGTTCGATCCAGCCGATGACGCTCACTGACGCGAGGTCGATAATGGTCGGCAGCAGCGCCAGATAGAACATCATGATCTTGGGATTGCCGAGCGTGACTGCCATGCCGGCGAAGAACAGTTTTGCCGGCGAATCCTCGCGCGGCATCTCGCCTTCCTTCGCCTCGACGGGCGCGGTCCACATCTTCCAGGCCAAATAGGCAAGATAGGCAACGCCCACCCATTTCACCACGACGAAGGCGAGATGGAAGGTCTGCGCAACCACGGCGAGCCCGAACACCGCCAGCGACAGCCAGATGCCCTCGCCGATCCACATGGCGAGTAGGAACGGGAACACGTCGCGAAAACCTTTCGAGATCACCCTTGCGACAAGGGCGGCAATCGACGGACCGGGCGAACCTGCGGCGACGAAAAGCGCGGCGGCGAAGATCAGCAGCGAGGTGAGATGCATGGCGGGTCTCTACTTCAGGTTCGATCTATCAACACTAACCCAAGTTATGTAGCGCTGGCAAAAAGGCGGCACCGCCCCTTGCAGTTCCCGGTGGCCACGGTTTAGAAGACCCGCCCGACATCCATTTCGAGCTTCACTTTGCCTCAGTAACCGCCGGTCTCGTCAACTCTCCTGAAACACAGGGCGCTGCAGTCGCGGCGTCTCGACCATTTCATGTGTTCCTCAGGCGGCGGTTCGAGACCGGTTTGGCATCGCTGAACCTGTCGCGCGCCGCGCGACGCCTGATTTCCACAAAGCCGCAGCCTTCCTGCCACGCCGAGCCCGCCTGGGCATCTCGACAGTGCCGACCTGGCGAACTTCCCGACGGGAAGGGCTTTCGGCATGTCTGGACTTTTGCGTATCCGCTGGGCGATCGCGCCCCAAATCACGCCTCGACCTCTCATCAACTGCAATCGCTGTGGCGGGGTCAGGCCGTTTCGATCGAGCGGCAAATTCCGCGTCAACGCCAATGGCAAGCGCATCGACGCCTGGCTGATCTACCGCTGCGCCAACTGCGACAATTCCTGGAATTTCGCTATCTTCGAGCGCTGCAACCGCCGCGATGTCGAGCCGGCGCTGCTCGCGGCGCTGGAAAACAACGACCCGGCGCTGGCCCGCCGCCATGCCTTTGACACAACCGCCTTGCGCGGCCGCATCGGGCGTGTCGAGGAGTTTCCCGATGTCGCCGTGCAAAGGCATGTGCTGGAAGGCATGCCGGAAAACACGACCTTGCTGGACCTGCGGCTCAGCCTGGAGATGCCCGTATCGTTGCGGCTCGACCGTCTGCTGGCCGGCGAGCTCGGCATCTCGCGATCCAGGCTGCAGGGCTGGCAAGAGCGGCGCCTGCTCGGCATCGATCCCGACGGCGCCAGGGCGCTGCGCAAGCCGCCGCGCGACGGCATGGGAGTCCGCATCGACCTTTCCGGCGAGACCGATCGCAATACCATTGTCGCCGCTGCCGGCTGTGGGTGAAAATGAAAAGGGAGGGAGCAGAGCTCCCTCCCGCAATGTTTGTGCGGCGAAAGGGCTTACGCCGCGCCGACCGCCTTGGCCGACTTCTCGAACCGCTTGCGCTCGTTCGGGTCGAGATAGAGCTTGCGCAGCCGGATGGTCTTCGGCGTCACCTCGACCAGCTCGTCGTCCTGGATCCAGGCCAGCGCGCGCTCCAGCGTCATGCGGATCGGCGGGGTGAGCTTCACCGCCTCGTCCTTGCCCGCGGCGCGGATATTGGTGAGCTTCTTGCCCTTCAGGACATTGACCTCGAGGTCGTTGTCGCGGCTATGGATGCCGATGATCATGCCCTGATAGACCTTGACGCCGGGATCGATGACCATCGGGCCGCGGTCTTCCAGGTTCCACATAGCATAGGCGACCGATTCGCCCTGCTCGTTGGAGATCAGCACGCCGTTGGTGCGGCCGGGCAGTTCGCCCTTGTAGGGCTCGTAGGCATGGAACAGCCGGTTCATCACGGCGGTGCCGCGCGTGTCGGTCAGAAGCTCCGACTGGTAGCCGATCAGGCCGCGGGTCGGCGCGTGGAAGACCAGGCGCTGGCGGTTGCCGCCGGACGGACGCAGCTCGACCATCTCGGCCTTGCGCTCCGACATCTTCTGCACGACGACGCCGGCATGCTCCTCATCGACGTCGATGACGACTTCCTCGACCGGCTCCAGCAGCTCGCCGTTCTCGCCCTTCTGTAGGACGACGCGCGGCCGCGACACGGCGATCTCGAAACCTTCGCGGCGCATCGTCTCGATCAGCACCGCAAGCTGCAACTCGCCACGGCCCGAGACGAAGAAGGAATCCTTTTCCGGCGACTCCTCGATCTTCAGCGCGACATTGCCCTCGGCTTCGCGCAGCAGCCGGTCGCGGATGACGCGGCTGGTCACCTTGTCGCCCTCGGTGCCGGCGAGCGGGCTGTCATTGACGAGGAAGGACATCGTTACCGTCGGCGGATCGATCGGCTGCGCATGCAGCGGCTCGGTCACGGACGGGTCGCAGAACGTGTCGGCGACGGTGCCCTTCGACAGGCCGGCGATGGCGACGATGTCGCCTGCCTGGGCTTCCTCGATCGGCTGGCGCTCGAGGCCGCGGAAAGCGAGGATCTTGGAGACGCGGCCGGTCTCGATCTGGGTGCCGTCATGGTGCAATACCTTGACCGCCTGGTTGGCCTTCAACGAGCCGGACTCGATGCGGCCGGTGATGATGCGGCCGAGGAACGGATTGGCTTCCAGGATGGTGCCGATCATACGGAACGGGCCGGGATGCACCGTCGGTTCCGGCACATGCTTGATCACGAGGTCGAAAAGCGGCGCCAGGCCCTGGTCCTTCGGGCCTTCAGGATTTTCCGACACCCAGCCGTCGCGGCCTGAGCCGTAGAGGATCGGAAAGTCGAGCTGCTCGTCGGTGGCGTCGAGCGCGGCGAAGAGATCGAACACCTCGTTGACCACCTCGACATGGCGGGCGTCCGGCCGGTCGATCTTGTTGATGACGACGATCGGCTTCAACCCGACCTTGAGTGCCTTGCCGACGACGAACTTGGTCTGCGGCATCGGCCCTTCGGCGGCGTCGACCAGCACGATCGCCGAATCCACCATCGACAGGATGCGCTCGACCTCGCCACCGAAGTCGGCGTGGCCGGGCGTGTCGACTATGTTGATGCGGGTGCCATGCCAGTCGACCGAGGTCGCCTTGGCCAGGATGGTGATGCCGCGCTCCTTTTCGAGGTCGTTGGAATCCATGGCGCGTTCGGCGACGCGCTGGTTGTCGCGGAAGGAGCCGGACTGCTTCAGGAGCTGGTCGACGAGGGTGGTTTTTCCATGGTCGACGTGCGCGATGATCGCGATGTTACGAAGTTTCATGATCTGGTCTCGGGAGCGTTGCAGGCAGCAGGCCCGGAAGCGCCGCCTTTTTCGGTTGGGCGGCTCATACAGGGTTTTTCGCATTTGCGAAAGGGGAGGCCCGTACCCAAATATGTGGTTACCAATTCTTAAGCGTCTTTGCGTCAAATGTATCAATTAACGAGGGCGGAACCTTTCGGGGTCCAGGCAGTTCGATTCCCATGACCGATCCACTCACCAGATTGCGTCCGACCGTGGCATGGGCAGCGCTTGCCGTGCTGCTGGCGGTGGGCGCCGCGCAGTCCGCAGCGACGCTCAAGGGAAGCCCCGCTTTGCCCCCCGATACGCAGACGGCTGAGCAGATGTTCGCCGACGCCCCCGATGGCGTCGACCCCGTGGTGACCGGCCCCGTCAGCGCCGCCTTCAAGCAGCGGCAGAAGGATGCCGGCTGCGACAGCGCCGTGTGGCCAAAGATTCCCGCCGTCTGCTATCCCGACTGAGCGCTCCTACGCCGAGCGCACCGGATCGAGCGTCACCTTGTAGAGCTCATTGTCGTCGCGATCCATCAGCCGCACCGTCAGCTGCTCGGTTGCACCTGAGATATCGACCAGGCCGAAGAACTGCAGGCCCGCCGACGGCGGCAGGTTCTGGCCCTGCTCGGCGGTTGGCGCCTTGATGAATTTCAGCTCCGGTCCGAAGGTCATGTCGAAATCGTTTGGACCGAACGTGCCGGCATGGATCGGGCCGGAGACGAATTCCCAGAACGGATTGAAATCCTGGAACTGCGCCTTGTCGGGATTGTAGTAGTGCGCGGCCGTGTAGTGGACGTCGGCGGTCAGCCACACCGTGTTGCTGATGCCGGCGTTCTTGATGTAGCGCAGCACGTCGGCGATCTCGAGCTCGCGCCCCTTTGGCAGGCCGTTGTCGCCATTGCTGACCGCCTCCGCGCCCACTTTCTTGGTGCCGTCGTTCCAGACGACGAGGCCGAGCGGCATGTCGGCCGCGATGATCTTCCAGGTCGCCCTGGAATTCGCGAGTTCCCGCTTCAGCCATCTGGTCTGCTGCTCGCCCAGCATGCGTGATTCCGGCGTCATCGTGTCCTGCATGTCCGGACCGTTCGGGCCGCGATAGGAGCGCATGTCGAGGAAGAACACGTCGAGCAGCGGTCCGTAGGCGATCTTGCGATAGACACGGCCGGGCTCGGCCGGTTCGTAGCGGATCGTCGTCATCTCGTGGAAGGCGCGCGCCGCGCGGGCCGCCAGCACATGAATGGACTTTTCCGAGTAGCGGTCGTCCGTGCTGAGATCCTTCGAATCCGACCAGTTGTTGACGACCTCGTGGTCGTCCCACTGGTAGAAGGTCGGGCAGATGGCGGAGAGGCCCAGAACGTTCTTGTCCATCATGTTGTATTTCCACTGCGCCCGGTATTCGTCGAGCGTCTGCGCCACCTTGCGCTTCTCGTCGATCAGCACGGCGTTCTTCCACTTGCCGCCGCCCGGCAGGTCGACCTCGTCCTTCATCACGCCGTCGGCATAGATCGTGTCGCCGGAGTGCAGGAAGAAGTCGGGCGTATGCTTGCCGATGGTGGCGTAGGTCTTCATCCCGGTCTCGTCGATGCCCCAGCCCTGGCCGGCGGTGTCGCCCGACCAGGCGAAGCGGATGTCGCGCTTGGAGGCCGGCGCGGTGCGGAAGCGGCCGACGATCGGCTCGGAGACGGCGTTGATGTCGGCGAGATCGGCAGCCGTCATGCGGTAGAAGATGTCCTGGTCGGCGGCGAGATCGGTGAGCAGCCGCTTCACCGTGTAGTCGCTGGCCGGCGATGTATCGAGCGGCGCGAGCCGGGTCGCGTTGGTGAAGCTTTCCGTCGAGGAGACTTCGAACATCACGCGCGCCGGACGGTCCGTGCGCGTCCACACCATGCCGCTTGCGGAATCGACATCGCCCGACTGGACGCCATGGGTGAAGGCCGGGCGCTGGCTGGCGCGCGAATAGTAGGGCAATGCGAGGCCCGAGGCGCCGACCAGGCCGAGTGCGCTCGCTGAGGTGACGAAGGCGCGGCGGGTCATCGAGATCTTGTTCATGGCTGTCTCCGGATGGCGTTGAACGGGACCACCAAGCTCTCGCCTCAATGTTTCAGGCGCATCTCGGAACCATGAAGTTTTGATAACAATGAACAGGGGAACTGCTGATCTCCCCCCTCGTGGGGGAGATGGCCGGCAGGCCAGAGGGGGGCGTGAAGGATCGCCGGCTTTCCGGAATTTGCCAGCCAAGCCAATACCTGGCCGTTTTTATTCGACTGAATTTCAACTGGATAGGCAGGCGGGACAGCGCCCCCCTCTGCCCTGCTGGGCATCTCCCCCACAAGGGGGGAGATTGGCAGTTCAAGCCGCCTGCGGCTCCGGCTCGAACGCCGGCCTGCTCGTATTGATCAAGAGCGAGATACAGGCCGCCGCAATCGCCGTCATGCCGGCGATCATGAAGGCAAGCTCGTAGTTGCCTTGCAGCTCGCGCATGGTGCCGCCGAAGGCCGCGGCGGCAGCCGCACCCACCTGGTGACCGGCGACAATCCAGCCGAACACGATCGGCCCGCTACGGTCGCCGAAGGCTTCGTTGGCGAGCCTCAGCGTCGGCGGCACGGTGGCGATCCAGTCAAGCCCGTAGAGCACGGCGAAGATGATCAGGCTGACCGCCGAGAAGCCGGAATAGGGCAGGTAGATCAGCGCCAGGCCGCGAATGCCGTAGTAGACGCCGAGCAGCTTGCGCGGATCGAAACGGTCGGTAAGCCAGCCAGACAGCGTCGTGCCGATCAGGTCGAATATGCCCATCAGCGACAGCAGGCCGGCGGCCTGGACCTCGCCGATGCCCATGTCGCTACAGAAGGAGATCAGATGCGTGCCGACCAGCCCGTTGGTGGTGAAGCCGCAGATGAAGAAGGTGGCAAACAGATACCAGAAGACGCGGGTGCCGGCGGCGCGGCGCAATGTGCTGAGCGTATGCGCCAGGAAATTGCCCTGCGATGCCGGCGACACCGGCGGCACGTCGTCCGGCTCGGCGCCATAGCGCACCTGGCCGATCGAGGCCGGACGCTCCGGCACCAGCAGCCACACTACCGGCAGCAAGGCGGCGGTGGCGATCGCGATCGCGATGGCGACCGGCTTCCAGCCGCCCGCCTGGGCCAGCGAGGCAAGCAGCGGCAGGAACACCAGCAGGCCCGTGGCGCTTGAGGCCGACATCAGCCCCATCACCAGGCCGCGATTGGTCTTGAACCAGCGGTTGACGATTGTGGCGCCGAGCACGGTGGCGACTGCACCCGAGCCGATGCCTGAAAACACGCCCCAGGTGATCAGCAGATGCCACGGCTTGGTCATCAGCAGGCTGAGCGCCGTCGAGCCCGACATGATAAGCAGCGAGGCCAGCAGCGTGCGGCGCAGCCCGATCCGTTCCATCAATGCGGCCGCAAACGGCCCGGTCAGGCCATAGAGGAAGATGCCGATCGCGGCAGCCAGCGAGACGACATCGCGCCGCCAGCCGAAGCTCTCCTCCAGCGGTAGCATCATCACCGACGGCGCCGAACGGAGCCCGGCCGCGATCAGCAGGCAGAGAAAGATGACGCCGACCACGACGAAAGCGTAGCGCTGGCCAAACGGACGGGACTGAGCTATCATGTTACTGACCGGTACGTTGCAATTGGATGGTGCTATCCATACGTACCGGTCAGTAACATTGTCAAGCGAGTCGTCGCATGCCATCGGACAAAAATATTGAAGCATCCATCAGCGGGGCTCGCGCACCGGCGCCTCCAAAGGCAGCCGACAAGATCCTCGACGTTGCGCGCGACCTTTTCTACCGCGAAGGCATAAGGGCGATCGGCGTCGACGAGATCGTCAAGCGCGCCGGCGTCACCAAGCCCAGCCTCTACCGCAGCTTTCCCTCGAAGGACGAACTCGCCGCCTCCTATCTGCGCAAGTACGATCTCGAATTCTGGGAACGCTTCGACGAAGCGGTGGCTGCGCATCCGGGCGACCCGCGCGCGCAGATCGTCGCATTCCTGACCCGCGTCGGCAAGCGCACGCAGAAGCCCGACTATCGCGGCTGCGGCATGACCAATGCGGCGGTGGAGTATCCCGAGCACAACCATCCGGCGCGCATCGTCAGCGAGGCCAACAAGCAGGAGCTGCGCCGCCGGCTGCGTGCCATGGCGGCGGCAATGGGCGCCGACGATTCCGACACGCTCGGCGACGGGCTGCTGCTTCTGATCGAGGGCGCCTATATCAGCGGCCAGCTGTTTGGCGTCGGCGGACCGGCGGCGTCGGTCGCCCGCAACGCCGATTTACTGATTGAAGCGAGCTTGAAGAAATAGCGATTGGCGATACGCTCCCGACAACTCGAAACGGAGTTGTCCGCCATGCGTGCGCTTCTGATCCCGCTTGTCCTCGCCGCTTTTTGCCAAACGGCTCGCGCCGGCGACATATCCAGCGCCTATACCGATCTCGACTGGGAGAAGGACTGCGTGACCTATGCGCAGGCGGCCGAGGGCGAAGGCGACTGGGCCAGCCTCGCCTGCTCGGGCTATCGCGGCTATCCCGTGCTGATCGGCTACGACGACGCCCGCGAATCGCTGTTCTACGGGTTCCCGTCGCACGACATGACCTCGGTCTGGGAAAGCTTCTCCGCCCTCAACACGGCCGGACCCAAGGTGGAATGGCGCGTCGAGACCGATGGCGACATAGCCATCCCCTTCGCCGCCATCCACCGCCGATCGATCAGCAATCCCGAGGACGAGAACAAGTCGACCGAGGTGCTGGTCGTCGCCAAGGTCGCCCAGCCGGACGTTCAGGAAGGCTGCACGGTCGGGCTGGTGCTGGCCACCGGCAACCCGCAGGCCAACGACCAGGCGCGCAAGCTGGCCGACGAGAAGGCGAAAGGCTTCGCCTGCGGCAAGGACAAGCGCGTGGTGATCGGCAACGCGCCGGATTTTGGCAGGGTGGACAACTAGGCACGTTGGAGATGAGCCGGGGCGCTATGACTTCGTCATCCTGGGGCGAAGCAAGGAGCGCAGCGACGCGGCGCAGACCCCAGGATCCATGCCGCGACATCAACGCCACCGTAAACGGTGCAGAATTCTGTTCCGCCGTGCCCTTCGGCCAACGTTACGGCATGGATACTAGGGTCTTCGCGACGCCGCTTCGCGGCTGCTCCGCCCTAGTATGACGAAGCTGAGGGGCCTTCGCCACAAGAGTCAGCAGAAGCCCAGCGTCGTCGCTTACTTGCTCGCCTTCGCCCGCTCGATCGCGTCGACGATCATCTTCTTGGCGTATTTGGAATCGTGCCAGCCCTCGATCTTGACCCATTTGCCGGGCTCCAGATCCTTGTAGTGCTCGAAGAAGTGCTGCACCTGGTGGCGGGTGATCTCCGGCAGATGCGTGTATTCGGTGACGTTCTCGTAGCGCAGCGTCAGCTTCGGCGACGGCACCGCGATCACTTTCTCGTCCTGGCCGGCATTGTCTTCCATGATCAGCACGCCGATCGGCCGCACGTTGATGACGCAGCCCGGCACCAGTGCCCGCGTGTTGCAGACCAGCACGTCGATCGGATCGCCGTCGCCCGACAGCGTGTGCGGCACGAAGCCGTAATTGCCGGGATAGCGCATCGAGGTGTGCAGGAAGCGGTCGACGAACAGCGTGCCGGCCTCCTTGTCCATCTCGTACTTGATCGGCTCGCCGCCGATCGGCACCTCGATGATGACGTTGACGTCTTCCGGCGGGTTCTTTCCGGTAGCAATCGCTTCGATGCGCATGGCTCAAATCCCTCTCTCGATTTTGTCAGACCGATAGCGGGGGACGCGTCATGGTGCAATGCGGCGAATCGTGCGGGGAGGATTGCGCGACCGCGACGCGACGATCATTCCCAGACGAAAGCGACCTTCTTCAGCGCCTTCTGCTCGAAGATCTCGACGCCTTCGGCAATGTCGCGGCCGCCGGCGCCGGCATAGAAGGCGAGCGCGTTCTGGTTGTCCTCAAGCGCCCAGACCACCATGCCGCGCAAGCCGTGGTCGGCGAGCCGCGCGCGGGCAGCCTTGAACAGCCGGCTGCCGAGCCCGATACCCTGGTATTCCGGGCGCAGGTAAAGCTCGTAGATCTCGCCCTGCTGGCGGAGCTCGCGGGCGCGATTCTTGCCGATCGTGGCGTAGCCGGCGATCGTTCCGCCGATCTCCACCACCAGCACGGTGGCGGCGCGGCGAATCGCGTTCGCCCACCAGTCGGCGCCGCGGCGGTTGATCATCGAGGTCAGCGTCCGGTGCGGAATGATGCCGGAATAAGCACCGCGCCAGGCCTCCTGATGCACGTCGGCGATGGCCGCCGCGTCGCGCGGCTCGGCCTTCCTGATGTCGATGGTCAGCGTGTTCATAATTGCTTAACCATAAACCCGCATCGCCCGATTGCAAAGAGTCCCGCCCACGGCATCCTCGCTTTCGCACAGGTGAACGGCAGGGCGCGGGAGGGCTCAGCGTAAGGTTACGGACCGCTCTCAAATCTCGACGAGATGATCGTCCAACTCGTTGGCATCGCCGGCCGTGACGGGAAAATGCTCGGCCAGCACCGCGCCAACCGATTCGACAGCCTTGATGAACCCGTCGGCGAGCCGGTCGTCGCCGGCATGCGCGGTAAGGTCGCGGACCACGCCGTCCCAGACATGCTGGCCGACCTTGCTGTTGATGCCGGCATCGGCGACCACCTCGGCATAACGCTCGGCGATCGAGACGAAGATCAGCACGCCGGTGCGCGCCGCCGTGCGATGGACGTTGCGGGCGAGGAACTGCTTGATCGCATTGCCATGCGCGGCCTGGTAGCGCATGTGGCGCGGCACGAAATGAATGCGCAATCCGGGCACCGCCCACAAAAGCGCCAGCGCCGAGGCCAGCGCCAGGAGCTCGGCGATGACGAAATGCGGCAGGCGCATCGACAGCCACCAGGCCTCCAGCCCATAGGCGACGCCAAGGCTGACGATGAGCATGGCAAGCGTCGTCATGAAGGCTGCGGGGAAAAAGTAGCCGTCGCTGGCATGCGCGACCACGCAGTAGATCTCGCCGTCCGTCTTCGTCTCGGCGGCGCGGATCGCCTCGGCGATGCGCTCATGATCCTGCGGGCTGATCGGTCGTGTCGCCATCTCTTTCACCAGCTCCCTGAGGACCCGCCACCGCCGGACGAGCCGCCGCCACCCGAGAACCCGCCGCTCGAGCCGGACGACCAGCTGCCGCCGGAACTCCCGGACGACCAGCCGCTGCCGGAACTGCCCGTCGACCAGCCACTGCCGGTCCCGGTCTTCCAAGCGCCCGAAGTCCGCGCGCCGTGGCCATAGCGGAAGGTCATGCCCAGCCATCTATACACGCCCGGCGACAGTTTCGTGCCGAAGATCGGTGGCAGGAACGCCATCGCCAGACCGCCCAGGAACAGCGTCGCCCACAGGATGATGAACAGCACCAGGATGGGATCGACCGCGCTGTCATTGGCCGGATTGCGCTTGCCGCGCGCCTCCAGCTCCTCCGGATTGCCCTCCAGCACCATGATCATGTCGTCGACGGCCTTGGTTATGCCGCCGGAGAAATCGCCGGCGCGGAAGGCCGGCACCATGTCGTTCTCGATGATCAGCTTGGTATGCAGGTCGGTCAGCGTGCCTTCCAGCCCATAGCCGACCTCGATGCGCATCCTGCGGTCGTTCTTCGCCACCAGAAGCAGCACGCCGTTGTTCTCCTTGGCCTGGCCAAGCTTCCAGAAGCGGAACAACCGGTTGGCGTAGGGCTCGATCTCCTCACCATCGAGACTGGGGATGGTCGCGACGACGATCTGGTCGGAGCCCTTCTTCTCGAAATCGGCGAGCTTCTGCGTCAGCGCCGCCTTCGTCCCGGCATCGAGCAGGCCGGCATTGTCGACCACGCGCCCGGTCAGCGCCGGCAGTTCCGCGGCGCGCGCGGCAAAGCTGGTGAAGAGCACAGCCACGGCGAGCAGCAAGGCGCCGATGGTCGCGGCGCGCCATCCGGATCCTGGCAGGACGCGTCCGTTCATCGGCTCACCAACTTCCCGAGGAGCCGCCGCCGCCGGACGAACCACCGCCGCCGGAAAAGCCGCCGCCGCCTGAAGACCAGCCGCCGCCGGAGCTGCCCGAGGACCAGCCGCCGCTGGACGAGCGCTTGCCGGGCTCGAAGGTCATGCCCAGCCAGCGATAGCGGCCGGGGCCGATCCTTTGGCCGAAGATCGGCGGCAGGATGGAGGCGGCAAGGCTGAGAACGAGGATGGTGATCCAGACGGTGATGAAGATCGAGAAGAACAGATCGTCGGAATTGAACGGCGCCTGCTCGTTGCGCTTGCCGCGCGCCTCCAGCTCTTCCGGATTACCCTCCAACACCATGATCATGTCGTCGACGGCCTTGGTTATGCCGCCGGAGAAATCGCCGACGCGGAAGGCCGGCACCATGTCGTTCTCGATGATCAGCTTGGTATGCAGGTCGGTCAGCGTGCCTTCCAGCCCATAGCCGACCTCGATGCGCATCCTGCGGTCGTTCGGCGCCACCAGGAGAAGCACGCCGTTGTTCTCCTTGGCCTGGCCAAGCTTCCAGAAGCGGAACAACCGGTTGGCGTAAGGCTCGATCTCCTCGCCCCCGAGGCTGGAGATGGTCGCAACGACGATCTGGTCGGAGCCCTTCTTCTCGAAATCGGCGAGTTTCTGGGTCAGCGCCGCTTTTGTTCCGGCGTCGATGATGCCGGCATTGTCGACGACGCGGCCGGTGAGAGCGATGAGATCGGCGGCGAAGGCAGTAAGGGGGAGGAGAAGGCAGAGGCAGAAGGCGCTCAGCAAAACGCCAACGAAGGCGTTCTGTCGCGCCCCCCTCTGTCCTGCCGGACATCTCCCCCACTTGGGGGGAGATTGAGAGCTCGACCGCCGGCTCTCGCTTTCAGCCGTTGGAGATTGGCGAAGGCCGAGGCGACGTCCGATCTCCCCCCTCGTGGAGGAGATGTCCGGTAGGACAGAGGGGGGCGCGAAGGAACGCAAGGCCGGCAAGCTCGGCAACCAATTCGCCGTTCAACCGCCCTGCTTCGTGCCGAAATCGACCTTCGGCGGCTGCATCTTGTCTTCGTCGACGGTGAAGTTGGCGAAGGGCTCGTTGCTGCGGAACCAGAAGGTCGCCCACAGCACCGACGGGAAGGTCTTCAGCGTCAGATTGTAGTCCTTGACCGCCTGGATGTAGTCGCGGCGCGCCACAGCGATGCGGTTCTCGGTGCCTTCGAGCTGCGCCTGCAGCGCCAGGAAATTCTGGTTGGCCTTGAGATCGGGATAGGCTTCCGACACCGCGATCAGCCGCGACAGCGCGCTGGTCAGCCCGGCCTGGGCATCCTGGAACTTCTTGAGGGCCTCGGGATCCTTCAGCGTTTCCGGCGTCACCGTGATCTGCGTCGCCTTGGCGCGTGCCTCAACCACGGCGTCCAGCGTGTCCTTCTCATGCGCGGCGTAACCCTTCACAGTCTCGACCAGGTTGGGGATCAAATCGGCGCGGCGCTGGTACTGGTTCAGCACCTCGCTCCAGGCCGCCTTGGCGTTTTCCTCGGCCGTCGGGATGGTGTTGTAGCCGCAGCCGGCAAGCAGTGGCAGCACGATGGCCATCATCAGCAACGCCGGCAGATGACGGAAGATGGAGGGGGAGGTGAGGCGCTGGGCAAGCATGATTTGGATCCCTCGTCGGAAGTTGCACGCGAAGCATTACCACAATCCACGCGCAAGAAAATGACCCCAGCCGCAAAGCCTCCGCTGCCATCCCGCTACCCTGCAGGCAGGCCCTGTGAATGGCCAAGCGAACAGGCTAAGGTCCCGGCTGAACAGGACATTGCCATGGCCGAGCGCCAGGACAGCGACAAGGAATCGCGCCGCATTCTCGAGCGCGTGGAGCGGGAGACCAACCCGGGCGGCACGTCTTTCATCGCCCGCACAGCGAAGAACGCGCGCGACCATGTCAGCGCCGCGGACGCCGACCGTTCGGACCCGATCGACTATTGGGGCACCCGCATCGGCAGGGTGCTGGGGCTCGTCATCGCCTTCGGCCTGCTGGCCTGGCTGGTGTATTTCGCCACGCGTGGCGGTTAGGACCGGACATCCATGAACGCTGAAAAAGCCGGCGCGCCGCGCGCGGTCATCGTCATCTCCAGCCATGTCGCCCGCGGCTCCGTCGGCAACCGCGCCGCAGTCTTTGCGCTGGAGACGCTGGGCTTTCCTGTCTGGGCGGTGCCGACCGTCGTCCTGCCCTGGCATCCGGGCCACGGCCGGGCGACCCGCATCGTGCCGCCGCTTGACCAGTTCAAGGCGCTGATGGCCGATCTCGAGCGCGCGCCCTGGCTGGGCGAGGTCGGCGCGGTGCTGTCGGGCTATCTCGGCGAGGCCGGCCAGGCGGAGGCCGTCGCCTCGCTGGTCACCGCCGTCAAGGAGCGGACACCGAACGCCGTCTATATCTGCGATCCGGTGATGGGCGATTCCGGCGGGCTCTACGTGCCGGAGCCGACGGCTGCCGCCTTGCGCGACCGGCTGATGCCGATCGCCGACATCGCCACGCCCAACCGCTACGAGCTGGAATGGATGGCCGGGGCGCCGCTTGCCGATCTGAAATCGGTGATGTCGGCCGCCCTTCACGCCGGCCCCTCGACCATGCTGGTCACCTCCGCGCCGTCGATGATGGCCGGCGGCACCGGCAACCTCCTGCTCGATTCCAGGCAGGCGCTGCTTGCCGAGCATCGCCTTATCGACAAGCCGCCGAACGGGCTGGGCGACCTGACGGCCGCCGTCTATCTGGCGCGCATCCTCTCCGGCCAGCCGCCGATCAAGGCGCTGCAGTCGACCACGGCCGCAGTCTACGAGATCCTGGCGCGCACCGCAAAACGTGGCGGCGACGAGCTGCAGCTCGAGACCGACGCGCAGAGCCTGTCGCATCCTATGGCGATGGTGCAGCTGCGCCATCTCCTGCATCCGGAGCGGGACAAGCGGGCGTGACGGCCGGCGTGCTGGTCGGCGTCGACGGCTGCAAGGCCGGCTGGATCGCTGTCCGCCACGATCCGGGCTTCGCTCCGTCAGTTTCTGTCTTTCCAGGCTTTGCCGCTTTGCTCGCCACTCTGCCCGCCAGCGCCACAATCGCCGTCGACATGCCGATCGGCCTGCCGGACTTTTCGCAAAGAGGTGGGCGCGGACCGGAGGCACTGGTGCGGCCGCTGCTCGGGGAGCGGCAATCGAGCGTGTTCTCGATCCCCTCGCGCGCGGCGCTCTATGCCGACGCAAGTGACTTCACCACGGTCGAAGCCTGGTATGCGGCGCATCGCCGGGCCAGCGAGGTGGCGAAGGCCACATCCGATCCGCCGCGCGGCGTCTCGATCCAGGCTTTCGGCATCTTTGCCAAGATTCGCGAGATCGACGCGCTGCTGATCACGCATCCCGAACTGCGCGGCCGCGTCTTCGAATCGCATCCGGAAGTGGCGTTCTGCCGGCTGAATGGCGGGAAAGCCATGGCGCTGCCGAAGAAAATCAAGGGCGCGATCAATCCGGCCGGCATGGAGGAACGCAAGGCGCTGCTGTGCCGGCATGGCTACGACAAAAGCTTCCTCGACCATCCGGCCCCCAAGGGTGCCGCCGCCGACGATTTCCTCGATGCGGCGGCGATGATGCTGGTTGCCGGGCGCATCGCCAATGGCGAGGCAAGGCCGCATCCGGACCCACCGCTGACCGATCGTTATGGCATACCGGTCGCCATCTGGGCGTAACGGCGAGCATGCGCGCCGCATCGCGATTGCGACGGAGCCATCCGCAATTCGGCATTGCCCGCGACCGGCTTTTGCCGTTAGAGGGCTTTCCAGATTGAACTGTGCAGCTGCCTCCAGCCCCGGAAAGGCTTTAGCCGCCCATGCCCCATCTTCCCGAACATCTGCTCAACGGCTATCGCAATTTCATGAACGGCCGTTATCCGGCCGAAAGCGGGCGCTACCGCTCGCTGGCGCGCGAAGGCCAGGCGCCCGAGACGATGATCGTCGCCTGCTGCGACTCCCGCTCCGCCCCTGAGGCGATCTTCGATGCCGGCCCAGGCGAGCTGTTCGTGCTGCGCAATGTCGGCAATCTCGTGCCGCCCTATGCGCCGGACGGCGAGTTCCATTCGACCTCGGCCGCGCTCGAATTCGCCGTGCAGAGCCTGAAGGTGAAGAACATCGTGGTAATGGGGCATGGCCGCTGCGGCGGCATCCGCGCCGCGCTCGACCCCAATTCCGCGCCGCTCTCGCCCGGCGACTTCATCGGCAAGTGGATGAGCCTGATCGCGCCCGCTGCCGAGACCGTCTCGTCCAGCACCTTCATGACGGCGACCGAGCGCCAGACCGCGTTGGAGCGCATCTCGATCCGCTACTCGATCGCCAACCTCCGCAGCTTCCCCTGCGTCTCCATCCTCGAAGGCAAGGGCCGGCTGTCGCTGCACGGCGCTTGGTTCGACATCTCGACCGGCGAGCTTTGGGTGATGAACAAGGAGACCGGCGATTTCGAGCGGCCGGATCTGGGGTGAGGCCGGCGATGCGGATCGTTTTCCAGGGAACCGCGATAGCCGCCGTACTGCTCTTTTCGGGCCTCGCCGCCCGCGCCGATGACGGCGCGCTGATCGACCGCTGGTATTCGGCGCTGCTGGTCGCCGACCGCACCGAATTGTCCGACCTGCTGGCTGACGACGTGCGCATCACGCTCGACGATCTCGGCGTCGTCCAGACCAAGCAGGAGTTCATCGCCTCGATCGACGATTGGCAGGGCGCCGTCGCCGGCGCCGCGATCCGCCACCGTATCGAGAAGTCGGAAGCCGGCGTCACCACGGTGATCGCCTGCTACGACTTCCCCAGCAACGACATGCTGATGCGCGAGACCTTCTCGGTCGCCGGCAACCGCATCACCTCCAGCACCCAGGCGGCGATCGCGGAAAGCTGCGAGACTTACTGACCAATCACGATCCGGTTGCAAGGTTGCGCGCGGCAGGCCCGCGCCCTACATCGGTTTCGCCTCCCATTGCCACCAATCGAAAGTTCTTCCATGTCATCAGCCGTCGATCTCGCCGCCCATCCGCTGACCAAATGGCAAGGGCCGCTCGGCCTGCCGGATTTCACCCGCATCGGCGATGGCGATTTTGGCCCGGTCTTCGACGCAGCGCTGAAGGCACACGCAACTGAGATCGACGCCATCGCCGGCAACAGCGAGGCGCCGACGATCGACAACACGCTGGCCGCGCTCGAGCTCGCCGGCGAGCCGCTCGACCAGGTCTCGTCGATCTTCTGGTGCCGCGCCGGCGCCCACACCAATGAGGACATCCAGGCGCTGGAGCGCGACATCTCGCCGAAGATGTCGAGGCATTTCTCGGCCATCTCCATGAACGAGAAACTGTTTGCCCGCATCGACGACCTCTACCAGCGCCGCGAAAGCCTGAAGCTGGATGCCGAGACGCTGCGCGTGCTGGAAAAGACCTGGAAGGGTTTTGTCCGGTCCGGCGCCAAGCTCGACGCCGACGGCAAGAAGCGGCTGGCCAAGATCAACGAGGACCTGTCCTCGCTCGGCACCAATTTCGGCCAGAACGTGCTGGCCGACGAGCGCGACTGGGCACTGTTCCTCGACGCGGCCGACCTCGCCGGCCTGCCCGACTTCCTCAAGAGCGCCATGGCCGAAGCGGCCGAGATGCGCGGCCAGAAGGGCCGTTACGCCGTCACGCTCTCACGCTCGATCTATGAGCCCTTCTCGACCTTCTCCGAGCGCCGCGACCTGCGCGAGATCGCCTTCCGCGCCTTCACCATGCGCGGCCAGAATGGCGGCGCTTCCGACAACACCGACGTCGTCCGCGACATGCTGAAGCTGCGCGCCGAGAAGGCAGAACTGCTCGGCTACGGCTCCTTCGCGGCGCTCAAGCTCGACGACACTATGGCGAAGACGCCGAAGGCCGTGCACGCGCTGCTCGATCCGGTCTGGGAAAAGGCGCTGGAGAAGGCGGCGAGCGACCAGAAGCAATTGGAGCGACTGGCGGCCGAGGCCGGCAGCAACGAGACATTTGCCGCCTGGGACTGGCGCTTCTACCAGGAGAAGCTGCGCGCCGAGAAGTTCGCCTTCGATGAGGCCGAGCTGAAGCCCTACCTGCAGCTCGAGCGCGTCATCGACGCCTGCTTCGATGTCGCGACAAAGCTGTTCGGCATCACCTTCGAGGAAAAGAAGGGCATCGCCGCCTGGCATCCCGACGCGCGCGTCTTTGTCGTGAAAAACGCTGACGGCAGCGAGCGCGGTCTGTTCCTCGCCGATTACTTCGCGCGGCCCTCCAAACGCTCGGGTGCCTGGATGAGCGCGCTGAAGTCCGGCTACAAGCTCGGCCACGGCTCGAAGCCCGTCATCTACAACATCATGAACTTCGCCAAGCCACCGGCCGGCGAGGCAGCGCTTCTGTCGGTCGACGAGGCCAAGACGCTGTTCCACGAATTCGGCCATGCGCTGCACGGCATGCTGACCGACGTCACATGGCCGTCGGTCTCCGGCACGTCCGTGAGCCGCGATTTCGTCGAGCTGCCCTCGCAGCTCTACGAGCACTGGCTAACGGTGCCGGCGGTGCTGGAAAAGCATGCGCTGCACGTCAAGACCGGCAAGCCGATGCCCAAGGCGCTGCTCGACAAGATGCTGGCGACGCGCACCTTCGGCGCCGGCTTCGCCACCGTTGAGTTCACCGCCTCGGCGCTGATCGACATGGCCTACCATGCACGGCCGGATGCACCGGCTGAGCCGCTTCGTTTCGAAACCGAAACGCTGGACAGGCTCGACATGCCCGACACGATCGCCATGCGCCACCGCACTCCGCATTTCGGCCATGTCTTTTCCGGCGACGGCTATTCGGCCGGCTACTATTCCTACATGTGGTCCGAAGTGCTCGACGCCGACGCCTTCGCCGCCTTCGAGGAGACCGGCGATCCCTTCAACCCGGCGCTGGCCGAGCGGCTGCGAGAAAATATCTACGCCGCCGGCGGCTCGAAGGATCCGGAAGAGCTCTACACCGCGTTTCGCGGCAAGATGCCGTCGCCCGAAGCGATGATGGTGAAGCGGGGGCTGGTTTAGCGCCCTCTTCCTTCTCCCCCTGTGGGAGAAGGTGGATCGGCGCGCAGCGCCGAGCCGGATGAGGGGTGCGCGACGGAGTGAGGCGTTGGCGTTCCCTGGAACACCCCTCATCCGTCGCCTTCGGCGACACCTTCTCCCGCAAGGGGAGAAGGGGGAGCTTTGTCTCCCCACGGATCCGCTACTCGCGGCCACACCGGTCGCGTCAGCTTGGTATAATTGGTCACGGCCGGGTTGCTCGGATACGAACTCGGCGCCGAGACATAGATGATCTCGGCGGCGATCGGCGCGAAGCCGGCGTAGAAATGGTTGGTCGACTTGATCAGCAGTATGTCCTTCGACAGCGGATCAATTCCGATGTTGGAAAAAATATCCGGCTCGAAGGTCTGCGTGCGGTTGGTGTTGAGGATGACATCGACCTCGGTGCCTTCGATACGCACCACCGCAGCCGACCCCAACGTCACCCGGCTCGGTCCGAAACTCTGCCAGCCTTCGCCGACCGTCTTCAGAACCTTGACGCGCGCATCGATCGGCTCGCCTGCCAGCGGCCCGGCCTTGCCGCCGAAGCGCAGATCGATGACGGCGCCCTCGCCCGCTGCCTGACAGAACGTCACCGCGATCGGATCCCAGATCGTCGCCACGCCGACATTGCCCAGGCCACTTTCCAGCATAGCGCGCAGCACGACGGTGCCGTCGCCGGCAACGCCGCCACCGGGATTGTCCCAGATGTCGGCAATGACCACCGGCTTGTTCGGGTTTTCCTTGCGCACGGCGAGCGCGCGCTCGATGCCGTCGGCCGTGCTCAGCATCGTCATCGCTGTCTTTTCGCGCATGGCGTAAAGCTCGCGCCCCAGCCTTTCCGCCAGCGCATCGCCCTTGTCCTTGTCGTTGTCGGTGACGACCAGGATGCGCGTGCCCATTTCCGGCACGTCGGCGGCCATGAAGCCGTGGACGACCGAGACCGACAGCACGCCGTCCCTGCCATGCAGCGCCTTGATGCGGTCGACGAAGGAGCGCATCGGCTCGCGGCTGGTCGGCAGCACCTGGATCATGCGGCAGTCGAAGGTCGAGATCACCGGCTTGATCTCGCCGCGTGCGGCCGCCAGGCCGAGCTCGACGACATGGTCGCCGCGCTCGTAGAAGTCGGTGTGCGGGAATTCGAGGAAGTAGGCCATGATGTCGCACGCCGCGACACGCTTCGGCGTCAGATGGCTGTGCGGGTCGAATTCCGAGGCGATCACCACCTCCGGCCCGACGATCGCCCGCACGCGTTCAAGCAGGTCGCCCTCGCAATCGTCATAGCCTTGCGCCACCATCGCGCCGTGCAGACCGAGGATGACGGCATCGACTGGCAAGGCCGCCTTGAGCTGATCCAGGATCTCGTCGCGCAACGCCTCATAGGTCTGCCGCTGCACAAGGCCGCCAGGCTCGGCCCAGGTGGCGGTGCCTTCGATGACGGTCAGTCCTTCCTTTGCCGCGCGCCGGCGCAGCGCCACGATCGGCGACGAGCACAGCGTCGGTGTTTCCGGATGCTTGCCCGGCCCGGCATAGAAGGCCATCTCGAACGAGGCCCGGTCGGTCGGCACCGGCGAGAAGGTGTTGGTTTCCGTCGCCAGCGAGGCGGTGAAGATGCGCATGAAAGCTCCGTAGCGGAATATCGGCTATTTGACGGCCCCGAGCGCCAGGCCCCTGACCAGGTAGCGCTGCAGCCAGATGAACAGGATCGCCACCGGCAAGGTGGCGAGCAGCGTGGCGGCCATGACATGGTGCCATTCGATCGTGTAACGGCCTGCGACCAGCGAGAAGACCTGGATCGGCAGCGTGTAGCTTTCCTGGCTGCGCAGCATGGTGAGCGCCACGACGAATTCGTTCCAGGCGTTGATGAAGGTGAAGATCGCCGTCACCGCGATCGCCGGCAGGCAAAGCGGCAGGAACACTTTTCGCAAGGTCAGCCAGCGGCCGGCGCCTTCCATCCAGGCGGCTTCCTCGAGGTCGCGCGGGATGGTGTCGAAATAGCTCTGCAGCATCCACACCGTGAAGGCGACGTTGAAGGCCATGTAGATGAAGCCAAGCGCCGTCGTCGATTCGATCAGGCCCCAGGCCGCCATCAATCTGAACAGGCCGAGCACCAGCACGATCGGCGAGATCATCTGCGAGATCAAAAGGAACTGGCGGAAGGCGCCGTAACCGGCAAAGCGGAAGCGCGACATGGCATAGGCCGCCGGCACCGAGATCAGGATGGCGCCGACCGTTGCGATCACCGAGACGTAGAGCGAGTTGACGAGCGCCTGGCCGAAGCCGGTCGCCACCCACATGTCGACAAAATTCGACCAGTGGAACGCGCTTGGCCACCAGGTTGGCGACAGCACTTCGGCCCGCGGCTTGACCGCGGTGAGCAACATCACCGCGAAGGGGAAGATCGTCACCACGATAAGCGGCGACAGCAGCAGCCAGGCGACGATCGAGCGCTTCAGCTTGCCGTTGCTCATGCCCGCTGCTCCCGCATGGCGAGGCGCACATAGATCATGGTGAAGACGAGCAGGATGGCGAACATCACCAGCGACACCGCCGACGCCTCGCCCAGTTTGCCGATGCGGAAGGCGAGCTTGTAGAGATGGGTGACCAGAATGTCGGTCGAGTTCGCCGGTCCGCCCTGCGTCATCACCCAGATGATCGGGAAGGAGTTGAAGACGTAGATCGTGTTGAGCACGATCGCGATGTTGATGAACGGTTTTAAGAGCGGAAAGGTGACCTCACGGAACTGCTGATACGGCGTGGCGCCCTCCAGTGCGGCCGCCTCGTAGAGGTCGTCGGGGATCGACGACAGCCCGCCGAGGAAGATGGTCGTGGTGAACGGCACCGTCACCAGTATGCCGATCAGCACCTGCATCGGGAACGCCGTCTCGGCGCTGGCCAGCCACTGGATGTTCTGGCTGATCAGGCCGAGCCCCATCAGCGCCGAATTCAGCATGCCGCTTTCGCCGTTGAGCGCCCAGCGCCAAACCACCGCCGTCATGGTCAGCGACACCGCCCAAGGCAGCATGATGATGACGCGGGCGAGGCCGCGACCGTAGAAATCGGTGTTGAGGATCATCGCCACCGGGATCGACAGCAAGAGTGCGCCGCCGACCACCAGCACCGTCCACAGGCCGGTTCGCCAGAGGGCTGCTATGAAATCGGGATCGGCGAACAATGCCGAGAAATTGGTGAGACCACTGAAGTCGCGCAACTGGCCGAAGCGGCTGACGTCATGCGTCGAGATCTGCAGCAGGTCCCAGACCGGCCAGAAGATGACCACAGCCGCCAGGAACAGGCTGGGCAAGGTCAGGAGATAGGGCAAGAAACGATTTTGCATCGGCTGTTTTCAGCTCTGATCTGTTCTTTTCAACCGCTCAGTCGAACTCTTTCCAGGCGCCTGTGCTACCACTCACCTGCCTGCCCGTCCCCCGCGGCAGTTGCGGAAGAGGGCCCTTCCTCTCCCCCGTCGATCGGGGGAGAGGTGTCGAGCGAAGCTCGACGGAGTGGGGGTCGACGGCTGGGCGCAAGGCGAGGCGATGCTTGCGCCTAGTGCCCTTCCTATGTCCGTTCGCGGTGGTTGCCAGGTGGTTCCCCCACTCCGTCTCGGCTTCGCCGAGCCACCTCTCCCCCCTCCGGAGGGAGAGGAAAGGAACCTGGCTGGGGCGGCGCTGATATTGACGAACTATCTTTCTGCTCAATTCTAAAAGGTGTGGCGCGCCCCGACGGGGTGGGGCGCGCCACGGGCGTCGGGAGTGAACGCCCTATTTCTTCAGCACCGCGTTGGCCTTGGCCGCCGCGTCCTTCAGCGCAGCCTCCGGCTCGGCGCTGCCGAGATAGATCTTCTGCATCGCATCGGACGTGATCTGGGCGATCTCTTCCCAGCCCGGGATGACCGGTGCGAAGCGGGCGTCGGGCAACAGCGCGGTGAAGGCGGCGAGGTCGGCGTTGTTGACGTAGTAGTCCATCTTCGCCTCTTCCTTGTTCACCGGCAGGAAGCCTTCGCCTTGCGTGAACTTGGCGCGCTGCTCCTTGGTGAACAGGAAGTCGAGCAGCTTCCAGGCCTCGTCCTTGTTCTTGGAATTCTTGAACATGATGATGGAGTCGGTGACGCCATAGGTGCCGCGCGCCCCGGTCGGCCCGGCGGGAATGGCGGCGACGCCGTATTTCAGGTTCGGTGCCTCGTCCTTGATCTGGTTGGACAGGAAGGGCGCGGTGATCATCATGCCGACCTTGCCCTGCTTGAACAGGTTCTGCACGTCCTCGCGGTTGTTGGAGGTGACGCCCGGCTCGGTCAGGCCCTCGTCGATCATCGACTTGTAGAGTTTGGCGGCGTCGAGCGCGCCCGGCGTGCCAAGGCCCGAGGTGCCGTCCTTGTTGAGGATCTCGGTGCCCTGCGACCACATCGCATAGTAGTAGTAGACGTCGGTCTCGATCTCCTTGCCCTGCAGGCCGAAGCCGAACGTGCCGGAGCCGAGCGCCTTGATCTTGCGGGCATCCTCCTGCAGCTCGGTCCAGGTGGCCGGTGGCTTGGCGATGCCGGCCTTCTCGAACAGCTCCTTGTTGTAATACATGGCGCGCGCCGAGGCGGCGATCGGCAGGCCGTAGGTCTTGCCCTCCATGATCGAGGGCGACAGGAAGGTGTCGATGAAGCGGTCCTTGAACTCGGGCGTGATGTAGCCGTCGAGCGGCTCGGCGACATCCTGCTGCACGAAGTCGATCAGCCAGCGCGTGCCGATGATCGACAGGTCGGCATTGGTGCCGGCGGTGATGTCGGTGGTCAGCTTCTGCAGCAACACCTCCCACGGCACCACTTCGAACTTGACGGTGATACCCGGGTTGGCCGCTTCGAATTCCTTTTTGACGTCCTGGAAATAGGGGCCTGTCTTGGCGCTGTATTCGGCGACGGTGACGCGCACCTCTCCCGCATCGGCCGGCGCCGCAAACGCCAGCATGCTCATTCCGGCCGTCAGGCCGACAGTCCATTTCGCAAGGCTCATCTGATCTCTCCCATTGATCTGCGCTGATGCGCTTCCGCTCCGACGGGCGGAACAGAATTGATGTGACTTTCCTACATTATCGATCATTAGGCGCTTCGCAAGCAAATTATTCTGTTGCTAAATTACATTTGATTGCCTAGCCTCGCAGCCGAACGTCTGCATCATGGAGGAGCGCGCGCGGTGGTTTCGAGAGCCGAATTCGAGGGCAAGACGGCCGTGGTCACGGGCGCCGGCGGCGGCTTGGGGTCGGCGATCGTGGCGCTGCTGGCGGAGCGCGGCGCGCGCGTGGTCGGCTGCGATCAGTCGAACGAGTCCCTGGCCGGCCCGCATTTCGCCTCCCGCCATGTCTTCAACCTGCTCGACCGCGCCTCGATGGAGACGGCGGTCGCCGCGATCCTCGACCGGGACGGCATCCCGGACATCCTGATCAACAATGCCGGCTGGACGCGCGCGGAGACGATTGGCGCGCTGACGGCGGACAAGATCGAGCACGAGCTCGACCTCAACCTGACCGGCGTCATGACTTTCGCCGACCCGCTCATCAAGGCGATGGCCAAACGCGGCTCCGGCAGCGTCGTCTTCATCTCATCGGTCAACGCCATTTCCCATTTCGGCAATCCGGCCTATGCCGCCGCCAAGGCCGGCATCAATGCCTATGCCAAGTCGATCGCCGTCGAGCTCGGCCGCAGCGGCGTGCGCGCCAATGTCGTCTGCCCGGGATCGATCCGCACCGCCGCGTGGGATCATCGCCTGGCCAAGGACCCCGAAATCCTCGGCAAGCTCAAGCGGCTCTATCCGCTCGGTCGCATCGTCAACGCACCGGAAGTGGCGGAAGCGGTGGCCTTCCTTGCTTCCGACCGGGCATCGGGCGTAACAGGCGTGGTGATGCCGGTGGATGCGGGGCTCACCGCCGGCTGCCTGCCCTTCATCGACGACATATTGGGAGCGTGACCATGACCGATGTCCAGTTCCGCAACCTGTCGAAATCGTTCGGCCACCACAGCATCCTCGAGGACATCGACCTCGAGATCAAAAGCGGCGAGTTCGTCGTTCTGGTCGGCCCTTCGGGCTGCGGCAAGTCGACCCTGCTGCGCATGCTGGCCGGGCTGGAGACGATCAGCTCCGGCGATCTCCTGATTGGCGGCATGCGCGCCAACGACCTGCCGCCGCAGCAGCGCAACATCGCCATGGTCTTCCAGTCCTATGCATTGTTCCCGCACCTGAAGGCCGCCGACAATATCGGCTTCGGCCCGAAGATCCGCGGCGAGACGCGCGCCGCCGTCGAGGACAAGGTCAAGAAGGCGTCGGGCGTGCTCAGCCTCTTCTCCTATCTCGACCGCTATCCGAGGCAATTGTCGGGCGGTCAACGCCAGCGCGTCGCCATGGGCCGCGCCATCGTGCGCGAGCCGTCGGTATTCCTGTTCGATGAGCCGCTGTCCAACCTCGACGCGCAACTGCGCGTGCAGATGCGCACCGAGATCAAGGCGCTGCACCAGCGGCTGAAATCGACGATTGTCTATGTCACCCACGACCAGATCGAGGCCATGACCATGGCCGACCGCATCGTGGTGATGGACCGCGGCCGCATCCAGCAGGTCGGACCACCGCTGGAACTCTACGACCGGCCGGCCAACAAGTTCGTCGCCAGCTTCATCGGTTCGCCCTCGATGAGCTTCGTCTCCGGAGCGCTCAAGGCAGCCGCCGGCAATTCCTGGTTCGAGACCAGCAGTGGCGGACGGCTGGCGCTGGCAGGCAAGGCCGAGCCCACAGGCGATACGGTCGAGGCCGGCATCCGCCCAGAGCATTTCGTCATCGGCGGCACCGGTGATGCGATGGCCATCGATGTCGACGTCGTCGAGCCGACCGGCTCGGAGACGCATGTCTACGGCGCGATAGGCGGCGACACGGTGCGCGCCGTGTTCCGCGACCGCGTGCAGGTGCGGCCGGGCGACCGCTTGCCGGTCACGGTCGAACCGCGCAACATCCATCTGTTCGACAAGGCGACGGGCCTGCCCCTATGACGACACCTGCATGAAGACGAAACCACAAATATGAAGACGCCGGCCGATATCATCACACGGCTGCAATTGATGGCGCAGGACGGCACCAAGTCGGACCGCCGGCTGGCCGGCCTCGTACTAACCGATCTCGATTTCGCCTCCAAGGCGGCGATCTCGGAGATTGCCGCGCGCGTCGGCGTCAGCGAACCGACGGTGACCCGCTTCTGCCGCAATCTCGGCTGCGAGGGCCTGCGCGATTTCAAATTCTACCTGGCGCAGGCGATCGCCATCGGCGGCCAGTATCTGTCGCCGGAGCCGCTGAGCCGCGACGCGCGCGAGCAGCGCATCGCATCCGCCATCACCGAGGCGGCGATATCGGCCATCCAGCGCGCCAGCGAGAACCTCGACATGACGACGCTGGTCGGTGTCGCCGCGCGCATTGCAACCTCGGGCAATGTGCTGTGCATCGGCTCCGGCGGCATCTCCTCGATGATGGCCACCGAAATGCAGAACCGGCTGTTCCGGCTGGGCCTGCCGGTTCTGGCGCAGATCGACGGACAATTGCAGCGCATGTACGCCGCGGTCGCGACGCCCGAGACGACGCTGGTCGCCTTTTCGGTTTCCGGCTATGCGCGATCGGTCATCGAGGCGGTGCAGGTCGCCCAGCAATATGGCGCCACCACGGTCGCCATCACCGCGCCGGACTCGGCTCTGGCCAAGGCCGCCGATACGGTCATCCATCTGCAGTCGTTCGAGGATGGCAACATCTACAAGCCGACATCGTCGCGCTATGCGCTGCTCGCCATCGTCGACATGATCGTGACATCGGTCGCCGAGACGCGTGGCCCGAAGGTGCTGGAGAACCTGCGCCGCATCAAGCAGAGCGTGAACACGCTGAAGGTCGACGATCCCCGCCTGCCGCTGGGGGATTGAGCCTCTATTTTGAAAGCGCCTCGACCGCTTTCGCCAGGGCAGTTGGCTCACCCGCAACACGCAGTGTCTTCAGCCGGGCGGTGCCGCCGGCAATCACCGAAACGGCCGACGCCGGCACGCCCAGCGCCTTGGCGACCAGCCGTTCCAGCGCGAGATTGGCGGCGCCGTTTTCCGGCACGGCGCGAACGCGGGCCTTGAGGTGGCTTCTCCCGTCCGCCATCGTCTCGACGTCCTCGATCCTGTCGAGCGCCGCTTTCGGCGTCAGCCGGACGAACAGGTCGATGCCGTCGTCGCGCGAGCGGAACGGCGTGCCCATATCCGCGCTCAGACGACCAGCGACAGCACCGTGGTGAGCAGGAACTGGCGGAGGAAGAAAATGATCAGCAACAGGATGATCGGCGAAATGTCGATACCGCCGAGGTCGGGCATGAAGCGGCGGATCGGCCGGAGCGCCGGTTCAGTCAGCCGGTAGAGCATGTTGCCGATGGTGCCGACGAACTGGTTGCGCGAGTTGACGACGTTGAAGGCGTAGAGCCAGGAAAAGATTGCCGAGGCGATGATGATCCACCAATAGAGGTCAAGCGCCATGACGATGGTTTGAATAAGGGCGATCATGCCGGTCTCCAATTGTTGCCGACATGTAGCCATTGCCGGCCAAGGCGGCAAGTGCCGCCGTGCGCGCAAGCCGCAAAGGCGGCCGATCCGCAGTCGTTTCGCCTTGACACGAAACGGCCTCGCCCGATAAATGCGCCATCCGCTGGACGGGGCTGTAGCTCAGCTGGGAGAGCGCATCGTTCGCAATGATGAGGTCAGGGGTTCGATCCCCCTCAGCTCCACCAGCGGGATTATCTAAGCATATGAAATCTCAATATCGCTACGTGCGGAACGAGCGACCGAGTTAGTAGGGGGAGACGCGAGCACCGTGAGGCAGCAGCCGCTTTCGCCGCGTGCCGGCCGTTAAGACTTCTTGTCGCCGTTTGGATTTGGAACCGGCGCCTCTCGCACGTCTCGCGGCGGCGGATCGACATGCTTAGGTTTTGGCGATGATTCCCTGTCGGGACGGACAGGCGTCTTCTTCGGGTCCGGCTTGGGCGCGGGCCGCTCTTTGGTTTGATTTTGCATCAGCGTTCTCCCTGACCTCAAACCGGATAGCCGCGCTCTTTGTTCGGATGGCGCCAACTACAAGGCCCGCCACCGAAGCAGCGGGCCAATCAAGTGTCCGAAGGGCAATTGGTCAGTTCGGACCCTCGGGTTTGTTTTCGACTCGAAGCTCGGCCATACGGGTGCCTGATTTCCTCGATCGGCGCCCTTTTCTCCTCCGCATACGTTGGAACCATTGCGGCCAGGGGCGGTTTAGATTTCGAAGGGACTATTGACCTGAAGGTTTTGGGAAAATGGTCGAGATATTGGACTTTGAACTCGCCAAGGCGCGGCTCCGCATAAAGCGGGCTGAACGTTCGCTTAGCCGAGCAAACGACTTGCTGGACGAGGATCGCGGCGTTTGCATCAACCTGGCGCTTTGCGCTCGCATCAGGTCTGAGAAGCGGCGAGTCGCGGAAGCTGAGCGACGGCTGACGACGCTCAATCCGGCTGCCCACTACTGAGGAGCCGGACCCATGATGATATTCGAACCGCTCGATTGGCGCAGCGGAACGCGCGCCGATCGTCATCGGGTCGCGCTGCTCGCAATGCTGCGCGCCCGGATAGTGAGGCACCGCCAGCACGACGCCGAAGGCCATGGCGCTAAGTGCGACGTGACCAGTCCGCTCGCGGCGGGTTGCTCCGCACGGCGGAACCAAAGGGATGACCCCATGTTCAACTTTTGACGGGATCGCAAACCGTGAGGACTCGGCAATATGGTTGAACTTGTGGTGCCGCCGACAAGCACACACTGAGGAGCCCGTCGCCATGTTGTTTGGACCGCTGGACTCGAACGGCCGAAAGCGAAGTGCGGTCTACCATGCGGCCCGGCTCTCGATGTTGCACGACCGGCTGGCGAAGAAGCTTGAACAGGTCGACCATGCGGCCGGTCAGGTTGAGCAAGCTGCGGCGGTTTTGGTCGAGGCCACGCATCAGCCTGCCCTCCCTGATGCAAGGGCATAGGCAACGCGGATACCGGGACATTCCCATTCCGCATCGTTGCGGCTTTCCGTCCGGAATTGAGTGAAAATAGCTAGATGCGAGTCGGCAATTCTGCGCGTGCACCCACTTGGCACATGCATGACAATCAAGGTCTCCCTTGGGACCAGAGGGTTCCGCGAAGCAATGGAGCTGTCACAGCGGCTTGGCTACAGAGCTAAGCTACTATGCCACTTTGGGCGGGCGGGCTGGCAGCCTGCGCGACCGCAAGCTGCGATCCTCGCGAATAATGTGGCATAATTGGCTGTCGCCCAAATTTGGGGACACTGAATTCGATCCGCGTGGCGCAACATGTATCATCATATCCTGATACCCATCGATGGCTCGGAAAAATCCAAGAATACCGTTGCGCACGGCGTTAGCCTCGCCGCCGCCCTGAATGCAAAAGTAACTATTCTTACGGTGGAAGCCCCGTTGCATTCGATCGCATCCGACCCCACGCCGGTCGTCGAGATCCCTGGGGCGGCCGAATTCGTTCATGAGCTTTTGCATGGAAAGCCGGAGGAGTATCTCGCTTCCGCCGCAGCCGTCGCGGCAGCCAGTCAGGTGTCCTTCGAGACCGTCCACATCGAGCATGAGCATCGCTTCGCAGCTATCATCGAAACGGCTGAGGCAAGGGGCTGCGATCTCATCGTCATGGCATCGCATCGGCGAAGCGGGATATCGGCAGTGCTCCTCGGAAGCGTAACGCTCAAGGTGCTGACGCACAGCAATATCCCTGTGCTTGTTCACCGTTCGTAGAGCTGGTCGCGCGTTGCCGTTTCGGCTGGAGCAATTCCAGGAAATGGGCGTAGCGGTTTTTCCGTCCGGAATTGCGTAAAAGCAAAAAACTGGAGCTGGTCGGCGATTCTGTCGAACAGCTGAATCGCTCTAGGCGAAACGAACTAAATCATTCGTAGGCAAATGTTTCCAGGTCGATGATTTCGGTAACAGCCCGCCGTTTTCCGTGCCATCCCCGCGAAACAGACCCGGCGCATCTATCGCCATTCCGACGGCGCGCAGCAGCCGTCCCAACGGAGGAAAGCGCAAATGTCAGTGCTCGCAATCCTGGTCCATTTTGGCCGCGCGATCATCGATGCGCACAACAACGCCAAGGTCAGAAACCTGATGGACACCCTTCCGCCCCGCGCCCACCCCGAGGCCGGCAAGGAAGGTCCAGGCAAGCATGAGAGCCATGGGCGACACGACACGCCGCCACGATGACATTGTTTGACGCCTAGTCCCGCAGGCTGAAGACAAAAGGCGCGGTGCGGGTCACGCGGGCGCCGAGCTCGGGTGGCGGCACCGGCACCGAGGCGCCCTGCAGGGCGCCGAGCGCGGCGTGGTCGAGGTCGGCGTGGCCGGAGGAGCGCGCCAGCCGGGCGGAAACCACCCGGCCCGAGGAATCGACCGTGAAGGTCACGTTCGGGCTGCCTTCGGCCCGCCTCGACCGTGCCGCGCTCGGATAGCGCGTGTGCCGCTTGATCCACGCCGCCAGGCTGGAATTCCAGCGCGCCGGGCTGGCGCTGGATCGCGGCGCGCCCTCGGCGGACTTCGGCGCCACCGCGCGCGCGGCCGGCCGGGCGTCGACGCTGGCCGCCATAGCGGTCCTGGCCGGCGCCGGCTTTTCCTTCTTCGGCCGCGGCTTCGGCTTGTCGACAGGTTTCTTCGCTTTGGCTTCGACGGGCTTCTCTGCCTTGGGCTCGACAGGCGCTTCCACCGGCTTCGGTTGTGGGATGACGACGTCGGGCGCCACCGTCTCGACGACGTCCGGAACCTCCAGCGGCGGCGGCTCGCTCAACGCGGCCACGGCGGGCGCCGACGGTGCGGTCTCGTCGGCCTGGACCGGCTCGTCGGTGACTGGCTCGGGCGCCGGCTCGATCACCGGTTTCACTTCGGCGACCGTCTCTTCGACTGGCTCGGCCTGGTCGGGTGTCACCGCGTCCGGAACCAACGCCGCTTCCTGCACGGCGGGAGCGATCACCAGCGGCGACATCTCGATCGCCAGCGCCGGTGGTGGCCCACCGTCCGGAGCCTCGGCCAGGCTGAAATTCTGCACGGCGTAGGCGACCGCCACATGCGCGACCAGGATCAGGGCGGCAGCACCGGCCCACAGGCCGGTCTCGCGCGCGCCGAACCGCGGCTGACCGATCCCGGACAAGGCGGCCGCTGCGCCGGTCATGGTGCCGTGCCTGTCAGCTGGCTTCCGCCCGGCTGACTTCCTAGCGGCTCTGGCGCGCCGGCCGAAGGCAGTGTCTCCAGGCCGACCAGCGCGATCTTGAGATAGCCGGCGGCACGCAGCAGGTTCATCACCTCCATCAGCTCGCCATAGCCGACCGTCTTGTCGGCGCGCAGGAAGATGCGCGTCTGCTTGTCGCCCTTGGCGCGGCCGTCGAGCGTGGCGGCGAACATGGCGCGCGGCACGCTGTCATTGCCGATGGCGAGCGTAAGATCGCTCTTCAGCGTCAGGAACAGCGGCGTCTCGGGGCGTGGCGCCGGCGTTGCCGTCGAGCCCGGCAGGTCGACATTGACATCGACGGTCGCTAGCGGTGCGGCGACCATGAAGATGATCAGGAGCACCAGGATGACATCGATGAACGGGGTGACGTTGATCTCGTGGCTTTCCTCGAGATCGTCGCCGGCCGTTTCGCGAATCCGCGCCGCCATGACCGCTCACTCCGCCGCGATCGTGCCTGCCGGCGGCACGGTGCGGAAATCGAGATCGCGGCTGACCAGCCGCTCCACGCAGGCGGCGGCATCGGCGAGGATCTGCCGGTAGCCGGCTATGGAGCGGGCAAAGACATTGTAGATGACCACCGCCGGGATCGCCGCGACCAGGCCCATGGCGGTGGCGAGCAGTGCCTCGGCGATGCCGGGCGCCACCACCGCCAGATTGGTGGTCTGCGCCTGCGAGATGCCGATGAAGGCGTTCATGATGCCCCACACCGTGCCGAACAGGCCGACGAAGGGCGCGGTCGAGCCAATCGTCGCGAGCAGGCCGGTGCCGCGCGACATGCGCCGCGCCGCCGCCGCCTCGATGCGCGACAGCCGCGAGGTGACGCGCTCCTTCAGGCCATCGCCTGAGACGTGGCCGAGCGCGCCGGCCGAAAGCGCCGCCTCTTCCTCGGCCGCCCGCACCAGCAGCGCGCCGGGGCCATTGTTGTGGCCGAGCGCGCGCCCGGCCTGCATCAGCGTCGCGGCATTGCCGATCGCCTGCGCGGCGCGGCGGGCTCTCAACTTGCCGGCGAGGATCTCCAGCGATTTGGCCAGCCAAATTGTCCAGGTGACCAGCGATGCGAAGGCGAGGCCGACCATCACCGCCTTGACGATGATGTCGGCGGCCATGAACATGCCCCAGGGCGACAAATCGTGCGGCAGCGTCAGCGCAATCGCTGCCGACGGCTCACCGCCGGCGGGCGGAGCGGGCTGATTGGCCGGCTGCGGTGCAGCGGGAACGGCAATGGCAGGAGTGGTTGTGACAGGCGCCGCCGTGGCGGGTGCCGCCGGCGCCTGCGTGGCGGGTGCCGCCGGCGCCTGCGTGGCGGGGGCTTGGACCGACTGCAAGGCAGGAGCTGGCGTTGCCGGCTGTTGCTGCGCCGTGCCCGCGCCGGCCGACAGGATGAACGATGCGGCCAGCGCCGCCAAAAGACCATGTCTGGACACGCTTCGTCCTCGCTTCATCATTGCACGTAACCGAAGGCAGTCTGAACTCCAGCCACGCTCTGGCCTTTCTGCAACTCGGACTTGCGCGATCGCCGGCAACCGGTTTGCTACTGCCATCGGTGGTTGACTATGAAACATGAGTTTGCTAGTCAACTATAAAGATGACTTTTTGACTCAACTAAATATGTGACGTCAGCGAAGCGACAGGACCAGGCTTCGTCGGCAACGTGGCGCCTTGCCCTCGTCCCGGGTGCGATGATCCTACAAACGGTTGCCTGCCGACCTCTGGACTGCGCCACCATCTCGGATCACGATGGCGGCAGCGCGAGGCAGGCGGCCGATGATCAAGGCGATCCCGTTCGATTTTCCCTATGACGGCCGGCTGGTGCCGGAACACACCGCGTTGCTGGTTATCGACCTGCAGGAGGATTTCCTGTCGCCGACGGGCTATTTCGCCAGAAAGGGATATGACCCTTCGCCGCTCAGGGCGATCCTGCCGGCGGTCAACCGCCTGATCGCGGCAGCCCGCGCCGCCGGCCTGACCATCGTGCACACCAGGCAAGGCTACCGCGCCGACATGGCCGACATGACGCCCTACGAGAAATGGCGCCGCAAGCGGGCGGGCCTCGACGGCACCGACATACTGCTGCGCTCCAGCCCGGGCTTCCAGATCGTCGCCGACATCGAGGTCGAGCCGCGGGACATCGTCGTCGACAAGACCTGCAACGGCGCCTTCACCTATACCGACCTCGAACTGGTCCTGCGCGCACGCGGCATCTCGCATCTTCTGTTCACCGGCTGCACCACCGACGTCTGCGTGCACACCACGCTGCGTGAGGCCTGCGACCGCAACTTCCAGTGCCTGACAATCTCCGATGCCTGCGCCAGCGGCGACAGACGGGCGCATCAGGCTGCACTGCACATGGTGACGGTGGAGGACGGCGTCTTCGGCGCTCTCGCTGATTCAGACGCCGTCATCGAGGCGCTTGCGCGGCTTGCCGGCAAACCGCGCTGAAGGTCTGGCGGTCCGGTCAGACCGGCGCGCGGGATTCCGGCGGCAAACGCCTGGCGAAAGCGCCGGGCTGCGGCGCTTCGGCCTCGCGGCGCGCCAGCGAATTGCTGATGAGCGTGACAGCCTCGCGCCCCACCGTCGCGATCTCGCGCGGCCTGTCGATGCCGGCGATCATGAATTCGCGGATGCCGAGCGCCGCATAAGGCAGCAGCGCCAGCGCGATCTCGGCCGGCGACCGGGAAACCTCGACCGCCTTGTGATCGGCGACGACGGCATCCTTTTGCGAACGGATGCGCACGGGCAGCGCGAAGCGCAGCTTGCCGGCCCTTCCATGTTCGGCGGCGGCGGCGCGCACGCGCTCGATCAACTGGCCGACCTCGTCAGGCGAACCGGCGGACAGTTCGAAGACATCCGCGTGCCGGCCGGCGACCCTGAGCGCCGTTCCGGACTGGCCGCCAAGCCGGATCGTCACGTCGGCGCCGTGTGGGCCCTTGCGGGGCACATAGCCGCCTTTGACGCTGTAGAAAGCGCCTTCATGGTCGAACGGCCTGTCGTTCGACCACAGCCGCTTCAACAACACCAGATATTCGTCGATGCGCTGCCACACCGCGGTGTGCCCGACCGGGCGCGCCTCGGCATCCTCGTCGCTGAGCGGCTCGCTCAGCATCCTGAGTGACAGCCGGCCGCCGCTCTTGGCGCTCAGCGCCGCAAGCTGCCTGGCCGCCACAGTTGGCTCGACCACGCCGGCCCAGTGGGTCAGCACCACCTCCAGCGACGCGGTGCGCTCGAGCCCCTGAGCGGCGATATCCATGTTGGTGAGCAGGCCGGCCGGATCGTCGACGACGATCTTCTGGAAGCCGACGTCCTCGATCAGCGACAGTTTCGTCGCCGTTTCGGCGAAATCGTAGAAGAAGCCGCCATTGGCAGACTTGCCCGGAACATGCGTGAACTTGATCGGCATTGCCATCTCCTCCATCACGTTTGGAATCGCATATCGCAGCCACAAAGCGCGCGAAAACGCGCCGCGGATGCAGCTCACTCAACTCCGGTTGCCTGAAAGCGTTAGGCCGCCACCCCTTGGTTGCCGTGCCTCAGGGAATGAGGCCCAGCACGACTGCCCCGGTGAACACGAACGCAAGGGCGAAAACGAGATAGGCGAAAGCGCCGCCATAGGCCGGCCGCCAGCTCTGGCCGACGGCCTGGCCTCTGCGGTCTGTCTGGGCGTTCTGGTAATAGGACATGTCGGCCTCCATCTCGGCCATTAATCTATAAAATCAGTAGACTTTGTCGATTGCTATTTTTTCGGAGCATGCAGAACGAATTTCTCCTGGTGCTCCGAAAATAGGTTTGGCTTTTCTGTATCGCCCTCGACTGGGGAAATCGGCTCGAAGGAGATCAGACGGGATCGTGGCTTGGAGCGGACCAAGCGGCCAGCGTTCGGGCAAGAGACCGCCGAAAAAGGAACCCCTGGTACCTGGCGGCACGCTTGGCCATCCGGCGCATGGAGGATAGCATCGTCGCCGGTTCACGCGTGAAGCATCAGATCAGAGGGAGAGAAAGCATGGGCGGAAGGCTGGCGGGCAAGGTCGCGATCATTTCGGGCGGCGCGACGGGCATGGGCGGGGCGGCTTCCGAGCTGTTCGCGGCGGAAGGCGCCAAGGTGGCGATCGTCGACCGCAACGGCGACGCGGCGGCAGCCACCGCGGCGGCGATCCGCGCCCGCGGCCACGTCGTGGAACATTTCGTGGCGGATGTTTCCGACGAGACGCAGGTCGAGGCAGCGGTGAAGGCGGCGACGGCAAAGCTCGGTCCTGTCACAGTGCTGTTCAACCACGCCGGCACCATCGTGATAAAGCCGTTCCTGGAGACGACGCTCACGGAATGGGACTGGCTGCATGCGGTCAATGTGCGCTCGATGTTCCTGATGACGCGCGCCGTGCTGCCCGGCATGATCGCCGCCGGCGGCGGTTCGATCGTCTGCACCTCGTCGATCTCGGCGGTGGCCGCGACCCCGAACGAGGTGCTCTACGACACCACCAAGGGCGCCTGCCACATGTTCGCGCGCGCCATCGCGGTCGAGTTTCGCGATCGCAACATCCGCTGCAACGCCGTCTGCCCCGGCTTCATCCGCACGCCGCACGGGCTGCGCGAGGTGGCCGACCTCGGCAAGCTCGGCGTTGATGTTTCGGACGCGGCACTTGCCGCCCAGCAGGGCCGCATCGGCGAGCCGGAGGAGGTGGCGAAGGCGGCGCTGTTTTTGGCCAGCGATGAATCCAGCTTCGTCAACGGCGCCCATCTGTTCGTAGACAACGCCTTTACGGCGATGTGAGTATCCAAGGCTTGGCGCCCTTCCTCTCCCCCGTCGATCGGGGGAGAGGTGTCGAGCGCAACTCGACGGAGTGGGGGTCGACCCTTGGCGCAGTGCAGGAAGATTATTGCGTGTCCGTTGGCGACGGTTGCAAGGTGGTTCCCCCACTCCGTCGCTGCTTCGCAGCGCCACCTCTCCCCCCTCCGGAGGGAGAGGAAAGGCACCAAGTCCTGCTCCTCTACCGTTCTTCCCGTCGAAATGGCTTGAGCAGCGCCGAGGGCGCCACCGCGTTGCGCGACATGACGGCCATGGCGACGATGGTGAAGATGAAGGGCAGCATCAGGAACGCTTCGTAGGGGATGTGGCCGAGCCCGCTCGCCTGCATGCGCAGTTGCAGCGCATCGACGAAGGCGAACAACAGCGCAGCGCCCGCCGAGCGCCACGGATCCCAGCGGCCGAACACCACCAGCGCGATCGCCACCCAGCCGCGCCCCGAGACGACGCCGAAGGTGAAGGCGTTGAACTGCGCCATGGTCAGGAACGCGCCGGCTAGACCCATCAGCGCACCGCCGAGGATCACCGCCTGGAAACGCGTGCCAATCACGCTGACGCCAGCCGAGTCGGCGGCGCGCGGATTTTCGCCGACCATGCGCACCGACAGTCCCCACGGCGTGCGGTAGAGCACGAAGGCGGCGAGCGGAACGGCGATGATCGCCAGATAGACCAGCGCAAACTGGTTGAACACCGCCGGGCCCAGGATCGGGATGTCCGAAAGCAGCGGGATCGGCACCGGCTGAAAACCCTTGATGCTCGGCGGCACCGATTGCTGGCCGAAGATCAGCCGGTAGAGGAAATAGGCAAGCCCGGAGCAGAACAGCGTCACGCCGATGCCACAGACATGCTGGCTGAGGCCCAGCGCCACCGTGAACAGCGCATGCACTGCACCCATCAGCGCGCCGGTGAGCACCGCGACCAAGACGCCCAGCCACAGGCTGCCGCTGAGACTGGTGGCGGTGAAGCCGGCCATCGCCGACAACAGCATGATGCCCTCGATGCCGAGATTGAGCACGCCGGCCCGTTCGGAGAACATTTCGCCGAGCGTGGCGAAGGCCAACGGCGTGGCGATGCGGATGATGGCGGCGAGGAAGCCGACCTGGAAGATCTGCTCGAACACCGCGCTCATCGGGAGGCTCCGACACGGCGGACGCGGTAGGCGGTGAACAGCAGCGCCACCAGCATGGCGAGCAGCGCCGTGCCCTGGATGACGTCGCTGAGGAATGCCGGCACGCCGGTCGCCCGCGACATCGCCTCGGCGCCGGTCATGACGGCGGCAAGGAAGATCGCCGCCGGCACCACGCCGAGCGGGTTGAGCCTGGCCAGCATCGCGACGACGATGCCGGAATAGCCATAGCCGGGCGAAATATCGCTCATCACCTGGAAGTGGACGCCACCGACCTCGCCGACACCGGCGAGCCCGGCCAGCGCGCCGGTGAGCAGCGCCGTCGACAACAGCACGCGCTGCACGTTGATGCCGCCATAGCGCGCCGCCTCCGGATTCTCGCCGGTGACGCGGATCCGGAAGCCCAGCGTGGTGCGCGCGATCAGGAACCAGATCAAGGGCGCCGCGACCAGCGCCACGATGACGCCGAGATGCAGCCGCGTGCCCTCGATCAGCACCGGGAAATTGGCGGCATCCTCGATCGGCGGCGAGATCGGATAGCCGCTGAAGCTGTCCTTCCACGGCCCTTCGATCAGCGCCATCAGCGCATAGTAGATGACCGAGTTGAGCAGCAGCGAGCTGACCACGTCGTCGACCTTGAATTTGACGCGCAGCGTCGCCGGCACCTGCGCCACAACGGCGCCGGCGGCCGCGCCGGCAACCGCCATCAAAAGCATGGCGAGGTAACCCGGCATGGGGATGGCGCCGACGGCGCAGCTTGCAACCGCACCCGCCAGCAACTGGCCTTCGGCGCCGATGTTCCAGAATTTTGCCCGGAAGGCGACCGCCACGGCGAGACCGGTGAAGATCATCGGTGCGGCGCGCACCAGCGTTTCGGTGATGGCATAGCTGTCGCCGAGCGAGGCCGAGAGCATCACACCATAGGCCTCGACCACACCGGCGCCGGCGATGGCGATCAGGCCGCTGCACAGAATGAGCGTCGCCCCGATCGCGAGCAGCGGCAGCGCGAGGTTGAACCAGGCAGGCGTCGAGGTGCGGGCTTCCAGGCGAAACATCAGGCGTGCCCCTCCGCGCCGGTCATCATCAGGCCGAGCCTTGCGACGCTGGCGTCCGCGCTGGCGAGCGTTCCGGCGATACGGCCCTCATACATCACCGCGATGCGGTCGGAGAGCATCAGCAATTCCTCAAGGTCTTCGCCGATGACGACGATGCCGCAGCCCTTGGCGCGCATGGCAAGGAACTTCTCGTGGATGAAGCGGGCGGCGCCGATGTCGAGCCCGCGTGTCGGCTGCGAGACGATCAGCACCTTCGGATCGAAGGCGAGCTCGCGAGCCAAAAGCGCCTTCTGCAGATTGCCGCCGGACAGCGCGCCGGCGCGCGTCATCGGCCCAGGGCAGCGTATGTCATAGGCCTTGATCTGCTCCTCGGCGAAGGCGCGGATGGCGCCGGGATTGAGCAGCCCTTTACGGCTGAACGCCTCGGTGCCGATGCGCGGCAGCACCATGGAATCGGCAAGCGGCAGGTTGGTCACCAGCCCGGTCGTCATCCGGTCTTCCGGGATGCGGCCGAGACCGAGCGCCTGCACCGCGCGAGGCGAGAACTGCGTGACTGCTTTGCCGGCTATCGTCATCGCGCCGGCACCGGGCGCCAGCATGCCGGAGATGACGTCGGCCAGCGCCCGCTGGCCGTTGCCTGAAACGCCGGCGATGCCGAGGATCTCGCCCGCCCGCACCGACAGCGACACATCTTGCAGCGTAGTGCCGGAGTGACCCGACGAGGAAATGCCGTCGAGGGCAAGCACCGTCGCGCCCGGCGTCGAGGGTCCTCTGGCCGGCGGCACGATCTCATGGCCGCACATCAATTGCGCCATGGCGGACGACGTCGTGTTGGCGGGATCGTCGACGCGGCCGGCGACACGACCATGACGCAGCACCACGCAGCGATGCGTCAGCGCCCTGACTTCGTTGAGCTTGTGCGAGATGAAGATGATGCCGAGCCCCTGGCCCGCCATCGACCGCAAGGCAGCGAACAGGCCATCGACCTCGCTCGGCGCCAGCACCGCCGTCGGCTCGTCGAGGATCAGCAGCTTGGCGCCGCGAAACAGCGCCTTGATGATCTCCAGCCGCTGCTGTTCGCCGACCGACAGCGCCGAGACCGGCAGGGCGGGATCGAGGCTCAGCCCATGCTGGCTGCCGATCTCCTTCAGCCGCGCCAGCCCGCCGGCGCGGTCGATGCGGCCGGACTTGCCGGGAATGCCGATCAAAAGGTTTTCCAACACCGTCAGCCGCGGCGCCAGATGAAAATGCTGGTGCACCATGCCGATGCCGGCGGCCAGCGCATCGGCCGAGCTGCGGATGGTCACCGGCCTGCCGTCGACCAGGATCTCGCCGGCATCCGGCGCATAGGCGCCGAACAGCACGTTCATCAGCGTCGTCTTGCCGGCGCCGTTCTCGCCGAGCAGGCCGAGGATTTCACCCGGCGCGACGCTGAGATCGACCGCCTCGTTCGCCCTGACGGCGCCGAAGCTCTTGGTGATGCCGCGCATTTCGATCAGAGGGGCGGACAAGGGTGCTCCTGGTAGGCGATGGCGGTGGAGCTGTGCACCCTCCCCCTTGTGGGGAGGGTCGGCGAGCAAACGACGCGAAGCGTCATTGGCGAGACGGGGCGGGGGTGCGGCGCCAAAGCCCCCCACCCCGCTCCGCTTCGCGGACCGACCCTCCCCACAAGGGGGAGGGTGAAAAATCAATCCGAGACCGGCGTGTTCTCGTCGACGTCGACGCGGAAATTGCCTTCCAGGATTTCGGCCTTCTTCTTCTCGACCAGGTCCTTGACCTCGGCCGGCAGCGTCTTGTCGAACTTGTGGTACGGCGCCAGGAAGGAGCCGCCCTTGGCCATGCGCGAAAAGTCGCCATAGTCCTGCGCGGTGAACACGCCCGCCTTGACCAGCTTGATGGCCTGCTCGACCGTTGGGTACATGTCCCACACCGGTCCGGTGATCACCGTATCCGGGCCGAGGCTCGACTGGTCGGACATGTTGGAGATGGCGAGGATTTTCTTCTCGACCGCCGCCTCGATGACGCCGAAGCGCTCGGCATAGATCACGTCGACGCCGGCATCGATCTGCGCCACGGCCGCTTCCTTGGCCTTCGGCGGATCGAAGAAGGAGCCGATGAAGGCGACCTTCTTCTTGATGTTCGGATTGACCTCCTTGGCGCCGGCAAAGAAGGCGTTGACCAGCCGGTTCACTTCCGGAATGCCCATCGCCGCCACCGCGCCGACGGTGCCCGACTTCGACATCTTGCCGGCGATCAAGCCGGAGAGATACGCGGGCTCATGGATCCAGTTGTCGAAGACGCCGAAATTGGGCTCCGCCGGACCAGCGCCGGAGCCGAAAAGCCAGGCCGTCTTCGGGAACTGCTTGGCGGTCTTTCGGGATTCGCGCTCGGCCGCGAAGGCATCGCCCAGCACCAGCTGGTAGCCGCCCTGCGCATATTCGCGCATGACGCGGCTGAAGTCGGCGGTCTGCACCTTCTCCGACCATTTGTACTCGATGCCAAGCTCCTTCTCGGCCTTCTGCAAGGCAACGTGGATCTGGTTGTCCCACGGCTCCTCGATGGGCGTGGCGAAGATCGCCGCCACCTTCAGCTTCTTGTCCTTGGCGAAGGCAGCATTCGGCAGCACGGCTGCCGCCAGACCCAGCGCGCCGAGTTCCAGCACGGTGCGCCGCGACAGGCCGGCGCGTTGCGTTTTGCTAAGATCGTTTTTCATGGAAGTGCCCCTCTGTTCGACAGCCGTGTCGAGCCGGCCGTTCTCAGGAAATGTCAGACACCGGACTATGGAACGGTGTCTGACTTTTGTCCACATGGTCAAATTTGATGGGGTAGAGAGCGATCCTCTGCTTCGCCATCCTATGGCGGAGCAAGGAGCGAAGCGACGCGGCGCAGACCATAGGATCCATGCCGTGACGTCTGTAGAGCAGCGACGGCGCAGAACGATCGACGGCTGCGTCAACCCTTGTTCTAGACCGTTGCATCCTCGAATTGGACGTCACGGCATGGATTCTAGGGTCTACGCTTCGCTTCGCCCTAGAATGACGAAGTGAGGGTCGATCGGCGTTTCCTTAACAGTCCACACCCTCCCACGAACCCGTCTCCGCAAAGCGCCTCAGCAGCGACGCCGGCTCGAAGATCGGTCGTCCGGTCCGTTCATGCCAATGCTCCAGCCGTTCGACGATCCTGGCCCCGCCTTCGAGTCCGGCCCAAAACATCGGTCCGCCCTTGCCGATGGGAAAGCCATAGCCATTGACCCAGACGACATCGATGTCGGACGCGCGGGCTGCAACACCCTCCTCCAGGATCCTCGCGCCTTCGTTGACCAGCGGATAGAGCGTGCGCTCGATGATCTCGTCCGCGGCGATTTCGCGCCGCGCGATGCCAAGCGCGGCCGCCTTGGCGCGGATCAGTTCCTCGACGTCGGAATCCGCAGCCGGTTCGCGCGAGCCGCTCTCATAGCGGTACCACCCACTTCCGGTCTTCTGGCCGAAGCGCCCTTGCTCGCACAGCGTGTCGGCAACCACCGCCGTCAGGCCGCGCGCCTTGCGGTTGCGCCAGCCAATGTCGAGCCCGGCGAGATCGCCCATCTGGAACGGACCCATCGGCCAGCCGAAATCGGTGAACGCCTTGTCGACCTGGCTGGGTGTCGCGCCTTCCAAGAGCAGGAATTCGTTCTCCGCGCCACGCGCGGACAGCATGCGGTTGCCGACGAAACCGTGGCAGACGCCGACGACCACCGCCACCTTGCCGATCCGCCGCGCCAGCTCGGCCACCGTCGCCAGCGCATCCGGCGCCGTTTGTTCGGCTCTCACGATTTCCAGAAGCTTCATGACGTTGGCCGGCGAGAAGAAATGCATGCCGAGCACATCCTGCGGGCGCGCGGTCGAGGCGGCGATCTCGTTGACGTCGAGATAGGAGGTGTTGGTGGCGAGGATCGCGCCCGGCCTCGCCACCGCGTCCAACTTGCCGAACACCTGCTTCTTCACCGCCATGTCCTCGAACACGGCCTCGATGACCAGGTCGCAATCGGCAAGGTCGGCATAGTCGGTGCTGCCCTTGAACAGGCCGAGCCGCTGCTGCCTGGCCTCTTCCGAGAGCGAGCCGCGGCTGACCGAGACGGCATAGTTCTTCTCGATCATCGATAGCCCGCGCTGCAGCGCCTCTTCGCTGGTCTCGAGCAAGATCACGGGAAAGCCGCCATTGGCGAAGGCCATGGCGATGCCGCCGCCCATCGTGCCAGCGCCAATGATGCCGACGCGAGCGATCTTGCGCCTCTGCGGATCCTTGCCGGGAACCTTCGCGGCCTCGCGCTCGGCGAAGAACAGATGCCGTTGCGCACGCGACTGATCACCGGACACCAGCTTGAGAAAGAGCTGGCGTTCGGCGGCCAACGCCTCGTCGAACGGCAGCGTGATCGCGTTGCGGACGGCCTCGATGCAGGCAAGCGGCGCCTCCAGGCCACGCGCCTTTTTGGCAAGCTCGGCCGCCTGACGGTCGAAGGCCGCCGGCTCCGTTTCGGCGAGACGGCCGTTGCGCTCGCGCACCGGAGTGAACGGGCCGCCTGCAGCTGCCATTTCGCGAGCGAAACGAATGCCCTCCGCCAACAGATCGCCGTCGAAGACGGCATCGACAAGACCCGCCGTCTTGGCCTCACTGGCCGAAATCGGCGTTCCCGAAACGATCATGCCAAGCGCCTTCGTGGCGCCGACCAGTCGCGGCAGGCGCACCGTGCCACCGCCGCCTGGCAGCAGGCCGAGCTTTACTTCGGGCAGTCCAAGCTTGGCGCCTTGGTCGGCGACGCGGAAATGGCAGCCGAGCGCCAGTTCGAGCCCGCCGCCCAGCGCCGTGCCATGGATGGCGGCGACCGTCGGCTTGGCGATGGTCTCCAGCAAGGCGACGATGGCGCGCAGTTCCGGCTGCTGCACCGGCTTGCCGAATTCGGTGATGTCGGCGCCGGCTACGAAAGTCCGCCCGGCGCAGGCGATCACGATGGCCTTGGCCGTGGCATCGTCGCGCAGCGCGGCCAGCGCCTCGTAGAGCGGCTCGCGGACATGGAAGCTGAGCGCATTGACAGGCGGGTTGTCGATCATGACCACCGCCACGCCGTTCTCGTTTGCGACGTTGACAGAACTGGACAAGCGGAACCTCCCGAGACCGGCTGCGATCGCGAACGGGTTTACTAGGCCGCGCCCCGAATGGGAACCGCATGTTGCGCTGGCACAATGCTTGTCCGGACAGGCAGCGCGATGGCGCAATGGCCCCCTGGCACTACCGCAGCGCCTTCTCCCCACCCGCCGCCGTAATCACCCCGACGATGATCAGCCCGGTCAGCACCAGCCGCACGCCGGCGCTGACGCCGAACGTGTTGAGCATGGTGAGCAGCAGCACCAGGAACAGGCCGGCGCCCCAGACGCCCGGCACATTGGCCTTGCCGCCGGCGACCGAGGTGCCGCCGATGACCACAACGGCGATCGAAGCCAGCAGATATTCGTTGCCGATGTCGACATTGGCGCCGCGGAAATAGCCGGCGAGCAACGCACCGTCGATGCCGCCGAGCGCGCCGGACAACGTATAGGTGAGGAAGCGGATGCGGCCGACATTGACGCCGGCGAGCCAGGCGGCGCGGATGTTCTGGCCGATCGCCAGCACCGAGCGGCCATAGATCATGCGCTGCAGCGCCGTTGCCGCGCCTATGGTGAAGAGCACCGTCAGCATCGCCAGCACCGGAATGCCGAGGAATTGCCAGTTGGTGAAGTCGGCGAAGCCTGGCGGCGGCTTGATCTGCAGCCCGCGCCCGTAGCTGATGTCGATCGACTGGATGATGAAGCTCGCCGACAGGGTTGCGATGATCGGCGGGATGCGGAGCGCCCAGATCAGCAGATAGTTGGCCGCGCCGATCGCGGCCCCTGTGGCAAGCGCCGCGATCAGCCCGACGGCGATCATGGAATCATTGCCGTCCATCACCTTCATGGCGACGGCGCTGGCAAGCCCGATATTGGCCGGCAGCGACAAGTCGACATTGCCGGGTCCGAGCGTGATGACGAACATCTGGCCGACGCCGACGATGACGGTGAAGACGGCCAGCGAAAGGGCTGCCGTGATCATGCCACCGGCGCCATAGCCGCCGGTGAAGACGATGGTTGCCAGCCACACCACGGCAGCGCCGATAAAGGACCAGATCCACGGCTTGGCGAGCAGCATTCGCAGTGAGGCCATCGCTTACCTCTCCCTGCGGCTGATCAGCACCCGCGCCGCCAGCACGATGATCAGGATGGCGCCGTTGGCCGCCACCTGCCAGTCGGGTGGGATGTGCATGAAGGTCAACAGCGGCGAGGCGGCGAGTGCCAGTGTCAGCGCGCCGATGACGGCACCGATCGGCGACACCCGGCCGCCGACGAATTCTCCGCCGCCGAGGATGACGCCGGCGATCGACAGCAGCGTGTAGCCATTGCCGATATTGGCGTCGGCCGAGGTGGTGATGCCGATCAGCGCCATGCCGGAGAGCACGCCGAACACGCCGGTCAGCGCGAACAGCACGATCCTGGTCCTGAGCAGCGACCAGCCGGCGCGCCGCAACGCCGCCGCATTGCCGCCGGAACCGCGCAGGATGACGCCATAGGAGGTGCGCATCAGGCCGACATGCACCACCGCCGCGATCACCAGCGCGGCGACGATCGGGAACGGAATGAGAGGCGGCTTGAAGGCCATCAGCGACAACAGCCAGTCGGGCGCCTTGCCGCCGGGCTTCGGCAGGACGAGGATGGCGAGGCCCTGCCAGACGAAGCTCATGCCGAGCGTCACCACGATCGAGGGCAGGTTGCGCAGGTGGATCAGCGCGCCGAGCAGCGCGTAGACCCCGATCGAGCCCAGCAGCACCGCCACGCCGATGAGCGGCGCATCCTTCAGCCAGGTCGCCGTGACGCAGCCGACAAAGCCGACGAAGGTGCCGATCGAGAGATCGAGCTCATTGCCGGCTATGACGAACATCTGCGCGATCGTTGCCAGCGCGATCGGGATCGCCAGGTTGAGCATCAGGGTGAAGCCGAAATAGGAGATGGCGCGCGGGTTGAGCCAGGCGATCGCCAAAAGCACCAACGCCAGGGACAGCGCCGGCAGCAGGCTGCGCAGCATGCGCGCGCGTGCGGCGCCACCGCCCGCCGATGATGCCTTCAGCCTGGTTTCGAGCGAGGCCGCCGTCATCTCAGGCCGCATCGCCGAACGAGGACTGGATGATCTTCTCCTCGGTCAGCTCGTCGCGCCCGAGATTGGCGACGATCCGGCCGTTCTTGAAGACATAGACGTGATCGCAATTGTCGAGCTCTTCGGTTTCGGTTGTGTACCAGAGGAAGGTGCGGCCCTTGCGGGCCTCCTCGCGCACCAGGTCGTAGACTTCGAGCTTGGTGCCGATGTCGACGCCGCGCATCGGATCGTCCATCAGCACGATCCCGGCATCCGAGCCCAGCGCCCGGGCAAACAGCGCCTTCTGCTGGTTGCCGCCGGACAGCGAGTAGATGTTGTTGTTCATGTCGGGCGTGCGGATGCCGATCTTGTTCTTCCAGAACTCGGCAAGCTCGGCCTCGCGCTGCGGCGAGATCAGGAGCCCGCTGCGCAGCCGCGCCAGCGAACGGATGCCGATGTTCTGCGCGATCGACCATTGCGCAAAGATGCCGTCCGACTGGCGGTCGCCGGCGACCAGCGCCACCGGCGCGGTCACCTCGATGCCGGTCCGGGCACGCGCTGCGGCGGCGAAGATCGCCAGCAGGAGATCGGTCTGGCCATGGCCTGCGAGCCCGGCGAGCCCGATGATCTCACCCGCGCGGGCGACAAGCTCCTTGCCGTCCAGCTGCCGCGCCGGCCGCGCCTTGACCCGCAGCGGGCCGGCCTCGGCTTTCGCCGTCTGGGCGGCGGTCCTCTGGTGCGCTTCGGCGCCGCCCATGGTGGCGACCAGCCGGTCGCGGTCGAAGGCGCCCGCTGCGTCGGCGGCGACGACCTTGCCGTCGCGCATCACCACGATGCGGTCGGCGTTCTGCAGCACCTCGCCCAGCACATGCGAGATCAGGATGCAGCTGCCGCCCGAGGCGACGAAGCGGCGAACGTAGGCAAGCAGCTGGCCGGCCGTATGCGCATCGAGCGAGGAGGTCGGCTCGTCGAGGATGACCAGCGCCAGCGGATCCTGCGTCAGCGTGAAGGCACGCGCCACCTCCACCATCTGCCGCCGGCCGATCGACAGGTCGCCGGCGATGTCGGAAGCCGAGATGCCATGGTCCGGAAAGATCTCGTCCAGCTTGGCGGTGATGAGGTCGGCAGCCTTGCGCCGCCAGCCGAAACCGGTGAGCGAGGGATGGTTGACGCGCGTGTTCTCGGCGATGCTGAGATTCGGGCAGAGCGACAGTTCCTGGAACACGCAGCGTATGCCGAGTTGCTGCGCACGCGGCACCGAATAGGCCTGCTCGGCGCTGCCGCGCACCGTGATCGCGCCGCTGTCGGGGACAAGCGTGCCCGCCACCATATGCATGAGCGTCGACTTGCCAGCGCCGTTATGGCCGACGAGGCCGACGCATTCGCCGGCTCCGACATGGAAGTCGACGCCGCTGAGCGCCCGGACGGCGCCGAAATGCTTTTCGGCGCCGTCCAGCCTGATGATGTCAAAATTGGCGGCGCCGAAATTCCTTTCGGCGCCGTCTGGCCTGGTGATGTCGGTGTTTGCCGCGGGCATGCTCAACGATATCCGGTTGGCGATGCCGGCGGCAACAGTTCAACCATCACTTGATGTTGGCTTTGATGGCCGCGATGGCGTCTTCCTGCGTGTATTCGTGCGTGGCGACACCACCCTCCTTGATCTTCGGCAGCGCGGCTTCGAAATCGTCCTGGGTGAAGGCGAGATAGGGCACCAGAAGGTCATGCGGAATGTCCGTGCGGCCGTCGAGCACCTGCTGCGCCACCCAGAAGCCGAGCGACGAGACGCCGGGGGCGATCGAAGCCGACCAGGTCTGGTAGCCGTCCTTGTCCTTCTGCTCCTTCCACCATTTCAGCTCGTCCTGGCGGTTGCCCATGATGATGGTCGGGCGCGGCTTGCCGGCGGCGGCGAAGGCTTGCGCGGCGCCGTAGCCGTCACCGCCCTGGTCGACGATGCCGACGACGTCCGGCAGCGACGGCAGGATGGTTGCCACCGCCTTCTGCGCCGTCGTCTGGTCCCAGTCGCCGGTCACCGAGCCGACAATCTTGAACTCGGGATGCGCGGCAACGCCTTCGAGGATGCCGGCATGGATGGCATCGTCGATCGAGGTGCCGGCGAGACCGCGGATCTCGAGCAGGTTGCCGCCCTTGGGCTGGAACTTGGCCATCTGCTCGACTTCCTGCTTGCCCATGTCCTTGAAGTCGACGACGACGCGGTAGGCGCAGGGCTCGGTGACGATGCCGTCAAACGAAACGACGACGATGCCGGCATCGCAGGCCTGCTTGATGGCGCCGTTGAGCGCGTCCGGCGAGGCGGCGTTGATGACGATGGCGTCGTAGCCCTGCAGGATCAGGTTCTGCACCTGGGCGGCCTGGGTCGGCACTTCCTTGTCGGCGGTGGTGAAGACGTCGGCGGCCGCGACCACCTTGTCCTCGACCGCCTTCTTGGTGACGATGCCGTAGCTGTCCAGCATCGCCTGGCGCCAAGAATTGCCGGCATAATTGTTGGAGAAGGCGATCTTCTTGCCGCTGGTGTCGGCCAGCGCGGTGCCCGAGGCGAGCATCGCCGCCAGAGCGCTCAGGACGAGTAGTTTCTTCATGTCATAATCCTCCCAGATGTTGTTGACTGCTACAGATATCGCCGGCTTTGCCCCGGCATGCCTCCAGTTCGAATGCGAGCGCGCCCGCGCTCAGAACAGCCTAAGCCCCGGCACGCGGACTCTCAGCCGGTAAAGCGATGTCGACGCGGCGATGTAGAGGCTCCTCAAATCCTCGTCGCCGAAGGTGAAATTGGCACACTCTTCCGGCGTCGCGATGACGCCCAGAAGCTCGCCGGACGCGTCGAAGACGTGGATGCCGCCCGGGCCAGTGCAGTAGAGATTGCCGCGGCTGTCGATCTTCATGCCGTCGGGCGATCCGGGCTCCGTGCCCTCGGTCGCCGCCCAGACGGCGCCGCCATTGAGGTCGCCATTGGCCTCGACGCCGAACACCCTGATGTGGCCCCGCTCGGTGTCGTTGATGAACAGGCGCGACTCGTCCAGCGAGAAGCAGAGCCCGTTCGGCTGCGCGAAATCGTCGGCAAGCAAGGTGAGGGCGCCGTTGCCGTCGATACGGTAGACGCCCTGGAAGGGCAGCTCCTGCGGCCTCGGCACGCCGTAGAATTCCACCCGCCCAAAGCCCGGATCGGTGAAGTAGATCGACCCGCCGGTGGCAACCACGATGTCGTTGGGGCTGTTGAGTTCCTTGTCCGCGTAGTGCGTGGCCAGCACCGTAACAGCGCCGCTCGGCTCGGCGCGGGTCACCCGGCTCGTCGCGTGCTCGCAGGTGACCAGCCGCCCCTGGCGGTCGAGCGTGTTGCCATTGGCCTTGTGGCTGGGCTCGCGGAACAGTTCGATCTCGCCTGAGGCGCTGCGCCTGTACATGCGGCTTTCCGGGATGTCGGAGAACACCAGCCATTTCTCGTAGGGGTGCCATACCGGCCCTTCGATGAACCCATAGCCAGTGGCGAGCCTTTCCATCGCCGCATTGCCGACGACATCGCCGAAGCCGGAATGGCGAACCCTGGCCGGGGTGGACATTATGGAAGCTTCGGCTTGCTGGCGACTTTGCCGCCGACGAACCAGTCACCTTTCGTCACATCCTCGAACACCACCCAGATCGCATCCTTGGGCAGTTCGGCGACCTCGCTGATGGCCTCGGTGACGCGCCGTGAAATCTCGTCCTTGCGCTTTTGCGAATGGCCTTCGAGTATCCGTATGTTGACGAACGGCATCGGCGCTTCCCGCAATTTTCTTGTTGTGGAGGGCGAGCCTAGTCAGGGCCCGGGCCGGGCGATACCGGTCAACGCGCAGAGCCGACTGTGGTTTTGCACAGTCGCCTCCTTCAGCCCGCGGATGGCAAGGATTATTGTTCCTGCGGCGCCGCCTGGGCCAGCCAAGCGTCGAGCCTGTCCTGCTCGCGCCGCAGCGCGTCGATGTTGATCAGGCCGCGCGCCAAGGCGAGGTAGATTGCGCGCGTGCGTGAGTTGAAGACGGAGGCCTCGCCGGCACCGTCCTCCGGCGGCACGATGCCCAGCTTGTCGTAGACATGCTTGATGCGGCTTTGCGCGCCGCGGATCGACAGGCCCCGGCGCGTTGCGATCGCCCTGTCGGTCAGGCCGAGCGCGATGTCGATCAGGCTTTCATATTCGCCGTCGGTGATGCCTTCGAAACGATCCTGGACCCGGTGCTGGATGCCGCGTATCTCGCGGTCGATGATGCAGTGGCCTTCGCGGAAGACCCCGCGCAGCGCCGAGCGCATGCCTTCCTCGGTCGCCGATTTCAGCACATAGCCATAGACCGAGCCGGGCGGCACGATGCGCGCCACGCCGCGTACATAGGCCTCGTCGGCGAAGTTCGACCAGAACAGGATGTGCGTGCCGGCGCGCCGGCTCCAGATGGCGCGGGCCACCTCGATGCCCGTTGCCTTGGGCAGCTGCAGGTCGAGCACGACATGCGGCGGCTCGCGCTCGGCCGCCATGTTGATGGCATCCTCGCCGTCGCCGGCCTCGATCACCTCGACGTCGCCGGGCCACAACTGTTCCACCGTCCGGCGCGCGAAAGTGCGATGCAGCCCGTCATTCTCGGCGATCATGACCAACATCACGCCACCTCCGATATTGGCTCGCCCGCCGCCATGGCCGGCTTGCCGTCGGCCGGCGCGCGATCGATCTCGATCACCACCCTGGTGCCGCCCTTGCGGCCGGCCGGCTCGAAGCGCAGCCGCGCGCCGACGAGCGCCGCCCGCGTATGCATGTGGCCGATGCCGCCTTGCGCCGCTGGATCGATCGTGCCGCAGCCATGGCCGTCATCGGTGACGACGACCTTGAACACGCTATCGGTCGAGGTCAGCAGCACCTCGATCCGGCCGGGTGCGGCGTGCCGCACCGCATTGTTGATCGCTTCCTGCACGATCCGGTAGAGCGACGTGCGCATCGTCTCCGACAGGCTGTCGGCGCTGCCGTCGCTGGTGTCGGCGATGCGCACCGCGATCGGCGGTTTCGCCCGCGCGACGCTGCGGTTGAGATGCGCCTCGACGGCGTCGCGCAGCCCGAACAGCTCGAGCACGCTCGGCCGCATGTCGTCGACGATGTGGCGCAGCTCCGCCAGGCAGCCGGCGATCTCCTGCTCGAGGTCGGCGAGCTGGGCCGTCCGCGCGATCCCTCGGCTGCGGAAGGCCGAGACCTGGCGCGCGATGCGGGCAAGGTCGGCAAGCGTCTGGTCGTGCAGGTCCATGGCCATGCGGCGACGCTCGCGCTCCATGCCTTCGGTCAATTGCGAGGCGCCGACCCTGAGCAGCTCCGCCCGGTTACGCGCCTCGCTCTCGGCGAGCATCGCGCGGCGCGCCTCCTCGGTCTGGATCAGCGCAAAGATGTAGGGGGCGATGAGATCGGCGCATTGCTGGGCGACGGCCACATCCGTCTGCGTGTAGCAGCCGATCTCGTGGCGGCTGATGTTGAGCGCGCCGATGACGCTGCCACGCGCTCTCAGCGGCACGATGATGCGGCTGCGCAGCCTGGCTTCGAAGATCGGCTGGTCGAAGGCGCCGTCAAAGTGGAAGCGCTCGTCGACAAGCGCGTTGTCCGACAGCAGATAGGGCGTCTGGCCCCACAGCACGCGCCGGATCGGGCTGCCCTCGACAGGATGCTGCGCCAGCTCGCTCCAGCTGGTGTGGAAGCCGGCTTCGTAGCAGGCATGCATGCGGCCGTCCTGCGACAGCACCGCCAGGTCGATGTGGTCGTGCGGAATGAGCGTACCGATTTCGATCGCCGTCGCCCGGAACGCCGAGCCCGGATCGATATGGCCGGCAAGCGCGCGGGAAATGGCGACCAGCCGGTCTATCAACTGGGGAGATACGTCCGACATGTCTCTTCCCTCGCCATCTCCGCAAACCAGGCGGCACGCCACGACGCCTCGTTGGCGAGCGCGGCCGATACGCGATTTGCTGCAGTCCTCCCTGCCGGCGAAATAGTGGACGCTTGCCGATGCCGCGTCAACGACGCCTGCCCTCGCCGCCGGCGATCAACTTCAGGTGCGACGGTTGAAATGCCTTCGGCTCCTGGTTTAGGAACGGCGGCAGGAGGCCAATGCATGGCAGTGAAGCCGACCGTTGCTCAGGGCGCCCCGGGGATACCGGCGCGCTGGACATCAAGCGCCAAGAGCGGCGTCGGCACCGCGCTTTCCCGGGCAAGCCCGGTCTGGTTCACGCTCAGCCACGGCATCCTCAACGAGATCTACTATCCGCGCCTTGACAAGGCGTGCACGCGCGACATGGGACTGATTGTCACCGGTCCCGGCGGCTATTTCTCCGAAGAGAAGCGCGATGCCGCGCATGACGTGTCGCCCGTCGAGGACGGCGTGCCCGCCTACAGGCTGGCCAACACCGCGACCGACGGGACGTACAGGATCGGCAAAAGGATCATTACGGATCCGAAACGCCCTGTCCTGCTGCAGGAGATCACATTCACGCCGCTGAAGGGCTCGGCCAGCGATTACCGTGTCTATGCGCTGCTCGCGCCGCATCTCGTCAATGCCGGCATGGGCAACACCGCCTGGGTGGGCGAGCACAAGGGCAAGCCTGTGCTGTTCGCCTCCGGGCGCGGCACTTGCCTGGCGCTTGCCTCATCGCTGGCCTGGGGCGCCTGTTCGGCCGGCTATGTCGGCTTCTCCGACGGCTGGCAGCAGCTCCAGCATGGCGGCGCGCTCGATCCGGCCTGCCGCCGGGCGGAGGACGGCAATGTGGCGCTGACCGGCGAGATCGGCTTTTCCGCCGCCGACCACACGGCGCTGCTGGCGCTTGGCTTCGGAGCCTCGCCGGAAGAGGCCGCCGACGTGGCTTTTGCCAGCCTGAAGCAAGGCTTCGAGGCCGCCGCCAAGGTCTATGTCGAAAACTGGCGCGAATGGCAGGCCGAGCTGCACAAGCTCGACCGGCATGCAGCGTCGGGATTGAACACCTACCGCGCCAGCACGGCGGTGCTGGCTTCGCACCTGTCGATCGCCAGGCCGGGGGCTGCCGTCGCCAGCCTGTCGATCCCGTGGGGCTTCAACAAGGGCGACGACGATCTTGGCGGCTATCATCTCGTCTGGCCGCGCGACCTGGTCGAGACGGCCGGCGGTTTCCTCGCCGCCGGTGACGGCAAGCAGGCGCTGCAAATCCTGACCTATCTGCGCTCGATCCAGCAGCCGGACGGCCACTGGCCGCAGAATGTCTGGTCCGACGGCACCGCCTATTGGCCGGGCATCCAGATGGACGAATGCGCCTTTCCGCTGCTGTTGGCCGACGCGTTGCGCCGCGGCGGCCACCTGCCTCATGCCAAGCTCGCCGACTTCGTGCCGATGATCGAGAGCGCGGCCTCCTATGTCGTTCGCAACGGCCCGGTCACCGGCGAGGACCGCTGGGAAGAGGATGCCGGCTACAGCCCGTTCACGCTGGCCGTCGAGATCGCCGCCCTGCTGGCCGCCGCCGACATATTCGACGCCATGGGAAATGCCGAGCCGGCTAATTATATGCGCGAGACCGCGGATTGCTGGAACGACCAGGTCGAGCGCTGGACCTATGTCGCGGGGACGGAGCTGTGCGCCGAACTGGGCGTCAATGGCTACTACGTCCGCATCGCGCCGCCGGATGCGTCTGGCGCCGGCTCGCCCAAGGATGGCTATGTCGCCATCAAGAACCGGCCGCCCGGCGACAGCGACCGTCAGGCCGAAGCGATCGTCAGCCCGGATGCGCTGGCGCTGGTGCGTTTTGGTCTGAGAGCCCCGGATGATCCGCGCATCGTCGACACTTTGAAGGTCATCGACGCCAGGCTGCGCTGCGACCTGCCGCAAGGACCTTTCTGGTACCGCTACACCGGCGACGGCTACGGCGAGCATGAGGACGGCGCCCCCTTCGACGGAACCGGCCAGGGGCGTCCGTGGCCGCTGCTGGCGGGCGAGCGCGCCCATTACGAGCTCGCCGCCGGCCGCGGCGACAGGGCGGAGAGCCTGCTCGCGACGCTCGAGGCATCCGCCGGACCTGGCGGCCTGCTGCCGGAGCAGGTCTGGGACGGTCCCGACATTCCGGAGCGCGAATTGCGCCGCGGCGCACCCTCGGGCAGCGCCATGCCGCTGGTCTGGGCGCACGCCGAGCACATCAAGCTGTTGCGTTCGCTGCGCGACGGCGCCGTTTTCGACTTGCCGCCGCAAGGCGTCGAGCGCTACGTCAAGGCAAGGACCACCTGCCCGCGCAGGATATGGCGCTTCAACAACAAGATCCGTTCCATCCCCGCCGGCAAGATGCTGCGCGTCGAGCTTGCGGCGCGCGGCGTGGTGCACTGGAGCAGCGACAAATGGCTGACCGTGGTGGACAGCAAGACAACCGAGAACGCGTTCGGCGTCCATCTGGTGGATTTGCAGGTCGCCGACCTGCAGCCGGGAAGCACGCTCGTCTTCACTTTTTTCTGGCCCGACACCAGCCGTTGGGAGAATGTCGACTTCACCGTCGGCGTCGAAGGGCCAGATAGCCAATAGTTTTCTTCTTCCTCAAGCGACTGGGATAGAACCATGCAAATCGGAATGATGGGACTGGGCAGGATGGGCGCCAACATGGTGCGCCGCCTGATGCGCGACGGCCATGAATGCGTCGTCTATGACATCAACCCGGCAAGCGTCGCCGCTTTGGTCAAGGACGGCGCCATCGGTGCCGCCTCGATGGAAGAATTCGTCGGCAAGCTTTCGAAGCCGCGCAGCGCCTGGCTGATGCTGCCGGCGGCGATCACCGGCAGGATCGCCGACCAGGTGGCGGCGCTGATGGAGCCCGGCGACATCATCATCGACGGCGGCAATTCCTACTATCACGACGCCGTCGACCAGGCCGCCGAGCTCGCGGCCAAGGGCATCAACTATGTCGATGTCGGCACCAGCGGCGGCGTCTGGGGCCTCGAGCGTGGCTACTGCCTGATGATCGGCGGCCCGGACGAGGCGGTACGCCATCTCGATCCGATCTTCGCCACGCTGGCGCCCGGCGCCGATGCCGGCAGCAGCCCGCCCAAGGACGCCGGCACCGCGCCGTACGGCTACCTGCATTGCGGGCCGAGCGGCGCCGGCCATTTCGTCAAGATGGTCCACAACGGCATCGAATACGGCGTCATGGCCGCCTATGCCGAAGGCATCAACATCCTGAAATCGGCCAATGCCGGCAAGCGGGCGCGCACCGCCGATGCCGAGACCAGCCCGCTGGAAAACCCGCAATACTACCAATTCGACATCGACCTGCCGCAGGTCGCCGAGGTCTGGCGGCATGGCAGCGTCATCGGTTCCTGGCTGCTCGATCTCACCGCCGGGGCGCTGAAGAACGACCCGGCGCTTACGCAGTTCGGCGGCCGCGTTTCGGACTCCGGCGAGGGCCGCTGGACGCTGAAGGCGGCGATCGACACCGGCGTGCCAGCGCCGGTACTGTCCTCGGCGCTGTTCGACCGCTTCTCCTCGCAGGGCGAATCCGAATTCGCCGACAAGCTGCTCTCCGCCATGCGCTATGCCTTCGGCGGCCATGTCGAGAAGCCGAAGACCTGAGAGCGGGGAAGACATAATGAGCCAGGAACGGTCCGACACGCTGGTGCTCTTCGGGGCGACCGGCGACCTCGCGCACAAGAAGATATTTCCGGCGCTTTACCAGATGGTCGCCAAGGGGACGCTCACCGAGCCGGTGATCGGTGTCGCCTTCGACCCCTGGGACATCGGCAAACTGCAGGCGCGCGCCCACGACGGCATCGTCAACGCGCTGGGCAGCATCGACGAGAACGTGTTCGCCAAGCTCGCCTCGCTGCTGCGCTATGTCAGCGGCGACTATCGTGACGGCGCCACCTTCGAAAAGCTGAAGACGGCGCTCGGCTCCGCGCAGCGCCCCTTGCACTACATGGCGGTGCCGCCGACCATGTTCGAGACCGTCGTCCAGGGGCTGGAGCAGTCCGGCACCGCACGTGGCGCGCGGCTGATGGTGGAGAAGCCCTTCGGCCACGACCTGCAGTCGGCGCGCTGGCTGAACCGGGTGCTGCACCTGGTGTTCGACGAGCAGTCGATCTTCCGCATCGACCACTATCTCGGCAAGGAAGCGATCCAGAACCTGCTCTATTTCCGCTTCGCCAATTCCTTCCTCGAGCCGATCTGGAACCGCAACTTCGTCGAAAGCGTGCAGATCACCATGGCCGAGGATTTCGGCATCGAAGGTCGCGGCAAATTCTACGACGATGTCGGCTGCATCCGCGACGTCATCGAGAACCACCTGCTCAACATCCTGCTGCTGCTCGCCATGGAACCGCCGGTCGGCCGTTCCGCTCACGATCTGATCGACGAGAAGGTGCAGGTGCTTCGCGCCATCCGCACCTTGACGAAGGACGACGTCGTGCGCGGCCAGTTCGACGGCTATCTGGCGGAGCCGGGCGTGAAGCCCGATTCGCCGGTCGAGACCTTCGCCGCCGTGCGCTTCTTCGTCGACACATGGCGCTGGCAGGACGTGCCGTTCTTCATCCGTGCCGGCAAGAACATGCCGGTGCACGCCACCGAGGTGATCGTGCGGCTGAAGCGGCCGCCGCTCGACGTCTTCGACCCGATCAAGCCCGATGATGCCAACTATGTCCGCTTCCGCATCGACCCGCAGGTGGCGATCTCGATCGGCGCCCAGCGCAAGATGGCCGGCGACGACATGGTCGGCGAGCAGGTGGAGCTGACGGCGCTTGATGACTCAAAGGGCGACATGCCGCCCTATGAACGGCTGATCGGCGATGCCATGAACGGCAATGGCCAGCTGTTCACCCGTCAGGACGCGGCCGAGCTTGCCTGGCGCATCGTCGGCCCGGTGCTTGGCGACACGACGCCGCCGCATATCTACGCGCCTAAGACCTGGGGACCGGCCGATGCCATGAACGGCTTCGGACCGCCGAACGGCTGGATCAACCCATCGAAATAAAGGCAACGACATGGTCAAGACGGCAAAGCCGACCGTGGCGAACGGCGAACAGATCGTGCTGACGATCGACATAGGCGGCTCGCATGTGAAGATCCTGACCAGCGCCGGCGGCGAGGAGCGCCGCGCCGAGTCCGGACCGGGGCTGACGCCGCAGCAGATGATCGCCTCGGTGAAGACGCTGGCCGATGGCCTGCCCTATGACGTGATCTCGATGGGCTATCCCGGTCCGGTCGCCCACAACAGGCCTTTCGCCGACCCCGCCAATCTCGGCAAGGGTTGGGCGGGCTTCGACTTCGCCGCCGCGTTCGACAGGCCGGTGAAGGTCATCAATGACGCGCTTATGCAGGCCATCGGCAGCTACGAGGGCGGCCGCATGCTGTTCCTCGGCCTCGGCACCGGCCTCGGCGCCGCGATGATCGTCGACAATGTCGCCCAGCCGATGGAGCTTGCCCACCTTCCCTACAAGAAGGGCGGCAGCTTCGAGGACTATGTCGGCGAGCGCGGGCTGGAGAAGCGCGGCAAGAAGAAGTGGCGCAAAACCGTCTTCGACGTCGTTGACAGGCTTCGCGCCGCCCTGCAGCCGGACTACGTCGTCATCGGCGGCGGCAATGTCGACAAGCTTGATGAAATGCCCGCGGATTCCAGGCGCGGCGACAATACGCGGGCTTTTGAGGGGGGTTTTCGACTATGGCGCGACAAGGCGCTGATCGTCTGATAGTATTATATCTCAGTATAGTTGTTCAAAATAACGTGTATCGTGGCGCGAAGTCATTGCTTTGCCCAGATTTGCCGACTAGGAGTCGCGCCACCCCCCTACCGACGGAGACATAAATTGGCCGACGACAGCAATGACGCTCGCAAGGAAATCGACCTGCTCGAGCTTACCGCCCACATCGTGTCCGCCTACGTCGAGAAGAACCGCTTGCCCGCCGCCGGCCTCAGCGACCTCATCGCCAGCGTCAGCGCCTCGATCAGCAGCCTCGGCCAGCCGCCGGCCCCGGTGGCCGCGCCGCTCGTGCCTGCGGTCAATCCCAGGCGGTCGGTGACGCCGGACTACATCATCTGCCTCGAGGACGGCAAGAAGTTCAAATCGCTGAAGCGCCATCTCGGCGTCCATTTCGGGCTGACGCCAGAAGCCTACCGCACCAAATGGGGCCTGCCGGCCGACTACCCGATGGTCGCCCCCAACTATGCCGCCTCGCGCTCCGAGCTGGCCAAGTCGATCGGCCTCGGCCGCAAGGCCGCCGAAGTGGCGCCGGTCAAGACCAGGGGCAGGAAGGCCAAGATCGCCTGAGGCGGTCTGGCGCCTGAGCCAATAGTTTCAACGACTGGAACAGAAGCCTGCCGGCGAATCCGCCTTGGCAGGCTTCATGCTTTTGTGGCTTGGATAACCCTGACAGGCTGTTTGGGGGGAAGCCATGAACTACGCCAGGATGGTGATCGAGAAGGAAGCGCCGGAGGAATACGGCTACGACCGCATCCGCTACAATCTCTCCGAAAGCTCGATCGCCGACCAGAAACTCTCCGACATCGGCCTGTCGCTGCCCGACCTGACGCTGTTCTACGGCGAGCATCGCGGCGACAGGGAATTGCGCGCGCTGGTTGCCGCGCAGGATGACGGCCTTACGCCGGATGACGTGCTGGTCACCGCCGGCGCGGCCGGTGCCCTGTTCATCATCGCCACTTCGCTTCTTTCGGCCAGCGACCATCTGGTGGTCGTGCGGCCCAACTACGCCACCAACATCGAGACGCCCAGGGCGATCGGCTGCGCCATCTCCTATGTCGACCTCGATTTCGACGCAGGCTTTGCCGTCGACATCGCGCGGGTCGAGGCCAGCCTGCGGCCCAATACCAAGCTGATCAGCGTCACCTGCCCGCACAATCCGACCGGAACGATGATGAGCCGCGCCGATCTCGACGCGCTGGTGGCGCTAGCCGAAAGCCGGCAATGCCATCTGCTGGTCGACGAGACCTATCGCGACCTGTCCTACGGACAGCGCCTGCCGGCGGCCGCATCGCTCAGCCGGCGCGCCATCAGCGTCTCCTCGCTCTCCAAGGCCTTCGGCATTCCGGGTATCCGCGTCGGCTGGCTGGTCACCCGCGATGCCGCGCTCCAGGAAAGATTCCTCGCCGCCAAGGAGCAGATCGGCATTTGCGGCAGCGTCATCGACGAAGGCATTGCGCGCGGCGTGCTCGAGCGGCGCGACGCATTCCTCGAGACACTGTTGCCGGAGATGGCGAGACGCCGCGACATCGTCCAGGCCTGGGTCGACGGCGAGCCGCTGGTCGACTGGGTGCGACCGGAAGGCGGAGTTGTCGGCTTCCCTCGCCTCAATGTCGGCGCCGAATTCGACCTCGACCGCTTCTACACCAGGCTTCTGGACGACCACGGCACCTATGTCGGCCCCGGCCACTGGTTCGAGATTCCGAAGCGCTTCTTCCGCGTCGGCTTCGGCTGGCCGAAGGAAGCCGAATTGCGCGGTGGGCTCGAGGCCATTTCCGCCGCGCTGAGGGACTGATTTTCCGTTCCTCCTGTCCGTTGGGTCGGAAAAATTCTTGATCCAGCGCCGATTCTGCCAAGCATCCCGCCGCGAACTTTGCTAGAAGGTCATCTGGCCGGACCAGCGCCCATCGTGGAAGTTGCCCCGCCGGCCATCTTTCGCAATGGGGCCTTTCCTTCCATGACTGTTGAGCAGACATCGCCGGACCAGCGCTATGCCGCGTTCCGGCACAGACCCTTCCTCAGCTATTGGGCGGCGCGCTTCCTCACCACTTTCGCCACCATGATCGTCTCGGTCGCCGTCGGCTGGCAGGTCTACGACCTCACCCGCGATCCCTTCGACCTCGGCATCGTCGGCATCGTCCAGTTCCTGCCGTCGCTGCTTCTGGTGCTGGTCACCGGCGTCGTCGCCGACCGCTTCGGCCGCCGCCTGATCATGACCTTGTCGTCGCTGATCGAAGCGGGCTGTGCGGTTGCTCTCTTGCTGCTTACGTTGCGCGGCCTCGCCGGCCCGCTGCCGATCTTCGTCGTGCTCGCCATGTTCGGCATCGCGCGCGCCTTCTACGGACCATCCTCGTCCTCGCTGTTCGCCAATCTGGTGCCGCAGGAGGATTTCGCCAACGCGATCGCCTGGAATTCTTCGGCCTGGCAAACGGCGACGATTGTCGGCCCGGTTGCCGGCGGCCTGCTCTACGGGCTTTCGGCGGAGGCGGCCTACATCACCGCCGCCCTCCTGATGCTGGTGGCCGCCGTGCTGGTCTTCACCATTCCGAAGCCCGCCCAGCAGACTGCCACCGACAAGCCGACGATGGAGACGCTGTTCGCCGGCTTCCGCTACATCTGGAGCGAGAAGATCGTGCTCGGCGCCATCTCGCTCGATCTTTTCGCCGTGCTGCTGTCGGGCGCCTCCGCGCTGCTGCCGGTCTATGCGCGCGACATCCTCGAGCTCGGCCCGTGGGGCCTCGGCCTGCTCCGCTCGGCACCAGGCATCGGCGCCATCTGCGTCGCGGTCTGGCTCGCCGGCCACCCGATCCGCGACCATGCCGGCAAGATCATGCTGGGCTTCGTCGCTCTGTTCGGCGCTGTCACCGTTCTGTTCGGCGTTTCAACCATCACCTGGCTGTCGATCCTGGCCCTCGCCTTGCTCGGCGCCACCGACATGTTCAGCGTCTATATCCGCGAGACGCTGATCCAGCTGTGGACGCCGGACGAGGTGCGCGGCCGCGTCAATGCGGTGAACCAGGTCTTCGTCGGTGCCTCCAACGAGGTCGGCGAATTCCGCGCCGGCACCATGGCGGCGCTGATCGGCACCGTGCCGGCGGTGGTGATCGGCGGCATCGGCGCCGTCGCGGTTGCGGGCTTGTGGGCGTGGCTGTTCCCGGCGCTGCGGCGGGTACGGCACCTCAACGGCCGGAATTGATTAGCACCGGATCTTAGCCGCTGGATCCGACGCTCGCGCCAATCAGCTTGCGCCGATAATGGCTGAGATGGGGCCGGAGGCTGACCGACTGGTTTTAGGTCAAGGTGCGAAGAAGCGGGCACTCGGCCTACGATCCCATCTCGGACGTATTCCCTGTCTGCAACAGCTCCGAAATCCGACGCTCAGGTGCATCACCAAAGCGGCCGCGCTGCGTCACAAACGGACGTTGCAGGTCACCAAACTTGACGCTAGGCTGGCCAAAGCCGACACTGAGCAGAGAAAGACAGGAGCACCTCAGTGGGAGGGCCCGACTCCGACTCTGAGATGACTATCAGCTCGCTCCGAACCGAGTTGACAGCCGCGCGCGAAGAAAATCAGATGCGCACCGCGGAGGTCGCCAATCTCCTTGAACAGCAGTCTGCGACGAGTGCGATCCTCAGGGTGATCGCTGCATCGCCGACCGACATCCAACCGGTCCTGAATGCGGTCGCCGAAAACGCCGCACAACTCTGCGACGCCTATGACGCGGCGATCTTTCTGCGGCAAGGGGAATCGCTGGCCATTGGCGCACACCACGGGCCGATCCCCATCGACTTCGCCACTTTTCCGATCACGCGGGAGTGGGTCACCGGCCGCGCCGTGATCGATCGCAGGCCGATCCACGTGCATGATCTGCTCGCGCTGGAGGGCGAGTTCCCTGCAGGCCGATCGATGGCGCTGCGGCTTGGTCACCGGACAATTCTCGCCACCCCTTTGCTGCGTGAGGACGAGGCCATTGGAGCGCTCGTCATTCGCCGAACGGAGGTCAGACCGTTCAGCGAAAAACAAGTCGAGCTACTCAAAACCTTCGCCGACCAGGCCGTCATCGCCATCGAAAATGTCCGCCTCTTCGAGGAGGTGCAGGCGCGCACGCGCGATCTCGGCGAGGCGCTGGAGCAGCAGACCGCGACCGCCGATGTGCTCAAGGCAATCAGCCGGTCGGCCTTCGATCTTCAACCGGTACTGCAGACGCTGGTCGACTCGGCAATACGCCTGGCTGGGGCGGACATGGGCGCAATCACATTGCGCGTTGGCGATACGCTGCGGTTCATGGCAGGCGGCGGGCAGGCTGCCGAGCTGCATGCCTACGAACGAGCCAACCCACATGTCGTGGGACGAGGGACGTTCCAGGGCCGCGCCGCGCTGGAGGGATTGACGATCCACGTGGCGGACGCGCTCGAAGACCCAGAATACGAAAGGCCGGAAGCGGCAATCATGGGCAGTTTCCGCGGAGTACTTGCTGTTCCGCTGAAGCGGGGTCAGGAGACCATCGGCGTATTCGGCATGGGGCGTCGGACGATCGGGCTATTTTCACCGCGTCAAGTCGAACTGGTCGAGAGCTTCGCCGACCAGGCGGTGATCGCCATCGAGAATGCCCGGCTGATCGAGAAAGTCGAGGGGCACAATCGTGAACTGGCCGAGGCGCTGGATCAGCAGACGGCGACGGCCGAAGTGTTGAAGACGATCAGCAGTTCGGTGTTCGATCTCGATTCCGTGCTGCATACGCTTGTGAAGTCCGCGTCCGACCTCTGTCATTCCGGGATGGGCTACATCTATCTGCGCCAGGGCGACGTGTTGCAGCCGACGGTACAGATCGGATGGAGCCAAGAATTCCAGGACCACATGAACAACCTCCCGGTCACGCCGGGCCGGGGCAGCATCGCCGCCCGTGTTGCCCAGAGCGGGTCCGTAGAGCAGATTGCCGACGTTCTCGACGATCCGGAGTATACCAACATCGAAGGCCAACGGCTCGGCGGCTTCCGCACCCTGCTGGGCGTTCCGCTGATGCGTGACGGCGCCGTGACCGGCGTCTTCGTCCTCGCCCGCTCGTCGGTCTCGCCGTTCAGTACGCGCGAAATCGAACTGGTGCAGACATTTTCGGATCAGGCGGTCATCGCGATCGAGAACGTGCGGCTGTTCGAAGAGGTGGAGACCCGCAACCGCGACCTAGCCGAGTCGCTGGAACAGCAGATGGCCACCGGCGCGATTTTGCAAGTGATCGCCGGGTCTCCTACGGACATTCAGCCTGTGCTGGACGCCGTCGCTGAAAGAGCCGCTCGGCTCTGCGACGCCTATGACGCAACGATCTATCTGCTGCGCTCCGACAGGCTGGCTGTGGGAGCGCATCACGGACCGATTCCGATTGACGGCACTGGCTTGCCGGTCGCGCGCGACGTCGTTACCGGCCGCGCCGTATTGGATCGGGTGCCGGTCCACGTTACGGACTTGACCATCGCTGGAGAGGAGTTTGCAACTGCCCGAATGATGGCTCAACTTCTTGGTTTTCGTGCGATTCTCGCCACTCCGCTGTTGCAGGAAGGAAAAGCAATCGGAGCGCTTATGATCCGGCGCATCGAGGCGCGGCCCTTTAGCGACAACCAAATCGGCCTCCTTAAGACTTTCGCCAACCAGGCCGTCATCGCAATCGGCAATGTGCGGCTCTTCGAGGAGGTGCAGGCGCGCACCGCCGAGCTTGGCGAAGCATTGCAGCAGCAGACGGCGACGGCCGACGTCCTGAAAGCGATCAGCCGCTCGACGTTCGACCTACGGGCAGTGCTCGACGCTCTGGCCGAATCGGTGACCCGGCTGTGCGAAGCGGACAACGCCTCGATCGTGCGTGAGACGGACGGCAAATTCGTCGAGGCTGCGAGTTACGGCTATCCGGCCGAGCTCGAGGAATATTTCAGCGGCTTTGTGCACGTCCCGGGGCGCGGCACCGGGGTCGGCCGAGTCCTGCTCGAAGGCAAGGCCGTCCAGATTCCGGACGTGCTGGCTGACGCCGACTACACGCTGTGGGAAGGACAGCGGCTCGGCGGATACCGCACGGTGCTGGCCGTGCCGTTGCTGCGCGAGGGGGTTCCAATCGGCGTTTTCTCACTCACCCGCTCGACGGTGCGGCCCTTCACCGAAAGGCAGATCGAACTCGTCGAAACCTTTGCCGACCAGGCAGTGATCGCCATCGAAAATGTCCGCTTGTTCGACGAGGTACAGGCCCGCACGGCGGAATTGAGCGAGTCGCTGCAGCAGCAGACGGCAACGGCGGATGTTCTGAAGGCGATCAGCCGTTCCACATTCGACCTGCAGCCGGTTCTCGACACGCTGGCAGAATCAGCGGCCAAGCTGTGCGACGCGGACACGAGCGTCATCTTCAAGCGCGACGGCGATCTCTACCGATGGTCGGCCAACTACGGCAATTTGCCTGAAGCCGCGGCTTTCGCCAAAGCCAATCCCTTCGCCGCCGGTCGCGACAGCGTCACCGGAAGGGTGGCCCTCGAAGCCCGCGCCGTCCACGTTTCGGACGTGCTCGCCGACCCGGACTACGGGGCAACGCAGCTCCAGAAGCTCGGCGGCTACCGAACCATTCTATGCGTTCCGATCTTACGCGAAGGCGCGCCGGTCGGAGTGTTCGCGCTGACGCGGTCACAGGTGCGGGACTTCACGCCGAGGCAGATCGAGCTTGTCGAGACGTTTGCCGACCAGTCCGGCATAGCGATCGAGAACGTACGGCTGTTCGACGAGGTGCAGGCGCGTACCCGCGAATTGTCACGCTCGCTCGACGATCTGAGGACCGCGCAGGACCGCCTCGTGCAAACGGAGAAGCTCGCCTCACTCGGCCAGTTGACCGCCGGTATCGCCCACGAGATCAAGAACCCGCTCAACTTCGTCAACAACTTCTCAGCGCTCTCCAGCGAACTCATCGATGATTTGAGCAGTGTGCTGGACGGAGCGCCTTTGGAGGCATCCGTGCGCGAAGAGGTCGCCGAGCTGACAGCCATGCTCAAGAGCAATCTCGACAAGGTGGGCCAGCACGGCAAGCGGGCCGATTCCATCGTCAGGAACATGCTCCTGCATTCGCGCGCGGGTTCAGGAGAGCATCGTCCGATCGAGATCAATGCCGTCGTGGAGGAGAGCCTGAACCTTGCCTATCACGGGGCGCGCGCCGAAAAGCCGGGATTCAACGTCACGCTGACGCGGAATTTCGACCCGCAGGCGGGGGATGTCGATCTCTACCCGCAGGAGATCACGCGGGTGCTTCTCAACCTCATCTCCAACGGCTTTTATGCAACAGCCAAGCGCGGCGCCGCGGCGAATGGCGCGGGCTATGAGCCGACGCTCTGCGCCACCACCATGAGTCTCGGCGACCGTGTCGAAATCAGGATCCGCGACAACGGCACCGGCATTCCGCCGGAGGTGAAGGAGAAGATGTTCAATCCATTCTTCACGACCAAGCCAGCCGGCGAGGGTACTGGGCTCGGCCTGTCGCTCAGCCACGACATCGTCGTCAAACAGCATGCTGGCACGATCGACGTCATCAGCCAGCCAGGCGAGTTCACCGAGTTTCGGATTGTGCTGCCGCGCGCTGCGGCTTCGCTCGCAAAATCGGGAGGTGAAGAATGAGCCTCCTCATCCTGGTCGTCGACGACGAGCCCGACGTCGAGCCGCTGTTTCGCCAGCAGTTCCGCCGCGACATCCGAGCCAGCCGCTTCACCATGGAGTTCGCGCAATCGGCGGTAGATGCGTTGGAGCAGATAGACCACGCCGAAGGGGTGACACTGATCCTGGTGCTGTCCGACATCAACATGCCCGGCATGAGCGGGCTCGAGCTCCTGCCGAAGATCAAGGTGCAGCGGCCGGACGTCCCGGTCATCATGATCACCGCTTATGGCGACGCCGAAACCAAGCGCAAGGTGTTGGAGGACGGCGCCGAAGCACTGCTGACCAAGCCGATCGACTTTGCGGCGCTCAGGCAACAGATCGAAACGCGGCTGGGAATGGTAGCGTGACGGCGCGCATCCTCGTGGTCGACGACGAGCCCGACCTTGAGGTCTTGATCGTCCAGAAGTTCCGGCGTCAGATCCGTGACGGCGCGGTCATTTTCCTGTTTGCCAGCGATGGTGTGGACGCCCTGTCCGTCATCGACGGCAACAGCGACATCGACATGGTGCTGTGCGACATCAACATGCCCCGTATGGACGGCCTTTCGCTGCTGGAGAAGCTGCAGCAGGCCGAGGGGCAGCAGCTTTCGACGGTCATCGTCTCCGCTTACGGTGACATGGCCAACATCCGCACTGCGATGAACCGCGGCGCCTTCGACTTCATTACTAAGCCGATCGACTTTGCCGACCTGGAGACCACGATCGCCAAGACCTTGAAGCATCGCGAGGTGCTGCACGAGGCGCATAGGCGGCAAGCGGTCGCGGAGCGCGCTCATGCATCGCTGTCGCGCTACTTCTCGCCCAATCTGGCCGAGCGGCTGGCCGGCGACGCCGACGGGTCGGCGCTAGCCGGGCAGTGGCGTGAGGTCGCCTCGCTGTTCACCGACATTACCAGCTTCACCACGCTGGTGGAAACGATCGACCCTGCCACGCTAGGCGCGCTCCTCAACGACTATTTGGCCAGCATGACCAACGTCGTGTTCGCGCATGAAGGCACCGTCGCCAAGATCGTCGGCGATGCGCTGCATGTGCTGTTCGGCGCGCCTGGCGAGCAGCAGGACCATGCGGCGCGTGCGGTTGCCTGCGCGCTCGAGCTCGACGCGCTGTCGCAATCGTTCCGCGATAGCTGGCGCGACAAGGGCGTCGCGGTCGGTACGACCCGCATCGGTGTCCATGCAGGTCCGGCGCTGGTCGGAAATTTCGGCGGAGGCCGCTTCTTCGACTACACGGCCTATGGCGACACCATCAATATAGCGGCGCGGCTGGAAAGCGCCAACAAGCAGCTGGGCACGCGTATCTGCGTCAGCGCGAGCGCCGCTGCAAGGGTCGACGGCTTCCGCGGACGGCCGGTCGGCGATCTGATGCTGCGCGGCAGGGCCGAGGCGCTGCGCGCGTTCGAGCCTTTGTCGTCAAAGCAGTATGATGATCCTTCGACGGCCAGCTATCTTGAAGCCTTCGGCAGATTGGAGGCCGGCGATGCAAACGCGCTTACGGCTTTCGCCGCGCAGATCGGCAAATGTCCGGACGACCAGCTCGCCAGCTTCCATCTCAAGCGGCTGCTCAACGGCGCCAAGGGAACGCGGATCAGCCTCGACTGATCTTTGCGCCAGTCGCGACCGCGACCGCCAAGCCTCGTCGCCGGCAATGTCTGCTTTCACGAGTTGGCAAAGGTGCCCTCAACGGCCGACATGAGGCGCAAAGCTGACACTCGCTTAAGGTCAACCGATCTCTGCTTTAGGCCGGCGTTTCGCCGTGCCACATCAACGTTTAGGCCTCGACCTGTCACCGGGTGGTTACGGATTGATAAAGCAGGTCTTTCGACCGGCGCTGGTAGCCGTACGTAGAGATTGTTGACACGATGGAACACGGTGGCATTGCCACGAGTGGAACTACGGCCCTACAAACGCCTGCCGACGAATTCTCAGGATAGGGCGGGTGGTACTATGAGTGGCTGGTTGCATACTCTTCCACTGGCTTGGATGGCTCTCGTAGTGTTCGGGGCCACCTATATCGTCGCGTTCATCTTGCACCAAGGCATCGCCGCTCTTTCTGCGGGCTCCACGGCGCGGTCATTCAAGGCGCTTTCGCCTGGCATGTTGCCGCCGCTCGGCATCATCTTTGGCTTGTTTGTGGCGTTCACCGCGGCTCAGGTCTGGAGCGACAGCGATCGCGCCAGTGCGGCAGTCAATCGCGAGGCCAGTGCGTTGCGGTCGGTCGTGGTTCTGGCGAGCAGCTTTCCCGGGGAGCCCGAGGCGCGCCTACGGACGCTGGTTCGCAGCTATATCGAGGAAACGACGAGCCAGGAGTGGCCGCTGATGGCCGAGAGCGCGGCGACCCTCACCATAATCCCACCTGCGCTTAACGAGGCGCTGCGGACGACGCTGGCTTTGGCGCCAGGCAATCCCGGCCAGGAGATCGCGCAGCGCGAGATGACGAGGTGGCTTGAAGACGCCTTCGAGGCGCGTCGCCAACGGATTCTCGTCAGCTCGGCACAAGTCAATCCCACGAAGTGGGCCTGCCTGATCCTGCAAGCCTTCTGTGCTCTTCTCGCGATCGCGATCGTTCATAGTGATAACCGAATGGCATCGGCGATCGCTCTTGGAAGTTTTGCGACCGGCGTGGCGGCATCCGTTCTGTTAATTCTCGCCCACGATCGGCCCTTCACGGGAGAGATCGCAGTATCACCGCAACCGTTGCTGCAAGTTATGCCGGAAGCCAAGGCGGGCGGCGGCGGATGATACAGGCAGGAAGAGACGGGTAAATTCCGCCGCGTTGTGAGGCTCTGATTTGGTGACAGCAAAACAGCAGCCCCCTACGAGTCGTCCCTCTCATCGCGCAGATTGGACACAACGCGGCGGTTCTGCGACCTGCAGGCGTTGTCGGGGCAGTCGCGGACGAGCCTGTCCTTGCCGTAGCCCTTGGCCCACATGCGGTTGCGGTCTATGCCACCCGCGGCGAGGTAGTCCATCACTGCATCGGCGCGCTGCTGCGACAGCGCTGTTTCGCTTGCGCCGGGATCGTCGGCGAAACCCTGCAGCTTGAGCAGCCAGCGCGGATACTTTGACAACCAGGCGATCTGGGTGTCGAGGGTGGTCTTGGCGACAGAATCGAGCGCGGCCGAACCTTTCGTGAAATAGGTGCGGCGGCCGACATTGAGGATAAAATCCTCCTCGCTGCCCGGCTGCACGGTCTGGAAGCCGGCAATCTCGGCGTTGGTGACGTCGGGCGTGGAAGGGGCCAGCGTGTTGCTGGTCGAGCAGGATGCGGCCAGCACCAGCAGGCCCGCTGCGAGCAGCCGGCGCGTGTTTTCAATCATGCGGTTCATGATGCGCCAATCATTCGACAGTGGTGGAAGCGGGCGCCTGGTCGGCGATGTGCGGCAGGACCTCCACCGCGGTGCCGATCGGGCACCGTTGGTAGAGGTCGATGATGTCTTCCGGGAACATGCGGATGCAGCCGCTGGAAGCGTCGGTGCCGATGCTCCATGGCTCCAGCGTGCCATGCAGGCGGTAGCCGATGTCGGCGCCGTCGCGGTACAGATAGAGCGCGCGCGGCCCGAGCGGATTGTTGGGCGCGCCGCCAGCGATCATGGGCGGAAGCTCCGGCCTGCGCTTAAGCATTTCGGGGGGCGGGACCCATTGCGGCCACAGCGCGCGGCGGTCGATCGTCGCGCGGCCGTACCATTTGAAGCCCTCCTTGCCGACGCCGACGCCGTAGCGGATGGCGGTCTTGTTTTCCATGATGAGGTAGAGAAAGTGGTGGCGGGTATCGACCACGACGGTGCCGACCGACTCGCTGCTGAAATACTTGACGATCTGGCGATGCCATCTCTTGTCGATCTTGGCGAAGTTGGTCTTGCGATAGACAAAATTGTTGTCGATGGCGGTACCGGCGAAATAGGATTTTGACGCCGCGGCTTGAACAATATTGCCGGCTGCACCGACCGCGACCAGTGCCAGGCCGCCGGTCACAACACCCCTGCGTGAAAAAACCATCGGCAATCCCCCATGCCTTTAGTCTGGCGAACCATAGTTGAGAATTATTTCGCCTCAAAGTGGAAAATGCCGCGGTTAGCCGGAAGCCGTCAGTCCGCTTTGGGGGGTGAGCGCGACAAGCCATTCGACTTCGGACCTCATCCCGGTCGTCGGAAACATTTCCGCCGCGTCCCCAAAGCAGCCACTTTGCCATTTATTGCTTGATCTTGGATCGGCTCATTGCACGCATGAACGCCATCGGCGCTGCCCCCCGCGACTAGAATCTCAACACCCAGGCTTCCACTTTTCCCTTGCCTTTGACTTCGATAGCGCCGCGCGGCTCGAAGACGAATTGGTCCTTGAGCTGTTCGTAGACGGGGCGCGTCACCTGAACAGAGTCGGGAACTCCGCCAGACTCCATGCGGCTCGCCAGGTTCACTGTGTCACCCCATAGATCATAGATGTACTTACTCTTCCCAATGACGCCGGCGACCACTGGCCCGCTGTTGACGCCAACCCTGAGCTTCATCGAGACGTTGTGTTCCATTGCGTGCTCACGGGTAATGTGGACCATGCGGATGGCCATGCGGACCATGCGCTCGGCGTGGTTGGCCACCGGAACGGGTAGGCCGCACACCGCCATATAGGAGTCGCCCACCGTCTTGATCTTCTCGATGCCGAGATCGTTGGCGGCAACGTCGAAGCGCGTGAAGAGTCCGTTGAGAAACATCACCACATCGTGCGGCGGCATTTCCGATGTCAGCGCCGTGAACCCGACCAGATCTGCGAAGGCGACCGTGACCTCGGCAAAGCCGTCGGCGATCCTCTCCTCGCCGGCGCGCAGCCGATTGGCGATCGGTGCCGGCAGGACGTTGAGCAGCAGTTGCTCGTTCTCGCGATTCTTGTTCTCGATCACGACATTCTTCTGGTGCAGATCCTCAACCATGCCATTGAAGGCCGAGCAGAGTTCGCCAATCTCGTCGCGCGTGCGGACCGGCACGCTGGTCGCATAGTCGCCGGCAGAGAAGCGTTTGACCCCGGCAGTGAGATCGCGGAGCGGTCCGAGCAGCGCGCGCGAAAGCCAGGCGGCGGTGGCCGCGACCACGAGCATCGCCAGTCCTCCGACGAGCAACAGATCCCGGCGGAGTTCGGCGATCGGTGCAAAGGCCTCGGCGCTGTCGACCTTGGCGACGAGAGCCCACTTGAGATCGGAAATCGCGAGCGGGCCCCATGAAGCGAGCGTCGGGACGCCACGGTATCCGATGATCTCGCCCGTGCCCTCGACGCCGGCGAGCGCGGCACGGGAGGCCTCGGTGTCGATGCGCTGATGCAGCACTGGTGTCCCGTAACGCTGAATGGCGGCGATCTCCTCTTCCGAGGCGCCGACGGACTTGAGGTCGGCGAAGAAGTTATCCCGGTTCTCGTAGAATGCCCGCGGGCCAGAGCGCGCCAGATAATCGGGTCCGACGAGATAGGCCCCACCCGTGTCGCCGAACCCTTCCTGTCGCCAGCGGCGGTTACCGGTGACAACGTTGTCGATCTCATCATTCGAAAGTTTCGCGACCAGCACGCCGATGACGACGCCCTGGGCAATCACCGGTGCTGCCATGAAGGCGATCGGCGCGCCGCCTGATGGCGCATAGGAGGCGAAATCTACGAGGCAGATGGCTGACGGGTCTGCGACCTGCGAGCAGCGGGCGACGGCGGCCGCGACGTTGGCGCTGCGGTACGGACCCAACTGAAGAGACGTGGTGAAATCCACCTGCTTCTCGACCGTATAGATCAGGCGACCTGATTTGGGGTCGGCAATCATGAGATCGAAAAAGCCGACCGTGGTAGCCGCAGCGCGCATCAATGGATGATATATGGCATGCAGTCTGGAGTATTCGCTTCCGTCGCCGGCGTCGTCGAGAAGCTTGCGCCGTTCCGCGGGGTTGGGATTTTCCACAATGTAGTGATACTGCAGATAGTAGGGGGCACCACTGACCGGCAGGTAGTCCGACAGGGCTGGTTCCCTGCCCAGGGTGCGGGTCATTCCGGGGATGAAGTTCCCAGCGTACCAATCGCCGACCCTCTGCCGCAGCTCAGGCGGCGCGCCTGCCCGGTCGAGTTGGTCGACCGCGGTCCGGAACTCGCGTGTCGCATCGACCACCATCTTGGAAGTGGCAAGCAGGCGCAGTTCCGCCTGGATCGTGCGGAAGTAGTTTTCAACCTGGCGCGTCTTGGTCTGACGGGCGGCCGTGAGTTGGTCGAAGACTGCCTTTTCGAGAGCATCGCGGGCGCGGAAGTAACCGAGCGCCCCGGTGACCATGACCGCGATCGCGCCAAGAAGGACAAGGGTTGCAAACAGCTTTGCGGCCAATCCCCAGCCCGCGGGGTTGGATGAGCCGGTCACATCTGAAGAAGACATGAGATCTGACTTTGTTTTTGCATCAGGTCTTCGGAAACAGAAACGTCGGCGTCGCGTCGGACGGCAAGCCAGGATCGTGTTTCATCTGTTTCCCCCCTCTCCCTCGCATATGCATACCAAATTTACTGCGAGACGTGTGCGGGAATGCGTTGTCGATTTCCCCGTGGCACCGCACGGCGCAGAAGCGTCGCGCTCGAACGGGACACCTTCCGCTCGTTCTATCGCTGGGTTAGCAACTATACTTATCAACTGCATAGCGCCGCACCGCGCGCCGTGCCGGCCGCAACTGATTGCGCACTTTCGGCACGTCAGGGTCGGCGGCTTGTCTCGCTGCCCCAGGCCGGGTTCTGCAAATCTCCGTGCAGGCAATAGTCGAAAGCATGGCACGTGTCGGCAGCGGGTCGGGTTTCCCAGAATGAAGCCGCGAGATTCGCGGTCCGGACGACACGCTCTCGTGCTTGCTCAACGCCCATGCCGAGGATCAGGGATCCGTCCTTGCGCTCGCGTAGCCACTTCTCAATGTCATATCCTAGATCTTGGCTGTTCTTGAAGCTCAGGCGCATCGTGAGATTGGTTTCCAGTGCGGCGCTGGTCGCATCAGGCCAAAGCGGGGCAAGCGCAAGGCCCGCCCTTGTCATCTCGCCTTCTCCCAAGACAGCGCAATCCGCCCCTATGGCGACGCGTTGCGCTGCCCGCCATCTGGCCATGTCATCGCGTCCGGTCGGACCGTATATGCTGAGCGTGTCGAGGAAGTCCCGATAGGAGCGGTTCCGATCGAATGCGAGGTCACGAAATTCCAGTGCCGCAATCGCCTCGACAAGCGAAACTCCCCTTCGAGCAGCTTCGGTTGCGTCCTGCCAGGCGGCAACAGCATAGTCGCTGCTTATGATATTGCGCTCGTAGAAGTCGGGAAGGGCCTCATCGAGTTTGGCCAGCGGCGTCGCAAGGGCGTCGAACGCCTCACGCCGGGCATCATTGCGAACACCATCGAAAACGAATTCGCTCCACGTTACGAAGATTGCCCGGATTGAATGCAGGCGAATGGGAAGGTCTATTTCGCGCCCTAATCCCCACGGCCCATCGCCAATGCGTGCGATTCCAGGGAAGGCGCGCATGGCCGCTCGCAATGCGACAAGGCGCTTGTTCGCATCGTCGGAGATATTGGCGAGCATGCTACGAGGCGAACCATCGTCAGGAAGCCGCTCGCTCCAAAATCTGAGCCGTTCAGATGGGTGCATTGGGTTTCGCGATCGGCTAGCTGGCAATCGGAAGCTGATCTTACAGCATAGTCCCCAAGATTGCCTGCACGCCACGTCCGCAATGCGTGCGGCGCTACTCCGAAAAGCTCACGCTCACGCCGCGCTGCCGGAAATAGGCCTGCATCAACTTGCGGCCCGAGCGGTTGTTCTGCACCAACCTGGTCGGATTGAACACCGCCTGTTTTAGCCCTTCTCGTGCCAGCGCCGCCTTGAGCGTCGCGATATGCGCATCGATGTCGGCATTGTTGGCCTGCAGCGACGCATAGATACTCTCGGTCGCCTCGGCCACGGTAGGTTCGCTCACAGGTGTCGTCCTTTGGTTGGTGGAGCGGCGGCTTACCACAGATTCGCGGCGCCGCCGAGACCGATGAGGCTGCACTCAAGGCAATTGGCTTTTGCTCTATTCCTCGCCGGCTTGCCGAAGATCAGGCCCAGGAACCCGCCGAGCCAGCGCTGCGGCTCGTTCCTCGTCAACGGGCTCGATCAGCACGAGCCGGTGCGACCTCGCATGGCACCGCGCCACCCTTCGCACCGTCAGCGTGACCAGATCGGTGCGTTCTGACTGGCGTGGCGTTTCGGCCCAGCGCATAATCCCCGCCAAGCCTGCGCAGCGATCAGCTTGCGCCGCAAGGACAGGAGGCCGGGCATGAGCACAGATCGCGAAGAGGTCGACCGTCAGCGCCGCCGCTTGCTCGGCCTGGCCGCACTTGCCGCCGCCGGCCAGTTCGGCATGCCGGTCGTGGCCGGAGCGCAGGCGACCGGACAACCGGACGCGTGCTTCGGCCCGCTGAAGCAGGTCGATGCCGGCGTGCTCAAAATCGAGTATGCCGAGGCGGGCCCGTCCGATGGCCCGCCGGTCGTGCTCTTGCATGGTTGGCCGTACGACATTCACAGCTTCGTCGACGTCGCACCGATGCTTGCATCGGCGGGGCATCGCGTGCTGGTACCCTACCTGCGCGGCTATGGGGGAACGCTCTTTCGTTCCGCCGGGACATTTCGCAACGGCGAGCCAGCGGCGCTCGCCGTCGATCTCACAGCCTTCATGGATAGTCTCAAGATCAAAACCGCGGTCCTGGCGGGCTTCGACTGGGGCGCCCGGACAGCCGACATCGTCGCCGCGCTCTGGCCCGAGCGCGTCAAGGCGCTGGTTGCTGTCAGTGGCTATCTGATCGGTAGCCAGGAGGCCGGCAAGATGCCCCTGCCGCCGCAGGCCGAGTTCGAGTGGTGGTACCAGTTCTACCTCGCGACAGAACGCGGCCGTCTTGGCTACGAGAAAAACCGGCGCGATTTCAACAAGCTGATCTGGCATCTCGCTTCGCCGAAATGGGCATTCGATGACGCCACCTACGCGCGCAGTGCGGCGGCCTTCGACAACCCTGATCACGTCGACGTCGTGGTCCACAACTACCGCTGGCGGCTCGGTCTGGCCGAAGGCGAGGCCGAGTACGCCGAAATGGAGAAACGACTGGCCACCGCCCCGACGATCGGTGTCCCGACCATCACGCTGGAGGGCGACGCCAACGGCGCGCCGCACCCAGCGCCGAGTTCATACGCCAAGATGTTCACTGGCAAGTATGAGCATCGGCAGATCGAGGGAGGTGTCGGGCACAACCTCCCTCAGGAGGCGCCGAAGGCCTTCGTCCAGGCCGTTCTTGACGTCGCCGGTTCGTAAGACTGACCGGCGAGCCATGACGGAATGGCCGTGCAAATGTCCGCAAGCTCGGCCGTTCAGGGCAATTGGCTTTTGCTCTATCCCTCAGTCGGCTTACCGAAGATCCGCCCCAAGAATTCGCCGAGCCAGCGCTTCAGGTGCATGTCCCAGATCAGCCGGCCGCCGAGATGGTCGCGGCCAGGCTGCGCGCCGGGCAGTTCGAAACGATGCGCGCCGCGCACCACCCAGCGCTGCATCATCGCCCGTGTCAGTTCGCCGTGGAACTGGATGCCCCAGGCGTTGTCGCCATAGCGGAAGGCCTGGTTGGGATAGGTCTCAGCCGTTGCCAAAAGCGTCGCATCCTTGGGCAGCGAAAAGCCCTCGCGATGGAACTGGTAGACCATCTCCGGCCAGTGCATCAGCTTCTTGCCGGCTTCGGTCGCCTTCAGCGGATACCAGCCGATCTCGACCAACCCCTCGCCGTGACCCTCGACCCTGCCACCGAGATGGTTGACCAGCATCTGCGCGCCGAGGCAGATGCCGAGCAACGGCCGGTTCTCCCTCAGCGGAATGTTGAGCCAGTTGGTCTCGCGGCGGACGAACTCGTCCTCGTCATTGGCGCTCATCGGCCCGCCGAACACCACGGCCCCGGCATGGCCGCCCAGCGTGCCCGGCAGTTCGTCGCCGAGCGGTGGCCGGCGGATGTCGAGATCGAAGCCTTCTTCCAGAAGCATGTGGCCGACGCGGCCGGGGCTCGAACTCTCCTGATGCAACACGATCAGGATCTTTGGTTTCGAACGCGGTCTGGGAGGCATCGGAAGGCGGGACCCTGTCTATTCGTCGCCCAGACTATTCATCGCCCAGACTATTCATCACTTGAGGTTCCGCGGGCGCCTGGCGCCCGGGCTGCCGCCTTCTGGCGCGCCTCGACGCGGTCGCGGCGTTCGACGCCGATCAGCTCGGCGACGCGCCACACGGTGTTGTCCTCCAGTTCGTGCAATTCGCCGTCGGCATAGACGATCTCCCACATCAGGCCGACGAAGGCCTTGCGCGCCTCGGCGTCGAGATGGCGCTTCAACACGCTGGTGAAGGCATAGAGGTCGATCGCCTCATTGTCGGCGCGCTCGCCGGCCGCGGCCAGCGCGTCGAGCTCCTCGCCGCCAATCGAATAAGTCTGCGCCAGCACCGCCTTGAACCGTTCCCACTCGACATCCTGGCGCACGCCGTCGGCGTTCATCACGTGATAGAGCAGCGCCGACGCGGCGACGCGCGGATCGTCCGCGTTGGCGCGCGCGGCGGCTCCGCCCGGTAGATCCCTTAAGAAGGACAAGACGCGTTCGAACATCACTTCATTCCCATAGGAGCGGGACCGATCCCGGCCTCAAAACAAACGAAACCGACGCGGCGCTTTTTCCGCCTCGTCGTCCGGGTCGACGCCGGGGTCGTCGGGCAGCCGTGCCAGCTCCTCCGCCGGCTCGACCGCTTCGGCGTCGGCGGGAACGGCGGCAAAGGCGGCAGCGGTGACCGGCTTCACTTGATCCGCATCGGACGCCGCGGGCGTGGCCGACCCATCCGCCGAAACGGCGTCAATGGTCTTTTCCTTCGCCGGCGCGGAAGACACGGTGATCGCCGGCACGACGGTCTCCGCAGCCTCCTCATGGCTGTCGATGAGATGGCCGAGACGCTCCATCGGCGCCCGCCATTCGAACGCGTCGAGCTTGCCGGTGACCGGCGACACCGGCACCCAGTGTTCGGAGATGACGCCGTCGGCGACCCAGGCCGGATCGCGCGGCGCCCTGACCGCCTTGGACAGCAACTGCCTGACCTTGCCCTGGTCGCCGGTCTCGGCCTCCTCGATATCGGCCAAAAGCAGATAGGCGCCTTCGCGCCGGTCCATGCGGATGGCCGCATCCGCCTCGCGCCGGGCGGTGGCGAAATCCTGCGCGTCGAGCGCAGCGCGCGCCACCGCCATCGAGGACTCCGCATGGTTCTTCTTCAGGTCCTGCAGCTTCTTCGCCCGGTTCAGCCGGTCGCCCACGGCGTCGCCCGGACGGGCATGGGTGTAGAGCTCGGCGATTTCCGGATGCGGCTCGGCCCGCCACGCTGTTTCGAGGATCTTGGAACCCTTGCGCACATCGTTCTGACGGAACAGCAGCTTCGCGGCCGCGACTGCCGCCGGCACGAATTCGGGCACCAGCTTGTTGGCTTCGAGCGCAGCGGTCCTTGCCGCGTTGGCGTCGGTGTCGAGCAGCGCCTCAGCCTTGGCGGTGAGCAGCACGGCCCGGCGCCGGTTGGCGGCGTCGCGTTCGATCTGCCGTGTCGACTTCTGCGCCTCGACCAGCTTCAGCGCGCCATCCCAGTCGCCGCGCCCGGTCAGTTCCTCGAGCGTCGATTCGGCGGCCCAGGCAAGCTGCGGCGCCACGGCCGCGGCGCGCCCGGCATAGTGCCTGGCGGCGTTGCGGTCGCCGAGGCGCTCGGCCTCCAGATAGAGCCCGCGCAGGCCGAGCAGCCGCATCTCGGGATCGTCGAGCATCGCCTCGAACTTCTCGCGCGCGCCTTCATGGTCGCCTTCGAGCAGCGAGGCCTGCGCCTCCAAAAGATGGATCAGCGGTTCCTGGTCGGAGCGGATCAGCTTCGCCGCTTCCTTGGTCTTCTTGCGCGCCAGCACGCCATCGCCGGCGCCGGCCGCGATCATGCCAGTCGACAGCGCCTGGTAACCGCGGTCGCGACGGCGCACGCGGAAATAGCGCGAAATGGTGTAGGGGCTGTTCCACAACGACTTCACCAGCCACCACAGGATCATCACCGCGGCGACGACCGCGACCACCGCCACCGCCGCCACCATCAGGCTGACCTGATACTGATAGCCGTTGAAGGTGATGACCATGTCGCCGGGACGATCGGCCAGCCAGGCGAAACCGAGCCCAAGCGCGAAGACGACGGCTAGGAAGATGAGGATGCGGATCATCTGGGTTTCCTCACGCCTTCATTGCGCCGGCAATCAGCGAATCGATCAGCTTTTCGACCTCCAGCCGCGCCTTCAGTTTGCCGGCAAAATCCGCGCCGGCGGCCTTCGCCGCTTCCGGCAGCGTGTCGTATTCGCTGAGCGCCTTGGCATAGTCGCCCCGGTTGACCGCCACCTCCATGCGCGCCACGGTTTCCGGTGCGCCCTTGCCCTCGACGGCGCCGATCGGCCGGACCTTGACCAGCGATTCGGCGCTCGACATCAGGTTCTGCAGGAAGCCTGCATTCTCGTCGACGGGCGTCGCGGCGGCGACCATGGCGTTGGCGGCGGCATCAACCTCGGCGGCGATGTCCGTCCGGGTCGAGACACCCTTCTCGGCATAGGCGCGCAGCGTCGCGATCTCCGGCGCATCGGGCGAAATCGCCGCGAAGGTCTCGAGCTCGGCGGCGAACGGTGCGCCGCGGTCGAGCGCCGACTTCAGTGCCGACGCCGCGATGGCGAGCGCGATCTTCGGCTGCGAGGCCTGCGCCTCGACCTTGCCGGAGAGCTGCGACACCGACTGCTCCAGCGTGGCCAGCCGGCCATCCTGCGCCTTCGCCGCCTCGCCGGCCGACTTCACCAGCGCATCGAGCCCGGCCAGCTTCTCATTGAGCGGCCCGAGATCGACCGGCGCGGCACTGCCGGCCTTCTGCAGGTCGGCAATCGCCGCCTCGACCTGCTTGAGCTTGTCGCCCAGCGCCGCAACTCCTGCGGCATCGCCGGCGCCGCCTTGTTCGACCGCCGATTTCAACGCCGCGACGTCCGACTTGACCTGGTCCAGCGTCGACGACAGCCCGTCGACCTTGGCCGAGGCATCGCCATTGCCGCCTGCTTGCTTCAGGCCCGCGATCTCGCTCTTCAGCGCAGCGATCTCACTGTTGACACCGTCGAGCGAGCCGCCGCCCGATCCGGGCGCGCCGAGCAGGCCGGCGAACTGCAGCCCGCCGGCGGCGGCCAGCGCCATGACGCCGCCGATGACCCCGGCGGCAATGCCGTTAAGGCCGCCGCGTTTCGGCTGCGGCGCCATATAGTCTTCCCTCACGCGTGTTGTTTTCGGCGCCGCGTCGGCAGCCGCCGCCTTGGAGGAAGCATCCTCGAAATTGTAGTCGGAAGCGTGCGTCTGATTCGGCGGCGCGCCGGAACCTGCCGGATAGGGGCGCTCCGCCTCGTCCGCGCCTTTGGCGCTGGCATCTTCCGTTCCGGCCTGTGCCACGGCGTCGCTATGCTCCCACGGCTCATGATCGACCTGGTCGGCATGCACCGGCTCCTCGGGAGACTCGGGCTGCGCAGCGCTCGCGGCTTCCTCTGCCTTGGCCTCGGCGGTCTTCGCCGCATCCTCCTCGACGATGCGCGAGACGGCGCCGGGTTCGAGTTCGATCGTCACCGGCTCGCGGCGGCTTTTCGAATGTCGCATCTTCGGCGTCTTGACCATGCTTGGGCTCCGCAAATTTGGCTTGGGATGGTTCAAAGGGTCTAGAGCTCAGGATGCTCTAGCACATCACCAAGCGGTGAAAAGGGGCGGCGTGATGACACAGACCTAGGGCACGGTCTGCAATAGCGCGAGCAGCGCGTCTTCCTGTGGCTCTCCGGCGACGCGAACCCTCTCGGGGGCGACGCCGTCGAGGGCCGCGGCGATACGTCCAGACAGCACGAAAAATCTGGTCTTTTCAAAAACATCGCCGAGCGCCGGCCGCCGGATCAGGGCCTGCATCGCCGCGGCCGCCTTGGCCGAGTAAAGCAGGACGGCCTCGATTGCCCCGCCTGATAGACGTGCGACCAGATCCGAGTCGGAATAGCCCTGCGCAATCGTGTCGTAGGTCTCGATGGCACGGATCGGGATGCCGCCGGCCGAAAGGCGCTGCTCGAAGGAAGGAAAGCGCACACGGCCGCAAAGATAGACCAGCGTCTCTGCCGAAGCCCCTTCAATGACAACATCGGCCAGCGCCACCGCATCGCCCGGGCCTTCTCTGACCGATGAAAACCCTGCCTTGCGCGCCGCTTCCGCCGTCCTTTTGCCGACCGCATGGCAAGGCAGAGCGGCGAGCGCGGCGATAAGGTCCCGCGAGGCATGGCGCACCGCATTGGCGCTGGTGACGGCGACCGCTGTCGCATCCGAGGGAACCGCTTCCGCATCGGCCGGCAGCGCCACGGTCTCGGTCAGCGGCAACAGGATGGGCCTAAAACCCATCTCCTCGAGCCGCCGCATGGTGCGCGAGGCGCCCGGTTCCGGCCGCGTCACCAGAACGCGGAGCATCTCAGGCCCAGCCGTCGAAGAAGGTTTCGCCGGCCTTGGCCCGCACCGCCCTGGCGGCTTCCGCGCCGATCCGGGCGGCATCGCTGGCCGGCCCATCCAGCCTGACTTCATGCGACTGCGTGCCATCGGGCGAGATGATCAGCCCGGCGAAGGAGAGCTTGTCGCCCGAAATCGTCGCATGGCCGGCGATCGGCGTGCGGCAGGAACCGTCGAGCGCCGCAAGGAAGGCGCGCTCGCAGGCCAGCGCCTGGCCGGTCGGCGCGTCATGGATCGCCGCCAGCATCCTTTCGACATCGGCATCGCCGATGCGGCTTTCGATGCAGATCGCGCCCTGCCCCGGCGCCGGCGGAAATTTTTCAAGCGGCATCAGGTCGGTGACGACTTGCTCCAGTCCGAGCCGCTTCAGCCCGGCATAGGCAAGGATGGTGCCGTCGGCGACGCCCTCGTCCAGCTTGCGCAGCCTGGTCTGCACATTGCCGCGGAACATCACCACGTCGAGATCCGGCCGCATCCGCCTGATCAGCGCCTGGCGCCGTAGCGACGACGAGCCGACCCTGGCGCCCCGGGGCAATTCGGCGATGCTTCTCGCCGCCTTGCCGATGAAGGCGTCGCGCGCATCCTCACGCAGCAGGAAGGCGGAGAGTTCGAGCCCATCGGGCAAAACCGTCGGCATGTCCTTCGAGGAATGCACGGCAATGTCGATGCGGCGCGCCAGCATCGCCTCCTCGATCTCCTTGGTGAACAGGCCCTTGCCGCCGGCCTCGGACAACGGACGGTCCTGGATGCGGTCGCCGCTGGTCGAGATGACGGCAATCTCGAACGCCTGCTCCGGCAGGCCATGCGCCGCCATCAGCCGCGCGCGCGTCTCATGCGCCTGGGCTAGCGCCAACGGGCTGCCGCGTGTTCCGATTTTCAAGGTTGTTTGCATGGCGCGCGGTCCGTGATAACCCCCGGAAAACTGAGGTCTGCCGAGATTCAGGTCAGGCCGGGTCGAAAATTGTGGGTTCCGAGAACCGGAGCGGAGCGTACTTGAAGTACGTGAGCACCGGAAGCGCAGGAACCCGCCATTTGCAGGCCGGCATCACCTGAATATCGACAGACCTTCGGCGACACAATCTTCGAGGACAGCGACCAATTGATCCGCGTTCTGGGCATTGAGACGAGTTGCGACGAGACGGCGGCCAGCGTGGTGGCGCTGGATGGCACCTCCGCGCCAAAAATCCTGTCCAACATCGTGCTCAGCCAGATCGAGGAGCATGCCGCTTTCGGCGGCGTCGTGCCGGAGATCGCCGCGCGCGCCCATGTCGAGGCGCTGGACGGCATCGTCGAGGCGGCCCTTGCCGATTCGGGCGTGGCGCTCGACGAGGTCGACGCGATCGCCGCGACCGCAGGTCCCGGCCTTGTCGGCGGGCTGATCGTCGGACTGATGACGGCGAAGGCGATCGCCGCCGCCGCCGACAAGCCGCTCATCGCCATCAACCATCTCGAAGGCCATGCGCTGACGGCGCGGCTGACCGACGGGCTCGACTTCCCCTACCTGCTGCTGCTGGTTTCCGGTGGCCACACCCAGATCGTCGCCGTGCGCGGCGTCGGCGACTACCAGCGCTGGGCGACCACCATCGACGATGCGCTCGGCGAAGCCTTCGACAAGACGGCCAAGATGCTCGGCCTGCCCTATCCGGGCGGCCCCAATGTCGAGAAGGCGGCAATGTCGGGCGATGCGAGCCGCTTTGCCTTCCCGCGCCCGATGAAAGGTTCGGCGCAGCCCGATTTCTCCTTCTCCGGCCTGAAGACGGCCGTGCGCCAGGCCGCGACCGCCATTGCGCCGTTGAGCGACCGGGATGTCGCCGATATCTGCGCCTCCTTCCAGGCGGCGGTGGCGGATGCTCTGGGCGATCGCGTCGCGCGCGCGCTCGCCCGCTTCCGCCACGAATTCCCCGACAAGGCGAAGCCGGCGCTGGTCGTCGCCGGCGGTGTCGCCGCCAACCGCACGGTCAAGGCGACGCTGGAAGCGCTCTGCGCCGAGGCCGGCTTCGACTTCGTCGCGCCGCCGCAAGAACTCTGCACCGACAATGCGGCGATGATCGCCTGGGCCGGCATCGAGCGGCTGCGCGCCGGAATGGCGGACGAGAACGCCGCCGATTTCGTGCCACGCTCGCGCTGGCCGCTCGACAGCGTCTCCACCCCGATGGTCGGTTCCGGCCGGCGCGGTGCCAAGGCATGACTGAGGTGGTCACGAGCGGTGGCGAGGCGCCGAGCGGCTGGCGTGTCGCCGTGCTTGGCGGTGGCGCCTGGGGCACGGCGCTGGCGCTCGCCATGCTGCGCGCCGGCCACTTCGTCCGTCTCTATGCACGCGACCCAGAAACCGTCGCCGCGATCGACCGTGGCGAGAACCCGCGCTACCTGCCGGGCATCGCGCTGCAGGCCGGCATCGTGGCGACGACCGACATCGCCGCGGCGCTCGACGGCGCCGACTGCGTGCTGGCGGTGGCGCCGGCGCAGGCGCTGCGCGCCATGCTGGCGACCGCGAAGCGGCACGTCCCGCCAGGCATCCCGCTGGTTCTCTGCGCCAAGGGCATCGAGCGCGACACCGGCGCGCTGCTGTCGGCGATCGTCGAGGAGGTTTTGCCGGAGAACCCGGTTGCCGCCCTGTCCGGCCCGAGCTTCGCCACCGACGTCGCCCGCGGCCTGCCGACGGCGGTGGTGGTCGCCGCCCGCGAGGCGGAGCTGGCGGCAGACCTTGCCGCCCGCTTCTCGGCCGAGAATCTGCGCTGCTACTCCAGCGACGACCTCGTCGGGGTCGAGATCGGCGGCGCGCTGAAGAATGTCTTTGCCATCGCCGCCGGCGCCGTCACCGGCGCCAAGCTCGGCGCCAGCGCCCAGGCCGCCATGGTGACGCGCGGCTTCGTCGAACTGCGCCGCATCGGCGCCGCCTTCGGCGCCCGGCCGGAGACGCTGATGGGACTGTCCGGCCTCGGCGATTTGCTGCTCACCTGTTCGTCGGCGCAGTCGCGCAATTTCGCCTATGGGCTGGCTCTTGGCCAGGGCAAGCCACTGTCTGGCCTGCCGCTCGCCGAAGGCGTGCCGACGGCGGCGATCGCCGCCCGCATTGCCAGGGAGCGCGGCATCGATGCGCCGATCATCACGGCGGTCGCTGCCATTCTGGACGGCGCGATCACCATCCGCGAGGCGGTGACGGCGTTGATGACCCGACCGCTGAAGACCGAAACCGACATCTGATTCCCGAACAAACCGGAGCTGGAGAAACATGCTGTTTGCGTTGATTTGCAAGGACAAGCCGGGCAGCCTGCAGGTGCGCCTCGATACGCGGCCCGCGCATATCGCCTTCCTCGAGGGGCTGAATGCCGAGAAGAAGCTCGCCTTCGCCGGCCCCTTCCTCGACGCCGATGGCACGCCGAACGGCAGCCTGGTCGTCGTCGAGGCGCCGGACCTGGCCGGCGCCGAGGCACTGTCGGCGGCCGACCCCTACGCCAAGGCCGGCCTGTTCGAGAGCGTCGAAATCCGCCAGTGGAACTGGACCTTCAACAAACCGGCGGCTAGTTAACCCGCAGGCGCGCACGCAGGAGGGACCAAAAATGAACTACTGGCTGTTCAAATCCGAACCCTCGGTCTTCTCCTTCGAGGCGCTGAAGGCCAAGGGCAAGGCCGGGACGCAGTGGGACGGCGTGCGCAACTACGCCGCCCGCAACAACATGAAGGCGATGCAGATCGGCGATCTCGGCTTCTTCTACCATTCCAATGAAGGGCTCAACATCGTCGGCATCGCCGAGGTCTGCGCGCTCGCCCATCCCGACACCACCAGCGACGACCCGCGCTGGGAATGTGTCGACATCCGCGCCTTCAAGGATGTGCCGACCCCGGTGACGCTGGAACAGGTCAAGGCCAATCCCGAGCTCGCCGAAATGGCGCTGGTGCGGCTCGGACGGCTTTCCGTGCAGCCGGTGACCCCGGCCGAGTGGAAAGAGGTCTGCCGCATGGCCGATCTCTCGCCGGTTCCGTGACCAGGCTCACGCCGAAAAACGCGAAGAAATTCATTCTCGACAACACGGCGCTGATGGCGCCGCCGCATGTGCCGGAAGTGCTCTTGCATCTCGCCGACGAGGCGCATGATTTGTGGCTGCGCACCGAGGACGAACTCGCCGCGATCGGCCTGCCGCCGCCCTTCTGGGCCTTCGCCTGGGCCGGCGGCCAGGGCCTTGCCCGCCATGTGCTCGACCATCCGGCGAACGTGCGCGGAAAGAGCGTGCTCGACTTCGCCTCCGGTTCCGGCCTGGTTGCCATCGCGGCGGCGAAGGCCGGCGCCGCAGCGGTGACCGCCGCCGACATCGACCCGTTTTGCGAGACGGCGATCGCGCTTAATCTGGAGGCCAACCAGGTCGAGGCGGAATTCCTCGGCGAGGATTGCGTCGGCACCGACGGGGGCTGGGATGTCGTGCTGGCCGGCGACGTCTTCTATGACAAGCCCTTCGCCGACAGGCTGCTGCCTTGGTTCGCGGCGCTAAAGGCGCGCGGCGCCGAGATCCTCGTCGGCGATCCCGGTCGCGCCTATCTGCCGAAGACGGGCCTGGAGCGGCTTGCCGTCTACCAGGTGCCGGTGACGCGCGCGCTGGAGGATGCCGAGGTCAAGCGCACCACCGTCTGGCGCCTTGCTTGACGGCGGCGCCGAACAGGCGTTCCATCGCCGCGATTTCAAAAGGATGCGTGTTTGGACGACATGCATTGGGAGGGGGAAGCATGGATTTTTCAGCGGTGAACTGGCTGGCGGTGATCGTTGCCGCCGCGGTGGCGTGGCTGTTCGGCGCCGCCTGGTACACGACGCTCAGCAAGCCGTGGCTCAAGGCGGCCAAGCTTGACCCGGCGACGATGAAACGCTCGGCGTTGCCCTTCATCATCTCCTTCGTCGCCGAACTGATCATGGCGTTCGTGCTGAGCCTGGTCGTGGGCGCGATGACCGGCGGCGAGCCGAGCCTGGTCGCCGGGTTGATCTTCGGCTTCGTGCTCTGGCTGGGGTTCGTCGCCACCACGCTGTCCGTCAACCACCGCTATGAAGGCTTCGGCTGGGACCTGACGCTGATCGATGCCGGCCACTGGCTGGGCGTGCTGCTCCTCATCGGCGCGGTCATCGGCTGGTTCGGCGCGCCGGCGGTCGCCGGCTGAGCCGGTTCCAGAGCGGTTCATCGTTTCATGGGAAAGCAGAACCGCTCTATCTTCTTGTCTTGACGCAAATCCGGACGGAAAACCGCTTCACAGTTTTCCTGGAATTGCTGTCGTCTAGAGCTCGTCCCAGCTTCGGTGTGTCGGATCTGGCTGCGGCGTGTGGACCTCGTTGAGTATCCACTCCTTGAAGGCAACGATCCTGGCGTCGTCGGCCGATTTTTGCGGATAGACCAGGAAGTAGGCGAATTCGGGCGCCACCTTGATGCCCAGCGCGAAGGGACGGACCAGCCTGCCTTCCGAAAGGTCGCCGGCCACCATCGCGAAATCGGCCAGCGCCACCGCATTGCCGTCGATCGCCGCCTGCGTGGCATCGGTCGAGGATCCGAACACGAGCGTGCGGCTGTCGTCGAAATCGTCGACGCCGGCCGCCTGCATCCACATGCTCCAGTTCGGCCAGGTGACGCCCTGCCGCGACCATTCGATATGTGCAAGCGTATGCTGGAACAGGTCGCGTGGCTCCTTCAGCGGCGGACCGGACCGCAACAAGGCCGGGCTGCACACCGGAATGATGATGTTTTCGAACAGCCGGTGCGCGCAAAGCCCCGGATATTTCCCGGCGCCGAACCGAACGCCGATGTCGACGTCGTCGCGCTCGAAGTCCCTGACATCGTAGGTGATGTCGAAACGCAGCTCGATGCCCGGCTTCTGCCGACGGAAATCGTCGACGCGCCGCATCAGCCACTTTGTCGCGAACTGCGCGTCGAGCGTCACCTTCAGCAGCGCCGTGCCGCGCGTCATCTTGCGCGCGCGGGACACCGCCCGGTTGAGCAGGTCCAGCGCATCGATCGAGGCCTCGAACAGCACGTTTCCTGCTTCCGTCAGCCGGATCGTGCGGCTGGTGCGGGTGAACAGCACCAGGTCGAGCTGATCCTCGATTTCCTTGATCTGATGGCTGACCGCGGCCGGCGTCAGGCCGAGCTCGTCGGCGGCGCGGGTGAAGTTGAGATGCCTGGCCGCCGCTTCGAACGTCCTCAGCGCGCGCGTTCCGGGCAGCAGGCGAGCCATTCGATCTCCAAATAAAACTTGATAATTGGACAAGAACTACTCGTTTCCCGTTTATTTTTCAATCCAGCATGATGACAGCATCGAAACACTATCAAACCGGATTTGATATCCGGAGAAACCGGATAGAGCCATGACCGAGATCGTTCTGAAGTCCCACACCGCTCTGAAATCCCGCTCCGGCATCGCCGACTGGCTGCGCGCTGCGATCGATTGGCTGCGCCAGGCGCGGGTCGCTGCCCAGGTTCCCCACGAATCCGTCGAGGATCTCTCCGACGCGCTGCTGCGTGACATCGGCGCCGAGCGCCGCGACGTGGCCAAGGCGGTGGATCGGCAACTCCGCGAAATCGGGCTGCTCGGCACAGGCTGGCAGCAGCCGAGAAGGTAAGGGATTGGGCAGTAGGGAATAGGCAGTAGGAAGGGAGCATTCTGCCCTACTGCCTACTGCCTACTGCCTACTGCCTACTGCCTACCTCACCACCCTCACCACCGTCCGGTCCGACAGCAGCGGCAACAGCCGCGCCATGGTGCGGGCCGTCACCGCCACGCAACCTTGTGTCGGCGTGAAGCCCGGCCGCGCCAAATGAAAGAAGATGGCGCTGCCGCGGCCGCGCCGGCGCGGCGCGATGTTCCAGTCGAGCACCAGGCAGGCATCATAGAGCCGGTCGTCACGCCGCATCCGCTCATGGCTGGCGCCATAGGGGATCTTCACCGGACGATTGTAGTTGCGATCGTCGGGCACCTCGCACCAGCCGAGATCCGGCCCGATCGGCGCCATCGAAAGCCGCGTCCTGCGGCCGCCGGAAAAATGATCATCACGGAAATAGCCTGACAATATGCGCATGGCGCCGAGCGGCGTCGCGCCGTCGCCCTCGCGCTTGTTCGCCGAAATGCCGCCGCGTCCGAGCGCGCAGGCGAACACCAGGCTGCCCGCCTGCAGCAGGCCCTGGCTGGGATGGCCGGGCCTGGCGCGCACGCTGAGCACGGTGAGGCCTTTTGGCAAAATTGCGCCGGCTGCATTGCATGGACGTTTTTTCTTGTATGATCGCGCCACGGAACAAATCACTGTGATCGGCTGTTGTGTCGGTCAGCTTCCGCATAAATGGGGGACGGTCAACTGAATATTCTTTTTAAAACAACGGATTGATCCATGACCTCACGCACCATACTGATCGTTGACGACGACGATGACCTGCGCGGCACGCTCGTCGAGCAACTGGCCCTCTACGAAGAGTTCGACGTCCAGCAGGAAGCGACGGCCGCGAAAGGCGTCGCCGCGGCGCGCGGCGGCCTCGTCGACCTCCTGATCATGGATGTCGGCCTGCCCGACATGGACGGCCGCGAGGCGGTGAAAATCCTGCGCAAGGGCGGCTACAAGGCGCCGATCATCATGCTGACCGGCCACGACACCGATTCCGACACGATCCTCGGCCTCGAGGCCGGTGCCAACGACTATGTGACCAAGCCGTTCCGCTTCGCCGTGCTGCTTGCCCGCATCCGCGCGCAATTGCGCCAGCACGAGCAGAGCGAGGACGCCACCTTCTCGGTCGGTCCCTACACCTTCAAGCCCAGCCAGAAGCTGCTGATCGACCAGCGCGGCGCCAAGGTGCGGCTGACCGAAAAGGAGGCCTCGATCATCAAATACCTTTATCGCGCCGAGCAGAAGGTGGTGACGCGCGACGTGCTTCTGGAAGAAGTCTGGGGTTACAATTCCGGAGTCACGACGCATACGCTGGAAACCCATGTCTACCGGCTGCGCCAGAAGATCGAGCGTGATCCTTCCAATGCCGAAATTCTTGTGACAGAAAGCGGCGGCTACAAGCTGGTTCCTTAAACTTTTCATGATCTATTGAGCGGTCAGGGCGGGGCCGCTTCGGAAGCGATCCTGGTGCTGGAGGGTGGTTGGATCGGCTCCGAAGCGCATCGGCCAAAAATCGGAATCGATTTTTGGCGGGCACGATGCATAGACTCAAGGATGTTGGAGCGTCCTTTGCGTGTCCAGGGGACGCGGCGCTCCAAGGGAGGGACTGGACTGACCGCTCGGGGACATAGCTAGATGGCGCTGGATGACGACATCCGCATCCTGTCCGCTGTGAAGCTCTTCGAGGGCTTCACGCAGGAGCAGCTGCGCCTGCTCGCCTTCGGCGCCGAAACCACGTTGCTTCAGGCGGACCACAAGCTCTACCGCGAGGATGACGTGGCTGACTCGGCCTATATCGTGGTCAGCGGCCGCATCGCGCTCTATCGCGAGCAGAATGGCGAGCGCGTCCCGATTGGCAGCGCCGGCCCCGGCACCATGCTCAGCGAGCTGGCGCTGATTGCCGACACCAACCGGCTGACCAGCGCATCGGCCGCGGTCGACTCGGAGGTGATCCGGCTCAGCCGCAAGATGTTCCGTCGCATCCTGGAAGAATATCCGGAGATTGCGGTGCTGTTGCACGAGCGCATCCTGGAAGAATTCCAGCAGATGGTCAGCCGCATCGAAAAACTGGGGCCGCGGTTCAACGGGTAGACCAACAGCACCGGTGTTGATCATCCGGACCCGAGGGGCGAGGTTCCGTTGACAGGCAAAAGGTGAGATCCTACAGGACCTGTAGGGCGGGCCGCGTAGCAGGCACCGACACCACCGAGCTCCTGGGGGGAGCGGCATGCTGCCAGCGCGTTACGAGACGATTATCTTGTACTCACGCAAAGACGCGTTCGGCGACGGCTTGCTGCGGATCCCGGCCTTGCGAGCGGCGAGAACCGCATTTCCCGACAGTCTGATCGTTTACGGGACCACCCAGACGTGCAGCCTCGAACACGCGGTCAATGACCATGTCCACCACCTGGTCGATACGATAAGGGCGCAGACGCCCTTGGCGCATCTGGTCGCCAACCACCGCAAGGGCAAGGAGCGGCTGGCCATCGTCGATTTCCGCATCGTGGCGCCCTGGCTGGTTCAAACCTGGGTGTCGCTGCTCGGCCGCGGCATCGTCTACGAAGCAAACTTTCCGGCTTTCGCTCTGTCCTGGCCCCCTGGCCATGGACCGGAGGCACGACCCGGGCACAATGCATGGCGCTACCACCGCCTTGTCGAACGCCTTGCGGGGAGGCGGTTGCCCTTCGACCACCGGCTGGAGCCGACTCCGGCCGCGCGTGCGGCGGCCGGGCGCCTGGCAGGCGGCAAGCATGCGCCGTTGGTCGTCATCGCGGCCCATGGTGACGGCAACAAACGGATGACGGCGGATCAGGTTGTCGCGATATCCGACAGCATGATCAGCGATGGCGCAAACCTAATCTATGTCAAAACACCGGGCGTCGGCCCGGACATGACCGAGCTGGCTCAACGCGTGCCGAAATTGCAGCTTATCGAGCCAGGCGCGGCGCAGGATATCCCTGTCGGCGACATCCTGCTGGCACTCGGCGAACTCGCCGATCTTTACATTGGCGCCGAAGGCGGCACTGCGCATCTCATGGCCACGGTGATGACGCCGATGGTCATCGTCAATAGCGGTGCCAACATGGTTCGCTGGCGGCCGCTTTCGAACAGCGTGGACGTGGTGGAGGCGCGCCATGAAAGCCCGACCGGCCTGGTCGCCAATGTCCCGGCACCGAAAATCATCGAAGCCGCCAGGCGGATGTTGGCGACGCGCCGCCGGGATCATCCCTGCCTGATGGGCCATGCGGACAAGAAAGAGGCTCTGTCCGCATAGCGTTCCAGGACGGCGCGCCCCAAGGGCTTCAAGCGCCGCGTTTGAAACCGTCCGGCTGAGCCGGACCTCAATCCAGATCGAACCGCGCAATCACCGGCACGTGGTCCGACGGCCGCTCCCAGCCGCGCGCCGGACGCAGGATCTCGTAGCCGGTGAAGCGCTCGGCCAGGTTCGGCGACGACCAGACATGGTCGAGCCGCCGGCCGCGATCCGACGCTTCCCAGTCCTGCGCGCGGTAGCTCCACCAGGTGTAGAGCTTCTGCTCGGCAGGTACGTTGAGCCGCATCAGGTCGACCCAGTCGCCGGCGCGCCGCATCGCCTCGAAGCTTTCGGTCTCCACCGGCGTGTGGCTGACGACGTTGAGCAGCTGCTTGTGCGACCAGACATCATGTTCCAGCGGCGCAATGTTGAGGTCGCCGACCAGGACCGAGCCGGACACCTCATTGTGCTCGGCTCGGATGGCATTCATCTCGGCGACGAAATCCAGCTTGTGCCTGAACTTGCGGTTGATCTCCGGGTCGGGCTCGTCGCCGCCGGCCGGCACATAGAAATTGTGCAGCAGGATCGACTTGCCGCCGGCGCTTACCCTGACCGACAGGTGCCGGCTGTCGTCGATCTCGCAGAAGCGGCGCTTTTCGACCAGCTCGATCGGCCGCCGCGCCACCGTGGCCACGCCGTGATAGCCCTTCTGGCCGTGGAAGGCGATGTGCTCGTAACCGAGCTTGCGGAAGGCCTTTTCCGGAAACAGCTCGTCCGGAACCTTGGTTTCCTGCAGGCACAGCACATCGGGCGCGTATTCCAGAAGCAGGCGCTCGACGATCGGCATGCGCAGCCGCACCGAGTTGATGTTCCAGGTGGCGATGGAAAAGGGCATGCGGCTGGTCCGGGACAGTTCCGCAAACTACTGCCAGCCGCACGCCGCAAAAACAAGCCGGATGCCAATCGTTGATGGCGGCTCTGCCCGGCAAGGCCCTCCGAAGAACTACCTGGTCTTCGTATTCAGCTCGCGGTTCGCCGTATAGTCGATGGCAAAGGTGTCGGGGGCGAAGCTGACGCCTTCCTTGACGTTGAAGATCATCACCGTCGTGTCCTTGCCCTGCGCGTCGGTGATGGTCCACTGCCGCAGTTCATAGGACTTCGGATCGAACATCATGGTGATCCTGGCATTGCCGAACACCGACTTGTCGGAGAGCTGGATGGTGGTGAGGTCGTCCTCTTCCTTGACGCTTTTCACTCGCCCGCCTGACAGATCGATCCGGTCGTCGAGCAGAAGCTTCAGCGGCGTCTTCGACAGCGGATAGAGGTCGGAGGTGTTGAGCTTCTTGTTGAGGATGACCACCGACTTGCCGTCGGAGATGACCCGGAAATTCGACGATCCGTCATAGTTGAAGCGGATCTTGCCCGGCCGTTCCAGGAAGAACTTGCCGCCGGTCTGCTCGCCCTTGGGCCCGAACTGGACGAACTCGCCGCTCATCGATTTGACCGAGGAGAAGTGGTCGGCGATCTTCTGCGCCGCCGGCGGAATCGCCGCTTGCGCCGACGCCAGGAGCTGGAAGCCGGGGACGACATTGACGCTTGCCGCGCCGGCAAGCACGAGGCCGAGGCCAAGCGCCTGGCGGCGGTTCGGGGCGAAAGGTGCGTTTTTCATGCCGGTCACTTTCTGATTCGAATGGTGTCGCAGTCTCTGGGCCCCCAGTTGGGCTGAAGTTTGGCGGTTCCAGTGACGCTCCGTCGCTTCAACGCGCCGAAAGGTTCAAGGTTGCCAGCCCGACCGGATCGGTCGCGAGACTAAGGGTCTGTTGAGACTCAGGTCAGGCAGAGCCGAAAATGGTGGGTTCCGAGAACCGGAGCGGAGCGTACTTAACGTACGCGAGCACCGGAAGCGCAGGAAGCCGCCGTTTGCAGGCCGGCATCACCTGAATATCAATAGACCCTAGAACTTGTCCTCCTCCGTCGGCACCAGGATTTCGCGTTTTCCAGCGTGATTGGCCGGACCGACAATGCCTTCCTTCTCCATCTTCTCGATGATCGAGGCGGCGCGGTTGTAGCCGATGCCGAGCCGGCGCTGGATGTAGCTGGTCGAGGCCTTGCCGTCGCGCAGCACCACCGCCACCGCCTGGTCGTAGGGGTCGTCGGAATCCTCGAAATTGCCGCCGCCACCACCGCCGCCGGAACCGCCCTTGCCGGAGGACTCCTCCTCGTCCTCGTCGTCGTCCTCGGTGATGGCGTCGAGATATTCCGGCACGCCCTGCAGCTTGAGGTGCCCGACGATCCTCTCGACCTCGTCGTCGGAGACGAAGGGGCCGTGCACGCGCTGGATGCGGCCGCCGCCGGCCATGTAGAGCATGTCGCCCATGCCGAGCAGCTGTTCAGCGCCCTGTTCGCCCAGGATGGTGCGGCTGTCGATCTTTGACGTCACCTGGAAGGAGATGCGGGTCGGGAAGTTGGCCTTGATCGTGCCGGTGATGACGTCGACCGAGGGGCGTTGCGTGGCCATGATGACATGGATGCCGGCGGCGCGCGCCATCTGCGCCAGGCGCTGCACGGCACCTTCGATGTCCTTGCCGGCGACCATCATCAGGTCGGCCATCTCGTCGATGATGACGACGATATACGGCATCGGCTCGAGGTCGAGATCCTCGGTCTCGTAGATCGCCTCGCCCGTCTGGCGGTCGAAGCCGGTCTGCACGGTGCGCGAGATCTTCTCGCCCTTCTTCTCCGCCTGCTGGACGCGCGCGTTGAAACCGTCGATGTTGCGCACGCCGACCTTGGACATCTTGCGGTAGCGGTCCTCCATCTCGCGCACGGTCCATTTCAGCGCCACCACAGCCTTCTTCGGATCGGTGACGACCGGCGTCAAAAGATGCGGGATGCCGTCATAGACGGAGAGTTCGAGCATCTTCGGGTCGATCATGATCAGCCGGCATTCCTGCGGCGTCAGCCGGTAGAGCAGCGACAGGATCATGGTGTTGATGGCGACCGACTTGCCCGAGCCGGTGGTGCCGGCGACCAGAACGTGCGGCATCTTGGCGATGTCGACGATGACCGCCTCGCCATTGATGGTCTTGCCGAGCGCCAGCGCCAGCTTTGCCTTGGTGGTCTCGAAATCGCGGCTGGCCATGATCTCGCGCAGATAGACTGTCTCGCGCTTGGCGTTGGGCAATTCGATGCCGATGGCGTTGCGGCCGGGGACGACAGCGACGCGGCAGGCGATCGCGCTCATCGAGCGGGCGATATCGTCGGACAGGCCGATGACGCGGGAGGACTTGATGCCGGGCGCCGGCTCGAGCTCGTAGAGCGTGACGACCGGGCCGGGACGGACGTGGATGATCTCGCCCTTGACGCCGAAATCCTCCAGCACGCCCTCGAGCAGCCGCGCATTCTGCTCCAGCGCGTCCTTCGACAGGCTTGGGTCCTTGGCGACGTTCTTCGGCTCCGACAGGAAATGCAGCGACGGCATCTCGAACGTGTCCGAGCCGATCAGCGAGGTCTGCGCCTCGCGCTGGACGCGCGCGCCCGGCGCCGGACGCGGCGCCGGCGCCTCGACGCGGGTCGCCGCATCGGAGCGGAAATTCCGCACATTGGCGGTCGGGGCACCGCGGCGCCGGACAGGTTCGTCATCGTCGAGATCGATGTCTTCGTCCTCTTCGGTGTCGAAAACATCATCATCATCAGGATCGACCGAGACGCTGCGGTCGTTGACCATGGCGGCGAAGAATTCCGGCTCGACGCGGGCGCGGCCGCCGGGGCTCATCCGCGCCTCGGCGTATTCGGCCGATTCGACACGCTCGGCGGCACGGCGCCACGCACTGGCGCGCGGCTCCATCTCCGGCTCATACTCGTCGCGCTCCTGCTGGCGGCGCAAGGCGCGGCGGTGCATCCAGGCCCTGAACGACAGCCACCAATGGGTGATGGCGCCAAGCGCCAGTATGCCTTCGTCGCCCTCGTCATCATCCTCGTCGAAGAGCACCTCGTCCTGTTCGCGCGGATCGGGCTCGGCGCGCTCCATGACGGCAAAGCCGTTCTTGCGGGCAATCAGCGCCGAGCCATAGGCGAACAGCCACAGCGCCGGCGCGGCGAGAACGACCGCGACGATGCTGGCGAACAGGCCCTTCGGATAGCCGCCGACGGCGATGCCGGGAATCTTCAGCACCATATCACCGAACACGCCGCCAAGGCCGGTCGGCAGCGGCCATGTCTTCGGCGGCGTCACGCAGCCGGCCATCGCCGCCGCGAGCAGCGCGAAGCCGAACCAGGCGAGCCCGCGCTTCGGCAGCCGGTCGACGCCGCGCGCCGAAAACAGCAGGAAGCCCCAGATCACCGCCGGCACCAGCGCCGCGACCGCGGCAAGGCCGAAGAACTGCATGGCAAGGTCGGAGAACACCGCCCCCGCATAACCCATCGCATTGGTGACGATGTTGTCGGTGGCGTGCGAGAAGCTCGGATCGGCGACGTTCCAGGTGGCGAGGCCGGCAACGCCGAAGGCGACGAACACGAACAGGCCGGCGCCGACCAGCCGCCCAAGCTGACGCCGCGCGAATGCCTGGATGCCGTGCCCCGTATCGGTCAGCGCGAGCGGTGCTGAAGCGCCTGAACGCATGCCTCTTCCCCGTCTGTGAGTGCCTCGCCGGACGCATGACGCACGCCGGCAGATTCGGATGACAGACTATCGGCGGGAAGGTTAAGGGCGCATTAACTATAAGAGGTTGAGGCGGCAAGGATGCATGGACCGACGGTTGCGCCGCGCCGTTCCCTTTCGTGTCCCATGGACTGCCCTTGCCCGATCGCACGCGGATGCGAAAAAGCCTCGCGAGCCGGAGCCAGCGAGGCCTTTCCTTGAGGAGGGCTAAAGTGGGATTTGGCCCTCCGATGATCCGGGGGTGGGATCGCGGGAAGACTAGCCGACGAACCCGGTCGGCGGTGAATCACACTGAATCACGATCGCTTGATGCTCCCGCCGGGTCTAGCGGTCGCTCGCGATGACATGGCATGCCCGGGTCCGTGCGCGCGGGATTGAAGCCGGCTTTCCCGGTTCGGCGACGTGGCGGGCCAGCGGTCCGCCACCTTTCGCGAAACGACCGGGATTGAACCCGATCTGTCGCAATCACTTGTGACCGGCATACATCATCAGGTTGGCGCAGAATTCGGTGTGAGGCTTGCTCATCGCGGCGTCCTGGCACTCCTTCATCATCATGTCCTGCTTGTCCTTGGCCGTTGCAGCCCAGGCCGCCTTGAAGTCAGCTTCCGACTTCATGGTCTTCATGCCGGCATCGGTGAAGAACGGGGCCATATTGTCCGGCTCGTCGAGCGCGCCAGCAAGTGCAACACCGCCGACCATCGACAGAGCCAATGCTCCCAGGACGATGTTCTTCATGTTCATCGGTTGGTTCCTTCCCTGTTGTCTTAGCGATCGCCAAAACGGCGGCCGCTACCCCAGTACGGAGCCGGAAAGCCTGGTGTTTCTTCGCGCCGGCGCATCACGCGAACGTGATCGAGTCGAAAAACGATTCCCTTTCACCTTTTCGAGGCGCACGATTTTCCAAAAAAAGAGGCCCGGAAGATACTTCCGGGCCTCAATGCGTGAGCTCCTTTCGGGAGCGTCACGACGGGATCTTCTCAACGCCGGCGGGAGGATGCCGGCGCCGGATGGTCGATGGTCTTACGGCACCACTTCGCCGTGCTGGCTGATGTCGAGGCCTTCGATCTCTTCCTGGGTGCTCGGACGCAGGCCGACCAGCGCCTTGACGATGTAGAGGATCACGAAGGTAGCGATCGCCGTCCACAGGATGGTGAAGACGATGCCGTAGATCTGGGTGCCGACCGAGGCGCCCTTGCCGAGCGCGTTGATCTCGGGATCGGCGAGCGCACCGGTGAGCAGCGCGCCGATGATGCCGCCGACGCCGTGCACGCCGAACGCATCGAGCGAGTCGTCGTAGCCGAGCATGTGCTTAACCTTGACCGCCGAGATGTAGCAGACGACGCCGGCGACGATGCCGATGATGAAGGCGCCGGTCGGGTTGACGAAGCCGGAAGCCGGCGTCACCGCGACGAGGCCTGCGACGGCGCCCGAGATGATGCCGAGTACCGAGGGCTTCTTGGCGATGATCCATTCGGCGAACATCCAGGCGAGCGCCGCCGCGGCGGTGGCGACCTGGGTGTTCAGCATCGCCGCGCCGGCGAGGCCGTCGGCGGCCAGTTCCGAACCGGCGTTGAAGCCGAACCAGCCGACCCACAGCAGCGAAGCGCCGATGACCGAATAGACGAGGTTGTGCGGCGCCATGTTGGCGGTGCCGTAGCCCTCACGCTTGCCGAGAACGAGCGCGCAGACGAGGCCCGCGACACCGGCGTTGATGTGGACGACCGTGCCGCCGGCGAAGTCGAGAACGCCGGCCGTGCCGAGGAAGCCGCCGCCCCACACCCAGTGCGCGATCGGCGCATAGACGAACACCAGCCACAGGCCCATGAAGATGAGCAGGGCCGAGAATTTCATGCGCTCGGCGAAGGCGCCGGCGATCAGCGCCGGGGTGATGATGGCGAAGGTGAGCTGGAACATCGAGAAGACGAATTCAGGAATGTTCGCCACGCCCGGCAGCCACAGCGTCGAGGTGGTGATGCCATGGTGGAAGAACTTGGAGAAGCCGCCGACATAGGCATTGGTGCTGCCGCCGTCGGAGAAGGCCAGCGAATAGCCGAACATGAACCACAGCACCGTCACCAGGCAGGTGATGGCGAAGCTCTGCATGATGGTGGCGAGCACGTTCTTCTTGCGCACCATGCCGCCGTAGAACAGGGCCAGGCCCGGGATGGTCATCATCAGGACCAGCGCTGTCGAGGTCAGCATCCAGGCGGTGTTGCCGGTATCGAGCACCGGTGTCGGCGCAGCGGCCGGTGCCGCAGCGGCGGCTGCGGGAGCCGCTTCCTGCGCGAAAGCGGCCACGCTGCCCAAGGCTGCCAGGGCAAGCGCGCCGAGAGCGGCCGCGCGCCCCGTCGTCTTCAAGGTGGAAGGAATATTCATTGAACTCTCCGTTGGAATGGGGGATCGCCGCTCAGAGCGCGTCGGTGTCTGTTTCGCCGGTACGGATGCGCACCGCCTGGTCGATGCCGAAGACGAAGATCTTGCCGTCGCCGATCTGACCGGTCTTGGCCGCCGACGTGATGGCTTCGACGGCCTTGTCGACCATGTCGGCACCCACCGCGACCTCGATCTTGATCTTGGGCAGGAAGCTGACCGCGTATTCCGCGCCGCGATAGATTTCCGTATGTCCCTTCTGACGCCCGTAGCCTTTGACTTCGGTGACGGTCAGGCCCTGGATGCCGACTGCGGTGAGCGCTTCGCGCACCTCATCGAGCTTGAACGGCTTGATGATTGCCATCACGATTTTCATAAGGTTTCACCCTTTGCTGTTGCGGTCCCCCGCGTTTGCACACCTTCACCGATCCCAAAGAGAGCCGGAAAGTGCCCGACAGGATTCAAGCTCCGTGCCAATTGCCGAAGCATCCCGTTAACCTGTTGTAAACAAAGAGTTTTGGCGAGGCCGCACAACCGCCTGTTCACTATCTCAGCAGTGCACGTGATTAAAAAATAGGCAAATTTTCAAATTTGCCTATTTGGCGGGCTTTGGCGGGAAGCCGGCTATTTGCTCAGCGCTTCAGCCGGATGAGGCCTTCCTGGGCAACCGAAGCGATCAACGTGCCGTCGCGGGCAAACAGCGAGCCGCGCGTGAAGCCGCGCGAGCCTTGCGTCGAGGGGCTGTCCTGCGTGTAGAGGATCCAGTCGTCGAGCGGATGGCTGCGATGGAACCACATCGCGTGGTCGAGGCTCGCCGCCTGAATGTCGCGATCGAAGATGGCGCGGCCATGCGCGAAAGTCGAGGTGTCGAGCAGCGTCATGTCGGAGAGATAGGCGAGCACCGCCGCCTGCGTGGCGCGGTCCTCGGGCACCGGGCCGGTGGTACGGATCCAGATGTTCTGCTTCGGCTCCAGCTTTTCGCGGCTGGTGTAGTGCTTCAGCATCACCGGCTTCATCTCGATCGGCCGGTCGCGCTCCCAGTAGCGCTTGATGCCTTCGGGGACCGCTTCGCCGAACTTGCCGAGCAGTTCGCGCTGGCTGAGCAGATTGTCGGGCGCCGGCACGTCCTGCGGCATCGGCACCTGGTGCTCGAGGCCGATCTCGTCCTGCTGGAACGAAGCCTCCAGCGAGAAGATCGCCTGGCCGTGCTGGATCGCCACCACGCGGCGCGTGGTGAAGGAGCCGCCGTCGCGGATGCGGTCGACCTCGTAGATGATCGGCACCTTGGTGTCGCCCGGCCGCATGAAATAGCCATGCAGCGAATGCACGTGGCGCTCCGGCTCGACTGTGCGCTGGGCGGCGACCAGCGCCTGGGCGATCGTCTGGCCGCCGAAGACCCGCTGCCAGTCGAGCTTGGGGCTGCGACCACGATACAGATTGTGTTCGAGCTGCTCGAGGTCGAGAATGTCGAGAAGCTCGTCCATGGCTGCCGTCATGTTTCGCGCTCCAGCCGCAAAAGATGTTATGGCGGTTTCGGACAGGAAGGGCGGGCAGTCAAGGCCGCCGTGGTGCGGCGGGCCGGCGGACCAGCGCATGTCGCCCAAAAGTGGGCAGCGGCTTTGGGACAACGACATGCGTAAGACAAAGCCGTGAAAGGGAATTGCCATGGTTGACCGTAAGGCGGATGCGGGATCGCGGGCCTCGCTCGATGTGCTGGTCGCCGGTGCCGGCTATGTCGGCCTGGCCAGCGCGGTTTCGCTGAAGCAGGCGCGCCCCAGCCTCGCCGTCGCCGTCGTCGACGCGGCGCCCGCCGGCGTCTGGCAAAAGGACGGCCGCGCCTCGGCGATCGCCGCCGCCGCCTGCCGCATGCTGGAGCAGCTCGGCGTCTGGAGCGAGATCGCGCCGGAGGCGCAGGCGATCACCGAGATGATCATCACCGATTCGCGCGCCGCCGACCCGGTGCGCCCGGTGTTCCTGACCTTCGACGGCGAAGTGGCGCCCGGCGAGCCCTTCGCCCACATGGTCGCCAACAGGGAGCTGAACGGCGCGCTGCGCCGGCGCGCCGAAAAACTTGGCATCGACATCATCGAAGGCCTCGCCGTCAGCGCCTTCGAGACGGACGGCGCCGGCATCACCGTGCATCTGGCCGACGGCGCGACATTGAAGGCGCGGCTGCTGGTCGCCGCCGACGGCGTCAACTCGAAGCTGCGCGACATGGCCGGCATCAAGACGGTGAAGTGGGAATACGGCCAATCCGGCATCGTCTGCACGGTGGTGCATGAGCGGCCGCACAATGGCCGCGCCGAGGAGCATTTCCTGCCCGCCGGCCCCTTCGCCACATTGCCGCTGAAGCCCGACAAGGATGGCCGCAACCGCTCCTCCATCGTCTGGGTCGAACGGACCGAGGATGCGCAGAAACTGGTCGAGGGCGACGACCTCGTCTTCGAACACGAGCTGGAGCTGCATTTCGGCCTCAAGCTGGGCGAGATCCACGCCGCCGACAAGCCGCGCGCCTGGCCACTCGGGCTGACCCTTGCCCGCGCCTTCGTCGCGCCCCGCATCGCGCTTGCCGGCGATGCCGCGCACGGCATCCATCCGATTGCCGGCCAGGGCCTCAATCTCGGCTTCAAGGACGTCGCGGCGCTGGCCGAAGTGGTGGTCGAGGCCGACCGGCTCGGCCAGGACATCGGCGCGCTCGACGTGCTCGAGCTCTACCAGCAATGGCGGCGCTTCGACACCGTGCAGATGGGCGTCACCACCGACGTACTGAACCGGCTGTTCTCCAACGACATCGGCCCGCTGCGCGCCGCGCGCGACATCGGCCTCGGCCTCGTCGAGCGCATGCCCCGGCTGAAGGAGTTCTTCATCCGCCAGGCCTCGGGACTGTCCGGCGACACGCCGCGGCTATTGAAGGGGGAAGCTATCTGAACGCTTGCCGATTGGCGTAAGCCTTCAATGTCGTCATCCACGGGCGGAGCGGGAGCGAAGCGGACGCGCAGACCCGAGGATCCATGCCGCTACTTTAATCGCAAGGTGCAGCGGAGCAGAATTCTGCACCATTGCAGCGCCTTGAGGTCACGGCATGGATTCTATGGTCTGCGCCGCGTCGCTTCGCTCTTTGCTCCGCCATAGAATGACGATGTGAGATGCGCTTCGACCAATCGCCAAGGCAGGCCGATCCGGTCGTCGCCGCTCCGGCTTAGTTCACTTCAAAGCCAAGCTTCTGTCGCAACCGCAAAATCCGCTGGTCGGCTATCTGCAGGCTTTTCTCGCCGCCTTGCGCGACGCGGTTCAGCATCTGCAGCAGATCGTTTCTTTCGTTCACATCGAGACGTTCACGCAGGAACGGCGCCAGCTTGTCGATGACGATCGTGGTGTCGTCGATCTGTGACGCCGCCCATTTGGCGTAGACCACCGCCTCGTCCGTCTTCTTCTTGCTGTCGGCGATCTCAGAAATCACCGAACGGATGACGGCTTCCCGCGCCGGCAGCACCGGGCCGTCTTCGGAAACGATGGCGGTGATCAGCGTCGCCGCCGCCACCACCGGATCGTCGATCGCCGTCAGCGGCGACAGCGCCGCCTGCTTGCGCAGCTTCTTGCGGCGGATGTTGCCCTGAACGCGGCCGACGACGTCGGCGACCTCGCGCGTGGCCTCGTTCATGGCCTTCATCCGGTACCACCAGAACGCGGCCGCTCCCAACACGCCAAGGATAGCAAGCAGGAAAGGCATATTGAAATCCCCCGAAATCCCCGCGACGATAAAAGAAGAGCAGCATCGCTTCAACACGCAACAGTTACGACAGGCGAAGAAGACCGGGATGTTTCAACCGGAGGCAAATTCAGCCCTGCCGCAAACCAACTATGACCCCGGAATGGTGTAGATAGCCCTGACCTCGATGGTGCCGAGTTCGGCCAGCGGAATGTTCCCGGCGATCGCCAGCGCCTCGTCGAGGCTCGCGGCCTCGATCATGACGAAGCCGAGCAACTGTTCCTTGGTTTCGGCGAAGGGGCCGTCGGTGACCAGCTGCTTGCCCTTGCGCCGCCGCACGCTCTTCGACGTCTTCACCGGTTGCAGCGCCTGCGCGATGATCAGCTTGCCCTGCTGGTCGAGCGATCTGTCATAGGCCAGTGAATCGGCATCGAGCTTAGTCGCTCCTTCCGGGCTCAGCGCGAAAAGATCCTTCTCCTCGCCATAGACCAGGCAGACATATTTCATCTCTATCTCCCGTGTTGTGATGAACCATAGGATGCGGTGGTGACGCTGTCAGCCGTGCCTTCGACCGCCGCCGCATGATCGAGAAGGCATGCCGCGATCCCGATGATTGCGACCGCCGCCAGCAGCCGGCCCAGCCCGGAGGCCGGCGGATCGAGCCAGAAATCTTCAGGCCGTCCGGCCTTGCAGCCCGGGCATTGCCACAGCGCGAAAAACAAACCGTCCATGGGAACCTCCAATCCGGCCACGAAGCCGTGGTCGCTCGCAGGACGGTCGGGGCCGATGGAAGTCGACATTTTTGCACGCGCTTTTTTCGAGAAATTTTCGAGCGGCATCGTCAAAGCCGGTCAGGAGTGCGGTGGCCTTCCGGCGCGGCCGCGCTATAGTCGTTGGGAACGCTGGCGTTCTGCCTGCGCAGCCACGACAATCAAGGAGGACTTCATGGACCGCACCGCAAACGCCGTCTGGAAAGGCAATCTGAAGGAAGGCAAGGGCACGCTCGACACGCAGAGCGGGACCTTGAAGGGCACGCCCTATTCGTTCAAGGCGCGTTTCGAGGATGAGAGCGGCAAATCCGGCACCAATCCGGAAGAGCTGATTGCAGCGGCGCACGCCGGCTGCTTCGCCATGCAGTTCTCGCACTTCCTGGCCGAGAACGGCACGCCCGCCGCCGAGCTCGACGCCAAGGCGGTGGTGACGCTGGTGCCCGGCACCGGCATCACCGGCAGCGCCCTGACGGTGGTCGGCAAGGTGCCGGGCATCGATGCCGCCAAGTTCCAGGAACTGGCAGAGAAGGCCAAGGCCGGCTGCCCGGTGTCGAAGGCGCTGGGGGCTATAAACGTATCGCTTGACGCGAAACTGGGGTGAGGTAGCGATCCTTCGCACCCTCCTCTGCCGGACAGAGGGGGGGTGCCGTCCCGCCAGCGTTTCCGGCGCTTGCTAGGCGCCCAACGCGTCGAGCCGGGCACGAAGTGCCGCGACTTCCTGCTCCAATGCCTCCAATCTCGCTTCCAGATCGGACGCAGGCATGGCCGGCGCACTGCGTTGCACCGTTAGGGCTGCAACGTCCACCGGCCCGCCGAGCAGATGCACATAGCGATCCTCGCGCTGGCCTGGCCCGCGCGGTATTTCCTGAACGAGCGGCGGTCGGCGGCCGATCAGCATGTCGAGTTCACCGCGCAGATCCTCGATCGACGAAAACCGCGCCATGCGCTCGCTTCGCGCCAACAGCTCATATGCGGTCTGTGGCCCGCGCAACAGGAGCAGCCCGACCAAGGCCGCCTGCGGCGTGGTCAGCGAGAATCGCTGCGCCATCTGATGCTCATAGCGCTCCACGCGCGAACCGAACATCTGCCGCACCAGCCCCTTCTGCTCAAGCAGTTTCAGGGCCCGATGCACCTCGGTCTGTTCCAGTGCCATCACCGGCTCGCGCGCCGTCTTCTGGTTGGCGGCGGCAAGTGCTGCATTGAGCGTCAGCGGATAGACATCCGGCGTCAGCTCCTTCTTTTCGATCAGGCAGCCGAGGACGCGGGCTTCGGTGGGATTGAGGATGGGAAGGTCTTCGCTCATTGCCGTTCTGCCTCCCGACGATAAAAGGCGGTTGCCAAGGCGCGGTTGTAGGCCTGCCGAGCCTCATCCCGGAGCGAACCGGCCAAGTTCATTTCGTGATGACCATAGCGCGCTTCGAGATAGCGCGCGATCTCGACCGGGATGGGGCCGGTCCCCAGCTCGCGCGTCTCACGCTTCCTGTCGATTAGCTGGCGGATCTCCCCGCCCGCTTTTGTCGGGATCTCCGTCTCGGCCAGGCAGTCGACCATGTTCATCGGCGGCAGGCTGGCAAAGCCGCGCTGCTCCATCCAGTCGAGAGCGACGATAGGACGGATGAAGTAGAACAGCTTCTTGAGCTTCACCTCGCCGGCGAAGCTGCCGATCTTGGCGACATGCGAGCGCGCGAGGCCGAGATAATGCCGCGACACTTTCACCGGATCGACGATCTCGGCAAGCAGGTCGAGAAGGCGCTGTCGGAAGCCCGAAACTTCCTCATAGAGGATCGGCGATTTTGCCCATTCGACGATGACAGCGTTGCCGCCGAGGGCCAGGAGCAGCGCCTTGCGTAAATCCCAGCCGCCGGCGTCGATCTCGCCCTCGATGGGGAACTCGATCACGTCGCGCGCCTGCTCCAGCACGAGATGGTCGGCGACCGGGCGGACATAGACGAAACGGCAATCATAGTCGCTGTCCGGCGACGGAAAGCCCCAGGCGCGGCTACCGCTCTCAATGGCGAAAAGGATGCTGACCCCTTGCGCGCGGGCCATTTCCAGCCGCGCACGGATCGCCGTAACCGCTTCCGGCGCGAAATCGGCAGGCAGCGGCTTCATTCGCAGGCTAAACCCGCCGCTCCACCATCATCTTCTTGATCTCCGCGATCGCCTTGGCCGGGTTGAGGCCCTTGGGGCAGGTCTGCGCGCAGTTCATGATGGTGTGGCAGCGATAGAGCCGGAACGGATCCTCGAGATTGTCGAGCCGCTCGCCCTTGGCTTCGTCGCGGCTGTCGATCAGCCAGCGATAGGCCTGCAAGAGCACGGCCGGGCCAAGATAGCGGTCGCCGTTCCACCAGTAGCTCGGGCACGACGTCGAGCAGCAGGCGCACAGGATGCATTCATAGAGCCCGTCGAGCTTCTCACGATCCTCATGGCTCTGCAGCCATTCCTTGGCCGGCTCCGGCGACACCGTCTTCAGCCACGGCTCGATCGAGGCGTGCTGGGCATAGAAATTGGTGAGGTCGGGCACTAGGTCCTTGATCACTGGCAGATGCGGCAGCGGATAGATTTTCACCGCGCCGGAAATGTCGTCGCAGCCCTTGGTGCAGGCGAGCGTGTTGGAGCCGTCGATGTTCATGGCGCAGGAGCCGCAAATGCCCTCGCGGCAGGAACGGCGCAGCGTCAGCGTTGGGTCGATCTTGTTCTTGATATAGAGCAGCGCGTCGAGCACCATCGGCCCGCAATCGTCCATGTCGACGAAATAGGTGTCCATGTGCGGGTTCTCACCGTCGTCCGGCGACCAGCGGTAGATGCGATATTCGCGAAGATTGGTGGCCCCCTCCAGCTTCGGCCAGGTCTTGCCCTGCTTGATCTGCGAATTCTTGGGAAGCGTGAGTTCGACCATTACCTGCGGTCCTTTCGGATGACGAGCTTCAGCCCGGACCAGATCTCGTTGACGGCGGCGACCTTGACGTCGACGAGGTCGCGCTTGAGCGCCTCGGCGCGGATCACGTCTTCGGTGACGTCGGTCGCCACCTTCGATGCCTTTTTCGGCCACGACACCCAGACCATGCCGTCGCGCTTGATCGCCGTCTCGATGCCGGCCAGGCCGTCCTCGATCTCGGCGCGCTGCCGGGTGAAGGCATGCACGGCATCGTATTTCCGATTGCCCGAAATCGCCGACCAGTCAGGCAGCCGGTCGACCCCGGCAAACGCCACTGCTCCGGTCAGGTCGTCGAGCTCCGGCGGCAGCGCGATGAAGGCGGCGACCATCCCGTCCTTCAGGCCAAGCTTGGCCGGAAGGGGTGTGCCGGAATATCCAGCGGCCGCCAGCGCCATCGTCAGTAGACCCTCGCCTTCGGCGCGATCTTGGCGAGGCTGATGCCGCCGTCCTTCTCGGACAACAGCGGCTCGGTATGCACCGGACGATAGGTGAGCGTCACCTTGCCGTCCTCGCCGAGGCGGGCCAGCGTGTGCTTGCGCCAGTTGGCGTCGTCGCGGGCCGAGAAGTCCTCCCGCGCATGCGCGCCGCGGCTCTCCTTGCGCGCCTCGGCGCCATGGACCGTGGTGATGGCATTGGCCATCAGGTTTTCCAGCTCCAGCGTCTCGACCAGGTCGGAGTTCCAGATCATCGAGCGGTCGTACACCTTGATGTCCTTCAGCTCGCCCCATATCTGCGAGATGCGCTTGCAGCCGTTCTCGAGCGATTCCTGCGTGCGGAACACCGCCGCGTCTTCCTGCATCGCCTTCTGCATCTTCTCGCGAAGCACCGCCGTCGGCGTCGAGCCGTTGGCGTGGCGCAGCCGGTCGAAGCGGTCCATGATCTTCTCAACCGAGGCTTCGTTGGGTGAAGGGATCGCCGACTTGCGGTCGATCACCTGGCCGGCCCGGATTGCCGCGGCGCGGCCGAACACGACGAGGTCGATCAGCGAGTTGGAGCCAAGCCGGTTGGCGCCGTGCACCGAGGCGCAGCCGGCCTCGCCCACCGCCATCAGCCCGGGCGACACCTTGTCCGGGCTCTTGGCCGTCGGGTTGAGCGCCTCGCCCCAGTAGTTGGTCGGCACGCCGCCCATATTGTAGTGCACCGTCGGCAACACCGGGATCGGATCCTTGGTGAGGTCGACGCCGGCAAAGATCTTCGCCGACTCCGAAATGCCGGGCAGCCGCTCGTGCAGCACCGCCGGATCGAGATGGTCGAGATGCAGGAAGATGTGGTCCTTGTTCTTGCCGACGCCGCGGCCCTCGCGGATCTCCAGCGTCATGCAGCGCGAGACGACGTCGCGCGAGGCAAGGTCCTTGGCCGACGGCGCGTAGCGCTCCATGAAGCGCTCGCCCTCCGAATTGACCAGATAGCCGCCCTCGCCGCGCGCGCCCTCGGTGATCAGGCAGCCGGCGCCGTAGATGCCGGTCGGATGGAACTGCACGAACTCCATGTCCTGCAGTGGCAGCCCGGCGCGTGCGGCCATGCCGCCGCCGTCGCCGGTGCAGGTGTGCGCCGAGGTGGCCGAGAAATAGGCACGGCCGTAGCCGCCGGTCGCCAGTACCACCATCTTGGCCGAGAAGCGGTGGATGGTGCCGTCGTCGAGGTTCCAGGCGACGACGCCGGTGCAGGTGCCGTCCGGCTCCATGATCAGGTCGAGCGCGAAATACTCGATGAAGAACTGCGCGTTGTTCTTCAGCGACTGGCCGTAGAGCGTGTGCAGGATGGCGTGGCCGGTACGGTCGGCGGCAGCACAGGTGCGCTGCACCGGCGGGCCGTCGCCGTAATTCATCATGTGGCCGCCGAACGGCCGCTGGTAGATCTTGCCTTCCTCGGTGCGCGAGAACGGCACGCCGTAATGCTCGAGCTCGTAGACCGCGGCCGGCGCCTCGCGCACCATGTATTCCATGGCGTCGACGTCGCCCAGCCAGTCGGAGCCCTTGACGGTGTCGTACATGTGCCACTGCCAGGAATCCGGGCCCATGTTGGAGAGCGAGGCGGCGATGCCGCCTTGCGCCGCCACCGTATGCGAGCGCGTCGGGAACACCTTGGTGATGCAGGCGGTGCGCAGGCCCTGCTCGGCCATGCCGAGCGTGGCGCGCAGGCCGGCGCCGCCGGCGCCGACGATCACCACGTCGAACTTGTGGTCGACGAACGTGTAGGCGGAATTGGCTGATTTCGCGTCCTTGGCCAAAATGTCAGCCTCCGAATGCCAGTTTGAGCAGGGCGAAGAGCGAGGCGACGCCGACCGCTACCGAAAAGAATGTGTTGAGCGCGATCAGCGCCAGCTTCATGCCTTCGCCATGCACGTAATCCTCGATGATCACCTGCATGCCGAGCCGCATATGGTAGAGGCCGGAAATCAGCACCAGCGCCAGCACCAGCGCCACGAACGGATTGGCAAGCGCCGCCCGCACCTCGGCGTAGCCGTGACCGTTGAGCGCGATCAGGAAGCCGACGAAGAACAGGATCAGCGGGATGTTGGCGATCGCCGTCAGCCGCTGACGCCAGAAATGCTCGGTGCCCTCGCGGGCGGAGCCGAGGCCGCGCACCTTGGCCAGCGGCGTGCGCATGTCGGTGTTCTTGCCGCTCATGGTCAGGCTCCCCGCGCCATGTAGCCGGCGATCCAGATCAGCAGCGTGAGCGCGATCGAGCCGGCCAGCGTCGCCCAGGCGATCTTCGAGGCGGTGTGCTTCTCGAGCCCGGCGCCGGTGTCCCAGACCAGGTGCCTTATGCCGCCCAGCATGTGGTGCATCAGCGCCCAGGTGTAGCCGAACAGCACCAGCCGCCCCAGCCACGAGCCGAAGGCCCAGTTGACCCAATCGAAGGTGGCCTCGGAGCTCGCCGCCGCCATCAGCCAGAGCGCCACCAGCAGCGTGCCGAAATAGAGCGCGCCACCGGTGATGCGATGGATGATCGACATCGTCATGGTGATCGGCGGCCGGTACACGGTCAGGTGCGGCGAAAGCGGCCGCTCACGTCTGGCAAGTTCGCGGGTGGCTGGTGATTTGCTCATGGCTCCCCCAGTTCGACGGTCCCTGGAGCCCCAGCGGCAAAGCGGCATTGCCGCTTCCGGTTGCGACTTCGGACAGCCGGTTTCTAATGCTCTTTTTGCACCGCGTCAAAGCCGGAAAATCGTTTTGGAAACGTCATTTAGTCTGACAAAAAGGCCGGCTTTTGCTTCAATCGATTAGGGTGCGGCCGAAAGCCGGCGCAATGCTTCGCTGCAGTGCGGCATGCCGATGAAGATTGCTACCTTCTGCAAGTCAGCGGCGTCGACCCCTTCTTCATCAGCAGCGCCTCGCGTCCGTCGATCACAACTGCGTCATGCGTCGTCGCCGCTTGATAGCGGCTGCTCTGGTTGGCGGGCGACGCCGCAAACTCCTCGGTCCAGCCATCCGGCCCTGCCACACGCAGCGACGTGCCGAGATTTTGGATGGAAATCATGCCGCCACTGCATCTGTAGGTGGCCATGCCGATACTCGATCGCGGCATAGTGAGGTCGGTGGTGATCTTGGTTGCTGGTGCCGTTGCAGGCGCCGGAGGCGCCGCGGGTGCGGTGGATTGCAGAGCCGGAGCAGGAGAGATCGCAGCCGATGCCGCCTTAGGCGCGCCATCCTGCGGCACGCAGGCCGTGGCTGCAGCGAGTAGCGGAGCAACGAGCAATACCCGAACCAAACGGCGCAAGGCCATGTGCTGCCCCTCCTGTGCGCGGCACGCTAGCCACGATGTCGTTCCTGATCAAGCTCAACCGGCTCGAACGGCCGATTGAGGTGGCGCGATGGTGCGGGCGAGCATGGCCGAAAGATGGCCGCTCCACCGACGGAAATTAACCATGTTTGTTAAAGTCCGGCCGCCAAGGCGATCACGCCCTTAACAAAGGTTAAGAAAAGGTTAATTTCCGATTCGAACAGGCTCCAGACCGACCGGTTTTCGGTGAAGGTCGAACAAACGGAGGGATGCCATGGGTTCGAATTCGGGCAGACTGCGCCTTGCGGCGCTCGCGCTGGCGGTGCTTTCCGCCGGCTTCACGGCGCCGGCCTTCGCCGGGCTGCGCCACCACGACCGCGTCTATGCCGATTCCTTCGGCAATCTCGTGATCGACAGCGCCGCCGGCTACAAGCGCATCATCGTCGGCGAAGGCAGGCACGCCAAGGAACTCTCGAACTTTACCGGTGCCGGCCAGCCCGACGTGATCTACGAGAACGAGTCGGATGTCGGCCGCGGCTGCTACCAGCCGCCGGTCTTCATCAAGGGCCGCTCCTATATGTACGGCCTCTCCGACGGCGAGATGCCGAACCTCAGCCCCTGCCGTTGAACGCAGCGGACGCCTGCCGTCCGCCCGGGCCGGCCGAGACGCGCACGCAGTCGCGGCCGCCGCCCTTGGCCTGATAGAGCGCTTCGTCGGCGCGCCGCAGAAGATCGGAAAAGTCCTCGCCCGCGCCAAGCTCGGCAACGCCGAAGCTGGCGCTGCAGCGATGCTCGGCCGGCAGGCTGTCGATGGGCAGTGTGCCGAACGCGCTGCGAGCGCCTTCGGCGAACAGCCGCGCGGCCGCCAGATTGGTGCCCGGCAGGATGATAGCGAACTCCTCACCACCGATGCGCCCCGCGACATGATGATCGGCCGCGGCCTCGCGCAGGAAGCCGGCGAAGGTCTCGATCACCCGGTCACCGCAAGCGTGACCGAAATTGTCGTTGATGCCCTTGAAATGGTCGAGGTCGGCGATCACCAGCGCCACCGGAACGCCCCGGCGCGCGGCTTCCCTCAGGGTGATTTCGGCATGGCGCTCGAAGCCGCCGCGATTGAGCAGCCTGGACAGCGCGTCGGTTTCCGATTTCGACGTCGCCTCGGCCAGCACGTCGCGCACCAGGATCGCCAGCGCAAGCAGCGCCAGCGCCAGGCCGAACACGGTGCCGAGCGACTGCGACACCAGCGCGTAGCTGGTCTGCACGTAGGACTGCGGATCGGCGCCGCGGCCGCCCAGCGCATGGGCGATGAAGGGCTTCGAGGCGAACTGCAGCGCGCTGGCCGTCAGCACGGCCATCAGTATGGTGTCGAGCCGACCGCGCCTTTGCCTCGACGACCAGACGATGCCGAGCGCGGTGAACTGCATGACAGCGTAGGGAAGCTGGTAGGCCATCATTGCGGTGAAGGACTGACGCGGCAGTTCCTGCACCAGATAGACCCCTACGGAAGCGATGGCCAGGAAGAGCAGCATCGGCCACCATGGCGGTGCCACGCCGTATTTGTGGGCAAGGCCGCCATTGAAGACGATGGTGGCGCCGAGGAAGACGGCAAAGGCGACGACGACCGGGAGCCGAGCATTGTCGAAAGCTGGGATGATGAACTCGAGGGCGAAATAGACCATGCCAATCATGTAGCCGAAGGCCAGCCAGCGCGCCGACACCCGGCTTTGATCGTAGATGGCGATCGTCATGAAGGCCGCCGCCAGCAGTCCGGCGACGAACAGGTTGATCACAAGGATGACGTCCGCACTGCCCATCGTTCAAAAAGACCCCCGCCGACAGCAAAGCATCGACGGGCGAAAAAGACGTTAACGTGGGGTCATGGGCGGGCGGATGGCGGACCGTTCACCCTCAGCCGACGCCGGCCGACTCCGGCACGAACACCGTTTCCGGCCGCTCATAGGACAGGCGCACGCTGTCGCGGCCGTTCTTCTTGGCCTTGTAGAGCGCATCGTCGGCGCGGCGCATCAGCGGCGCCAGACCTTCGTCGCCGGAACGGGCGGCGACGCCGAAACTTGCCGTCACCCTGACGCCTCGCGGCAGGCTGGCGACACCGCCTGACGAATAGAGCGAGCGGATCGCCTCGGCGAACAGCCGCGCCGAAGCGAGATCGCACAGCGGCAGGAGCACGGCGAACTCCTCGCCGCCGATGCGGCCGGCGGCACCCCTGGTGCCGGTGGCGAAGCTCAGCTTGGCGGCGAAATCGGCGATGACCCTGTCGCCCACCGCGTGCCCGTGCTGGTCGTTCAGCGCCTTGAAGTGGTCGAGGTCGGCAAGCACCATGGCGACGGGGAATTTCGCCTTGGCGCACTGGTCGAGCAGCAGCGCCGCCCGTTCCTCGAAGCCGCGGCGGTTGAGCAGGCCGGACAGCGGGTCGGTGTGGGTCTCGGCCTTCAGCGCCTTCATCACGTCGAGCGCGGCGGCCGAAAACAGGGAAAGCGCGATCAGCAGCGACAGCAGCGCATGCGATAAGAGCGCCGTCGTCCAGTAGGACGAGCCGTAGAACCCGTCATAGCTCGGGAATGGCCCGTGCGCGATGACGACGATCAGGGTGCGGACGACGAAGTTCAATCCTGAAAGCAGCGACAGCACGAACAGGATCTTTTCCGTCGGACCGTTGCCGCGCACGGTACGCAACTCGGCGGCGACCAGCAGGCTGAGGGCGCCGAAGCCGAAATTCATCGACAGGATGCGCCAGGTGAGATCCGGCTGCACGAACATGAACCATGAAAAGGCGGCGAGCCCGCCGCCGGTGGTGATCGCGATTCCGACATAGGGGACGCGCCGCCCGTAACGCGCGACGATTGCGCTGGCCAGGCAGCAGCCCGCCGCCGTGAAGCATAGGTTGGAGATGAGCTTGGTGAGCACCATCCCGACCGGCAGCTTGAAATATTGGAGAAGGAAGCCAGGGGCCGAGAGGCAGTAGCTCGCGGCCAGCACCGCCAGATAGGGGCGATGGCGCTGATAGAACCACAGCACGAGGAACGCCGCGCCAAGCGCCAGCGCGATCGTCGGGTTGAGCAGCGCTATGAGCAGACCCGTGTCCAAACGACTTGTGACTTTCCCCGCTTACGTCAGGGAAAGATGCTAATGCGCAAGCCCAAACAAGCGGTTAAGCAAAGGCTGCTGCAAAGAAAAAAGCCGCCGCCCGCGGGCAACGAAAAACCCCGAACCATCAATGGTCCGGGTTTGATCGAGGCCGTATGCGGAATGCCGCGGCCGGCCTATTTCCAGTCGCGGATGTCGACGAAATGGCCGGCGATCGCCGCCGCTGCCGCCATGGCCGGCGACACCAGATGGGTGCGGCCCTTGAAGCCCTGCCGGCCCTCGAAATTGCGGTTCGAGGTCGAGGCGCAGCGCTCGTGCGGCTTCAGCCGGTCGTCGTTCATGGCGAGACACATCGAGCAGCCCGGCTCGCGCCAGTCGAAACCGGCGGCGAGGAAGATCTTGTCGAGACCCTCGGCCTCCGCCTGTTCCTTGACCAGGCCGGAGCCCGGCACGATCATGGCGTTGACGCGCGGATTGACTTTTCTGCCCTCGACCACCTTGGCGGCCGCGCGCAGATCCTCGATGCGGCCATTGGTGCAGGAACCGATGAACACGCGGTCGAGCTGGATGTCGGTGATCCTGGTGCCGGGCGTCAGCCCCATATAGTCGAGCGCGCGCAGCTTCGAGGAGCGCTTGTTCTCATCGGTGATCTCTTCCGGATTGGGCACAAAGCCTTGCACCGAGACGACATCCTCCGGCGAGGACCCCCAGGAGACGATCGGCGGCAGCTTCTGCGCGTCGAGCACCACCACCTTGTCGAAATGCGCGCCTTCATCCGAATGCAGCGTCTTCCAGTAGGCAAGGGCAGCGTCCCACGCCGCGCCCTTCGGCGCGCGCGGCTTGTCCTTGACATAGGCGAAGGTCGTCTCGTCCGGCGCGATCAGGCCGGCGCGAGCGCCGCCCTCGATCGACATGTTGCAGATCGTCATGCGGCCTTCCATCGACAGCGCGCGGATCGCCTCGCCGGCATATTCGATGACATAGCCGGTGCCGCCGGCGGTGCCGATCTCGCCGATGATGGCAAGGATGATGTCCTTGGCGGTGACGCCTGCGGGCAGCGTACCGTCGACGCGCACCAGCATGTTCTTGGCCTTGCGCTGGATCAGCGTCTGGGTGGCCAGCACATGCTCGACTTCCGACGTGCCGATGCCATGCGCCAGCGCGCCGAAGGCGCCATGCGTGGAAGTGTGGCTGTCGCCGCAGACGATGGTCATGCCCGGCAGGGTGAAACCCTGCTCCGGCCCGATGATGTGGACGATGCCCTGGCGGATATCGTTCTCGGAATAATACTCGATGCCGAAATCCTTGGCGTTCCTGGCCAGCGCCTCGACCTGGATGCGGCTTTCCTCGTTCTTGATGCCGAACTTGCGCTCGGGCGAGGTCGGCACGTTGTGGTCGACCACGGCCAGCGTCTTTTCCGGATGCCGGACTTTTCTGCCGCTCATTCGCAGGCCTTCGAAGGCCTGCGGGCTGGTCACTTCGTGGACGAGGTGGCGGTCGATGTAGAGCAGGCAGGTGCCGTCGTCCTGGCGGTCGACCAGATGGTCGTCGAAGATCTTGTCGTAGAGGGTGCGCGGTGCGCTCATGTGCGTAAATCCGTCGATATGAAAAGGAGAAGAGGCCGGTGCCGGACCATGCAAGCCCGGCAAGGGCGACGAGGCGAAGTCGGCCTAGCTAAGTCGGCTGGTGAGCGCGCCGCAGACGCGCGCGGCAAATCGCGACGGCAGGCGCTTTCTGTCCTGCAGCACGAAACCCTTGTAGGCCGGATCGCCGAAAAGCTCTTCCATGGCGCTGCTCATATCAATGTTTTGGCTTTTCGGCAATTAGCGGCGTGGCCGTGCACGACTTGGGTACCTAGCGGGAGGAAAGGCACCAAAGCCGGCGAACTCGCGCCTTTCCTCTCCCCCGTCGATCGGGGGAGAGGTGTCGAGCGAAGCTCGACGGAGTGGGGGTCGACCTGGCCCGGTCATTGCTGTTTCAAGCCCGGCAATGCCTCGGCTTGATCGGGGCGCTGTGGCGAGTTGTCAGCGGCAGCGCATTTGAGGACCGGCTTCCCCCACTCCGTCGCTGCTTCGCAGCGCCACCTCTCCCCCCTTCGGAGGGAGAGGAAGGGAGCCAAGGCCGGCGAACTCGCCGCTCACATCACTTCAAACACGAACGTCTTTACCAGCGCTTCCGGATCGCCGATCGCGTAGCAGCGGAACCACGGGCTCTGCTCGACCAGGCGCCACTTCCTCGCCTGCGTGAGCTCGTCGAACACCGCTTGAAATCCGCCGCTTTCGAAAACCTGGTCGCGGACGGTGAAGATGGCGTGGCCGCCGCTCCTGGTGATGCGCACCAGCTCGTTGAGGCCGGAAGCCGGCGCATGGCCGATGGTGAACACACCGGTCGAGAAGAAGGCGCGGAAATGGCCGTCCGGCCAGGGCAGAGGTCCGCCGAGCATCGCCTTCTTCAGCTCATTGTAGGCGTTGCGGCTACCGGCGAGCTTCAGCATGTCGTCGGAGAGATCAAGGCCGGCGATGTCGCCGTAGCCCAGCGCCTTCAGCGACGGGCCGGAGAGGCCAGTGCCGCAGCCGGCGTCGAGCAGCGGGCCTTCGCCTGCTGGCACATGGCGCGCCACCCAGGCAGTGATCATGAAGGGGAGCAAATAACCGAGCGAGGCGGTCTCGCTGTCATAGGTCGCGTTCCATTCGGCGTAGGCCTTGGCGAGCGCTTCCGGCGTGTCGGCCGAATAGACGGAGTCCAGCGCTTCATTGGCCTTGTCGAGATTCATCAAATGTCCTCCTCCGCTGCCGGGCGCGAAGGATCGTAGCGCGGTCTTTGGTGGGCGGCTATTCCTGATGCTGGCGGCGCAGCCGCTGTTCCATCGCCCTCAGCGCCAGTGACAGCCCGACTGTGAGGATCAGATAGATATAGGCGACGATGGAATAGGTCTCGAAGAAGCGGAACGAGCCGGCGGCATAGACCTTGCCCATCTGGGTGATGTCGGCGACGCCGAGCACCGAGACCAGCGAGGAATCCTTGACCATGGCGACGAAGTCGTTGCCGAGCGGCGGCAGGATGGTGCGGATCGCCTGCGGAAAGACGATCAGCCGGAAGCGCTGCGCGCGCGTCAGCCCCAGCGCCTTGGCCGCCTCGATCTGGCCCTTCTCCACCGACTGGATGCCGGCCCGGAACACTTCCGAGATGAAGGCCGAATAGCCGATGGTGAGCGCCATGATGGCGCGCCATAGCAGCGAGACGTCGCGCACCAGCAGCTCGCCGAGATAGCCGGCGCTCTGTAGCGGCGCGGTCAGCGCGTTCCATGCAGCGACGAAGGCCGGCGCGCCGGCAAAGGCGATCCAGAACAACAGCACCAGGATCGGCACGCCGCGGATGATCTCGACATAGAAGCGCGCGACCTGGCGAAGCAGCCGCGAGCTCGACAACCCCATCAGCGCGATGCCCAGCCCGATCGCCGAGGCAAGCGCGAAGGCGACCACGGTGACGAAGACGGTAATGCCGATGCCCTTGGCAACGGTGGCGAAGACCTGCGCATAGAGGTCGCTGGACGCGATGGAGAGAGCCGCCGCCAGCGCCAGCACAAGCGCCGCGGCCAGCCACCAGGGGAATTCGGATTTGGGGGAGGACGATGCGGGCGTTGCCATCAGGCAGTGCCGGTAAGATAGTTGCGGAGGCAGCGTTCCGGCACACCCCCCTCTGCCCTACCGGGCATCTCCCCAGCAAGGGGGGAGATCAGATGTCGTCTCTGCTTTCGCCAATCTCCAATGCCGGAGGAAAGGCGCTGCGGCTGAAACTGCCAATCTCCCCCCTTGAGGGGGGTGAGGAGAGGTCCGCGTAGCGGACGAAAAGCCAATTGCTTGGCTTTTCGAACGACGAACGCCCGGAGCGACAGCGAAGGGCCGGGTCCGGAAGGACAGAGGGGGGTGCTCAAGTGCCAAGTCAGCGCGACTTTCTGCACGGGCACTGTCGTCGGCAAGATAAGCCTATTGCCCCATCTTGTAGTCAAGGAACCACTTCTTGTTCAGCGCATCGAGCGTGCCGTCGGCCTTGAGCGAGGCGATCGCGGCGTTAACCGGCTTCACCAGGTCGGATCCCTTCGGGAAGATGAAGCCGAAATCCTCGGTGCCGAGCGGCCCGCCGATCAGCTTCAGCTTGCCTTCGGAAGCGTCGACATAGCCCTTGCCGGCGGTGCCGTCGGTCAGGACGACATCGACGTCGCCGGACTTCAGCGCCTGCACGGTGGCGCCGAACGTCTCGAACAGTTTGATGCGCGGGTTCTGCTCATTGCCGTCGAGCACGCTGTAGACGGCGGTGTAGAAGGGCGTCGTGCCCGGCTGCGCGCCGATCAGCCCGTCCTTGAAGGCGCCGAAGCTCTTGGCATCCGTGAAGCGGCTTTCGTCGCCGCGCACCAGCATGAACTGCTCCGAGCGCATATAGGGGTCGGAGAAATCGACCTTCTCCTTGCGGTCGTCCTTGATGGTGATGCCGGTCATGCCGATGTTGTACTGGTTGTCGGAAACCGCCTGGATCATCGCGTCCCAGGAGGTGTTCTGGTACTCGACCTTGAAGTTCAGCCGCTTGGCGATCTCGTCCATCGCGTCATATTCCCAGCCGATCTGCTTGCCGGTCTTGGAATCGATGAACTGCAGCGGCGGATAGGCATTCTCCGTCACCACCACCACCTTCTTGCCGGCGAGGTCGGGCAGCGTGTCGGCCAATGCGGCGACAGGCGCGAGAAGGCAGGCCAGCAGGGCTGCCAGCAGCAGTTTCGATTTGGTCATGACACGCTCCCAGAAACTTGAAACGCCCCACGAATGTGCGGGGCTTGCAGGAAAATCCGGCGCCGACTTTAGCTTTCCGCAAGCGCCTTGCAAGCCGATCCGCTGCGCGGATGGGCGCCAAAGCGGAATCCCGTGCTCTTGACGACGCGGTTTTGGAATGTATCGGGGTGGGGCGACTATTCCGCCGCCTCCGAGCTCGCCTTGCGCATCTCGGCGACAAAGCGGGTGAGCACGCCGTGCAGGGATCGCAGCTCGCCGGCCTCGAGCGGCACCTGGCAGGCGAGCGCGGAAGGCACCCCGGCCGCCTTCTCGCGCAGGGCCTGGCCTTTGGCGGTCGGCTCGACCAACACCCGGCGCTCGTCGGCGGCATCGCGCCGACGGCTGACCAGGCCGCCCGCCTCCAGCCGCTTGAGCAGCGGCGTCAGCGTCGCCGAATCCAGGCCCAGCGCCTCGCCGAGCGCGCCCACCGTGCTCGGCGCGCGCTCCCACAGCACCAGCATCGCCAGATATTGCGGATAGGTGAGGCCGAGCGGATCGAGCAGCGGCCGGTAGAGCTTGGTCATCAGCCCGCTCGCCGAATAGAGCGCGAAGCAAAGCTGCTGGTCGAGCCTTGCCACCCCGGCGGAAGCCGCCGGGGTTTCTCCGGATCTGATCGTCGTCTTGGTCGTCATGCTGCCTTTGCCGCAAGCGCCTCGGTCGAAAGCGCCACCTCGATATTGCCCCTGATGGCGTTGGAATAGGGGCAGATCTTGTGCGCTTCCGATACAAGCGCCTCCGAGGTTGCCTGATCAAGGCCTTTCGTTTCCGCCGCCAGCGACACACCGAGCCGGAACCCGCCCTGGTCGTTGGGATGGAGGCTGACGGTGGCGGTCACCGCGGCGTCCTCGAGCGGCAGCTTCTGCTTGCGTGCGACGAAGCGGATCGCGCTTTCGAAGCAGGCGGCGTAGCCGGCGGCGAAAAGCTGCTCCGGATTGGTGGCGCCACCCTGCCCGCCCAGCTCTTTCGGCATCGCCAGATCGACCTTGAGCAATCCATCGATGGTTTCGGCGTGGCCGGCGCGGCCGCCGGTGACGCGAGCCTGGGTGGTGTAGAGTGCGGACATGTGTGGTCTCCTGTTATTTTGTACACGATTATTTAGTGTACAAGATAATTCGCCGTCAACACCCCGTAGCCAGATTTTCGGGCGAAAGGCCTTCACGGCTCCGTGAGCGCATCGAGGAAACGAAAAAGGCGGCCGAAGCCGCCTTTTCCGAAAACGATTGGTTGAGAAGCTTATTCGGCGGCGGCTTCCGCGGCCTTGGCGGCCTCGGCGGCGGCCTTCTTCTCGGCGGCGTCCTGCGCGGCCTTCTCGACGGCCAGCGCCTCGGCGGCGGCGACCTTCTCGGCCTCGATGCGCGCCTTCTCGGCGTTCAGCGCATCACGCTCCTCGTCGTTCAGCTTGCGGGCGCGCACGCCGGTGTTCTCGGAGATGCGGGCCGACTTGCCGCGACGATCGCGCAGGTAATAGAGCTTGGCGCGGCGAACCTTGCCGCGGCGCACGATCTCGACGCCTTCGACCATCGGCGAGTAGACCGGGAACACGCGCTCGACGCCTTCGCCGTAGGAAATCTTGCGGACGGTGAAATTTTCCTGGAAGCCGGCGCCGGAGCGGGCGATGACGACGCCCTCATAGGCCTGGACGCGGGTGCGGGTGCCTTCGGTGACGCGCACCTGGACGCGCACGGTATCGCCGGGCTGAAATTCGGGAAGCTTGCGCTTGGCTTCGATCTTGGCGGCCTGTTCGGCCTCGAGCTGACGGATGAGATCCATCTCAAATATCCACTTCTTGTTCTTCCGACAGTCAGAGCGTCCTACGCTCGCCTTGCAGTTCCAACGACCGCTCGGCTATGCCCTTTGTCCAAGACATAGGGCAGGGACGGCTACACCGCCATTGTTGACGGGCCCCGAAAGATCGTCTTGCAAGATCGTTCTTCCGGTTCGGGCGGGCACATACAGCTATTTTGACGCTTTGTCACGCCTTGGCCCTGTCTTTTTTGGCCGCATGCCATCACGCAATTGCCAACCGCGGGGTTGCGCACCCCTTTCAAGCTTCCTAATCCGGGCTGGACAACCTTTCTGTGGCGGCGTCCCGATGTCCGTTTTCGACGCGATCCTGCTCTTCCTGTCGGGCTTTGTCTCAGGCGCCGCCAACGCTGTCGCGGGCGGCGGGACCTTCATCACCTTTGGCGCCATGACGCTGGTCGGCGTGCCGCCGATCGTCGCCAACGCCACCTCCTCGGTGACGCAGTTTCCGGGCTACATCACCTCGACGCTGGCCTACGCATCCGACATCCGGCATTTCTGGCGCCAGGCATTGCTGCTCTGCCTGATCTCGGCCCTCGGCGCGCTGGCCGGCGCGCTCATTCTGCTGGCGCTCGACAATCCCTCGTTCCGCGCGCTCGTCCCCTGGCTGCTGCTTGCCGCCACCGCTTTGTTCGCCGCCGGGCCGTGGCTGAAGCCGGCGCCGAAGCCCGGACACCAGCCGGCCGTAGGCTCGCTCGCCGGTTCGCTCGTCCAGTTCCTGACCTCGATTTATGGCGGCTTCTTCGGCGCCGGCATGGGCGTCATGATGCTGGCCACGCTCGGCCTCACCCAGAGCGGCGACTATCACCGGCTGAACGCGCTGAAGAACATGCTGGCCGTGGTCATAGCGGCGGTCGCCATCCTGGTCTTCGTCTCCGGCGGCGTCGTCGCCTGGCCGCAGGCGATCGTCATGATCCCCGGCGGCGCGCTTGGCGGCTATGCCGGCGTCTGGATCGCCAAGCGCGTGCCGCAGAACGTCGTGCGCGGCTTCGTCGTCGCCGTCGGCCTGTTCCTGGCCTTTTACTACTTCACCAAGGGCTGAGGCACGGCGCCAGGCAAATCCGGCCGCCGCTCGCGCGTCAGCTTTTCCGCCTCCGCCCGCCGCCATTCGGCGATCTTCTTGTGGTTGCCGGAGATCAGCACATCCGGGATCGGCCGGCCCTCGAACTCCTGCGGCCGCGTGTAATGCGGATGCTCGAGCAGGCCGTTCTCGAAGCTTTCTTCCTCGCCCGAGACGGCATTGCCCATGACGCCGGGCAACAGCCGCACCACGGCGTCGAGCAGCACGAGCGCCGCCGGCTCGCCGCCCGACAGGATGAAGTCGCCGACGGAAACCTCCTCCAGCGCGCGCGCCTCGATCAGCCGCTGGTCGACACCTTCGAAGCGGCCGCAAAGGATGACCACGCCCGGTCCGGCGGCAAGTTCGCGCACACGGGCCTGCGTCAGCGGTTTTCCGCGCGGGCTCATCAAGAGCCTTGGGCGCGCATCGCCCGGCGGCGAGGCATGGTCGATGGCCTTCGCCAGCACGTCTGCACGCATCACCATGCCGGCGCCGCCGCCGGCCGGCGTATCGTCGACGGTGCGATGCCTGTCGGTGGCGAAATCGCGGATCTGGATCGCCTCCAGCGACCACGTGCCGGCTTCCAGCGCCCGGCCGGCCAGCGACAGGCCGAGCGGGCCCGGGAACATCTCGGGATAAAGCGTCAGCACCGAGGCGACAAAGCTCACCGGTTGCCCCCGGCGTCCTTCGGCCCGCGCGGCCGCCCCTTCGGGTCGAAACCATCGCGGCCGGGCGCGCCCTCGCCATCCTCGTCTTCGACCAGCCCGGCCGCCAGCGGATCGACGCGGACGAAACCTTCGGCGACCGACACCTGCGGAACGGCAGCCTGCGTGAACGGGATCAGCACGCCCTTGCGCCCGCCAAGCGTCACGTCGAGGATGTCGCCGCCGCCGAAATTGTGCACGGCGACGACCTTGCCGATTGCCGCGCCTTTGTCGTCCCTGACCTCCAGTCCGATGAGGTCGGCGTGATAGAACTCGTCCTCCTCGCCGTCGTCCGGCAGCATCGAGCGGTCGACGAACAGCTCGGTGCCGGAAAGCGCCTCGGCGGCGTTGCGGTCACTGACGCCCTTGAAGCGCACCACGACCACCGTGTTGGCCGGCCGGATGTCGATTATCTGGAAGGCGCGGCCGTCCTTGGCGTAGAGCGGCCCGTAGTCGGCCAGCGCCAGCGGGTCGCCGGTGAAGGTCTTCACCCGCAGCTCGCCCTTGATGCCATGCGCGGCGCCGATCACGGCCAATTGGACGGGGTTCTGGGGCTTGGTCATCGCTGCAAAATCCTTTGACCTGCTCTAGCTCTCCCCCGTCGTCATTTCAATGATCGCTAGGCGTCATCCCAATGATCGCTAGGCGTCATTCCAATGATCGCTCGGCGTCATTTCAATGGATCGCCTTCTTCACCGCTTCCTAACCCGGCTGTCCGAAAATGGCCGCATGCAGGAATTCCTCATCCCGGCAAAGCCCGACCTCCAGGCGGCGCGCGAGAACTGGTTGAAGATGCTGGCTCGCGAGCGCCGACTGTCGCCGGAGACGGTCGAGGCCTATGAGCGCGACACGCGCCAGTTCCTGCATTTCCTGACCGGCCATTGCGGTGGCCCGCCCGGCCTATCCGACATCGCCGACCTGCGCCCGGCCGATCTGCGCGGCTTTCTCGCCGCCCGCCGGAGCGCCGGCGCCGGCGCCCGCACGCTCGGCCGCGGGCTGGCCGGCATCCGCTCGCTGCTGCGCTTCCTCGAACGCCGCGGCCTCGCCAGCGCCGCGGGCGCGGCCGCATTACGCGCGCCGCGCCAGCCGAAATCGCTGCCCAAGCCGCTGACGGCGAGCGACGCCAGGGAGGTCGTCTCGGTGGAGGGCCAGCTGGCAGAAGAACCCTGGATCGCCGCCCGCAACGCCGCCGTGCTGACACTGCTATACGGCTCGGGCCTGCGCATTTCCGAGGCGCTTGGCCTCACCGGCGTCGAACTGTTGTCGGAAGACGACACCGTGCTGCGCATCACCGGCAAGGGCGGCAAGACCAGGCTGGTGCCGGTGCTGCCGGTGGCCTTGCGCGCGGTCGCCGAATACCGCCGCCTCTGCCCCTTTCATATCGATCCGAAGGGCTTGCTGTTTCGCGGCGCGCGCGGCGGCCCGCTCAATCCGGCGATCGTCCAGCGCGACATGGCGAAGCTGCGCTCGGCGCTCAACCTGCCCGACAGCGCGACGCCGCACGCGTTGCGCCATTCCTTCGCCACGCATCTGCTCGGCCGTGGCGGCGACCTGCGCACCATCCAGGAGCTGCTCGGCCACGCCAGCCTGTCGACCACCCAGATCTATACCGGCGTCGACACCGCGAGGCTGCTCGAAATCTACGAGTCTGCCCATCCAAGGGCCTGATCGGTGCGTCTTGAGGGGTCTCGATGACAATTTGGGCCGGACGATTAACCGTTTTGCCGCTTTTTGAGCGTATGACGCATCCCATGAAACGCGTCATCGCCATCGCCGACCGCGCGGCCCTCGTGTCGTTGAAGCTGCTTGTCGCGCTCAACGCCCTGTTTTTCCTGTCTTTCCTCGTCGTCCTGCTGCTTGCCGGCAGGGTGCATGCCGAGGTCGCATGCGGCGGCGCCGATCTGCTGGCGTCGCTGGGCAAGGAGGATCCCGCCGCCGTCAAGAAAATCGAGGCGGAGGCGGCTGCCGTGCCAAACGGCAAGGGCCTGTTGTGGAGACTGGAAAGGCCCGGCGAGAAGCCGTCCTTTCTGTTCGGGACGATGCACATGACCGATGCGCGCGTCACCACGCTGCCGCCCGCGGCGCAAAAGGCCTATGACGGCGCCGACACCATCATCATCGAGACCACCGAAGTGCTCGATAAGGGTAAGATGATGGCCGCCATTGCCGCCGAGCCCGGCCTGATGATGTTCACCGACAACACCACGCTGTCTTCGCTGCTGTCGCCGGAAGATGCTGCGGTGCTCAACAAAGGGCTTGATGCCCGCGGCATCCCGCCCGCGACGGTTGCCAGGATGAAGCCGTGGATTCTTTCGGCCATGGTGGCGCTGCCGGCCTGCGAGGTGGCGCGCCAGGCAGCGGGAGCGCCGGTGCTGGACGTCAAGCTGGCCGAGGATGCCAAGGCTTCCGGCAAGGCTGTCGAAGGACTGGAAACCGTCGCGGACCAGTTGCGCGCCATGGCTTCGCTGCCGCTCGCCTTCCACATGAAGGGGCTCGTCGACACGCTCAAGCTCGGCGACAAGGCCAACGATCTCAACGAGACCATGATCGTCCTTTACCAGCGCGGCGAGATCGGCATGTTCTGGCCACTGTTCCGCACCGTGCTCCCCGAAAGTGCGGACGATGCCGCCGGCTATGCGGCCTTCGAGGAAACGATGATCACCAGCCGCAACAAGGTGATGGCCGATCATGCCGCACCGTTCCTGGCCAGGGGCAATGCCTTCATGGCGGTGGGCGCCATGCACCTTCCCGGCCCGCAAGGCCTGGTCGAGGATTTCCGCAAGGCCGGCTACAGTGTCACCGCGGTCGACTGAACTGCACGGGCGGGTTGCATCCCGAATCAGCAAGGCGCCGGACCCCTGTCCACATCCATGCTGGTCTGTGGCGCCGCAATCGACGACTGCATTTCGTACCGGAAGGCTTGGAAAAACCGGCTTCGGCTCGACCCCGGCGCAAATTGCGGTGGAAATGCATGCCGATAAGCGAATCCCCATCAAAATTGCCCTGCTTTCGGCATTTTCCGGGCCTAGTATGAAACCCGTTCAACGGTTGCGCGTTGATGGGTGTTGATTGATACTTTTCATCCACGGAGGACACTTTTATGGCGAACCCTAACGACACTCCCAGGTCGGGTGGCGGCGGCAGCGGCTGGCTGATAGCCCTGGTTGTCATTATCCTGGCCATTGTCGCCTACTATGTTTTCGGCAGACGCAGCGAAGCCCCGGCGCCAGCTGAGCCGCCGGCCGCCAGCACGCCGGCACCCGCTCCGGCTCCGGCCGAACCGATGAAGCCTGCCGAGCCAGCGCCTGCGCCTGCGCCTGCGCCTGCGCCCGCTCCGGCACCTGCGCCGGCTCCCGCACCTGCGCCCGCCCCGGCTCCGGCGCCTGCACCGGCTCCGAGCCCGTAATCTGGCCCCTGAGTTCAACGAAGAACGGCCCGCCTTTCGGCGGGCCGTTTTGTTTTGGTGCGGATAGGCCCGCCACCAACACGAAGGTTAGATATGGATCGGCTTGAAAAAGGTGGCCAGCGCCGCTTCCTTCACCGCTTCCGACATCGTCGGGTGCGCGTGGCAGGTGCGGGCCAGATCTTCCGACGAGCCGCCGAACTCCATCAGCACCGCCGCCTCGTGGATCATCTCGCCCGCGCCGAAGCCGACGATATGGACGCCGAGCACGCGGTCGCTTTGCTTGTCGGCGAGGATCTTGACGAAGCCGTCGGTGTGCAGCATGGCGCGCGCCCGGCCATTGGCGGTGAACGGGAATTTTCCGACCTTGTAGTCGATGCCGGCCTTCTTCAATTCCTCCTCGGTCTTGCCGACCGAGGCGATTTCCGGGCTGGTGTAGACGACGCTCGGGATCACATCGTAGTTCACATGGCCGGCCTGGCCGGCAATGATCTCGGCCACGGCCACGCCCTCGTCCTCGGCCTTGTGCGCCAGCATCGGTCCGGTGACGACGTCGCCGATGGCGTAGATGCCGGGAACGTTGGTCCGCAGATGCCCGTCGGTCTTGACGCGGCCGCGCTCGTCGACCTCGACGCCCGCCTCCTTCAGCCCGAGGCTGTCGGCATAGGGGCGGCGGCCGGTGGCGACCAGCACCACATCCGCATCGATGGTTTCGGCCGCGCCGCCCTTAACCGGCTCGAAGGTGACGCTGGCGCCCTTCTTGGCCTTGGCGACGCCGGTGACCTTGGCGCCGAGCTTGAACTCGAAGCCTTGCTTGGACAGCAGCCGCTGGAACTGTTTCGAGACCTCGCCGTCCATGCCGCCGAGGATGCTGTCGAGGAACTCGACCACGGTGACCTTGGCGCCGAGCCTGGCCCATACCGAGCCGAGCTCCAGCCCGATGACGCCGCCGCCGACCACCACCAGATGGCCCGGCACCTTGTCCAGCGACAGCGCGCCGGTCGAGGACACGATCACCTTCTCGTCGAAGTCGACCTTGACGCCGGGAATGCCGGCGACGTCGGAACCGGTGGCGATCACGATGTTCCTGGTCTCGAGCTCCTCGACCTTGCCGTCCTCGCCGGTGACCGAGACCTTGCCGGCGCCAACCACCTTGCCGGTGCCGCGGAAGCTGTCGATCTTGTTCTTCTTGAACAGGAAGGCGACGCCGTTGACGTTGGCCGCCACGGTCGCGTCCTTGTGCGCCAGCATCTTCTTCAAATTGAGCTTCGGCGCGCCGACCTCGACGCCAAGCGTATCGAAGGAATGACCGGCCTCGGCGAACATCTCGGAGGCGTGGAGCAGCGCCTTCGACGGGATGCAGCCGATGTTGAGGCAGGTGCCGCCGAAGGTGGCGTTCTTCTCGACCACCGCCGTCTTCAGCCCGAGCTGCGCCGCCTTGATGGCGCAGACATAGCCGCCCGGTCCCGATCCGATGATTACGACGTCATAAGCCATGGTCTTGTCCTTTGCTTGGCGCCGGAGCGGTTCGGATAGGAACCACTCCGGTTATTTTCCTTGTACGCAATTCCGAACCGGAAAACCGCTACGCACTTTTCCTGGAATTGCTTCAGCGGCCGCCGCTCACATTCAGGATCGCGCCCGTTATATAGGAGGCCGCGTCCGACAGAAGATAGAGAACCGCGCTCGCGACTTCATCCGCGCTGCCGGGCCTTTTCATCGGCAGCACGTCCCGCATCCGTGCCACGCGATCCGGCTGGCCGCCGGAGGCATGGATCTCGGTGTCGGTGATGCCGGGGCTGACCGCGTTGACGCGCACGCCTTCGGTCGCCACTTCGCGCGCAAGGCCGATGGTCATGGTGTCGATCGCGCCCTTGGAGGCGGCATAGTCGACATATTCGCCCGCCGCGCCATGGATCGCCGCGACCGAGGAGAGGTTGACGATGGCGCCGCCCTTGCCGCCATGGCGGGTCGACATGCGTTTCACCGCCTCGCGGGCGCACAGGAAGGAACCGACGACGTTGACGCGCATCATGCGCTCGACCCGCGCGCCGCTCATCTCGTCGACGCGCGCCTTGGCGTCGACGATGCCGGCATTGTTGACGAAGGCATCGAGCCGGCCGAAGGTTTTGTCCACCACCTCGAACATCGCCAACACGTCGGCTTCGTTGCCAACATCGCCCTTGACGGCAATGGCCTCGCCGCCACCGGTTTCGAGCTCGGCGACCAGTGCATCGGCCGCCGCGCGGTTGGAGACATAGTTCACCGCCACACGATAGCCGGCCTCACTCGCCTGCCGGCAGATGGCGGCGCCGATGCCGCGGCTACCGCCGGTGACCAAAAGCACCTTATTCGTAGCGCTCATTCCTGGCAGCCCTCCAGCAGAAACACGTCCCACGGCACCTTGGAAAAACCGCCGGGGCCATAGGCGGCCGACATCTGCAGCGAGGCGCCGAGATCGGGAAAGATCAGGCTCTTCGGCGCGTCAGTGCCTTCGGCCGGCAGCAGCGCGATGTTGCCCTTGTCGTCGGCACCATAAATGACGCCCTCCCAGACCGTGCAGGCGGCGAGCTCGTCGCCGGTGATGTCGCCGGTCGGACATTTGTACATCAGCGAGCCATGCGGCCGCGCCACGCCGTCCGTCCACATGACGATGCCGTCCAGCACCACGCCCTTGTCGAGCACCATCTTGAAGCTGTTGGTAACGGTAGCCGAGTCCATGGTCGGCCTGAAATCGATGCCGGCCTCGCTTTCGGCATCGCCATAGACGGCGAGTTCGAGCGGGCAAGCGGCGTGGGCGGCGGGGCCGGTGAACAACACGGCCAGCACTCCGGCTGCGCATGCGATCGTGGGCGACAGGGCGCTTTGCATCGGCCGGTCTACTCGCTCTCGTGACCGTCAGCGTTTTCAAGCACGTCAAAGTCGGTCATCAGAAGTAGGGGCTCCCCGGCCGCGTTAAGACCCCAGAATGACGGATAGATTCGTCACCCCATCCGCTCCAGAATATCGCAATGTTGAGTAGGTTGCCGGCAACCGGATGATGCATCACGAACCTGTCCTGGTTGGGCGCAAACTCAGCCGCCAGCACATCGTCATAGTAGTTCTGGTCGGCTTCGAGCTTGTCCCGATGCTCCGACATCAGCACCATTGCCGTCTTGTCCATGAATGACCCAAGGCCAGCATCGACGGGATATCCAAATGCCTCGTCGCCCTTCAAGGTCGATGTATCCTGGTCGGGCAAGGTCGCCAGCTCCCAGCGAACAGGCGTGCCGGGCCGGAAACGCAGGACCGCGGCGGCCACACGGCCTTGTGCCTCAAGCAGCGAAACCGGGTACCGCCCCGTTTTGACCTTGCGGCTCAAGGCTGGCCAGTCCGTTCCGGTGGTCAGCGGATCGCAGGCAATGATTTCGCCCGTCGGCAATTCGAGGTCACCAATCGGCGTGACGGTGATCTGCCGCTCAGCCAGTTCGGCATCACTAAGGGCGAAAACACCAAGATTGCTGCTCGCCTGCGTAGGATCCCATTGGGCGGCCGCCGCCAGCGATGGAACAGCGGCGGTGGCCAGGCCAATAGACCGCAGCATGCCACCGGCTCGCCGGCCCAGCTTGTAACCGAACCGTTCCAGCCAGCCGCTCACGGCGCGACCAGCCCGATCACAGATCGAGCACCAGCCGTTCCGGATCCTCCAGGCTTTCCTTGACGCGGACCAGGAAGGTCACCGCTTCCTTGCCGTCGACGATGCGGTGATCGTAGCTGAGCGCCAGGTACATCATCGGCCTGATGACGATCTGGCCGCCGACCACCACCGGCCGGTCCTGGATCTTGTGCATGCCGAGGATGCCCGACTGTGGCGCGTTCAGGATCGGCGTCGACATCAGCGAGCCGTAAACGCCGCCGTTAGAGATAGTGAACGTGCCGCCCTGCATGTCGGCGACGGAGAGCTTGCCGTCGCGCGCGGCGAGGCCGAGACGGCCGATCTCCTTCTCGATCTCGGCGATTCCCATCTGGTCGGCGTCGCGCACCACCGGCACCACCAGGCCCTTGTCGGTGCCGACGGCGACGCCGACATGGGCGAAGTTCTTGTAGATGATGTCGGTGCCGTCGATCTCGGCATTGACCGCCGGGATCTCCTTCAGCGCATGCGTCACCGCCTTGGTGAAGAAGCCCATGAAGCCGAGCTTCACGCCGTGCTTCTTCTCGAACACGTCCTTGTACTTGGCCCTGAGCGCCATCACCGCGCTCATGTCGACCTCGTTGAAGGTGGTCAGCATGGCGGCGGTCGACTGCGCTTCCTTCAGCCGCCGCGCGATCGTCTGGCGCAGCTTCGTCATGCGCACGCGCTCCTCGCGCGGGGCGTCGTCGGCCGAGGACGGCGCGCGGACCGCGACCGGCGCCGGCGCCGATTTCGGCGTCTCGGCCGGTTGCGAGGGAGCGCCCCTGGCGATGGCGTCGAGCACGTCGCCCTTCAGCACCTGGCCGCGCTTGCCTGTGCCGGCGATCTGGTCGACCGCGAGGTTGGCCTCGGCAATCAGCTTCGCCGCCGCCGGCGCCGGCGGCATCGAGCGCTGCTCGATCGCGCCGGCATCGCCGGCGATCTTGGCGGTCTCGGCGGCAGCCTGCCTGACGGTTGATGCCGCCTCGGGGCTCGAGGCCTGCGACACGGCCTGCGGCTTGGTCGCCGGAGCGGCTGCCTCGCCACCGGCCGAGATCGAGCCGAGCAGTGCGCCGACGCCGACCGTCTCGCCCTCCTTGGCGGCGATCTCGCCCAGCGTTCCGGCGCCAGGGGACGGCACTTCCACCGTCACCTTGTCGGTCTCGAGCTCCACCAGCGGCTCGTCGGCGGCGATCGCATCGCCGACCTTCTTGAACCATTTGCCGATGGTCGCTTCCGTTACGGATTCGCCGAGGGTGGGGACGCGGATTTCGGTAGCCATTGTGCCTGTCCGTTCTGTCTCTTTAAGGGTTCTATTCGCCAAGCGCGTCGTCGAGCAAGGCGGCGAGCTGGCTGAGATGCTTCGACATCAGCCCGGTCGCCGGCGAGGCGGAGGCCGGCCGGCCGGTGTAGCGCACCCGCTGATGCTTGGCGTCGATATGCGCCAGCACCCATTCCAGATACGGGTCGATGAACGACCAGGCGCCCATGTTCTTGGGCTCCTCCTGGCACCACACCATCTCGGCATTGCGGAAGCGTGACAGTTCGGTGATCAGCGCCTTGGCCGGGAACGGATAAAGCTGCTCGACGCGCAGCAAGTAGATATCGTTGATGCCGCGCTTCTCGCGCTCCTCGTAGAGGTCGTAATAGACCTTGCCCGAGCAGAGCACGACGCGGCGGATCTTCGAATCCTTGGTGAGCTTGATCGCTTGGTTCGGCAACAGCTGCGCGTCGTCCCACAGCAGCCGGTGGAACGAGCTTTCGCCCGAAACCTCCGACAGCGTCGACACCGCCCGCTTGTGGCGCAGCAGCGACTTCGGCGTCATCAGGATCAGCGGCTTGCGGAAATCGCGCTTCAATTGCCGGCGCAGGATGTGGAAGTAGTTGGCCGGCGTGGTGACGTTGGCCACCTGCATGTTGTCTTCGGCGCAGAGCTGCAGGAAGCGCTCGAGCCTGGCCGACGAGTGCTCCGGTCCCTGGCCCTCATAGCCGTGCGGCAACAGGCAGACGAGGCCCGACATTCTGAGCCACTTGCGCTCGCCAGACGAGATGAACTGGTCGAACACCACCTGGGCGCCGTTGGCGAAGTCGCCGAACTGGGCTTCCCAAAGCGTCAACGCCTTGGGCTCGGCCAGGCTGTAGCCATACTCGAAGCCGAGCACGGCTTCTTCCGACAGCATAGAGTTGATGACCTCGTAGCCGGCCTGCGCCGCCGACAGATTGTTGAGCGGGATGTAACGCGTCTCGTCGCGCTGGTCGTAGAGCACCGAATGGCGCTGCGAGAAGGTGCCGCGCTCGGAATCCTGGCCGGACAGCCGGATCGGGTTGCCGTCGAGCAGAATGGCGCCGAAGGCCAGCGCCTCGGCCGTCGACCAGTCGATGCCTTCGCCCGACTCGATCGCCTGGCGGCGGTTCTCGAGGAAGCGGACGATCGTCTTGTGCGCCTCGAAGCCCTTCGGCACCTCGGTCAGCTTCTTGCCGATCTCCTTCAGCACCTTGACCGGCACGGCGGTCTTGCCGCGCCGCTGTTCGTCCTGGTTGTCGGCCGTGCGCAGGCCCGACCAGGCGCCGTCCAGCCAGTCGGCCTTGTTCGGCTTGTAGCTCTGGCCGACTTCCCATTCGGCTTCCAGATGCGCCCGCCAGTCGGCCTTCATCTTGTCGAACTCGGCCTGGGTGATGTGGCCTTCCGCGATCAGCCGGTCGGCATAAATCTGCACCGTCGTCTTATGCGTGCGGATGGCGCGGTACATGATCGGCTGCGTGAAGGCCGGTTCGTCGCCCTCATTGTGGCCGAAGCGGCGGTAGCAGAACATGTCCACCACCACCGGCTTGTGGAACTTCATGCGGAATTCGGTCGCCACCTTGGCGCCGTGCACCACGGCTTCCGGGTCGTCGCCATTGACGTGGAAGATCGGCGCCTCGATCATCTTGGCCACATCCGACGGATAGGGGGAGGAGCGCGAGAAGCGCGGATTGGTGGTGAAGCCGATCTGGTTGTTGATGATGAAATGCAGCGTGCCGGCGACGCGATGGCCGCGCAGGCCGGAGAGGCCGAGGATCTCGGCGATCACGCCCTGGCCGGCAAAGGCGGCGTCGCCGTGCAGCAAGAGCGGCATCACCTTGGCGCGCTCAGACAGCGGCACGATCTCGCCGCGCTCGCGGCCGGCGAGCTGGTCCTGCTTGGCGCGCGCCTTGCCCATCACCACCGGGTCGACGATTTCCAGATGCGACGGGTTGGCGGTCAGCGACAGATGCACCTTGTTGCCGTCGAACTCGCGATCGGAAGAGGCGCCGAGATGGTACTTCACGTCGCCGGAGCCCTCGACCTCGTCGGGCGCTGCCGAGCCGCCCTTGAACTCGTGGAAGATGGCGCGGTGCGGCTTGGCCAACACCTGGGAGAGCACGTTGAGGCGGCCGCGATGCGCCATGCCGAGCACGACCTCCTTCAGGCCGAGCTGGCCGCCGCGCTTGAGGATCTGCTCCAGCGCCGGGATCAGCGCCTCGCCGCCGTCGAGGCCAAAGCGCTTGGTGCCCTTGTACTTGACGTCGGCGAACTGCTCGAAGCCTTCCGATTCGATCAGCTTCTGCAGGATCGCCTTCTTGCCGGTCGCGGTGAAGGTGATCTCCTTGTCGGCGCCCTCGATGCGCGCCTGGATCCAGGCCTTCTCCTCGGGGTCGGAGATGTGCATGAACTCGACGCCGAGCGTCGAGCAGTAGGTGCGGGTGAGAATCTCCAGCATCTGCCGGATGGTGCCGAATTCGAGCCCCAGCACATTGTCGAGGAAGATCGGCCGGTCGTAATCGGCTGATGTGAAGCCGTAATTCTCGGGCGACAGCTCGTTATAGTCCTCGAGCGGCTTGGCGATGCCGAGCGGGTCGAGATTGGCATGCAAATGGCCGCGCATGCGGTAGGCGCGGATCATCATGATGGCGCGCACGGAATCGCGCGTCGCCTGGTGCACGTCGGCATCGGACAGGACGACGCCGTTGGTGACGGCCCTTTCCTTGACCTTCTTCTCGATCGCCTTTTCGACCAGGCCCCAATTGCCGTCGAGCGCCGACACCAGCTCTCCATTGGCCTGCATCGGCCAGGAGGGCTTGGCCCAGGAAGCGCCCTTGGCATTCTTGCGAACGTCCGCGGCGTCGTCCTTCAGCGCCGCGAAGAAGTCCTGCCATTCGGGATTGACCGATTCGGGATCGTCCTCATAGGCGGCATAAAGCGCGTCGATATAGTCGGCATTGCCGCCATAGAGGAAAGAGGTGAGCGAAAACTGGTCGTTGGCCTGATCTTGTCTTGCCATGTCGTTCAGCGGAGCCTGGCTCCGTCTCCTTACGTTTGCGGCCGAGCCGCGATAGCGGACGGTTCACCCGTCCTTCTTCCCCTCAAAGCCAACGAACCGCCGTTGGCTCCCATTCCAAATCCGCCCTTCAGGCACCGTGGCCTCAGCCCTTGATGGCTTCAACCAGCGTCGTCCCGAGCCGGGCCGGCGACGGCGAAACCTTGATGCCGGCCGATTCCATCGCAGCGATCTTGTCCTCGGCGCCGCCCTTGCCGCCGGAGATGACCGCGCCGGCATGGCCCATGGTGCGGCCGGCCGGCGCCGTGCGCCCGGCAATGAAGCCGGCCATCGGCTTCCTGCGGCCACGCTTGGCTTCGTCCTTGAGGAACTGCGCTGCGTCTTCCTCCGCCGAGCCGCCGATCTCGCCGATCATGATGATCGACTTGGTCTCGTCGTCGGCGAGGAACATCTCCAGCACGTCGATGAACTCGGTGCCTTTGACCGGATCGCCGCCAATGCCGACGGCGGTGGTCTGGCCGAGGCCGACATTAGTGGTCTGGAAAACTGCCTCATAGGTAAGCGTTCCCGAGCGGGAAACAACGCCGACCGAACCCTTGCGGAAGATGTTGCCGGGCATGATGCCGATCTTGCATTCATCGGGCGTCAGCACACCCGGGCAGTTCGGACCGATCAGCCGCGAGGTGGAGCGGTCGAGCCGCGCCTTGACCTTGACCATGTCCATCACCGGAATGCCTTCGGTGATGCAGACGATCAGCGGGATCTCGGCCTCGATCGCCTCGATGATCGCTTCGGCCGCGCCCGCCGGCGGCACATAGACGACCGACGCGTTGGCGCCGGTCTTGGCCTTGCCCTCGGCGACGCTGGCGAAGATCGGCAGGCTCTCGCCCTTGGCGCCGGTCCAGGTCTCGCCACCCTTCTTCGGATGGATGCCGCCCACCATCTTGGTGCCGTGATAGGCCAGCGCCTGCTCGGTGTGGAACGTGCCGGTCTTGCCGGTCAGGCCCTGCACGAGCACCTTGGTGTTCTTGTCGACGAGAATGGACATCGCGGCCCTTTTCCTAAAAACCGTTGATCGAGGAAGGCGAAACGCGCCGGTAGAGCCCGCTCACCATGTCTTGCCAGGCATCGCTGCCGGCGGGCTTGAATTGAAGCTTCATGCGGTAGGTATCGGCGCCTTCAAGAAAATAAGCCACACGGGCGGCGCCGCGAGGCGACGACCGCTCCAGAACCAGCTCGCTGCCGTTCCACGTGCCTGTGGCCGGCGAGGCAGGCACAAAGCCCATCGAATCGAACTGGTGCATGGTGACGACGCCGTTTTGCTGGTCGAAGCCGAACACATTGTGGGAGCCGAACGAAACCGTGCCGTCGCGGCGCTGGCGATAGCGCTGCACCACGAACAGGCCGCCGAACTGTGCATCAGCAAGCACTTCCGCAGTCGCCGTGCCGGCGTCGGTCCATTGCGTTGCCGCCACATCCTCCTCGCCGCGCCACGCGCCGACCAGCGCCTGCAGACGCTGGTGATCGGCCGAGAGCGAGGAGAAAGGCGCCGCGTTCATAGGTCAGAGCCGCTTCAGGTCGGTGACGGTGAGGTCGCTCTTGGCGTTGCCGGTGTTGAGCGTCGTCGCCGGCTCGAACATCAGCACCACCGGCTCTTCGGTCAGCGAGCGCGGGCGGTGCTCGACGCCGCGCGGCACGACGATGAAGTCGCCCTCGCCGAGCTCGACCGGCCCGTCGCGGAAATCGATCGCGATCCTGCCGCGCAAGACGAGGAAGGCTTCATCCTCATTGTCATGCGCGTGCCAGTCGAAGGTCGCGCCGAACTTGGCAACCTTCGCCTGGCTGTCATTGACGTCGCCGGCGATGTGCGGATCGAAGACCTTGGCGATCTTCGCGTCGGCAGCTTCGACCAGGTTTATCTTGCGCGGAGGCATGAGCTTACTTCCTCACACTTATTCACAACTGCAGGGGCTTCGCCGCGGCTCATTGTTGGCCGACCGCATCGTGGTGAGAATTCCGGCTGAATCGAAAGGCACCGCTGTAGTTCTCGCCAACAGGTGGATCACCCACCGTCCATACAAGCCGGCACTTTCCGTCGTATCCAGTTGATGCCAGGCAGTCCTTGGCGGCAAAATACCGAAGGTAGATCTTGTCTCCTGCATCAGGGAAAATCTCTTCCCTCGGCATCTCCACCAATCCCTGCGATTCCACGTAGTCGAGAAACGTCGACATGTGCGCGGTGCTGCCAAAAACCTCGCAAACACCAACAAGTCTATTTGCGTCAGGTCTCTCGGAACTCAACTTGACGAAGGGGACCGAGAGACCTTTTGACGTATCTCGACTAAGGACTTTCACACCGAAATTATCTGAACTGACCGAGAACCCTTTTTCCAACGCTAACTGTCCGCTTTTCGCCAGATCACCATCGGGAGCGATGCAAATTTGCTGATAAAGCACGACGGCATCCGAAATCTCTTCCGCATGCGACGGAACGGCCAGAAAGCCGAACACGATTGCACACAGAAGACGCCTCGGCTGCATCCGCTCAGCCCTTCACCGCCTTGACGATCTTCTTTGCCGCATCGTCGAGGTCGTCGGCCGACACCACGTTCAGCCCGCTGTCGTTGATGATCTTCTTGCCGAGCTCGGCATTGGTGCCTTCCAGCCGCACGACCAGCGGCACCTTCAGCCCGACTTCCTTGACCGCGGCAATCACGCCCTCGGCGATGACGTCGCACTTCATGATGCCGCCGAAGATGTTGATCAAAATGCCTTCGACCGCAGGGTCCTTGGTGATGATCTTGAACGCCGCCGTCACCTTCTCCTTGGAAGCGCCGCCGCCGACGTCGAGGAAGTTGGCGGGCTCGGCGCCGTAGAGCTTGATGATGTCCATCGTCGCCATGGCGAGGCCGGCGCCGTTGACCATGCAGCCGATATTGCCGTCGAGCGCGACATAGGCGAGGTCGTATTTCGACGCCTCGATCTCCTTCTCGTCCTCTTCGGTGGTATCGCGCAGCTCCATCACGTCCGGGTGGCGGAACAGCGCGTTGTTGTCGAACGACACCTTCGCGTCGAGCACGCGCAGCCAGCCGTTCTTCATCACGATCAGCGGGTTGACCTCAAGCAGGCTCATGTCCTTCTCGACGAAGGCCTTGTAGAGGATCGGGAACAGCGTGCCGCCGTCCCTGGCCGCGTCGCCGTCGAGCTTCAGCGCGGCGTTGAGCTTCCTGACGTCATCCTCCGTCACGCCCTTTTCCGGGTCGATGGCGACGGTGATGATCTTCTCCGGCGTGTCGTGCGCCACCGCCTCGATGTCCATGCCGCCCTCGGTCGAGACGACGAAGGCGATGCGGCCGACCGAACGGTCGACCAGGATCGACAGATAGAGCTCGCGGTCGATGTCGGCGCCATCCTCGATATAGAGGCGGTTGACCTGCTTGCCGGCCGGTCCAGTCTGCTTGGTGACCAGCGTGTGGCCGAGCATCTCGTTGGCGTTGGCGACCACCTCGGCCACGGACTTGGCCAGGCGGACACCGCCCTTGGCGTCGGGGGAAAGCTCCTTGAACTTGCCCTTGCCGCGACCGCCGGCATGGATCTGGCTCTTCACCACATAGAGCGGGCCGGGCAGCGCCTTGGCGGCGGCCTCGGCGTCGCCGGCCTTGAGCACCGGCACGCCCTCGGCGACCGGCGCGCCGAAAGACTTCAGCAGCGCCTTGCCCTGATATTCATGGATGTTCATGGCATGTGTCTCCGGATCGATTCCTGGCGGATCACTTCGAGGCGAGGTGCGGCGCGATCTTGACGCAGGCCTCGGTCAGGCCCTGCACCGTCGCCACCGAACTGTCGAACATCTTCTGCTCGCTCTTGTTGAGGTCGATCTCGATGACGCGCTCGACACCGCCGGCGCCGATCACCACGGGAACGCCGACATAGGTGTTCTTCACCCCGTACTGGCCCGACAGGTGGGCCGCGCAGGGCAGCACGCGCTTCTTGTCCTTGAGGAAGGATTCGGCCATCGCAATCGCCGATGCCGCCGGGGCGTAATAGGCCGAGCCGGTCTTGAGCAGGCCGACGATCTCGGCGCCGCCGTCGCGGGTGCGCTGCACGATCTGGTCGAGCTTCTCCTTCGAGGTCCAGCCCATCTTGACGAGGTCGGGCAGCGGAATGCCGGAGACCGTCGAATAGCGGATCATCGGCACCATGCTATCGCCATGGCCGCCGAGCACGAAGGCGGTGACGTCCTCGACCGAGACCTTGAACTCCTCGGCCAGGAAATAGCGGAAGCGCGCGCTGTCGAGCACGCCGGCCATGCCGACGACATGGGTCTTGGGCAGGCCGGAAAACTTCTGCAGCGCCCACACCATCGCGTCGAGCGGGTTGGTGATGCAGATGACGAAGGCCTTCGGCGCGTACTTCTTCAGCCCGGCGCCGACCTGTTCCATGACCTTGAGGTTGATGCCGAGCAGGTCGTCGCGGCTCATGCCCGGCTTGCGCGGCACGCCGGCGGTGACGATGCAGACGTCGGCGCCCTCGATGCCGGCATAGTCGTTGACGCCGGTCAGCCTGGCATCGAAGCCGTCGACCGGCGACGACTGCGCGATATCCAGCCCCTTGCCCTGCGGAATGCCCTCGGCGATATCGAACAGAACCACGTCGCCGAGGTCCTTGAGGCCGATCATATGGGCGAGCGTGCCGCCGATCATGCCCGAGCCGATAAGCGCTATCTTGTTGCGTGCCATGTGAGGATTTTTTCCCTTTGTCTGTGACGGCGCCAAATCTTTAGCGACTTGCTGACGGCGTCGAGGAAGGAGGCCGAATGCTGCGGGGAACCCGTGAATTTCGCCGCACCCAATAGCTCCGGTGGATAGAAAATTCAAACGATTATTTTGGAGCGAGCATTTTCAATCGGTTAGATAATTTGGGTTTTACGTAAACGTCAAAGTTTATAAACCGACTTGGGAGAATTTATACAATGAAGGTGGAAATCAGAAGGCTGCAGGCGGGCGATGACGCCCTTGTGAAGTATGTTGCGGAGGACGTGTTCGATGAGCCGGTGCGGCCCGACAGGCTGGCGGCCTATCTCGCCTCGCCGGGCCATCTGATGGTCGTGGCAATGGCCGATGGCCTGGTCGTCGGCCAATGCGCCGCCGTCATCCACCGGCATCCGGACAAGGCGAGCGAGCTCTACATCGACGAGGTCGGCGTGACGCCCGCTTTCCAGCGCCAGGGCATCGCGCGAAAAATGCTGGATGCCATGTTCGCACTTGGGCGGACGCATGGCTGCGAGGAAGCCTGGGTGGGGACGGAGCCGGGCAATATCGCGGCACGTGCGCTTTATGAATCGAGCGCCGAGCGCCACGGGCCGGCGGAGGCGTTCGTGATGTACGTGTATGACTTTTAGGCTAGGCCTGCGCCTGCTGCGCCTCGGGTGTCATCATCGTCCGGGCCTTCCGCCGCTCCGCCCAGTCCTCCAGCCACTCGTGGCCCTGCATCTCGATCAGGCGCGAGGTCGTGCGCTCGAACTCGAAGACCTCGTTGCCGCGCTTGGCCGTGTAGAGCCCGGTCGGCGAGGCCTCGGCGCTCACCACCAGCCGGATATGATGATCGTAGAGCGTGTCGATCAACAGGATGAAGCGCTTGGCCTCGTTGCGCCTGCCTTCGCCGAGCACCGGCACGTGATCGATGAAGATGGTGGAGAAACGGCCGGCAATGGCCAGGAAGTCGCGCGCGCCGAGCGGCTTTTCGCAGAGATCGGCGAAGGAAAAGCGCGCCGCATCGCCGGTGGCGCGCGGCACCACGACCTGCCGGCCCTTCACCGTCAGCGCCGTCTCCGCCACCGGCCGGCTATGCGTCATCGCCCGCCAGACGTCATCGAGGGCGGCATCGGCGGCCGCATCCGCCGGCGTGATATAGACCGGCATACGGCTGAGCTTCTCGAGTCGATAGTCCTTGTCGCTGTCCAGCGTCATCACCTCGGCATTGCGCTCGAGCAGGCTGATGAAGGGCAGGAAGAGCTGGCGGTTCAGCCCGTCGCGGTAGAGATTTTCGGGCGCGACGTTGGAGGTGGCGACCAGCACGACGCCATTGGCGAACAGCGCCGAGAACAGCCGGGACAGGATCATGGCGTCGGCGATGTCGGTGACGGAGAACTCGTCGAAGCACAGCACCCAGGCCTGTTCGGCTAGCGCGCGCGCCACCGGCGGGATCGGATCGTCCTCCTTGGCGTCACCGTTCTTGCGCGCCAACCGGTGCTTCTGGATGCGGTCCTGCACATCGGCCATGAAGTCGTTGAAATGCACGCGGCGCTTGCGCCTGACCGGCAGCAGCTCGAAGAACATGTCCATCAGCATGGTCTTGCCGCGGCCGACGCCACCGTGGATGTAGAGGCCCCTGACCGCCGCGGGCGGCTGCTTGCGCGCGAACAACCAGCCCAGCGCGCTCGATTTCTGCGCCAGTCTTTTCGCGGAGATCTCGTCGGTCAGCCGGTCGAGCGCGGCGGCGATGCGCTCCTGCGCCAGGTCGCGCCCGATGGCGCCGGTCTCGACCAGATGGTCGTAGCGCTGCCTGACGGTCGCATGGGTCTGGAGGCCGTCACGCAGGTGCATCGGTCACGTCGTTCTGGAGCAATCCCAGGAAACCGGTTTGCGCCCGGAATTGCGTAAGACAAAATGCCTGGAGCGGTCTCGGCGATCCAATCAAACGTTGAACCGCTCCAAGCGGGTTCGCCTACCTTGTAAGCGAGATCGGCAGGCCGGTGGAAGTCTGGCCGTCGAATTTCTCGCCGCCGGAGGAGTAGAGTCGGGCCAGCGTGCCGCCATTCTCGTCGTAGAGCGTCAGCTGCTTGCCGGCGACGTTCCAGGACTTGATGCCGTCGATCGGCGCCGGGCAATGCAGCGGCCCGGCGCGGTAGCCGGCGCCGAATTTGGTCTGCGGCGTCGCCACCTTGCAGCTCTGGCCGGAAACGCTGGCGTTCCAGACACCCGCGACGCTGGCCGCGGTCAGGTCCGGCGCCCCTGCGGGTGCGCTTCCATCCGGCGGCAGCGAGGCGACCTGGCTGTTCGCCGGCGCGGTCGGGAACTGCGACGCGTCGGTGGTGCCGGGGGCTGCCGGAGGCGGCAGCTGGTTTCCGGTCACCGTGCCGGCGGGCGCCGGCGTCAGCGGCGCCGGCTGTTGGTCATCCATCGACGAGAACCGCGACGTCGAGCAGCCGCTTGCGACAAGCGCGGCCAGCGATACGGCCACCAGACCGGTTTTCGAAAAAGTCATTCCAACCTCCGTCGGATCCGGCCGGGGGGTGCCGTCCGCGCAATCTCTCCCCTCACCAAGATGGAGAAGGTGGCAGAATTTCAACCCGATATGGTTAAAATAGGGTTTTGCGGTGCAATTGTTGCAAATTTATCGCAACAGGCGTGTGACCCTCGAAGGTCCGCTTGCGTGTGCCCCGAAGAACCCGTCGCCCTGCGCAAAACCCGACGTGACCTATGCGGAAAGCGCCACGCTCGGCACGAAGACATAGCCGTCCGGACCGACGACGTAGCATTCGCGCAGGCCGTGCGGCTTGTCGATCGTGCCGGCGAGAACGATGTGGCCGAGATCGCGCGCCCGCGCCTCGATCGCATCCGGATCGGCGCCGTAGAGGCGCAACTCGATGCCCGCCCCGCGCGTCTCGGCGCCGGCGATGACGCCGCTCATCGGATTGTCGAGATAGGAGTGGTCGGCATGCAGCATGAATATGGAGCCCAAGAGCTCGATCGCCGCGAAATCCTCGTCGGCATAGATGATGCGGGCGCCAAGCACGTCGCGGTAGAAGGCCTCCATCGCCGCCATGTCGGTCACCAGCAGGTTGACGCCCAGCCCGCGCGGCAGCGAACGGCCGAAATCCTCAGCCTTCATCCACGGTGTCTTGGTCCGCTTCATCGCCATGGTGCTTCCTTCGAAATCAAAGAATGTCGCTGGGACGGTCTCAGCGCTGATCGAACCGGTAGAGCGGCTGCGAAAGCGCCACCGGGGGTCGTAGCAAGTCGGCGCACCGGCGGTCCAGCGCGAGCGCCAGCTGATGAGCCTTCAGCACTGCCGTCTTCCAGTCGCCGGCTGTTTTCAGAAAGCCCAAAGCGTCTGAGGGGCGGTCGGCGGCAATCATGACGTCTGCGGCGACGATGCGATCGTCCGCCGAGATGGTTTCGCCGGCCTTCAGCTTGCCGGCCAATCCGGCCCACTGCTCCCAAGGGAAGGCCGCTGCCAGCTGTTTCGGGCGAGGTGGCGGTTCGGTCTCATTACCTTGCATGAAAGGCGCCAAAGTGAACCGCGCCAACGCCCTTTCGACGAACGATTCAGCCGTTTCGCCCAGCATTTCGGAGATTCCAATGCCAGCCAGGTTATTCTCCCGGTCCTTGCGACCGAGAACATAGTCGAGCCCATCGAGCATGGCTGCCGTGACGGCATCGGGATTGTTGATCGGGTCGAGCTGTTTTGCTGCAATCCGCGCGTTGAGGCCTTCGGCCACTGTTGTGCCGACACGCAGGTTGCCGCTGTAGTTTATCACCTGCAGCAGCATCGCGGTTTGCGGAGCATAGGCAACAAGCCGCCCGACCGGCCGCAGAACGGCGCCCATATCATTCTTGCGGTCGATCGCCTGGACCTCTGCCGGCTGTTTGGAAATATCGAAGGAAGGACGAAGGTCGGCCGCGTAGAGCGCATTGCGTATGAACTGCGCACGGTCGTCCTTGTTGGGAAGCACAGTGGCTGGAACGCGATCAAGGGTTGAAACGAAGTCAGCGAGATTGTCCTCCAACGCCCGCACATCGAGAGCCAGCCGCCAAATGCCCGCATCTTCCGCTCTTTTGGCAAGACGCGACTTTGCCTCGTCATCGAGGTCGGCCAGAGCCTGGGCAATCCCTTTCGCGGCGACCGATGCATTGTTGGCATCGGATGCCTGCCAGCGCGCCAGTTCGCCCAGCAGCCAGTCGCCGCCATCCTCGGTGACCAGCGCCCGCAAGGCAGATTGGCCAAGCTGAGGCACAATCGACTTTGCCTTGGGCAGCGGTTGCATACCGGCAATCATCGCCGCCCGGTCAGGCGTTCTTGCATAGGCAAGCCTGAGTTCGACAATGCGCAGCGGTGGATGGCTGCGTTTCTCCAGATTTGCCAGGAGCGCCGAGCCTTCGGTGTAGGCGAGGCCGCCATAGCTTATCTTCAGATAGGCCGCATCATCGCCAAAACGATCGCGCCAGAAATTCGGGAACGTTGCCGGTTCGGCAAGCAGGAAATCGCTCGCGTCCAGGATGGCTGGCGCATAGGCGCAAGCGCCGGGCCGCGTCTGCGCGGCGGCAGCCGGCGACATCGGCGCGATCCCCATGATCGCCGCCATGACTGCAAGAACCGCCCGCCGACACATGGTGGACCCCTCCATTCCGCCGCATGATCGTATACCGGAAATCATCGCCGGCACCAGCGCACGGCATCTGGCCAGGCAAGCATCCGCCCGGCAAATGCTTGCGCCAGAAGGCATCGATCCTATGTTGCAAGAAGAAAAACCCCGCCGGAGCCGAAACATTGGTCGCGAGAAAGAGAGTCGCCAACCGCTATTATCGCGGCCCGCTGAGCGATCATTTCGACGGGACCTTGTTCTTCAATCCTAATGGCAAGCCGCCCGGCCGCTTCGCCGATCTCGTGAAATGGCAGCTGGGCGGCGAGCGTGCGAAATGGCCGGCGGCGAATCCGAGCCCGTTTCACCAGGCGAAGCCGGATGAGCGCATCGGCGGCGGCGTGCTGCGCCTGACCATGGTCGGGCACTCCTCGCTGCTCATCCAGACGGCCGGCCTCAACATCCTCACCGATCCGGTCTGGTCGCAGCGCGTCTCGCCGCTGTCCTTCGCCGGGCCGAAGCGCGTCAACGCGCCGGGCATCGGCTTTTCCCAGCTGCCGCCGATCGACCTGGTGCTGGTCAGCCACAACCATTACGACCATCTCGACCTCGCCACGCTGAAGCGGCTGAAGGCGAAGCACGACCCGCTGGTGATCACGCCGCTCGGCAACGACGCCATCATCGACGGCGCCGTGCCCGGCATGCGTCTTGCGGCGCATGACTGGGGCGACAGGATCGACGTCGGCGACGACGTCACCGTCCATGTCGAGCCGGTGCACCACTGGTCGGCCCGCGGCGCGCGCGACCGGCGCATGGCGCTGTGGGCTGGTTTCGTGGTCGAGACGCCAGGCGCGAAAATCTATTTCGCCGGCGACACCGGCTTTCATGGCGGTGCCAACTACCGGCTGATGGCCGAAAAGCATGGCGGCTTCCGCCTCGCCATCCTGCCGATCGGCGCCTATGAGCCCCGCTGGTTCATGGAGCCCCAGCACCAGAACCCGGAGGAGGCGGTGCAAGGCATGACGCTCTGCAACGCCGCCTATGCCGCCGGCTGCCACTGGGGCACTTTTCAGCTTACCAACGAGCCGATCGACGAGCCGGTGCGAAAACTCGCCGAAGCGCTGGATGCCGAGGGCCTGCCACAGGAACGCTTTCGCCCCTTGCGTCCAGGAGAGGTCTGGGATGTGCCGGAAGTCTAGCCAAGGAACCCAAGCCGACAGGACGCGTTGACCCCACAACGCAATTCGGCTGGGAGCCTTTCCATGATCAAGTGGATCATCATCCTTCTTATTGTCGCCGCCGCGGCGAGCCTGCTCGGCATGCCGGCATTGGCAGGAGCAGCCGCCACCGGCGCGCGCATCCTGATCGGCGTCGTCCTCATCATCTTCCTGCTGATCGTGCTCGGCGTCTTTGCGGTGACCTAGGCCCGACGTCTTCGTCGTGGCCGGTTCGGCGTCTTCGCCGTAACTAGGCGCGGCGTCTTCGCCGTCGCCAGCCCGCATCTTCGCCGTGGCTTCAAGCGCGCCGCACTGGTAATTCCCGCCCGTTTCCGCCATATAGCGGCAAAACGGATACGGAATTACCGGTAGATGGCTGGCACCGCCCCCTTCGCCAAGATGAACGGCATTGGCAACGAGATCATCGTTGCCGATATGCGCGGCCGTGCCGACCAGGTGACGCCGGCGGCGGCGATCGCGCTCAATGCCGATGCGGCGACGAAGTTCGACCAGATCATGGCGATCCATGATGCGAGGACGCCGGGCACCGCCTACTACGTCGACATATTGAACTCCGACGGCTCCGGCGCGCAGGCCTGCGGCAACGGCATGCGCTGCGTCGTCCAGGCGCTGGCCGCCGAAACCGGCCAGAAGACTTTCACCTTCGAGACCCGCGCCGGCATCCTCAACGCCAAGGAGCATGCCGACGGCACGATCTCGGTCGACATGGGCACGCCGCGCTTCGGCTGGCAGGACATCCCGCTCGCCGAGGAGTTTCGCGATACCCGCATGATCGAGCTGCAGATCGGCCCGATCGACGCGCCGGTGCTGCATTCACCCTCGGCCGTGTCGATGGGCAATCCGCACGCCATCTTCTGGGTCGATCGCGACGTCTGGTCCTATGAGCTAGACCGTTTCGGCCCTCTCCTGGAAAACCATCCGATCTTTCCCGAGCGCGCCAACATCACCATTGCTCAGGTCACTTCGCCCGAAACCATGGTGATCCGCACCTGGGAGCGCGGCGCGGGTCTCACCAAGGCCTGCGGCTCGGCCGCCTGCGCCGCCGTGGTGGCGGCCGCCCGCACCAGGCGCACCGGCCGCAGCGTGACGCTGATGACGCCGGGCGGCGGCTCACTGCATGTCGAATGGCGCGACGACGACCACGTCATCCTGACCGGCGCCGCGGAATGGGAATTCTCCGGCAGCTTCGACCCGACGACCGGCCAGTGGGCCCGTGACACCGAAAGCGCCGCCTGATGTCCGCTTTGGCAGAAGGCCCGGTCTCCGAGGCCCCCACCTCGAAGGGCATCGACGTCGTCACCTTCGGCTGCCGGCTGAACACCTATGAATCGGAAGTGATGCGCCGCGAGGCCGAAAGCGCCGGCCTCGGCGCGCTCAAGGGCGGCGCCATCATCTTCAACACTTGCGCCGTCACCGCGGAAGCCGTGCGCCAGGCCAAGCAGTCGATCAGAAAAGCCCGCCGCGAGAACCCGAACGCCCGCATCATCGTCACCGGCTGCGCCGCGCAGACCGAGCCCGGCAACTTCACCGCCATGGACGAGGTCGACCTCGTGCTCGGCAATGAGGAGAAGCTCAAGGCGAATTCCTATCGCGCGCTGCCCGATTTCGGCGTCAACGACACCGAGAAGGCGCGCGTCAACGACATCTTCTCGGTGCGCGAGACGGCCGGCCACATGGTCGACGCGATCGAGGGCCGGGCGCGCGCCTTCGTCCAGGTGCAGAATGGCTGCGACCATCGCTGCACCTTCTGCATCATCCCCTATGGCCGCGGCAATTCGCGCTCGGTGCCGATGGGCGCGGTGGTCGAGCAGGTCAAGCGGTTGGCCGGCAATGGCTATGCCGAGATCGTGCTGACCGGCGTCGACATGACCAGTTTTGGCGCCGACCTGCCGGGCAGCCCGAAGCTTGGGAAGCTGGTGAAGACGATCCTGCGCCAGGTGCCCGAGGTGAAGCGGCTCAGGCTCTCCTCGATCGATTCCATCGAGGCCGACGACGATCTGCTCGACGCCATCGCCACCGAGCCCCGTCTGATGCCGCATCTGCATCTGTCGCTGCAGTCTGGCGACGACATGATCCTGAAGCGCATGAAGCGCCGCCATCTGCGCGACCAGTCGATCCGCTTCTGCGAGGATGTGCGCAAGCTGCGCCCCGGCATCGTCTTCGGCGCCGACATCATCGCCGGCTTCCCGACCGAGACCGAGGCGATGTTCGCGAACTCGGAAAAAATCGTCGAGGAGTGCGGCCTGACGCATCTGCACGTCTTCCCGTTCTCGCCGCGCGAGGGCACACCCGCCGCGCGCATGCCGCAGGTGCGGCGCGAGCTGGTCAAGCAGCGCGCCGCCCGGCTTCGCGCCGCCGGCGAGGCCGCCTATCGCCGTCACCTTGCGTCCCTTGCCGGCACGCGCCAGTCGATCCTGGTCGAGCGCGACGGCCTTGGCCGCACCGAAGGTTTCACGCTGGCCGCCATCGACGCAGGGTCGCCGGGCGAGATCGTCGAGGCTGTTGTTATGGGCCATGACGGCGCCCGCCTTCTGGCCGCGCCGCTTGCCGCGCGCGCCGCCTGAGATACGCAAAGCATGGCTGGTTTTTTCAAGAAGATATTTTCGTTCGGCAAGAAGGAAGTCGTCGAGGAGCGCGTCGATGAGACCGCACCCCTGCCGCCGATCAAATGGGATGCGCTGGATGCCCTGAAACCGGCGGCCGAGCAGGCTCCCCACCCTCCCCTCGATGGGGAGGGTCGCCACGAAGTGGCGGGGCGGGGTGACAGCGCCGACGCCGGCGCCAGTCACCCCCACCCCCGAGCTGCGCTCGGGACCTCCCCCATCGAGGGGGAGGTAGAGGCCACGCCGCAACCGGCGGCCGAGGAGCCGAAGCCCGAGCCGGCTCCGATCATTCCGCCAACGCCGGAGCCGACCGTTCCGGCTGAGCCGGAGCCGCTGCCGGTGCCTGAGCCCGTGGAAGAGCCCCAGCCGGCTCCGGAGGTGCCTTCCGAACCGCCGGTGCCCGAGGAAATTCCGACGCCCGCCGTTCCGGAGACTGCGCCCGAGCCGCAGCCCCAAGAGGTGCCGCCGCCTGCGCCGACAGAGCCGGAGATTGTTCCGTCGCGTCCTGAGACGCCGCCAGTACCTGCCCCCGTCGAAGTGCCGGCGCCTCCCGCCGAAATTCCCGTCGAGGCGCCGACGCCCGAAATTCCACCAGCGGAAGTTCTGCCGCCTGTCCGCCAGCCGGCGCCCATGGAACTGCAGCCGGTCCGCGCCGAGATCGCCCCGGAGATCGAGGCTGCACCCCACCCTCCCCTCGATGGGGAGGGTCGCCGCGAAACGGCGGGGCGGGGTGACGGCGCCAGCGCTGGTACCAGTCACCCCCACCCCCGAGCTGCGCTCGGGACCTCCCCCATCGAGGGGGAGGTAGAGTCGGCACCCGACCGGCAACCTTCGCCAGAGCCAAAACCATCCCCCGGCAAGGTGACCGTCGCGAAGAAGGTCGAGCAGAAGGCCGAGGTGCAAAGGGCGCCGGAGCCGGTGGCAAGGCGCTCCTGGTTCCAGCGCATGCGGGACGGGCTTGCTCGCTCCTCGCGCGAGCTGTCGGGCAACATTGCTGGCGTCTTCACCAAGCGCAAGTTGGACGAGGACACTCTGCAGGACCTGGAGGACGTGCTGATCCGCGCCGATCTCGGCCTGGAGACCGCGCTCCGCGTCACCGATGCGCTGGCCTCCAGCCGCTACGGCAAGGATGTCTCCGATACAGAGGTCCGCTCGGTCATGGCGGCCGAGGTGGAGAAGGTGCTTACCCCGGTCGCCCTGCCGCTGGAGCTCGACCTCAGCCACAAGCCGCATGTCATCCTGGTCGTCGGCGTCAACGGCACCGGCAAGACCACGACCATCGGCAAGCTGGCCGCCAAGCTGACCGAAGGCGGCCTGTCGGTGATGCTCGCCGCCGGCGACACCTTCCGCGCCGCCGCGATCGAGCAGCTGAAGATCTGGGGCGAGCGGACGAAATCGCCGGTCATCGCCTCGAAACTCGGCGCCGACGCGGCCGGCCTCGCCTACGATGCCTTCGAGAAGGCCAAGGAGGCCGGCTCCGACGTTTTGATCATCGACACCGCCGGCCGGCTGCAGAACAAGACCGAGCTGATGGCGGAGCTGGAGAAGATCGTGCGCGTGCTGGGCAAACTCGATCCGGACGCCCCGCACACCGTGCTGCAGACGGTCGACGCCACCACGGGCCAGAATGCGCTGAGCCAGGTCGAGATCTTCCGCAACGTCGCCGGCGTCAACGGCCTGGTGATGACCAAGCTGGACGGCACGGCGCGCGGCGGTATTCTGGTGGCGATCGCGGCAAAGCACAAATTGCCGGTCTATTTCATCGGCGTCGGCGAGCAGGTCGACGACCTCGAACCTTTCTCGGCCAGCGAATTCGCCAGGGCGATCGCCGGTGTGGCTTGAACGATCCCAAAAGCGCCGGCTTTCGGGACAACAAGGACTTTCATGAACATCCTCGAACGCGACCCGTCCGACCCGCAGAAACAGAAGAAGGAAGGCGTCAACCCGGCGCTCAAGCTGGTGCTCGAGCTCGGTCCGCTGCTGGTATTCTTCTTCGCCAATGCGCGCGGCGAATGGCTGGTGCAGAAATTTCCGGCGCTTGGCGAGCTTGGCGGGCCGATCTTCGTCGCCACCGGCCTGTTCATGGCCGCCACCGCCATCGCGCTGATCGCGTCCTGGTTGCTCACCCGCACCTTGCCGATCATGCCGCTGGTATCGGGTGTCGTGGTCTTCGTCTTCGGCGCGCTGACCCTCTATCTGCAGGACGACATCTTCATCAAGATGAAGCCGACCATCGTCAACACGCTGTTCGGCGGCGTGCTGCTCGGCGGCCTGTACTTCGGCAAGTCGCTGCTCGGCTATGTCTTCGATTCCGCCTTCAGCCTCGACACGGAAGGCTGGAGGAAGCTCACCTTCCGCTGGGGGCTGTTCTTCCTGTTCCTGGCCCTCGTCAACGAAGTGGTCTGGCGGAATTTTTCCACCGACGCCTGGGTTACCTTCAAGGTCTGGGGCATCATGCCCATCACGCTTCTCTTCACCTTCAGCCAGATGCCGCTGATCATGCGCCATTCGCTGGAGGAAAAGGCCAAGGAAGAGAACGCCGGCAAGTAGAGCAATTCCAGGAAAAGTGCGTAGCGGTTTTCCGTCCGGAATTGCGACGAGACAAACTGGGCAACTCCGGGAGGGGGACGGCATGGAATTCCTCACCACGCGCGACGAGCTGAGGACGATCTACAAGACCCCCCGCCCGACCGACGGCCCCATCCGCAAGGAACTGAAGGCGCTCGACGGCCATTGCCGCTCCTTCATCGGCAAGAGCCCCTTCGTGCTGATCGGCTCCTCCGACGGCGCCGGCAATGCCGATGTGACGCCGAAGGGCGACAAGCCCGGCTTCGCCGCCATCCTCGACAACAGCACCATCGCCATTCCCGACCGGCCCGGCAACAACCGGCTGGACACGCTGGAGAACATCGTCCGCAATCCCTCGGTCGGGCTGCTGTTCCTCATCCCCGGCATGAACGAGACGCTGCGCGTCAACGGCGATGCCCGCATCACCGTCGATGCCGGCCTGCGCGAGCGGCTGGCGGTCGATGGCAAGGAGCCGCAAAGCGTCATCGTGGTGACGGTCAAGGCCGCCTACATGCATTGCGCCAAGGCGTTCATGCGCTCGGATCTGTGGAAGCCCGAGACCTGGTACGACCGTACGAGCCTGCCGACGCTCGGCCAGATCATCCGCGACCAGCTGGCGCTCGCCGACACGGCCGGCGACATCGACCGCGAGCTGGACGAGGATTACCGGCAGACCATGTGGTAGGCTTTTCCGCACAAGATTCGTCCGGACCGGCCTCTCCCATCGTGCTGAACATCCTTGCCATTTCCGGCAGCCTGCGCGCCGCCTCGACCAATTCGGCGCTGCTCGCGGCGCTGGCTGAAAACGCGCCGGCCGGCTGCCGCGTGACCGTCTATGACGGGCTTGGCCGGCTGCCGATCTTCAATCCGGACGACGAGGGCGAGCGCACGCCGCCGGAAGCCGCCCGGCTGATCGAAGCCGTCACTGCGGCCGATGGCGTCATCGTCTCGTGCCCGGAATATGCCCATGGCGTGCCGGGCGGGTTGAAGAACTCGCTCGACTGGCTGGTGTCGCGCGACGCCGCCGTCGGCAAGCCGGCGATGCTCGTGCATGCCTCGCCGCGCTCGCTCTATGCCCGCGCCGCACTCAGCGAGATCATGCGAACGATGTCGTTCGCGCTCCACGAGGAGACGACACTGGAGATCGTCCTGATCGGCAAGAAGCCGCCGGAGATGGAGGCGATCTTGGCCGAGGCGGCGCGCCGGCTGGCGATGCGTGACGCGGTCCAGGCATTCGCTGACTTCATCGGCTCGCGATGAGCAGCAGCGACCCACATCTTCGTCATTCTAGGGCGGAGCAAGGAGCGTAGCGACGCGGCGCAGACCCTAGAATCCATGCCGTGACATTTGCCGAAGAATGCAGCGGTTCAGAAAAGGACTCCAGACACTTCACACCGGGTGCACCGTAAACAGAATTGCACCGTCACGACGCTCGTAGGTCACGGCATGGATCCCAGGGTCTCCGCGACGGAGCTTCGCTCCTGCTTCGCCCTGGGATGACGAATCGTGAGGGCCTCGGCAAATCTCAAAGGTTGCCGAAACCGTGTCAGTGTCTCGGCATCGCAGCCTCAATAGGTCTTGGCGCCGTTGACCATCAGCCAGACCACGTAGAGCGAGGTGGTGCCGGCGATGTAGAGGCGGTTGCGCTTGGGGCCGCCGAACACGCAGTTGGCGACGACTTCCGGCACCTTGACCTTGCCGATCAGCGTGCCGTCGGGATCGTAGCAATGGATGCCGTCGGCGGCGCTTGTCCAGATACGCCCGGCCTCGTCGAGCCGGAACCCGTCGAACAGGCCGGCCGTGCAGTCGGCGAAGACCTTGCCGCCCGAAACCTTCTTGCCGCCCTTGCCGACGTTGAAGGCGCGGATATGTGCCGGGTTCTTGGCGCCATGCGTGCGGCCGGTATCGGCGACGTAGAGCAGGCTTTCGTCGAGCGAGAAGGCAAGCCCGTTGGGTCTCACCATGTCGGTGATGACGGCGTCGATCTCGCCCGTGCCTGGATCGACCCGGTAGACGTTGCAGGCGCCGATCTCGCTTTCCGCGTGATTGCCCTCATAGTCGGTGTCGATGCCGTAGGCGGGATCGGTGAACCAGATCGAGCCGTCGGACTTCACCACAGCGTCGTTCGGCGAGTTCAGCCGCTTGCCGCGCCAGTTGTCGGCGATGGTGATGATCGAGCCGTCATGCTCGGTGCGGCTGACGCGGCGGCCCGAATGCTCGCAGGTGACCAGCCGCCCCTGCCGGTCGACCGTGTTGCCGTTGGAATTGCCGGACGGCTGGCGGAACACGCTGACGCTGCCGTCGGTCTCGTCAAAGCGCAGCATGCGGTTGTTTGGGATATCGGACCAGACGAGGTAGCGACCGGCGGCGAACCAGGCCGGACCTTCCGCCCAGCGGCAGCCGGTGAACAGCTTTTCCACCCGCTCATTGCTGTTGACCAGCCGCGAAAAACGCGGATCGAGAACTTCGTAGTCGGCGGCCGTCATGCATCTCCTCCCGGCATCAATGCATGTCGCCCAAAAGTGTGCAGCGGTTTTGGGACAGCGACATGCATAAAACAACAACCCAAAGCGCGGCGCGCAGTACCTTTCTGCGCGACGCGCTTTGGGTCGGTCGCGATCAAGCCAGCCGGCGAGGGATATGGCAAGATCGCAGATGCAGGCTTCACCGCATCTTGAGTTTTTTGAAGCATCCCAAGTGGCGGCTCGGCGGTAACGACGGGTTAACCGGCTATGCGCTCAGCGCAATGGTGCATTGCAACATCTTCTTTTTGCAACGCACCGTTACTATGTCATGCTCCGTATCGATCAAGGGAGGAACAATTCACCGCAACAACGCGGCACGAAAGGACCCTTGCTATGATCATCGACAGCCTCATGACCCGCGCTCGCGCAAGCATCGCCAAGCGCAAGCAGTACAACCGCCTCGTCGCCGAAATCGACAGCTTCTCCACCCGCGATCTGGCCGACATGCGCGCCGACCGCTCCGAGATGCTCTATCAGATCCACAAGCAGATCTACGGCTGAGTTTTTCGGTCGAGCTGTCACGTTCGTCATCCTTGGGCGCAGCGACGCGAAGCGGAGCGAAGACCCAAGGATCCATGCCGTGACTTTCGAGCGCCGCGGCTATGCAGAACACTTGTTTGCCGTGGCCCGTGATCTTGCGCGTTAACGGGCACCTATTCTGGACCGTCGCATTCTTCGGCTAGCGTCATGGCATGGCAACTGTGTTCATGCGAAGGCCGTTTTGTCTCGAATGATGGCATTGAGAGTGACTAGGAGCTTCCTTGCGACAGCGACGATGGCAAGTTTCTTCGATCCGGAGCGCGCGGCGAGCGCAGTGTAGAAAGTTCTGAAGCGATCGTTGGCGCGGATGGCGCCCAGCGCCGCCATGTAGAGGGCGCGGCGCACGCGCGGGCGGCCACCGCTGATCTTGCTCTTGCGCTTGGCCTTGCCGCTCTCGTTGTCGAGCGGGGCCGCGAGAACGCAATGCCGGCCTTGCCCAGCGCATGGCGCAGCAGCCGGTCATGGACCCCGGTCGCCTCCATGACAACGAAGTCGCGACCAGCGCAAAGGCCTGCCACATAGGCTTCTATCGCTTCAGCCTGGTTGGCGATCCGCTGGTAGCGGCCGCTTGCCTCATCAAAGAAGTCGAGCCTCGCTTTGGAAATGTCGCAGCCGACATAGTTCTGCACTATCATGGCCATGCCTCTTCCTGTGGTGCGGGGTCTGCTGAAGACAGCCCCGTGCAACTGTTCAGGTTGATGGTTCATTGGTGGGAAGGGACCGAGCCATGCCGCGGCCTGTCCTCGAAGAGACGACCAGGATCCTCTCGGCCTCCTTCCCACTTCAACCATAGCACTGAGCAAACACACAGGATCCTCGGGTCAAGCCCGAGGATGACGAAGCCACGGGCGTTAGCCCGGCGCCGCCAGGGCCTTCTCGATCTGCGGCAACAGCAGCGTCTCGGCCGACTCCGGCGTGATCGGCCCGACATGCTTGTAGGCGATCTTGCCGTCCTTGCCGACGACGAAGGTTTCCGGCACGCCGTAGACGCCCCAATCGATCGCCGCTCGGCCCGCCCCGTCGACGCCGATCGCCTGGTAGGGATTGCCGACCTCGCCGAGGAAGCGTCGGGCGTTCTCCGGCTCGTCCTTGTAGTTCAGCGCCGCCAGCACGAAACGCTTGTCTTTCGACAAAGCGAGCAGCACCGGATGCTCGTCGCGGCACGGCGCGCACCATGAGGCGAAGACGTTGACCAGCGTGACCTTGCCGGCGAAGGCCTTGGAATCCAGCCCAGGCAACGTGCTGCCTTCCAGCGGCGGCAGATTGGTCTGCGGCGCCGGCAGGCCGATCAGCGCCGACGGCACTTCCGACACGTCGCGGCCGGACAGGAGTTGCGACAGGAACAGCCCCGCCAATCCGAGGAAGATCAGCAGCGGCAGCAGGACGAAAAGGCGCCTTCCACGCGCCGGCCTTCCGGTCTCGGTGCTCTCGCTGCTCATGATTTCACGCCCTTGTCCTTGAGGGCCTCGGCGCTCTTGTCGGAGCGCCGGCGCACGCCGGCGGCTTCGAGCTCGGCGAGGTCGCGCTTGCGCCCGCGCTGGTCGACCAGGATCCAGGCGACCAGCCCGGCCAGGACCAGCGCCGTGATGGCATAGGCGGCGGTGACATAGAGCGCATGCGCACTCATGGCAGCCGCTCCACCTGGATGCGGCATTCCGGCCCGGCCATTTCGCCTTGTTTGATCATGCCTTCCCTTAGCCTTGCCGTTCCGGCTTCGCAATCGGCCGCCGCGCCGCAGCCCGAATCGCTAGTCCGTCCCGTGGCGCAGCGCCAGCGCCGCCGCCACCGGCCCGAGCACGGCAAGAAACAGCGTCAGCGCGGCAAGAATGAGGAAGGGCTGCAGGAACGGCGCCGGGTCGGCCACCGCGCCATAGCTTGCCGAGACGCCGAAGATCAGCACCGGAATGGTGAGCGGCAGCACCAGCACCGAGATCAGCAGCCCGCCTCGCGGCAGCGCCACCGCCACCGCGGCGCCAGCCGCCCCGATCAAGGTGATGGCCGGCGTGCCGACGAGCAGCGTGAGCGCGGTGGCGCCGATGCCGGCCGGCTCCATGTTCATGAACAGCCCAAGCAAGGGCGCGGCGACCACCAGCGGCAGCACGCTGCCCATCCAGTGCGCCAGGCATTTCACCAGCACCGTCAGCGCCAGCATGTGGCGATCGTTGCCCAGCACCAGGAGATCGAGCGAGCCGTCCTCGCGGTCGGCCTGGAACAGCCGGTCGAGGCCGAGCAGGCAGGCGAGCAGGGCGGCGATCCACAGGATCGCCGGACCGATGCGGGCAAGCAGGTTGAGATCCGGCCCGACGCCGAACGGGATGGTGGCGATGACGGCGAGGAAGAAGATGACGCCCGTCAGCGCCCCGCCGCCGGCGCGGATCGACAGGCGGATATCGCGCAGGAAGAGGGCTAGCATTGGTGAGGCGCCTCTAAGGCTCGGTCACGTTCCTTCCGAAGATGGCGTTCCTGCACACCCCCCTCTGTCCTGCCGGACATCTCCCCCGCAAGGGGGGAGATTGGCAGTTTCCCTGCAGGCGCTTTTCCTGCAACGTCGATGACTGGCGAAAGCCGCTGCGACATCCGATCTCCCCCCCTGCGGGGGAGATGGCCGGCAGGCCAGAGTGGGGTGTGACAGAATGCCAACGTCATCCAGTCATCCCCATTCTCAACCCCTTCGCCCCATCCAACCCCAGCGGCAGATGCGTTGCCGCCACCACAATCCCTCCATCCGCCAGATGTCCCCGCATCAACCCCGCAAACCGCTCCTCCGAAGCCTTGTCCAGCCCTGCGGTCGGCTCGTCGAGCAGCCAGATCGGCCGCTGGCCGACCAGGAGTTTTGCGATCGAGGCGCGCCGCCTTTGCCCGGTCGACAAATAGCCGAACGGCAGATGACCGATGCCGCCGAGTCCGACAGTCTCCAGCGCCGCCTCCACGCCAAGTGCAGGCTCGCCGGAAAAGTCGCGCCAGAAGCGCAGATTCTCCGCAACGCTCAATGCCGTCTTCATCGCGTTGAGATGACCGAGATAGTGGCAGGCCGAGGCGACCGTGGGAAAGGCCTCGCCGCCGCCTTCGACCCGCGCCTGCCCTTCGGCGGCCCGCAGCAATCCGGCGAGCACTCTGAGCAGTGTCGACTTGCCGGCGCCGTTCGGACCGGTGACGACCAGGGCCTCGCCCTTCTCGATCGTGAAGCCGATGCCGGAGAAGACCGTCTCGCCGCCGCGCTCGCCGCCCAGATTTTCGGCGATCAGCCGCATCATTGCCTGTTCCGAAAGCACCGTTTCGCGGCCATCGCCGCATCGCACAAATTTGCCTTTCGGACTGTCTAGAACTATTCCAGGAAATTCTCTATATGCGGTTCATCCGTGCCAGCGGTCGGCGCGGGATCAGAATTAGCGCCGAACCAGCGCACGCGCCGCCTTGAACGGCTCGGGTTGCTTGGGAGCGGACAGCGGAAATGGCCGTACCCGCACCTTTGCGCGTGATTGCATGCCATCGGCGTCCGTTCCCTTTCAGGCTGAACAGACAAGGACGGATCGCACGTGTCAAAATCCCTCGATAGTTTCAAATGCCGCCGCACCCTGACCGCGGGTGGCGCGGACTATGTCTATTTCGACCTCACCGAGGCCGAGAAGAATGGCCTCGCCGGCATCGCCCGGCTGCCCTATTCGATGAAGGTTCTGCTGGAGAACCTGCTGCGCAACGAGGACGGCCGCTCCGTCACCAAGGAAAGCATCCAGGCGGTGGCCGGCTGGCTGACCGACAAGGGCACCGCCGGCGTCGAGATCGCCTATCGCCCGGCTCGCGTCCTGATGCAGGATTTCACCGGCGTTCCGGCGGTGGTCGACCTGGCCGCCATGCGCGACGGCATCAAGGCGCTCGGCGGCGACCCGGAAAAGATCAATCCGCTGGTGCCGGTCGACCTCGTCATCGACCATTCGGTGATCGTCGACGAGTTCGGCACGCCGATGGCATTCGCCCGCAATGTCGAGCTCGAATATGAGCGCAACGAGGAGCGCTACAAATTCCTGAAATGGGGCCAGCAGGCCTTCCGCAACTTCCGCGTCGTGCCGCCCGGCACCGGCATCTGCCACCAGGTCAACCTCGAATATCTCGGCCAGGTGGTGTGGACGAACAGCGAGGACGGCGAAACCACTGCCTATCCCGACACCTGCGTCGGCACCGATTCGCACACCACCATGATCAACGGTCTCGGCGTGCTCGGCTGGGGCGTCGGCGGCATCGAGGCCGAGGCGGCGATGCTCGGCCAGCCGGTCTCCATGCTGCTGCCCGAGGTCATCGGCTTCCGCCTCACCGGCAGGCTGAAGGAGGGCGTCACCGCCACCGACCTCGTCCTCACCGTCACCCAGATGCTGCGCAAGAAGGGCGTCGTCGGCAAGTTCGTCGAGTTCTTCGGCCCTGGCCTGTCCAACATGACGCTGGCCGACCGCGCCACCATCGGCAACATGGCGCCGGAATATGGCGCCACCTGCGGCTTCTTCCCGGTCGACGGCGAGACCATCCGCTACCTGACGATGTCCGGCCGCGACGAAAACCGCATCGCGCTGGTCGAGGCCTATTCTAAGGCGCAAGGCATGTGGCGCGACACAGGCTCGGCCGACCCGGTCTTCACCGACCTGCTCGAACTCGACCTCGGCGACGTCGTGCCGTCGATGGCCGGTCCGAAGCGGCCCGAGGGTCGCGTCGCACTCGAAGGCATTCCGGCCGGCTTCGCCAAGGCGATGGAGACCGAGTACAAGAAGGCCGCCGAGATATCCAAGCGCTACGCCGTCGAAGGCACCGACCACGATCTCGGCCATGGCGATGTCGTCATCGCCGCCATCACCTCGTGCACCAACACATCGAACCCGAGCGTGCTGATCGGCGCCGGCCTGCTCGCCCGCAACGCCAACCGCGTCGGGCTGAAGCAGAAGCCGTGGGTGAAGACCTCGCTGGCGCCGGGCAGCCAGGTGGTCGCCGAATATCTGGAGAAATCCGGCCTGCAGAAGGAGCTCGACCAGATCGGCTTCAACCTGGTCGGCTTCGGCTGCACCACCTGCATCGGCAATTCCGGCCCGCTGCCGGCGCCGATCTCCAAGACCATCAACGACAAGGGTCTGATCGCCGCCGCGGTGCTCTCCGGCAACCGCAATTTCGAAGGCCGCGTCTCGCCGGACGTGCAGGCGAACTATCTCGCCTCGCCGCCGCTGGTCGTCGCGCATGCGCTGGCCGGCACGGTGACCAAGGACCTGACCACCGAGCCGCTCGGCGAAGGCCGCGACGGCAAGCCGGTCTACCTCAAGGACATCTGGCCGAGCTCGGCCGAGATCCAGGAGTTCATCGAGAAGAACGTCACGCGCGAGCTGTTCGCCCGCAAATATGCCGACGTCTTCAAGGGCGATGCGTACTGGCAGAAGGTCAAGGCGCCGGAAGGCCAGACCTATGCCTGGGACGACAGCTCGACCTACGTCCAGAACCCGCCCTACTTCGCCGGCATGACCTCGGGCTTCGGCAAGATCGGCGACATCAAGGGCGCGCGAGTGCTCGGTCTATTCGGCGACAAGATCACCACCGACCACATCTCACCTGCAGGCTCGATCAAGGCGGCCTCGCCGGCCGGCAAGTACCTCACCGAGCATGGCGTCGGCGTCGCCGACTTCAACCAGTACGGCACGCGGCGCGGCAACCATGAGGTGATGATGCGCGGCACCTTCGCCAACATCCGCATCCGCAACCACATGCTGGGCGAGAACGGCCGCGAGGGCGGCTACACCATCCACTATCCCTCGAAGGAGGAGATGTCGATCTACGACGCCGCGATGGAGTACAAGAAGGAAGGCGTGCCGCTGGTCATCTTCGCCGGCGTCGAATACGGCAACGGCTCGTCGCGCGACTGGGCGGCCAAGGGCACGAACCTGCTTGGTGTCCGCGCGGTCATCGCCCAGTCCTTCGAGCGCATCCACCGCTCGAACCTGGTCGGCATGGGCGTCATCCCCTTCGTCTTCGAGGACGGCACCTCATGGGCCTCCCTCAACCTCAAGGGCGACGAACTGGTCGAGATCGACGGGCTGGACGCCATCAAGCCGCGCCAGAAGATGACCGCCAAGGTCACCTACGGTGACGGCACGGTGAAGAACGTCCCGATCATCTGCCGCATCGATACGCTGGATGAGCTCGATTACTTCAAGAACGGCGGCATCCTGCAATACGTGCTGCGCGACCTGGCCGCGTAGCGGCCAGGGAATAGGGCTTAGGCAGTAGGGAATAGGACACCTACTGCCTAAGCCTACTGCCTACTGCCTACCATACTCCCCTGTTGCCGAAGCCGGCGATGGGCAGCACGTCGGCCCAGATCGTGGCCTTGACGGCGAAGGTGTGGAACAGCGTCGAGCCGATGCCGATCGCCACCACCCACCAGGCCAGCACCTCGGCGAACGTTCCGGTTCCATGCCGCCGCACCTCCCGCACGCCCCACAATCCAGCGGCAATAAAGGCAAGATTGGTCAAAGCATTGGCCGGCTCGGCCCAAAGTGCCGGTCCGGTCCGCTCGCAGTAAAGATCGACAGGCGCCAGGAGAGTTTGCCACATGACGATGATGCGCCCTCCTAATCGAACCACGGCGTGAAGTGCAGGCATCCTTCCTATTGCGGTGAAAATTTCACCGCAACGTGACTTCCCGTTGACTGGCGCTTCTGCCACATATTTTAGCAATCAGAACAAGGCCGGCGTCACCGGCGGGAATCGGAACGGCCATGGCATTTGCAAAACCCTTGCGGCTCGCGGCACTGGCGCTGGCCCTGTCGGCATTTGCCGGCACGGCGCTGGCGGGCGAGCCCGAGAAGCCCCAGGCGGACAGACCGCAAACCGACAAACCGCTTGGCGTGGTCGAGCTTTTCACCAGCCAGGGCTGCAGCTCCTGCCCGCCGGCCGATGAGTTCTTTGCCGAGCTTGCCGGCAAGGAGAACATCGTCGCGCTCGCCTATCACGTCAACTACTGGGATTATCTCGGCTGGCAGGACACGCTAAGCAGCAAGGAAAACACCGACCGGCAGTATGACTATATGCGCGCCTTCGGCAGCCGCTCGGTCTACACGCCGCAAGCCGTGATCAACGGCCGCAGCCACGTCAACGGCGCCAGCCGCAAGGAAGTCGACGGCACGCTGGCGCGCCTCGACCGAACCGGCGAAGGCATGCGCGTCGGCGTCAAGGTCAGCCGCACCACCGACCGCGTCATGATCGATGCCGGCGATGCCGGCAACGGCCCGAACGACGCGCATGTGGTGATCGTCTATTTCGATCCGCCGCAGATGGTGAAGATCGGCCAGGGCGAGAACAGCGGCCGCAGCCTGACATATTGGAACGCCGTCTCCGACATCCAGATCGCCGGCATGTGGCATGGCAAGGCGCAGCGCTACGAACTGCCGATGACCGAAATCGCCAAGAAGGCCGGCTGTGCGGTGCTGCTGCAGTCGGTCGGCAAGGACGGCATGCCCGGCCCGATCCTCGGCGCCGCGTTCATCCGCAAGCCCGATCGTCTTTGACCACAGCCTTCGTCATCCTAGGGCAGAGCAAGGAGCGAAGCGACGCAGCGCAGACCCTAGGGCGTGGACTCAACGTGTCGCAGCCATATTCGGAGCGATGCGAGATTGAGGATGGCCAGGTAGTTGCGTGCGAGCTTGTCAAAGCGGGTTGCGGCCCGGCGGAATTGCTTGAGCCTGCAGAAGAAGCGTTCGATGCGGTTGCGCTCCCGGTAGAGCTCTGGCGGAACCACACGTTTATTCGGTCTTATGTAGCAAACGCACCAAAGGCTGGAACTCGGCTGACACAGCCATGTGAATTGTGATCCCAGCTTTGGCTGTTAGGTTGCGGCCATGAATAGGGCCGAAGTAATCATCTTCCTGATCGCGCTGGCCGTGCTGATCGCGCTCATATTTACCGTCTGGCTTTTGGATACGCCCGACTGGTCCGTGCACCTTTGACTGTCAGCCTATTCGGCTGGATCACTTGGAATGGCATCGTGGACTTCAGTGACGATGTAGCCTTTCGGCTCGCCCGCGACTGACTGGACATGCACGTCCACGACAAAGGTACTGGTCAGGGGGTTTACCTCTTTGGTGATCTGGCCTTTGAGGTCGTTGATGGATTTGCGGAAGTAGACGGGCAAAGCCTTATCCGAAATCGACGGTATGATGCCCTTGTCGCCAGTGCGGCCTTTCTCTTTGCCCGGCCCGCGATTGGCTTGGTCCATAAACAGCATGACCTCGCGCTTGATCTGGTGATCCGGTAGAGCGTTCGGCGCCTCCAAAAGCGCCGGCTCCGCGCTTAGGGCCGCGTCGATGTTTATGGCAGCGCGGTTAAGCTCGCTTTCGTCAAAGTCATACTCGACCACCGTTTCTTTCTCGCCATCGGTCTTTCGGTAGCGGGCGTGCTTGATGCCAAGTTCCGCCCCTTTCTTGCCGAGCAACGGCTTCACAAATTCGCGGATGTCGCGCGCATCGTCATCCGAAGGCGGGTCTAACCGAACTGGCTCTAGTGGGCCGCCAGAAAACGCTTTGAGACCTCGCCAGAGCCTGTTGGTGAAATCGGCGACGATGACAGCCGTATCAATTGGCTGCACGGCTTGGCCAAGCATTTGCAGATAGGGTGCGATCTCCATCAAGATCGACCCGGTTTCCAGTTTGGTCACATACAGCTTTGGCGCGGTTTCGCCGTGCGACCTGTAGTGCCGCCCATACATGCGGGCCAGAGCGGAAAAACTTTCCGAAAGATCGCCAAGCTCAATCGGCTGACCCGGATCAAGCAGAATTATAATTCTGTCGCCTTCGCGCTTTGATTCAAGATCGACCATTATTTAAAGCCGGATGTCGGTTGCCTGAATTACGTCCAAACACTGTAGCAAAAAGGCGGCGGTGAAGCCACCGCGACTTATCTTATTATTGAGATTTCTTTCGTTTTCATGAACGCCGATGGCAGCAAGTTTCTCGGCGAGCTGGGCATAGGTGACGCCCTTGCGCTTCAATTCGGCTTTCAAAAGGTTCTTGGCCTTCGTTTCGTATTCGACGGTAGCCGGGTCGTCCTTGCGTGCCATAGGGTCGCCTCAAAAATATCATCGTATTTGATGATATAACCCCTTGCATTTGGCGATACAAGTCCGCATATACGGTGAGTAATATCACCGGATATGATGACAATGGCACAGCACTTCCTCCTCTCCGCCGAAAGCCGCACCCTCTCTCTCAAAGAGATTTACAAGGGTGGCGAGGAAAAGGCTTACGACACATTCAAGCGCCTTCGCTGGGCTTCGACGCAAGGCGAGCCGGTTTGCCCGAAATGCGGGTGCCTGGATCACTACGACATTCCGACCCGTCGCAAGTTCAAGTGCGCCGCTTGCGGTGCGCAGTTCTCCGTTACGTCCGGCACGATCTTCGCCTCGCGCAAGCTGTCGTTTGTCGATCTGCTTGCCGCGATCTGCCTGTTCGTCAATGGCGCGAAGGGCATGTCGGCGGTCCAATTCTCCCGCGATCTGGACGTGCAGTACAAGACCGCCTTCGTGCTGGCTCACAAGCTGCGCGAAGCCCTGTCGGCTGAAACCAAGAGCGAAACCCTTGAAGGCGAAGTCGAGATCGACGGCGCTTACTTTGGTGGCGTGGTGCGCCCTGAGAACCGCGTAGAGGACCGCAAGGACCGTCGCGTGAAGGCGAACCAGTCAGACCGCCGCCGCGTTGTGATCGCCCTGCGCGAGCGCGCTGGCCGCACCCTGACCTTTGTCCGCAACCGCGAAGCCGAAGGCGTCGATATCGCCCGCGCTCGTATGCTGGCCGGTTCTAAGCTGTTTGCCGACGAGGCGACCCATTGGGACGTACCGGAAGGCGAGTTTGCGTCGACCCGCATCAACCACTCGGAAAGCTACAGCGACGGCCACGGCAAGCATACGAACATGGTGGAAAGCTATTTCAGCCGCCTTCGCCGGATGGTTGCTGGCCAGCACCACCACGTTTCGCACCGCTACCTCTACCAGTACGCCAATCATGCCGCATGGCTTGAGGATCACCGTCGCCGGTCGAATGGCGGCAACGCCTTCGCTCTGCTTGGTGGCGCGCTCAATCATGCCGTGAGTCGCGTTTGGGCTGGGTACTGGCAACGCTAGGCTGGCGCCGAATCAGGTTGCAGTTTGTGCGGTGCACAATCTAGACGAGTCGGCCAGAATCAGGTTATACGACACCAAAATATGCGGAATTCGCAAAATTGGCGCGGTGGGAGGAACCAACCAAGCCTTTGAATCCAGTGACCTTTTTTGCGCCCACATTATAATGTGGCAGGGCGCGCTTGGCGCTGCCTTGACTCCAGCCCGACCCGAGACTCTTATCCATTCTGTGAGGGGACATATCCTCTCGCCTGATACGACAAAGCCGGGGCTCGTAACCCCGGCTCCGTATCGGTAACCGCAGTGCTTTGGACGGCTTGCGGCTAGTCGGTATGTACAGGCGGGACCCTACTCGCAATCGACTCGCTGTCAAGTCGTTCAAGCATCCTAAAAGGAGTTTTAGGATAATGACGACTGAGAATAAACCACCATACCAACTAACATATGATGATGCAGTCGACGTTTGGCTACGTCATTGGGCTGGGCAATACCAGCATCACATTGCCGCCGTCTACGGCGTCAATCCGGGCCGCGTGAATGACGTTCTCAAGGGACGGAAACACGTGGGCGCGGAACAGGTTGCCGCTTCGAAAAGGAGGGCCGCCTAATGGCTAGTAGTTCCGTGAAACTTCTTTGCGGCTCTTGCAAGGTCGACCTTGAAGGACCCGCGAATACGAAGGACAATGACGTGGTTGCATGTCCCCGGTGCGGGCGCAGTGACACACTCAAAAACGTCATGCGGGAAGTCACGAAGCATGCCGAGGAGGTGATGGCGCGCGGCCTTCAGAAAAGCCTGAGCGGCGCGCTCCGAGGGAGCAAGAACGTCAAGTTCTCTGGCAACCACGTCCCACATCGCACCTATCGCTTCATCAGCGATCTGAAACTTTGACATAGTTTCTACTCCTGCGGTCGGCTGTCATGGCCGACCGCTTTTGCTTTCCGCCTTCGCCGCACCTTCGCGGTGTTGACGCACTGCCTTATCCGCTCGACAAGCGACGGCCCCCAGCCCTTCATTGCGACAATGCGCTGGGCCGTTTCCTTATTGGCCTTGCTGCCTTCCGCCTCGCACTTCAGGATCAGCCGGTAAAGCTCACCCTTGCGGAAGCGGTTCGTCTGCCGCCGTAGCGGCACGATTTGCGAAGGGTCGCCCTTGTAGCCAAGGATCAATAGCACCGCGTCTATGTGCTGCAGTTGGTCAGCCAGGTTCGCACCCTTGAACCGGATTAGGCCGGATATCTCCGCGCGCTTCGCCACAAGCGTATTGATGGCGTGTTCGTATCTGGTGGAGCGGACGATAGGGGCAACTCTTGGCATCCCCGGATTTTATGGGAACCCACCCTTTAGGTCGTGCAGGAAGTTGGTGCTTTTGCTACATAAGGCCGCGTTTATTCTTGACGTGACGGCGGGTTGGAATGTTGGCCGAGCCACCGGTTCTGGCAATGAGAGCAACTAACGGCCAGCTGTCGTAGCCTTTGTCAGCGACAAGCGCCTTTGCCGGCGGCAACCCTTCAATCAGCTGCGGGGCGATGGTCTTATCGGATGCCTTGCCCTCGGTGATAAGCAAACGGATGGGCAGACCATCCTGATCGACAAGGGCATGAACCTTGGTGCTTAGTCCGCCATGAGAACGGCCAATGGCGTTATCCGGACCCCCTTTTTACCGCCCGCGGCATGCTGGTGAGCGCGGATTATCGAACTGTCGATTAAGTGCAAAGACTGTGGTGACTTAGCCGCCAGGGCTTCAAACATCGCCAACCAGACACCTCTCTTGGCCCAGCGGTTGAAGCGATTGTAGACCGTGGTGTAGGGGCCATACCGTTCGGGCAGATCGCGCCAAGGCGATCCGGTCCTCAAAACGTAAAATATGCCATTTACCACCCGCCGATCATCGACCCGCTTCTTGCCCAAACCGTGCGGCGGCAGAAGCGGCTCCACGATTTGCCATTCCGTCTCGCTTAGATCGTAGCGTGCCATCATCGCCTCCAAATCAAGGCGTTGAATCACTGCTTCAAACGTCGTGCAAGGGTTGAGTACGCGCTCTAGGATCCATGCCGTGACCTATGAGCGATGCCGCGATGCAGACACTGGCACCGGAACGCCAGCGTAGATGTCCCTCTTTTCTGCAGCGTGTCATTTTTCGACAGGCGTAACGGCATGGATCCTAGGGCGTGGACTCAACGTGTCGCAGCCATATTCGGAGCGATGCGAGATTGAGGATGGCCAGGTAGTTGCGTGCGAGCTTGTCAAAGCGGGTTGCGGCCCGGCGGAATTGCTTGAGCCTGCAGAAGAAGCGTTCGATGCGGTTGCGCTCCCGGTAGAGCTCTGGCGGAACCACACGTTTATTCTTGACGTGACGGCGGGTTGGAATGTTGGCCGAGCCACCGGTTCTGGCAATGAGAGCAACTAACGGCCAGCTGTCGTAGCCTTTGTCAGCGACAAGCGCCTTTGCCGGCGGCAACCCTTCAATCAGCTGCGGGGCGATGGTCTTATCGGATGCCTTGCCCTCGGTGATAAGCAAACGGATGGGCAGACCATCCTGATCGACAAGGGCATGAACCTTGGTGCTTAGTCCGCCATGAGAACGGCCAATGGCGTTATCCGGACCCCCTTTTTACCGCCCGCGGCATGCTGGTGAGCGCGGATTATCGAACTGTCGATTAAGTGCAAAGACTGTGGTGACTTAGCCGCCAGGGCTTCAAACATCGCCAACCAGACACCTCTCTTGGCCCAGCGGTTGAAGCGATTGTAGACCGTGGTGTAGGGGCCATACCGTTCGGGCAGATCGCGCCAAGGCGATCCGGTCCTCAAAACGTAAAATATGCCATTTACCACCCGCCGATCATCGACCCGCTTCTTGCCCAAACCGTGCGGCGGCAGAAGCGGCTCCACGATTTGCCATTCCGTCTCGCTTAGATCGTAGCGTGCCATCATCGCCTCCAAATCAAGGCGTTGAATCACTGCTTCAAACGTCGTGCAAGGGTTGAGTACGCGCTCTAGGGTCTCCGCGCCGCTTTGCGTCGCTCCGCCCTAGGATGACGAAATTCGAGCAATAAAAAACCGGCGTCAGCTTGCTTCTGACGCCGGTCATTTAGGTTTTGGGATCGTCGCACTCGATTCTCCAAGGGAAAACCGAGGTTGGTTCGATCCGACGCAGACCCGTGGGCGGGGGGCTTGGGGTTTACGAGCCGGTGCCGGACCGAACCGTCTCAGGCAACGCCGGTAAATTCGTCGGACATTGGGGCATGAGCGCGGATAAATTGTGGCGACAATGTGTCGGAGCATCACCAATTCCAACACGCGGTTCGCAAACGTGACTGGACGTTACAGAAATAGCGCGGCTCCGGCATGCTTAGCCGGGTCTTGCAAATCGAAGGCGAACAGGCCAACTTCTGAGGGCAAAGATTCATTCGAAGGATCGAGGCATGACCGATCGCGGTGGCAGTGGGACGGAGGATGGGGACGCATCCGCAATATTGATCCCGCTGCACGAGGCCCGACGAGAGCGCCTCGACCAGCCGGTGCGCTTTGATCGGCGCGAGCTCGATCAGATCCTCAGGCTCTATGGGCGCATGGTCGCCGCCAATGAATGGCGCGACTACGCCATCGACCATCTCTCCGACCGCGCTGTCTTTTCGGTCTTCCGTCGCGCCAGCGAGGTGCCGCTGTTTCAGATCGTCAAGGATCCGAAGCTGGCGCGCCGCCAGGGCGCCTTCTCCGTCATCGCCGCCGGCGGCCGCATCCTCAAGCGCGGCCAGGAGCTCGGCCGCGTGCTCGGCGTCTTTGATTCCAAGCTGAAGGTTATCGAGGCCTGAGCAGGGGAACGGAAGAACGGCACTAAGTGCCTGATATAATTATTTCTTTTATTCTTCAGTTCCTCAATTCATCAGTTCCCACTCAGTCGCTCGCGAAATTTTTTCTCCGGCCACGAATCCGCATCCGGCGGCAGCGCTGCCCCGCCATTCAGCGACAACTGCATGAAGACGGTGTCCAGCCAGCGTCCATGCTTGTAGCCCGAGCCTTCGAGGCGACCGGAATGGCGAAAGCCGAGCTTCTCGTGCAGCCGCACCGAGGCGCTGTCGGCGTGACCGTCGCCGATGACGGCGATGATCTGGCGAAAGCCCGCCGCCTCGGTTGCGCCGATCAGCCCTTGCATCAGGAGACGTCCAATGCCCTGGCCCTTGGCTTCGGGCGCGACATAGACCGAATCCTCGACGACGAAGCGATAGGCGGGACGCGGCCGGAACGGGCCGGCATAGGCATAGCCGAGCACCGCGCCATCCTTTTCCGCCACCAGATAGGGAAAGCCGCCGCTCGTCAGGCTGTCGAATCGGCTGCCCATCTCGGCCCGGCTCGGCGGCTCCAGCTCATAGCTTGCCGTTCCGTGGGTCACCGCGTCGGCATAGATTTCCGTAATCCGGTCGAGGTCGGCCGTGATTGCGGCCCTGATCGTGATGCTGCTCATATTTTATGCAAATCGTTCACCTGCCTCCCATAACAGCAAAGGCTCGGACAAAAAAAGGGCGGCCATTGGGCCGCCCTTTCCGAAATCTATGGTCCAGCCAGACCGGATGCGGTCGCCTTAGCGGCGGTCGCCCATGAACTGCAGCAGGAACATGAACAGGTTGATGAAGTCGAGATAGAGCCTCAGCGCGCCCATGATGGCCTTGCGCCCGGCGACATCCGTGGCATCGCCATCGAAATACATCTCCTTGATCTTCTGCGTGTCATAGGCGGTCAGGCCAGCGAAGATCAGCACGCCGATCGCGGAGACCGCGAAGGACAGCGCCGAGGACTGCAGGAAGATGTTGATCACCATGGCGATGATCAGGCCGAACACGCCCATGATCAGGAACGAGCCGACCGCGGTCAGGTCGCGCTTGGTGGTATAGCCATAGAGCGACAGCGCGCCGAAGGCGGCGGCCGTGGCAAAGAAGGTCTGCGAGACGCTGGCGGCCGTGTAGACCAGGAAGATCGACGACAGCGACAGGCCGACGAGACCGGCATAGACCCAGAACGTGGTCTGCGCCGCCGAAACGCTCATCGACTGGACGCGGTACGACAGGAACAGCACGGCGGCGAGCGGGGCGAAGATGACCAGCCAGCGCAGCGGCGAGCCGAAGATGGCATAGCCGAAGGAGGTCAGCATCTCGCCGTTCGGCAGCGTTGCGACCGCCGAGGCCGGGTCCGTGGTGGTGGCCAGCATGATCGTGCCGACCGCGGCAAGGCCGGTGATGAGCAGGCCAAGCCCCATCAGATTGTAGACCTTGATCATGTAGGCGCGCAGGCCCTGGTCGATGTCGGCATCGACACGGGCGCCGGGCACGGCGCGCGTCTGGTAGTTGCGAATGGGATCAGCCATTGGAATTCCTCTGTTGCTTCTGCCCCGTCCGGTGTCAGGCCATTTCGGGCCCAGGCGCCGCTGGCAGGGGCTCCAGCATGCCTGCGCGGAATATGATGGTTCTTCGCGTCAAGGACAAGACCGTAACCGGCTGTAACGGTTCGTGAGAGGGCAAAAAGCCGTTTTGCCGGCCTTTTGTGCAGTCATTCTTACCAAGATTTAATCCGAGGCGGGCGGCGCCAGCGCGGCAAATCAGAGATTGCGCAGCACCGGCGCCGCCTTGTGGCCGAGCACCCGCCAGGTTCCGGCAAGGCCGATGCCGACCGTGATGACCAGCGCAAACAGGATCGTCGCCACCGCCACTTCCGGCATGAAATGCGATGGCAGCGTCATGATATGCGCGACCACGAACCAGGCCGCCACGCCGCCAGCCGCCAGCGCGAAGACCGCGGTGGCAAGGCCGATCAGCACATATTCCAGCGAGAAGGCCGTGATCAGCGTGCTCCGCGTCGCGCCAAGCGTCTTCAGCACCACCGCGTCGTGGATGCGCGCCCGGTTGCCGGCGGCAAGCGCGCCGGCAAGCACCAGCACCGAAGCGACCAGCGCCACGCCGGCGGCAGCGCGGATCGCCGTGCCGAGCTGGCCCACCAGCCGGTTGACGATATCGAGCGCGTCCTTGACCCGGACCGTCGTCACCGAGGGGAAAGCACGCGTCACTGCGTTGAGCAGCCGTGCATCGTCGGCGGTGGTGGCGTCCTTGTCGGTCAGCGTCGCCAGCCAGCCATGCGGGGCGCCGGCGAAAGTGTTGGGCGAGAACACCATGACGAAATTGATGCCCATCGTCTCCCATTCGACCTGGCGGAAATTGGCGATCCTGGCCGTCACATTACGTCCAAGCACATTGACGGTGACGGTGTCGCCGAGCTTCAGCCCGATCTGCCGGCCCTCCTCGGCCGAGAACGACACCAAGGGCTCGCCGGAATAATTGTCCGGCCACCACGTGCCTTGCGTCAGCGTCGCGTTGGCGGGCATCTTCGCATCATAGGTCAGGCCGCGGTCGCCGCGCAGCACCCAGGCGCCCTCCGCCGGCACGCTCACTTTGCCGACATCGACGCCGTTCAGCGCCATCACCCGTCCGCGCAGCATCGGCACCTTGGCCAGCGTTCCCTTCGGCGCTTGCCTGCCGATCAGCGCGGAAAACGCATCGACATCGCTGCTCTGGATATCAACGAAGAAGAAATTCGGCGCCCGTTCCGGCAAGCTGCCGGAAATCTGGCGCCTGAGATTGCCGTCGATCAGCGCCAGCGTCACCAGAAGCGTCAGCCCGAGGCCGAGCGACAGCACCACCGAGGGCGTCAGGGCGCCCGGCCGGTGGATGTTGCCCAGCGCCAGCCTGAGCGCGACGGAGCGGACGCGCGGGCTCTTGCTGGCCGCCCATTGCACCAGTGCGCCGACCAGGCGCAGCACCAGGAAGGCAAAGAGCGTGGCGCCGACGAAGATCGAGGCGATGCGGCGGTCGCCGGAAAACAGGATGGCCAGCGCCGCCAGGAAGAGCGCGATGCCGACCGCCGCCGCGACATAGGGCAGGCGCGGAAAGCCGCGACTCTCAAAACCCATCTCGCGAAACAGCGCCGTTGCCGGCACGTCGCGGGCGCGCCCCAGCGGCAGCAGCGCGAAGGCCAGCGTCACCAGCAGGCCGAACAGCGCCGCCATGGCAAGCGCGCCGGGGTAGAAGCCGCCTTCCGCCGGCACCGGAATGACCGACTGCAGGGCTGCGCTCGCCGCGAACGGCATCAGCGCGCCAAGGATCAGGCCTGCGACGATGCCGAGACCGGCGATCAGCAGGATCTGCACCAGATAGACGGTGAAGACGAAGCCGCCCGAGGCGCCGAGGCTCTTGAAGGTGGCGATGACGCCGCGCTTGCCGTCGAGATAGGCGCGCACCGCGTTCGCCACGCCGACGCCGCCGACCACCAGCGCCGTCAGCCCGACCAGCGTCAGGAATTGCGAGAAGCGCTCGATGTTGGAGGAGAGCGCCGGTGCCGCGTTGCTGCGCGTGCGGACCGACCAGCCGGCCTCTGGAAACGCCTTTGCCGCCTGGTCCTGGATCGCCTTGAGGTCGGCCTCGCTGGCGCCGGCGGGCAGGCGGATCTTGTAGGCATTCTCGACCAGGCTGCCCGGCTGGACCAGGCCTGAGGCGGAAAGGCCTTCGGTCGAGACCAGCAGCCGCGGCGCGAAGCCGAACCCGTCGGACACCGCATCCGGCTCGCTGACCAGCCGGGCGCGCAGCTCGAACGTCGCGCCGCCGAGCTTCACCCGGTCGCCCAGCTTGAGCTTCAGCCGGTCGAACAGCAAATCGGGTGCGGCGGCGCCAAAGACGCCGGACCTTTCGGCAAACAGCGCCTCGCGCGGCATCGCCGGCTCGGTCGCCAGCGCGCCGTAGAGCGGATAGGCATCGTCGACCGCCTTGGCCTCGACCAGCGCCTGGTCCGAACCGTCCTCCAGCCGCGCCATCGAGCGCATGCTGGCGTTATGCGAAATCGCTCCCAGTCCGTTGAGGAAGCCGCGCTCGGCCGGCGTCGTGTCGCGCTGGTTGAGTTGGAAGCGCAGGTCGCCGCCAAGCAGCGTCTGGCCCTGGTTGGCGACACCGGCGGTGATCGCCTGCGCCACCGAATTGACGCCGCCGATAGCGGCGACGCCGAGCGCGATGCAGGCAAGGAAGATGAGGAAGCCGGACAGGCCGCCGCGCATCTCGCGCAGCGAGAAGCGAACCGCGAGCTTCAACGTCCGGGACAGGGGCATCAGGCCGAGACCTTCACCGGCTTCGGCGCGTCCTCGATCCGTCCCGAGCGCATCGACACTTGGCGCGAGCAGCGCGCGGCGAGTGCCGGATCATGGGTGACCAGCACCAGCGTCATGCCGCGCTCGGCCGCCTTGGCGAATAGGAGGTCGGCGATCTGCCGCCCGGTCGCCTGGTCGAGATTGCCGGTCGGCTCGTCGGCGATCAGGATGCGCGGCGAGGGCGCCAGCGCCCGGGCGATCGCCACGCGCTGCTGCTCGCCGCCGGACAATTCGCCGGGATAATGGGTGACGCGATCGCTCAAGCCCACCGCCGCCAGCTCGCGCGCCGCGACGCCGAACGGGTCGGCATGGCCGGCGAGCTCGAGCGGCACGGCGACGTTTTCAAGCGCCGTCATATTGGGGATGAGGTGGAAGGACTGGAAGACGATGCCGATGTTTCGTCCCCGAAACGAAGCAATCCGATCCTCGCTTTTGCCATTGAGCAGCTCGCCAGCGATTCGAACCGTTCCCGAATCGACCCTTTCCAGCCCGGCCAGGACCATCAGCAGCGTCGACTTGCCGGAGCCCGATGGGCCGACGATGCCGGTCGCCTCGCCGGCCGCGACATCGAGGCTGACGCCTTTCAGCACATGTACGGAGGACGCGCCTTCACCGAGCGTCAGCGATACGTCTTTCAGCACGATGACGGCTTCTGTCAAAATCAAAGCGTCCTATATGGTGGGGTGAGGGCTGATGCTCGATAAAGCAATCCGCCCTCACGTCGAGACTGTTTGCTCATATGGGGCCTGCCGCATGGCTTTCAAACACACTCTTGCAGCAGCCCTTATTGTTTTCGCCGCGCTCGGCGGAGCCATGTCGTCGGCGGGCGCCGAGACCTTCAAGATCGTCGGTTTCGGCGACAGCCTGATGGCGGGTTTCAACCTCGGACCCGGCGAAGGTTTCACCGACAGGCTGCAGGCAGCGCTTCGCGCCAAGGGCCTCGACGTCAGCGTCGCCAATGCCGGCGTTTCCGGCGACACGTCGAGCGGCGGGCTGGCGCGGCTCGACTGGTCGGTGCCTGACGGCACGCGGCTCGTGATCCTCGAGCTCGGCGCCAACGACATGCTGCGCGGCGTCGCGCCCGCAATCCCGGAGAACAACCTCGACGAGATGCTGGCCAAGCTCAAGGCGCGCAGGATCGCCGTGCTTTTGGCCGGCATGCGCGCCGCTCCCAATCTCGGCGCCGACTACCAGAACGCCTTCGACGCCATCTATCCGAAGCTCGCCGAAAAATACGACGTTCCGCTCTATCCGTTCTTCCTCGATGGCGTTGCCGGCATGCCCGCTCTGCAGCTCGAGGACGGCCTGCACCCCAACGCCAGGGGCGTCGACAGGATGGTCGAAGGCATATTGCCGACGGTGGAAAAGTCGATTGCCGCGACCGGCGGCGCGTCGTGAGGCAGGAAAGTCACGGTTGCCGCTGGGGAAACTGCAACGCCAACAAACCGCTTGCTCCGCTTGGATATCGATGATTCGCTAGGAGCGTGAGTTTCGATTCGAGGACAGGAGGCTTGCCATGCCACGTCTTTTCACCGCCCTCGAAATTCCGCGTGATGCCGCTCTTTCGCTGTCCCTGCTCCGGGGCGGCCTGCCCGGAGCCCGCTGGATCGACGTCGAAAACTACCATCTGACGCTGCGTTTCATCGGCGATGTCGAGGGCCATGTCGCCGACGAGATCGCCAACGCGCTCGACCGGGTCCACCGCCCGTCCTTCCCGCTGACGCTGTCCGGTGTCGGCGCCTTCGGCCAGAAGAAGCCGCATGCGGTGTGGGCCGGCGTCGCCGCCTCGCCGGATCTGACCGCCCTGCAGGGCGAGATCGACCGCATCTGCCAGCGGCTCGGCCTGCCGGCCGATCCGCGCAAGTTCATGCCGCATGTGACGCTGGCGCGGTTGCGCAATTCGAGCCCGCTCGACGTGGCGCAATATCTTTCGGCGCGCGGCAATTTCTCGACGTTGCCCTTCCGTGTCGGTCGCTTCGTGCTGATGTCGTCGCGCGATTCGGTCGGCGGCGGCCCCTACATCGTCGAGGAGGCCTGGCCGCTGTCCGGCGCCGACGCGCGCGCTTCCAGCCGCCTCGCCAGCGCCTCCGACGCCTCGCGGATCATGCGGTAGACCTCGGCGAACGCTTCCGGCCCGTCATAATAGGGGTCCGGAACATCGCGCGCGGCGCCGTCGGCAAATTCCAGGAATAGCTGGATGCACTCGCGCATGGCGGCCGGCGCGATAGCCCTGAGGTCACGGACGTTCGAGCGGTCCATGCCGAGGATCAGATCAAAGCGGGCAAAATCCTCCGGCGCCACCTTGCGCGCCCTCTGCCCGGAAATATCGATGCCATGGCGCGCCGCGATCGCGATCGATCGCGGATCTGGAGCCGAGCCGACCTCCCAGCCGCTGGTCGCGGCCGAATCGAGCACGATGGACCGGCCCGGTCCGTGCTCGGCCAGCACGGCGCGCAGCACGCCTTCGGCTAACGGCGAGCGGCAGATATTGCCGAGGCAGACGAACAGGATGGATCTTATGGGTTTCGCGCTCATCGATCCGGCGCCGTTTTTGTGCATGTCGTTGTCCCGAAACCGCGACGCACTTTTGGGCGACATGCATTATGGTGAGGGTCAAAGCTCGAAATAGCACAGGAAACAAACATGACGAGAGAGAAACTGGGCAAGGACGCGATCGCGGCGGCTCTGGCCGAACTGGGTGGCTGGTCGCTTGCCGCAGACGGCGCTTCGATCAAGCGCAGCTTCGTCTTCAAGAACTTCTCCGAGGCCTTCGCCTTCATGACTCGTGTGGCGCTGGCGGCGGAAAAGATGGACCATCATCCCGATTGGTCGAACGTTTACAAGACGGTGGATGTCACCCTGAACACACATGATTCCGGCGGCGTCACCGCGCTCGACATCGAGCTGGCGAAGAAGATGAACCGCTATTTCGGCGGCTGAACTCTTGTAGCGGACCGGCGCTTTCACCACATTTTTCCCGGCGGCCGCGCACCGAAGCAAGCGCGCGGCCCAAGGAGAAACAGATGGCGCGACAACCTGGTTTTGATTTCTTCGGCTTTGGCGACAAGCTCGCCGGCGAGAGCGAGGTGCGCGAGAAATTCTGGCGCACGGCCAAGAAGGCCGCCCGGCAGATCCCGTTCATGGAAGAGGTGGTCGCCGCCTATTACTGCGCCATGGACAAGGACACGCCGCTGCGCGCCAAGGGCATCCTGGTGGCCGCGCTCGGCTATTTCGTGCTGCCGGTGGACTTCATCCCGGATTTCGTCCTCGGCCTCGGTTTCACCGATGACATCGCCGTGCTGACCGCCGCGATCACCGCCGTCAGCGCCCACATCACTCCAGCACACAGGCTTGCTGCCAAGCAGGCGATCGCCGACAAGAGCTGACGCAGACGCCGCGCGAGCGCCGTTTGAAAAGACAAACTCTTGCCGTTTTCGTGGCCTCCAAGTCGGCGCAGGGACGCCCCGCCTGCCGCCTTTGAGGTGACGGCGCGGGGATGGCGGCGGTTTCCTGGGGTGAGGGTCCTTTTCTTGAGGAAAATTCACCGTTTGGTAACCCTGATTAAATCAAAATGAAGCGACGGGCAGGACGCCGCAACGGCCTGCCGCCGCACCATTTGGAATACGGGAAAAACGATGCGCGGATTGATTGCTACAGTTTCCAGCCTGGTCCTGGTGGCCCTGGCGGCGCCGGCGCTGGCGCAGTCGGCGACCAAGATCGGCCAGCACAATGCCTGGGGCACCTACAGCTACCAGGCATCCGGCGGCAAGGTCTGCTACGTGCTCACCGTGCCGACCGACAAGCAGCCACCGACGCTCGACCATGGCGACATGTTCTTCTTCGTCAGCCAGCGGCCGGGACAGCAGGTGTCCTACGAGCCGCAGTTCATCGCCGGCTACAATTTCCAGGAAGGCTCCAAGGCCACCGTCACCATCGACAAGAAGACCTTCTCGATGTTCACGCGCGGCAAGTCGGCCTGGGTCGAGAACGCGGCGGAAGAGCCGGTGCTGATCGCTGCCATGAAGACCGGCACCGACATGAAGGTGTCGGCCAAGTCCGGTCGGGGCAACCCCACCTCCTACGTCTTCTCGCTGAAGGGCATCTCGGCCGCGCTGGCCTCGATCGCCAAGTGCAAGTAGGCAACGTACCAGGTTTGACGAAAGGCCGGCCGCAGGGTCCGGCCTTTTGTTTTGAGGTGGCGTTCCTCCGCCCGGCGCCGCCTGATCGCCTCGGCGACAAACACGCTGGACGGTGCGCGAGATACAGCGGTTCGTGCGAGATCGGCCGCACCCAGCGCTAGCACAGGCTGAGCGTCGATCAAGACAACGAGGTCTGGTCGCGACCGTGCATGCGTTCAATATCGGCCCGCCGACCCTGCCGGCGGGAATGTCAGGCGAGATTCGAGCCTCACATGGCCATTTTTTCACATTCGGCCTGAGCCTTCTTGGTCGACGTATCGATCATGTAGGCTTTGCCCTTGGCGTCGGTCATCATCATCATGCAATGCTTGATCGGCTTCGCCATCTTCATCATCTCGGCGCTCATCTTGGCGTCCGGCATCATGGTGCCCATATGGCCGTCGGGCGTGATCGCCGTCACCTGGCCAGCCTTCATCATAGTCATCGTGCCCATCGTGTCTTCGGCAAATGCCTGTACCGCGGAAAGGCCGAGGAGGCCGGCGATGACAACAAGCTTGATCGAATGCATTCCGCATACTCCCATTTTGCAGGGGCATAGTTGCCCCTTTCAGGGTTCGCGAAGGCGCCTTGGGTCGTTACGCCAACACGAATATGTGATCGATCTCCGCAGTGGGAGGGATGCGACGCCGCCTCACAGCGGTTGAGCGAACGACGGCACGACCGGCCAGCCGCGCCCCGCCCCGCATGACTCCGCCCTTAACCTGTGCTATGCGCCGCGCTTCATTTCGGGCACGATGCTGAAATCGGCCGCAAACCGCTTATATTGGCGCAACCATGACCCTTTCGCTTGACCTTACCGCCGAAGGCGCGCGTGACGCCTTGCGCGCCAGCGCCACGTCCGCCGAAAAGCCATCGCTGATCGGCCTCACCCGCGCCGAGCTCGGCGCCGCCCTCGTCGAGGCCGGCATCGTGCCGGAACGCCAGGCGAAGATGCGCGCCCAGCAGCTCTGGCACTGGATGTATGTGCGCGGCGTCTCCGACTTTGCCGGCATGTTCAACATCTCCAAGGACCTGCGCGCCGAGCTCGACAAGCATTTCACCGTCGCCCGGCCCGAGATCGTCGAGGAGCAGATTTCCGAAGACGGCACCCGCAAATGGCTGTTCCGCTTTCCGCCGCGCGGCGCCGGCCGCCCGGTCGAGATCGAGACCGTCTACATCCCCGAGGAAGGCCGCGGCACGCTCTGCATCTCATCGCAGGTCGGCTGCACACTGACCTGCTCTTTCTGCCACACCGGCACGCAGAAGCTGGTGCGCAATCTCACTGCTGAGGAGATCCTGGCGCAGTTGCTCACCGCGCGTGACCGGCTGGGCGACTTCCCCGACCGCGACACGCCCGACGGCGCCATCGTGCCGGCCGAGGGCCGCAAGGTGTCCAACATCGTCATGATGGGCATGGGCGAGCCGCTCTACAATTTCGAGGCGGTGAAGAAGGCGCTGCTGATCGCCTCCGACGGCGACGGCCTGTCACTGTCCAAGCGCCGCATCACGCTCTCGACTTCCGGCGTGGTGCCGGAGATCTTCCGCACCGGCGAGGAGATCGGCGTCATGCTGGCGATCTCGCTGCATGCCACCAATGACGATCTGCGCGACCTGCTGGTGCCGATCAACAAGAAGTATCCGCTGAAGGAGTTGATCGCGGCGTGCCGCGCCTATCCCGGCCTCTCCAACGCCAAGCGCATCACCTTCGAATATGTGATGCTGAAGGACGTCAACGATTCCATCGAGGACGCCAAGGGCCTGATCAAGCTGCTCAAGGGCATTCCGGCCAAGATCAACCTGATCCCGTTCAACCCGTGGCCGGGCACCAACTACCAGTGCTCGGACTGGGAGACGATCGAGAAATTCGCCGACTACATCAACAATGCCGGCTACGCCTCGCCGATCCGCACGCCGCGCGGCCGCGACATCCTCGCCGCCTGCGGCCAGCTGAAATCGGAATCGGAGCGCATGCGCAAGGTAGACCGGCTGGCGCTGGAAGCGATGATGATCGCGGGGCACGGCGAGGCGTGAGCCGCCTCGTCGCCTATCTCGTCCGCTTCGCCGTCATCCTGATCGGCTATCTCGTCGCCTCGCTGGCCGCCAGCGCCTTCCTCAACGTGCTGTTCCTGGCCTCGCTCGGCTATACGCCCGACCAGGCCCATCCGACGGCGACCGCCTCGCTCTATTTCTCGATCCCTTTCGTGGCGCTGTTCGTCGCCTATTTCGCCTTCATGCCGGCTGCCGTCGCCATCCTTGCAGCCGAAATCCTTGGACGGCGCGACTGGCTGTTCTATGCAATTGCCGGCGGCGTCGTCGCCGCGGCCTTCCTCGGTTTCGTCCGTCAGAGCGCCGATGCCGATTTCGCCATCACCGACACCAGCGCCATTCTGGCGGTGATCGGCTCCGGCATGGTCGGCGGCATCTTCTACTGGCTCGCCGCCGGCCGCTGGGCGGGCAGCTGGCGCGAGAGCGAGCCTATTTCGCCTGGGCCGTCAGGATCTTGAGCGCGAAGGCCGAAAACACACCGCCGAACAGATAGTCGACCATCCGAGTCACCCGCGGGCTCGCCTTCATCGCCGCCGAAAACTTCTCCGCCGCCAGCACCATCGGCACCACCACCGGGGTCGATAGCACCATGAACATGACGCCGAGGAAGAATAGCTTCCCGGGCGCGCTCGGGTCATGCGCGGAGACGAATTGCGGCAAAAACGTCATGAAGAACAGGATGATCTTCGGGTTGAGCAAATTGACGCCGAGCCCTGACGCCCAGCTGCGGAACAGCGATATCTGCGGCCCGGCCTGCTTCTCGGGCGAGAAGGCCGAGCCCTTGGCGACCGCCTGCCAGGCCAGGAAGACGAGGTAGCCGGCGCCGAAGATCTTCAGGATGAAGAAGGCCGTCGGCGAGGCGACGATCAGCGCCGAGACGCCGACCGCCACCAGCGTGGTATGGACCAGCGTGCCGCACAGCGCGCCCGCCAACGAGGCAAAGCCGGTGGCGCGGCCCTGGCTCAGCGTCCGCGACACGAACAGCGTCATGTCCGGTCCTGGCGTGATCGCCAGGATCACCGTGGCGACGGCGAACTGGATCAGCGTCGCTGTATCGGGAATGAAGGACATCGGTCGCGCGCGCCCCGAGAGAAGGATCGCGAAAGCCTATAACGCAGCCCTTTCACCCTCGCCAGAAGCTGGGCGGCGTGGCGTCTGGTCCAGCGTTTGCGGCTATCAAAGGCCGTTCGTCTCTTGCGCAGCCCGGAAACGCCGTGATACCTCGCCCGCGAAACCTTTCCCTGCGGAACCGCCAAAAATGTCCAAGACCAAGAACGTGAAGAAAGTCGTGCTCGCCTATTCCGGCGGCCTCGACACCTCCATCATCCTGAAGTGGCTGCAGACCGAGCTCGGCGCAGAGGTCGTCACCTTCACCGCCGACCTCGGCCAGGGCGGCGAGCTGGAGCCGGCGCGCAAGAAGGCCGAGATGATGGGCATCAAGGACATCCGCATCGTCGATGTCCGCGAGGAATTCGTCGCCGACTTCGTCTTCCCGATGTTCCGCGCCAATGCCGTCTATGAAGGCACCTACCTGCTCGGCACTTCGATCGCGCGGCCGCTGATCTCCAAGCACCTCGTCGAGATCGCCAGGGAGACCGGCGCCGACGCCATCGCCCACGGCGCCACCGGCAAGGGCAACGACCAGGTCCGTTTCGAGCTGTCGGCTTACGCGCTGAACCCCGACATCAAGGTCATCGCGCCGTGGCGCGATTGGTCGTTCAAGTCGCGCACCGACCTGCTCAATTTCGCCGAGCAGCACCAGATCCCGGTGCCGAAGGACAAGCGCGGCGACGCGCCGTTCTCGGTCGACGCCAACCTTTTGCACTCCTCCTCCGAGGGCAAGGTGCTGGAGGATCCGTGGACCGAGCCGCCGGAATTCGTCCACCAGCGCACCGTCTCGCCGATGGATGCGCCCGACGTCGTCACCGAGATCGAGATCGAGTTCCTCAAGGGCGATCCGATCGCGCTCAACGGCAAGAAGCTGTCGCCGGCAACCATGCTCGCCGCGCTCAACGACCTCGGCCGCGACAACGGCATCGGCCGGCTTGACCTCGTCGAGAACCGCTTCGTCGGCATGAAGTCGCGCGGCGTCTACGAGACGCCCGGCGGCACCATCCTGATCGCCGCCCACCGGGCGATCGAATCGATCACGCTCGACCGCGGTGCCGCCCACCTCAAGGACGAGTTCATGCCGCGCTATGCCGAGCTGATCTACAACGGCTTCTGGTTCTCGCCCGAGCGGCTGATGCTGCAGGCGATGATCGACAAGAGCCAGGAGGACGTTGAAGGCACGGTGCGGCTGAAGCTCTACAAGGGCAATGTCATCGTCACCGGCCGCAAGTCGAAGAAGACGCTCTATTCCGATGCGCTGGTCACCTTCGAGGACGATCGCGGCGCCTACGACCAGAAGGACGCCGCCGGCTTTATCCGCCTCAATGCGCTCCGGCTGAGGACGCTCGCGGCGCGCACGCGCAAGGGCTGACATGGCGGCCTGGCACGCTTGTAGCGATTTCACGAAAGCCGAAACATCTCAAGAAACCCGGCGGAGACGCCGGGTTCTCTATTTCTAGCTTCTAATATAAGGAAAATAACGACGGCCCAATGAAGTTCCTATTTGACCTTTCGATCGCTTCATCTAAGTTCCGCCTGGGATCGACGGGGGTTTGATAGTGAAAAAAGGTATTTTTGTTCTGCTGGCGACTGCTGTCGCCTTCGCTGTGTGCCAGCCCTCACAGGCGGCCGCGAAGCGTGAGCCCAAGCCGAATTTGGACGGCTGCATCGCCGAAGCCCGCGCATGGAACATCACGCTCAAGCACGATATCGCCTCTTTTATAGGTGTCTCGCTGGAGCGCATGCCTGCCCTGTTCTGCCAGCGCCTCGCCGAAGGAGTGCGCAGCGGCCGCATCAGCTACTCCGACATAAACAGGTTGCAGCTCGACCAGCCGACCGAGATCTGGTTGGTCATCAAGGGCAAGTCAAAGGCGGCTGCGCCCAGGCAAACCCCGGCGCCACGGTCGTCCAGCTACCGCAACTGCAGCGGTATTGACGGCGCTTTCCAGGTTCCCATTTCCCAGAAATGCCCGTTGAGCGGCTACGCGCATTATTGAGAGTGAGCGATTGGGCTTTGACCCATGAACGGAAGGCCCGGCGCATGGCAGGTCTTCTGGTGTTGTGGTGGAATGGAGGGACTTCGACAGTGAAGAACCGTATTTTTCTATTGCTTTCGGCGGCAGTCGTCTTCGGCGGATGCCAGTTCTCGCAGGCCCTGGCGGAGCCGACGTCCAAGTTCCGTACCTGCAACGGATTCGATGGGCCATTCCAGGTTCCCGCTTCCCAGAAATGCCCGTTGAGCGGCTACGCGCATTTCGACGAACCCACCAAAAAGGACACTAAGGCCAGCTCAAAGCCGGCTACGGCGCCGCGGTCGTCCAAATTCCGCAACTGCAGCGGCATTGACGGCAGCTTCCAGGTTCCCATTTCCCAGAAATGCCCGTTGAGCGGCTACGCGCATTATTGAGATCGAATTGGTCGTTCCGAGTGATTGAGTTAGCCCTGCTCCCCAAACAAAAAGCCCGGCGCATGGCCGGGCTTTCCGTGGAAAGGAGATGGCATCAGTTGCCGTCGATCGCCTCCGCGATGCGGGCAATGGCCTGCTGATAGACGCTTGCGGAGTTCCAGCCGGCAATGGCGCCCATATTCGCCTGGTAGCTCGCGCCGGCCTGCCAGCCATGACCCTTGAGGTAGTTGGCGGTGGAAGCGAGCGCGGTGTTCCTGTCGCGCAGATTTCCGTTGCCGACGCCATACTTCAAGACATTCCCGGGCAGGAACTGCGTGTGGCCGATCTCACCATGCATGGCGCCGACCGACGCGGCGGTCAATGACCCGCGATCGACCAGCTTCAGGGCCGCAATGGCATGCGGGTAAAAATAGTCCGGCCGCCGGCAATCATAGGTGAGCGTCACAATGGCGGAGACCGTGTTCTGGTTGCCCATGGCAGCGCCGAAGCCGGTCTCCATGCCCCAGATGGCGAGCAACACACCCGGCGGCACGCCGTAGGTCGCTTCGATCTTGTCGAACAGCGCCGCGTTCGACTTCTTCAGTGAACGGCCCTTGGAGATGATCGCGGAAGCGCCGCGGCGCTTCATGAAATCTTCCACCGAGCCGCTGAACGCCTTGTGGATGGCGCGGTCGGCTGAGATCGTCCTCGTTGCGTAGGTCGCGCCAGCCAGAGCGGCCAGCCCCCTAGCGCCGACACCTTCGGCCTGGGCCTGCGCGGCAAACCCCTGCTTCCAGGCCTCGAAGCCGGCGCCGTTCTTGCCGCAACTGGCCGCTGCCTGCGCGCCCGTCGCCAGCGCAAGCACCGCCGTTACCACGGCGGCAAAAATCTTTCCCTTGGCAAGAAATGCCATATCGTTCTCTCCTGATCGCCTGAATCACGTCCCGGTTGCGAATTTGCCAGTGAAACGCCCGGTTGTCACCGCCCCCCTCGCGGCTGAACTGGCTGCTCGATGCTGGCCAATGAAGCGGAATTTGCCTACGATCAAGTATTTATTGTGGCGGGGGGCTCGATACACATGAGCGATGTTGATGTCGTGATCATCGGGGCCGGCTCTGCCGGGCTCTCAGCCGCGAAAAACCTGCGCGCCGCCGGCCTTTCCTTCAAACTCCTCGAAGCGATGGACCGCATCGGCGGCCGCGCTTGGACCAGCGACCGGCATTTCGGCGTGCCCTTCGACATCGGCTGCGCCTGGCTGCATGCGGCGGACCGCAACCCCTATTTTCCCGAGGCGCAGGCCGCCGGCTGGACGCTCTATCACCACGACATGAATGTCGATCATCTCTATTACCGCCAGCGCAAGGCGAGCGAGGCGGAAGAGTCCGAGATGAAGGCAGCCGACGCGCGGCTGTTCGAATTGCTCGCCGCGCATAAGGTCGAGGACGGCGACGACGACCGGCTTTCGGCGCTGCTCGCCAGGGGCCGGGCGCCGCGCGCCGCCGCCACCTTCGCCGGGCCGATGGACTTCGGCGCCGACGAGGACGAGATTTCGATCCTGGATTTCCAGGCCGCCGCCGATCTCGACCCCAACTATTTCAGCAAGGAAGGCTTCGGCGCGCTGGTGGCGCGTTTCGGCGCCGACGTGCCGGTCGAATTGTCGACCCCGGTGCGCAGGATCTTCTGGAACGGGCCGGACGTCGCCTGCGTCACCGATCGCGGCACGATCCGCGCCAAAGCGGTCATCGTCACCGCCTCGCCCGCCGTGCTCGCCTTCGAGGAGATCGCATTCTCGCCGGCGCTTCCCGACGCGCATTTTTCCGCTTTTTTCGATCTGCCGATGGGCATGCTGACCAAATTGCCGGTCGAGATCAGCGGAACGCGGCTCGGCCTGCAGCCCTTCGACGATTTGCTGATCGAGCGGCTGGCCAGGCACGACATCTATTTCCTCTGCTTTCCCTTCGACCTCGACCTGATGGTCGGTTTCGTCGGCGGCGACTTCGCCTGGGAGATGTCGGCGGCCGGCGAGGCCGCCGGCATCGATTTCGTCGTCGACCGGCTGTGCGACATTTTCGGCGCCGAAACCCGCAAGCATGTCGGACGCGCCATGATGACCAATTGGGGCGGCGAACGTTACGTGCGCGGCGCCTATGCCGCGGCGCGGCCGGGACGCTCGGAGGCGCGCGCCACGCTGATGCGGCCGGTGGCGGACAGGATCTTCTTCGCCGGCGAGCACGTGGCCGGACCGCTGATCCAGACCTGCGGCGGCGCCCGGCTTTCGGGCGAGAGCGTGGCCAGGCAGGTCGTCGCCGCGCTTGCGGCAAAATAGCGCCGGAGCGCCTGGCGCCGGCCACGCATTTGGGTGGTGCGCGACCGCGCCCTATATGCGGGCGCTGATGGGTTTGAGTGCCAGATGAAGCTGTTCGACTGCCCGCAATGCGGCCACCGCCTCTATTTCGAGAACGCCCAGTGCCTGAACTGCGCCAGCCTCGTGCTCTATGATCCCGAGCACGCGCGTTTCGCGCTGTCGGGCGTGGACGGGGTCTTCCACTGCACCAATGCCGACGAATGCGCCTGCAACTGGCGGACCGAACCAGGCCAGGCCTTCTGCCGCGCCTGCGCGCTGAATCAGCTTATTCCGGACCTCTCCGTCGACGGAAACCGCGAACGCTGGATCCGCGTCGAGGCCGCCAAGAAGCGCGTCATCTATTCGCTGCTCGCCTTCGGCCTGCCGGTGGCGCCCAAGCACGACCCGGCGGACGAGGCCGGCCTTGCCTTCGACTTCCTTGCCGATCCGATCGGCGGCGGTCCCGGTGGCGAGCGGATCCTCACCGGCCACGACAACGGCCTGATCACGCTCAACGTCGCAGAGGCGGATTCGGCCGAACGCGAGAGGCGGCGTGTCGCGATGGGCGAGAACTACCGCACGCTGCTCGGCCATTTTCGCCACGAATTCGGCCATTATTACTGGGACCGGCTGATCCGCGACGATCCGCAAGGGCTTGCCGCCTTCCGCGCCCTGTTCGGCGATGAGCGCGCCGGCTACGAGCAGGCGCTCAAGGCCTATTATGCCAATGGCGCGGCGCCGGACTGGCAGCAGGGCCACATTTCGGCCTATGCGACCTCGCATCCCTGGGAGGACTGGGCCGAGACCTTCGCGCACTATCTGCACATTACCGACACGCTGGAAATGGTGCACGCGCTGAATTTTCCGCTCGGCCGGCTGGAGACGGTGGACGCCAACGCCCTGCCGCGCGGCGATACCGGTGGCGAGCTGCAGGCCGCACCCGCCGAGCCAAGGAACGCGCCTGAGCCCTTCGAGAAGATCCTTGACCGCTGGCTGGTGCTGTCGGAGGCGTCCAACTCGATCAACCGCTGCATGGGCTTGCCCGACCTCTACCCCTTCGTCATCTCCGCGGTGACGGCGCATAAACTGGCCTTCGTCCACGACCTGCTGGCCGGTTTGCCGAAAGAAACCGGAATAATTCGTGAGCTAGTGTCGTGATTTCGAAGTTCGCCTGATTTTGATATCGGGCTCCGAGCGAACTTCGAAATAAAAACGACACTAGAATCAACAAGTTGCTAGTGTCGTTCGATTATGAAATTCGCACTGCCCTTAATATCGAACGCTAGCAAATTTCATAATCGGGACACTGGCACGGGCATTTTAGCCGGAACGCATGAGGCCTGGCTTCGTTTTCGTCCGCGAGGGAGCATGAAAACGGAGTGAATCCATGAAACTCATACTGTTTCCCGCGGTCGCCGCTGCGCTCGCCGCCATGTCGGGCGTTGCGCTGGCCGAGACCGCCGTTTCGGCTGTCGCCGATCTCAACGTGCGCGCCGGACCGGGCCCGCAATATCCGGTCATCGGCGTGCTGGCCGCGGGCCAGTCGGCGACGCTCGAAGGCTGCATCGCCAACAGCAAATGGTGCACCATCGCCGAGACCAACGGCCGGGGCTGGATCTATTCGGACTATGTGACGGCCGATTTCGGCGGCAACGCGGTCGTGCTGACGCGCCGCCCGGCCGATGCGGGCATCGCCATCGTCGAGCAGCCGGATAACAGCGACTATCCCGACAACTACACCGGCGCCATCATCTCGGCTGAACCGGTCGAACCAGTCGAACCGATCGCCAGGCCGCCGGCCGAAGTGGGCACCTATATCAGCACCCACCGGCTCGATCCGGTCTACCTCGACGGCGAGGTGGTGACGGGCGCGACCTTGCCCGACAGCGTCGAGTTGCGCGAAATCCCCGACTACAACTACCGCTATGTCTATGTGAACAACCAGCCGGCGCTGGTCGATCCCGGCACGCGGCGCATCGTCTACGTGGTGCGCTGACAAGGCCGGCTAAGACAAGCACCGACCAAGACAAGCGCCGGCCAACAGGCGGCCGCCCGTCGAACGGCGGCCGCCTCTGCACAAAAGCGCAACCACGAGCGCAAGCCGTGGCGAGGATGATTGCGCGCAAAGCGCCGATCCCATAGATCAGGCCGACCCGGATGCGTTCGGCAGTCGCGTCCGGCAGAGGGAACCGCGTGATCATCGACAGAACCGCCTTCGAGCGCTACCGGCGCTCGCCGAACGCCAGGACAACCCCGCTCCGCCTCTTGCTTGGAACCGCGATCGTCGTGCTGTTCTGGATGGCGGCGACGCTGGCGGTGCTGCTCGGCGGCACCTATGCCTTCATCGTCTGGCGGGCCTCGACGGGCGCCGGCCGGCCGACGGGCGGCCCGGTCCAGGATTTCCTGGCCTCGCCGGAAGGGATCCTTACGGCGCTGCTCTCCTTCGCCGGTATCTGGATCGGCCTCTGGGTTGCCATGCGCTTCGTGCACCGCGAGCCGCTTGCGGCGCTGGTCGGCGACAGCCGCCGCGTTTCATGGCCGGGTTTCCTCAAGGGGCTGATCGCGGTGCTGATCACCTCGCTGCTCTCGGAGATCCTGCTCTACTGGCTGCAGCCCGAGATCGCGCGCGGCGCGATCGGCCTGTCGACGTGGCTGCTGTTCCTGATTCCCATCGCGGCGCTCGCCCTGCTGCAGACCTCGTCCGAGGAGGCGCTGTTCCGCGGCTATCTGCTGCGCGGCCTGGCCAACCGGTTCGGCAACCCGCTGATCTGGGCGGGGCTGCCGGTGCTGCTGTTCAGCGCGCTGCACTGGAGCGCCAGCTCGACGCTCGCCATCAACGCCTGCGTGCTGGTCTCGATCGCCACCTTCGCGCTGGTGCTGACACTGCTGGTCTATGCGACCGGCAGTCTGGGGGCGGCCTTCGGCGCCCATCTCGGCAACAACCTGACCGGCTTCCTGCTGATCTCGCATCAGCAGAGCTACAATTCCTTTGCCCTGCTCAACGCCAGGCCGCTGGAGGGGCCCGGCTGGACGGGTTTCGACGCGGTCCTCATCGCCGCGATCGGCATCGTCAGCAGCCTGCTGACGGCGCTGCTTCTGCTGCATCCGCGCTCGCCGCTGAGGGTCGGGCCGGAGGCATCGCGCGGCGCCGGACCTGCCTGATGCGCATCACGCTGGTGGCTGAGGGGGCGATCCCCTGCAAAGGTTATGGCGGCACCGAGCGGCAGGTCGACTGGCTGGCGACGGAACTGGTGCGCTTAGGGCACAAGGTGGTTCTAATCGCCGCCCCTGGCTCAAGCCATCCGCTTTGCGAGGTGCGGCCGGCCGAGTCGAAGGCTCAGTGCCGGGCAGCCATCCCCGGGGACACCGACATCGTCCATTTCAATGGCTGGTACGTCGAGGTGCCCTTTCCCAGCCTCAACACCGAGCATGGTTTTGCTCCGCACGTGACCCGCACGCGGCCGAATTGGAGCTTCGTCAGCGCCAGCCACGCCCGCAACCATGGCCGCCAGACCTTCGTCTATAACGGCTTTCCGGTCGACGACTACCGGCTCTCCGCGACAAAGAGCGAACGCCTGCTGTTCCTCGCCAGCATCGCCCGCGCCGGCAAGAATCTCAACCGCGCCGTCGACCTGGCCAAGGCATTCGATTTTGCGCTCGACATCGCCGGCGGCTCGCGCTGGCGCCTGCTGACGCGGAGCCAGGTGCGACGCGAAGGCGTATTCTTCAAGAGCCTTGGCCGCCGCTATCGTTTTCACGGCGTCGTCGGCGGGCAGCAGAAGCTCCGCCTGCTCGGCGAGGCGAGAGCCTTCCTCAACCCGATCGCCTGGGAAGAGCCGTTCGGCATGGCGCCGGTCGAGGCGATGCTGTGCGGAACGCCGGTGCTGACGACGCCGCGCGGCGCCCTGCCGGAGATCGTCGACGCGGACACCGGGCGGTTTTTCGACACCGACGCCGAATTTGGCGCGACACTTTCCGCTATCTCCGATCTTTCGCCCGGGCGTTGCCGGGACTCCGCGGCCGACCGCTTTCCGATCGCGAAGACGGCAAAGGGCTATCTCGGCCTCTACGCCCGCATCCTCGACGGCGAAACGCTGCCCTGAGCCGGCCGATTTCGGCCCGCAGCTTGACTCCTGGGCCGATTTCCTGTCTACACGCCCCGAATTCCGCGACGAGTATCCCTCCGAGCAAGCCGACCAGGACGCCGAAGCCGCTAGAGGCCAAGTGCTGTAAACCGATCCTGGAGGCCAACACCCGGCAGCGCAAGGCGCCCCCGGGTGCTTTTTGGCTTTGGGCTTTGCTTGACGAGCTTTTGTTTGGACACTTGGCGCGAACGCATTATTTCTCCGGCACCATCCGGTGCTCGGTAAAAGGAAACAGAATGTTTGAATCGCTGCAGGAGCGCCTTGGCTCCATCCTGAACGGCCTCACCGGCCGCGGCGCGCTGTCGGAGGCGGATGTCTCGGCGGCGCTGCGCGAGGTGCGCCGCGCGCTGCTCGAGGCCGACGTGGCGCTGGAAGTGGTTCGCTCCTTCACCGACAGGGTGCGCGAGAAGGCCGTCGGCGCCGCCGTGCTGAAGTCGATCAAGCCCGGCCAGATGGTCGTCAAGATCGTCCATGACGAGCTGGTCGAGATGCTCGGCGCCGAGGGCGTCGCCGTCGACCTCAACGCGCCGGCCCCCGTCGTCGTCATGATGGTCGGCCTGCAGGGCTCCGGCAAGACGACGACCTCGGCCAAGATCGCCAAGCGCCTGACCGAGCGCCAGAACAAGAAGGTCCTGATGGCCTCGCTCGACACGCGGCGTCCCGCCGCGCAGGAGCAGTTGCGCCAGCTCGGCGAGCAGACCAAGGTCGCGACGCTGCCGATCATCGCCGGCCAGAGCCCGGTCGACATCGCCAGGCGCGCCGTGCAGGCGGCCAAGCTCGGCGGCCATGACGTCGTCATCCTCGACACCGCCGGCCGCACCCATATCGACGAGCCGCTGATGGTCGAGATGGCCGACATCAAGAAGGTGTCGTCGCCGCACGAGATCCTGCTGGTCGCCGACTCGCTGACCGGCCAGGACGCCGTCAACCTGGCGAAGAGCTTCGACGAGCGCGTTGGCATCACCGGCCTGGTGCTGACCCGCATGGACGGCGACGGCCGTGGCGGCGCCGCACTCTCGATGCGCGCCGTGACTGGCAAGCCGATCAAGCTGATCGGCACGGGCGAGAAGATGGACGGGCTTGAGGAATTCCACCCCAAGCGCATTGCCGACCGCATCCTGGGCATGGGCGACATCGTCTCGCTGGTCGAGAAGGCCGCCGAGAACATCGACGCCGAGCAGGCGGCGGCGATGGCCAGGAAGATGCAGTCGGGCAAGTTCGACCTGAACGACCTCGCCGCGCAGCTTCAGCAGATGTCGAAAATGGGCGGCATGGGCGGCATCATGGGCATGATGCCCGGCATGGGCAAGATGAAGGACCAGATGGCCGCGGCCGGCCTCGACGACAGGATGTTCGGCCGTCAGCTCGCCATCATCTCCTCGATGACCAAGGCTGAACGCGCCAACCCGGATATCCTGAAGCATTCGCGCAAGAAGCGCATCGCCGCCGGTTCCGGCACCGACGCGGCCGAGATCAACAAGCTGCTCAAGATGCATCGCGGCATGGCCGACATGATGAAGGCGATGGGCGGCAAGGGCAAAGGCGGCGGCCTCATGCGCGGCATGATGGGCGGCCTCGCTTCCAAGATGGGCCTCGGCGGCATGATGCCGAGCGGCATGGGAGGCGGCATGCCGGACCTGTCCAAGATGGATCCCAAGCAGCTCGAGGCCTTGCAGAAGCAGGCGCAGGCCGCCGGTCTCGGCAAGGGCTTGCCAGGCGGGTTGCCCGGCGGCCTTCCCGGCGGCGGTCTGCCTGGCCTGCCCGGCGGCATGAAGCTGCCCGGCCTTCCGGGCCTCGGCGGCGGCGGCCTGCCCGGCCTCGGCAAGAAGAAGTGAGGGCGCGATGAACGAGGACAAGGACATGGCCGACGCACGCGCCATCCTGGCCGGCTACCGCGCTTCGATCGACAACATCGACGCGGCCCTCATCCACATGCTGGCCGAGCGCTTCCGCTGCACCAAGGCGGTGGGCGTGCTGAAGGCCGAGCATGGCCTGCCGCCGGCCGATCCGGCGCGCGAGCAGCAGCAGATCGCCCGCCTTCGCCAACTGGCGAAGGATGCGCATCTCGATCCCGATTTCGCGGAGAAATTCCTCAACTTCGTCGTCCGCGAAGTGATCCGTCATCACGAACAGATCGCCGCTGCCAACGGCGTGACGAAAACCGGCTGAGCAACCAGCCTTAACGCAATCAAACGAAATCAGAGCTTTTAGGAGAAAAGAAATGGCACTGAAGATCAGACTGGCCCGCGCGGGCTCGAAGAAGCGTCCTTACTACCACGTCGTCGTCGCCGACGCCCGTTCGCCCCGCGACGGCCGTTTCATCGAGTCGCTCGGCTCGTGGAACCCGCTGCTGCCGAAGGACGGCGAGCGCGTCAAGGTTGACGCCGACCGCGTCAAGCATTGGCTCTCGCACGGCGCCCAGCCGACCGACCGCGTTCTGCGCTTCCTCGACGAGGCCGGCCTTGCCAAGCGTCCGGCCCGCTCGAACCCGAACAAGGCCGAACCCGGCAAGAAGGCGCAGGAGCGCGCCGCTCTTCTGAAGAAGGCGCAGGAAGATGCCGCCGCCGCCGTTGCCGCGGCAGCCGCCGCTCCGGCCGAGGCGGAAGCCGCCACAGCCGAGTAATCCGACACGTATCGCTTAAGAAGACGGCGGGCCAAGGCCCGCCGTTTTCATTTCAGGACATATCCCGTGAGGTCGCCGGTTCAATAGCCCTGCGGGCAACGGGCGATGTAGACGCGACCGTAGCGATCCCGGTAGCGGCAGCGATCCGGCTCGTTGGCCCGGCCGATCAACGCACCGGCAACGGCGCCGACGGCGCCACCCACGACTGCGCCTTCCACCGGGTCATTCGCCACGGCAGCGCCTATGGCCGCGCCGCCCAGGCCGCCGACCGCAGCACCCTTTTCCGTCTGCGAGCAGGCCGCGAGGGGCACCAGCAACGCCATCAAAAGCATGATCTTTTTCATCATCGTTCGTCTCCCAAGGGGCAAATTTTTCACCCGCCTTGGATCGACAACGCACGAAGACGTGATTTGATCCGCCCTGCCATGCCGCGCGTCCTTCCAGGCATCCAAAGATGCTGCATTTTCAGGCAGTTATTCGGTGGCCCGCTTCAGGTTGGCGAGACCGGCCTCGAAATCCTTGCCGATCAGCGTGTCGAAATTCATGAACAGGCCCATCAGCTTGGCGATGAACGGCCGGGCGCCGCGCATCGCCCAGGTGACAGTCGTGCTCTCGCCAGACGGCGTCAAGGTGAAGTCGACGGTGTTGTTGGCCCGGAACGGCTTTTCGAAATCGAGCTTCAGCGCCACCAGCGACGATGGAACCGAGCTGCTGATCTCCATCCGCCCGACCCCGGCCTTGCCGTTGCCTTGCCAGGCATAGGCCGCACCCTTGCCGCTTTCGGCGCCGGACAGCGTGCGCTTCATGTCCGGGTCGAGCTTCTCGTAGGGCGACCATTCGGGCCAGCGCCTGAAATCGTCGATCAGCGGAAAGATCGCCTCGGGCGGCGCCTTGATGCTGGCGGAGCGGCTGACGACGAAATCGTTCGGCCGTGTCGCGGCATAGATGAGCACGGCGGCGATGATGACAACGAGGATGATGAGGATGGTGGTGAACATTTTCTATGGTCCTCCCGATACTTAGCGGGCAAACGGGATCAGCGCGCGCAGCCTGGGGTCGCGCAGGAACAGGCCGGCCCACAGGATGACGCCGAGATAGACGCCGAACAGCGTGTGCGAGAACAGCGGGCTGTCGAGCCGCACTTTGGTGGCGATGGCGCCGCCCATATAGGCAGTGAGCAGGATGGCGCCGAGAACCGAGGTGCGCGGCAGTGCGTAGAGCGCGGTCGAGACCAGCCCGATGATGCCGAGCATGCGCGCGACATTGGGATCGGCCGGCCAGCCGAGCTGCACCATCGTCTGGGTGACGATGTCGAGCGGCGGCAGTTTGATGGCGCCGTCGAAGATCATGAACAGCACGATGAGCGCGCTGAGCACGCGGCCGGTCCAAAGGGCACCCGACGACACGGGCGCGGTTTGAGCAATGCTCATTGAGGTTCCTCCTGATATTTTGGTCGAACGCTGGCCGTCTTGCCAGGTTCAAGCCAAGGACGCGGCACGAGTCGACCGTCCGACACATGCCGAAATCTTTTTCGCAGAGGCGCGCGGCTCATTCCGGCGCGCCGAAAGGCACCCTCGTTCAGAGCGTCTTGAGATAGGCTTCCAGCCGCGCGTAGCTCGCCATGACCATCTGGCCGAAGCCCATCTTCACTGCCATGTCGCGGGCGGCGACCGAGTTGGCGCGGATGTTGGCGACGATCCGCGTCTTGCCGCCGGCATCCTCGAACAGGATTGTCGTCACCATGTTGGGCGGCGGCAGGGTATCCTGCCACTGGCTGCGATCGAGCGGCGCGTCACGATAGACGATCCGATCCGGCGGAGCGATTTCCAGATAGACGCTGTTGGTCGGATATTCGCTGCCGTCGGCAAAGCGCATGGTCAGACGCCATTGCCCGCCCGGCCGCACATCCATCTCGCAGACCGGATAGGTCGATCCTTCCGGTCCCCAGAACCGCACCAGATGGTATGGATCGGTGAACAGCTTGAACATCAGCGCGCGTGGCGCATCGAATGTCCGGGTGATGATGATGACCGGGTCGTCGGATGGTGTGTCGATAGTCTGATCTGTCATGTTCCCTCTCTGGACTGTCCTGTTGCGCAAGGATGGCAAGCTGATTAGCCGGCTTAATTTTGATCCGCTCCGGGATCGCCCGCCTGCAAGGCCTGCAGATAGGTTTCCAGCCGGTCGAAGCGCGCGTCCCATAGCGCGCGGTAGGACTCCAGCCACTCGTCGATCTCGCGCAATGGTTCCGGCTGCAGGCGGCGCGGCCGAAACTGCGCGTCGCGGCCGCGCGCCACCAGGCCGGCGCGCTCAAGCACCTTGAGGTGCTTCGACACCGCCGGAAAGCTCATGGCAAACGGCTCCGCCAACTCCGTGACCGAGGCCTCGCCGAGCGCCAGACGCGCCAGGATGGCGCGACGGGTCGGGTCGGCAAGCGCCGCGAGGGTCAGGCTGAGACTATCCGTCGTCATTATTGAACCAAATGGTTATGTAACCTTTTGGTTCTATACGAGGCGCCGGCGACCAAGTCAAGCGGCGCGGTCCAAAGATTGAATCCAGGGCAGCGCTTATCCGGCTGGTAGCCTGGACGGCTTGGGCTGGAACACTCCGGGTGGGCTCAGGAGAAATAGAACCTTTCCGCCGGGATCATCTTCGGCGGCGTCTCGCCGAGCGCCTCGAACACCGAGATTTCGCAGACGCGGCAAAGCCCATCCAGCGCAAGGTCGTTGGGCTGGGTGCCGAAGGGATCCTCGAGCTCCTCCGAGAGCGCGTCGAGGCCGAAGAAGGTGTAGGCGATCAGCGCCGTGAACAGCGGCGTCGCCCAGCCGGCCGGCGCGGCCAGCCCGAACGGCAGCAACAGGCAGAAGACGTAGGCTGTGCGCTGCAGGAGCAGCGTGTAGGCGAAGGGCAGCGGCGTTCCGGCGATGCGCTCGCAGCCGGCCTGCGCGGCGGCGATCTCCGACAGGCGCTCGTCGAGGATGCGATAGCCGATCGTGTCGAGCGCGCCGGCCTTGCGAAGCGCCGCGACGCGCGCGCCCATCTTGCGCACCAGCGCATCGGGAGCGTTGGCGGCCTTTGCGATGGCTTCGACCTCATCGCCGATGAACGTTCGCGCCTCCGGCGCGGCATCCACCCACCTCAGCAGCCCTCGCAGGAAATGGCAAAAGCCGATCGCCTCCATCAAGAGGCCGCGCAGCTCGGCCCGGTCCTCAATCAGGCCGGTCGAGGCGCGCGCCAGGTTACGGATGTCGAAGACGAGCTGGCCCCACAGCTTGCGCGCCTCCCACCAGCGGTCATAGGCGGCGTTGTTACGGAAGCCGAGATAGATCGACAACGCCACGCCGAGCAGGGCGAAGGGTGCGGTGCCGGCATTGCCGAAGTCGAGCTTGAGGGCCTTCACGACCAGCACCACCAGCGCGCCATAGGCGGCAAAGCCGAAGATCTGCGGCAGGATGCGCGGCACCACGGAGCCGCGCATGATGAAGAACAGATGCAGGAATCCCGGACGCGGGCGGACGATCATCGAAAACCCTCATGGACCCTGACGCGGCCCTGATCCGTCTATTGTGCAATGCGCCAGCAAAGCAAGCGAGGCCGCCAGCGACATTGCGATGTCGCCCGGGGCCGGGACTACCGGCGCTCGCCTGGCCGGTCTATTGACGAGGGCAGGCCACGAGACTGGCAATGCGCACCGCCCGAGGAGGAGAGATGACCGGCGAAACCGATCTGCAAAAATTGTTGGCGTCGATGACGCCGCATCTACTCCCCGATGTCCATGTCTTCGCGACGCTGGCGCCGGGCGCGGCGATGCCGGATGGCCTCGATCCGGTCATGAGTTTTCGCGAGCGCGAGGGAACGACGCTTATCGTCGCCGAGGGCCAGGCGAAAGCTGCCGGCCTGGATGGCAACTTCCGCTGCCGGATGATCACGCTGAACATCCACTCTTCACTGGAGGCCGTCGGCTTCCTCGCCGCCATCACCACCCGGCTGGCCTCGGCCGGCATGGGAGTCAATCCGGTCTCGGCCTTCTATCACGATCATCTGTTCATCCCGGCCGACCGGGCCGAGGAGGCGATGGGGATGCTAGCGCAGCTTGCGGAAGAGAACCGGCTGTGACACCGGCGCCCCCACTGCCTGCTTGAAATGGCGGTGCTGCCCCTCATCCCCCTGCCGGGACCTTCTCTCCGTGAACGGGGAGAAGGAAGCTAATCGGCCGAAGGCCGAGCCCGCGACCGCGGGCCGCCGGTCGTCCGGCGCCCCCGCGGAGGGCCAGCCGCGTCAGCGGCGATACGGCCCGTGAGCGAAAACGGAATCGGCCGAAGGCCGACCCCGTGAGCGAGATTAGGCCGCCTTCTTCTTCGGCTGGATCAGGCCGCGCTCGACCAGCAGCTCGGCGATCTGCACCGCGTTGAGCGCCGCGCCCTTGCGCAGATTGTCGGAGACGATCCACATCGACAGGCCGTTGTCGATGGTCGAATCCTCGCGGATGCGCGAGATGAAGGTCGCGTCCTCGCCGGCCGATTCCAGCGGCGTGATGTAGCCGCCGTTCTCGCGCTTGTCCAAGACCTGGCAGCCCGGCGCCTCGCGCAGGATCTCGCGCGCCTCATCCGCCGTGATCGGCTTCTCGAACTCGATGTTGACCGCTTCGGAGTGGCCGATGAACACCGGCACGCGCACACAGGTCGCCGTCAGCTTGATCTTGGGGTCGAGCATCTTCTTGGTCTCGGCCACCATCTTCCACTCTTCCTTGGTGAAGCCGTCGTCGAGGAAGACGTCGATATGCGGGATGACGTTGAAGGCGATGCGCTTGGTGAACTTCTTGACGTCGACCTGGTCGGCGACGAAGACGGCGCGCGTCTGCGTGAACAGCTCGTCCATGCCTTCCTTGCCGGCGCCGGACACCGACTGGTAGGTGGCGACCACGATACGCTTGATGGTCGCCGCGTCATGCAGCGGCTTCATCGCCACCACCAGCTGCGCCGTCGAGCAGTTCGGGTTGGCGATGATGTTCTTGCGCGAGAACTGCTCGATCGCGTCCGGGTTCACTTCCGGCACGATCAGCGGCACGTCCGGGTCGTAGCGGAAGGCGGACGAATTATCGATGACGACGCAGCCCTGCTTGCCGATCTTCGGCGACCATTCCTTGGAGACGTTGCCGCCGGCCGACATGATGCAGAGGTCGGTGTCGGAAAAGTCGTAGGTGTCGAGTGCCTTGACCTTCAGCGTGCGGTCGCCGAAGGACACTTCCGTGCCCTGGCTGCGCCGCGAGGCCAATGCCACCACTTCGCTTACCGGAAAGCCGCGCTCGTCCAGAATGTTGAGCATCTCGCGGCCCACATTGCCCGTGGCGCCGACTACCGCAACCTTGAAACTCATAGAAATCTCCTGTCCCTCTCCGCTTGGTTGTTGGAGAAAACCCGCCGGCCTCATGCGGGTTCCGTCCCCCGGGCCGAACCCGGGAGAGGGTGGTTAGGCCAAGGGAATCACACCGTTTTGGTGGTGGTTTTGGCCGTAGTTTTGCTGGAACGGGCAGGCGCGCCGAAGCGCCCGGCCCGATGCCGCGCATCGTGGCTGGGGGCATCGAAGGCAAGAAGAGCCATCAGAAGGCCGCGCATCGAAGAACAATCCCGTTCGAAGCGGGCTTTTACGCGGTTTGGTAAAAGAGTCAATTGGCGCGCTCGCCCTTCTCCCAGCGGAGAAGGGAAAGGCTCGCCGCCGCCTGCTCTGTACAATGGTGGCCGCAAGAAGTACGAACGCCCAAATTTCGCTTTGGCCGGCACAGTGCCGGCCCTGTGCTCCTTTACGAGCCAGAACCCCCGAATTCCGAAAGAGATAGATGTCCAGTTTCCAAGGTATTGTTCCTGCGCTTGCAGAGGCGCTGGAAAAACGCGGCTACACCGCGCTGACGCCGGTACAGAAGGCGGTTCTCGCCTCCGAGCTCGGTGAGGCCGACGCGCTGGTTTCGGCCCAGACCGGCTCCGGCAAGACCGTCGCCTTCGGCCTTGCATTGGCGCCGACGCTGCTTGGCGGCGCGGAGCGCTTCGCCGCTGCCGGCGCGCCGCTCGGCCTGGTCGTGGCGCCGACGCGGGAGCTGGCGCTGCAGGTGCGGCGCGAGCTGGAATGGCTTTACGAGCTGACCGGCGCTGCAATCGCCTCCTGCGTCGGCGGCATGGACATGCGCAGCGAGCGGCGCGCGCTGGAGCGTGGCGCCCACATCGTAGTCGGCACGCCCGGCCGGCTGCGCGACCATATCACCCGGCACGCGCTCGACATGTCGGAGCTGAAGGCCGTGGTGCTGGACGAGGCCGACGAGATGCTCGACCTCGGTTTTCGAGAGGATCTCGAATTCATCCTCGATGCGGCACCCGCCGAGCGCCGCACGCTGATGTTTTCCGCCACCGTGCCGCGCTCCATCGCCACGCTGGCGCAAGGCTACCAGCGCGACGCTGTGCGCATCTCGGCCGGCGGCGAGGCAAAGCAGCATCTCGACATCGAGTACCGCGCGCTGAGCGTAGCACCCGCCGACCGCGAGAACGCCATCATCAACATGCTGCGCTATTACGAGGCGCAGAACGCGATGGTGTTCTGCAACACCCGCGCCGCCGTCAATCATCTGACGGCGCGCTTCAACAACCGCAATTTTTCCGTGGTCGCGCTCTCGGGCGAGCTCAGCCAGAACGAGCGCAGCCATGCGCTGCAGGCCATGCGCGACGGCCGCGCGAAAGTCTGCATCGCCACCGACGTGGCGGCGCGCGGCATCGACCTGCCCAATCTCGAGCTGGTCATCCATGCCGACCTGCCGACCAACCCGGAGACGCTGCTGCACCGCAGCGGCCGGACCGGACGGGCCGGGCGCAAAGGCGTCAGCGCGCTGATCGTGCCCAACAACGCCCGCCGGCGCACAGAGCGGCTGCTGCACAATGCCGGCCTGACCGCGACCTGGGCGAGCCCGCCCTCGGCGGACGACGTGCTCAAGCGCGACGATGAGCGCATCCTTGCCGACGCCGCCTTCAGCGAGCTGGTGAAGGACGAGGAACGCGGCTTCGTCGACACTCTGCTTGAGCGGCACGGCGCCGAACTGGTGGCCGCGGCCTTCGTGCGGCTTTGCCGCTCCAGCCGCTCGGCACCCGAGGATCTGCTCGATGTCGCGCCGTTCACGCCGTCGGGCGAGAGGCCGGCCCGACGCGACGAGGCGCCAAGCCGCCGCGACGATTTCGGCGACAGCGTCTGGTTCTCGCTGTCAGTCGGCCGCCGGCAGAATGCCGAGCCGCGCTGGCTGATCCCGATGCTGTGCCGCACCGGCAATATCTCGAAGCGCGAGATCGGCGCCATCAAGATGCAGCCGGAAGAGACTTTCGTGCAGATCGCCGCCGGCTGGGCCGACCGCTTCCTCGCCGCCATCGGCCCCGACCGCAAATTGCAAAACAACATCGCAGTGAAGCGGCTGGAGGGCACGCCCGACTTGTCGCGTGCCGGCTACCAGCCACCGAAGCCGGACAAGAAGCCGCATCGCGGCAAGCGGCCCTTCGAGCAGAATGCGCCCCAAGGTGCTCACAAGCCGAAATTCGAAAAGCGCGCGCAGCCCGAACGCACCGGCGCGACGGAGGCAAAGCCGTGGGCAAAGAAGCCCGGCAAGCCGAAATTCGACAAGCCGGCAAAGCACAAGAAGCCGAAGAAACAGCCGGGCTGATCGCCCGGTTGGCCAAAGCGGCCGCCCGTTTCACCGCAAGCCTCTTGCGATCCGCGCCGACTTTGAACAGTCTGGGCGAGGCGCAACTTTGGGGGCAAGGCCATGCGCGGCGAAATTCTGCACTATGACGAGGAGCAGGGCTTCGGTTTCCTCACCGGGGCCGACGGCAACCGCTACAGTTTCGCCCGCGAGGACATGCGCCGCGAGACCTCGCTGGCCAAGGGCGCGTCCGTCGAGTTCCAGCCAAGCGGCGGCCAGGCGCGCAACGTCTATTCGGTCCGCCCGCAGGCTTCGGCTGCCTCGGCCGGCGCCACCGCTCCAGCTGCCGCAGCGCCGCAAGCCGTCGTCAGGCAGGCGGCCACGCAGCAGTTCGGTCGCGCGGCCGACACGGCTCCCGCCCGGTCCACCGGTCTGTGGGACTATTTCTGGCGGGCGGTGACGCAAAACTACTTCAACTTCGTCGACCGCGCCCGCCGCAAGGAGTTCTGGGGCTTCTGCCTGTTCTGGACCATCAGCATCATCGCGGTCGTCGCGATCGGGCTCGCCGCCGACGCAGCAATCGGCGATCTCGAGCCCGGCCAGGAAATGCCAGCCATGACGGTCGGCCTTTCCGGCCTGTTCATCCTGGCGACGATCCCGCCGTGGATCGGCCTGATCGTGCGCCGCCTGCACGACATCGGCCTGACCGGCTGGCTTGCCATCCTCTGTTTCATCCCAACCGTCGGCGGCCTGGCGACGCTGGTCTTCGCGCTGATCCCGACGCAAGGGCGCGAGAACCAGTGGGGGCCTGTGCCAGCCGGCGTCAGGATCTAGCTGCCGTCTCCAACGCCTTGGCCGACAACCGAAGAAAGATCTTCTGGCCGTGGCGCTCGGCACCAAGCCGCGCGTAGAACCGCATCGCGCCCTCGTTCCAGTCCTCCGCGGTGAGGTCGATGCGGCCGATGCCGTGGCTCAGGCAATGGCCGGCAAGGAACGCGATCAGCGCGCGGCCGACGCCTGCGTTGCGGGCTTCGTCGCGCACGAACAGGTCCTTCAGGAACATCAGCCGTTCGAGATCGATGCCGGGATGCGCGATCGCCACCGAGGCTAGACCGGCAACCGCCCCGCCGGCAAAGGCAAGCGCGAAATGCGGATAGGCCGGGCTTTCGTCGCCGAGCCATCTTCGTGCTGCCGCCTCGGCCCGATCGGCGGCGAGTGGCGGCTGCTGGTAGTGCACCGCCATATCGCAGAGCACGATGGCGAGCGCCGCCGCGTCTTCGGTCGTCGCCCAGCGGACGTCGACCGCCATGGGGATCAGCCCAGGAACTTGGCGATGATCGCGTCGCCCATCTCAACCGTGCCGACCTCGGTCATGCCCTCGGAGAGGATGTCCTTGGTGCGCAGCCCATCGTCGAGCACGGCAGCGATCGCTGCTTCGAGCTTGTCGGCCTCGGCCACCATGCCGAAGGAATAGCGCAGGCACATGGCGAAGGAGGCGATCATGGCGATCGGGTTGGCGATGCCCTTGCCGGCGATGTCGGGCGCCGAGCCATGCACCGGCTCGTAGAGCGCCTTGCGCTTCTTGGTCTTGACGTCCGGCGCGCCGAGCGAGGCCGAGGGCAGCATGCCGATCGAGCCGGTAAGCATCGCGGCGATGTCGGAGAGCATGTCGCCGAACAGATTGTCGGTGACGATGACGTCGAACTGCTTCGGCCAGCGCACCAGCTGCATGCCGCCGGCATCGGCCAGCATATGGTCGAGCTTGACGTCTGAATATTTCGCCGTGTGGGTCTGGCTGACCACCTCGTTCCACAGCACGCCGGATTTCATGACGTTGCGCTTTTCCATCGAGGTGACGTGGTTCTTGCGCGTGCGCGCCAATTCGAAGGCGACGCCCGAGATGCGCTCGATCTCGAACGTGTCGTAGACCTGCGTGTCGATGCCGCGCTTCTGGCCGTTGCCGAGGTCGATGATCTGCTTCGGCTCGCCGAAATAGACGCCGCCGGTGAGCTCGCGCACGATCAGTATGTCGAGGCCCTCGACCACTTCCTGCTTCAGCGAGGAGGACGCGGCGAGCGCCGGGTAGCAGATTGCCGGGCGAAGATTGGCGAACAGCTCCATGTCCTTGCGCAGGCGCAGCAGCCCGGCCTCGGGCCGGACCTCGTAAGGCACCTTGTCCCACTTCGGCCCGCCGACAGCGCCGAACAGCACGGCATCCGCCGCCATCGCTTTTGCCATGTCGGCATCGGAAATCGCCGCGCCATGCGCGTCGTAGGCGCAGCCGCCGACCAGGCCCTCGTCGGTGGCAAAACCGCTGCCGAGCTTTTCGTTCATGGCGGCGATCAGCTTCTTCACCTCGGCCATGGCCTCGGGGCCGATGCCGTCGCCGGCGAGCAGGAGGAGATTTTTCGAAGCCATGGAGAACCGTCCCGAGAGAATTGAACCGCGGCCTTGCTAAACGCCAAGCGCCTGCGGCGCAAGCCTTTCAACCCTCACCGGTGCGAGAGGATGTTGACCAGCCGGCCGAACGGATCGCGCACAAAGAAGCGGCGCACGCCCCAGGGCTCGTCGGCAGGGCCGTATTCGATGGCGAAGCCGGCGCTCTTCATGGCGTCGAGCGCCGCATCGACTTCGTCGACCTCGATCGAAAGATCTGGCACCGGCGTGCCGGAGCCGCCTTGAGCCATGAAGCTCACCTGCACCTGCATGCTTTCCTCGGACCCGTAGGTGGCGATCCAGCCCTGATCCATCAGCACGTCGAGGCCGAGCACGTCACGGTAGAAGCGCCTCGCCGCCGCCGCGTCCTGTGTCTCGATATTGGCAACGATGCGCCGGACCTTCATGGCCTTGGCCTCAAGCCATGCGCCGCAAGGCCGTGACCTCGATCTCGATCTTCATCTCCGGCTTGCTGAGCTGGCAGACGATCATCGTCGCCGCCGGGCGGATGTCGCCGAACGCCTGGCCGAGGATCGGAAAGACCACGTCAACATAGGCCTGGTCGGTGATGTAGTAATGCGCCCGCACCACATCGGCCATCTCGAAGCCGCCGTCGGCCAAGGCCTTGGCGATGGTGGCGAGGCAGTTGCGCGTCTGCGCCTCGACCGTCTCCGGCATGGTCATGGTGGCGTAGTCGTAGCCGGTCGTTCCCGACACGAAGCACCAATCGCCCTGCACGACAGCACGCGAATAGCCGGCGGTTTTCTCGAAGGGCGAACCGGTGGAGATGAGTGTGCGCATGAGGACTCCTCGTTGCCGTCGTAGGCGCCCTCTAGCATAGGATGCCTGACCGGTCGTGGGCCAAGCCGCGCCAACTCTTGTCACGAAGGCAACCGCAAACCTCGGAGATTAGCCGGGAGATCCATCCCATCGTCATCCTATGGCGGAGCAAGGAGCGGAGCGACGCGGCGCAGACCATAGGATCGATCCATGCCGTTACGCCGAGGCACCGCCAACGGCGCAGAATACTGCACCGTTGCGCCGGACGGCAGGGGTTACGGCATGGATCCTCGGGTCAAGCCCGAGGAGGACGAAGGCGCAGTGGTGGCCGTCGAGAAGCCCTAGTTCCCCGACCCCTGCGCGTCGTCATACGCCTTCTTCAAATCGTCCGGCCAATCCTTCAGCGGCGGCCGGGCATCCGGCTCGCCATTGTCGCCGCGGCGGGCGAAGTAGACCTTGTGCTTGACCGGATCGACCGCCATGAAGCCGTCATTGCCGCCGCAATCATGCGGCACGCAGCCGGTGGCGTAGAAGGCGCCGGACGCGGTCTTTTCAGTGCCGCCGCCGACCAGCAGGCTGGTCGCCATGTCGGGCATGGTGTCGCCGAGCAGCGCCTGCCCCGCCTTGTAGACGGCCTCGTTGTGGAAGGCGTCGATGATATTGTCGTATTTCGACGGGTCGACATCCTTCCAGTCGGTGCCGAATTCCGGCGTGTAGGAGAGGTTGCCGGAGGTCGTCAGCCCCTCAGTCGGCGACCATTGCAGCGCCGCTCTCGTCTCTCCCGGCAGCAGATAGGGCACGTAGTAGATGGCGCTGTCGGAGACGGCGGCCGGCGGCGCGCCGCATTCGTCCTGCTCGACGGTGGTGGTCTGGATTTCGCCGCCTTCAGGCTTCCAGGCAATCACGCTCGCCGGACCGCACTGATTGCCGCCGTCGCCGACATCGAACAGCGCGACCTTGACGCCGCCGACCTCGACTATCTTGTCGAAGGAGACGTCGTAATTGTCGGCAAGCTGCTTGCCGTCATAGGCCAGCACCTTCTCGCCATACTGCTCCTGCTGGGTGATGGTGAACTGGCCGCCCTCGAACGGGATCGGCGCCTGCTTGTCTTCGTCGGCGGGCGCCGCATCGGAACTGCTCGACGCCCCCTGGTCGGCGCTGCCGGACGCATCGTCAGCCGGCACCAGCACCGGGTCGGTCTGGGCATGCGCGGCCGCCATCGGCAGAAGGATCACCGCCAGCGCGCAGGCGCCGGCCAGAAGCGAGCGTGTCATGACTGTCCCTCCGTTCAGTCGCCACACGAGGCCTGCCGGCGGCGCCGCTTCGCCGCCCGCGACCCCTATCTCAAGTCCAGACGTTCAGGCCCAGGGGCGCTGCGCGGCGTTCTTCTGCTCGAACGAGGCGATGGCGCCGGCCTTCTCCATGGTCAGGCCGATGTCGTCCAGGCCATTAAGCAGGCAGTGGCGCTTGAAGTCGTCGAGGTCGAACTTGACCACGCCGCCGTCCGGCCCGCGGATCTCCTTCGCTTCGAGATCGACCGACAGCGTTGCGTTGGAGCCGCGCGAGGCGTCGTCCATCAGCTTGTCCAGGTCTTCCGGGCTGACGGTGATCGGCAGGATGCCGTTCTTGAAGCAGTTGTTGTAGAAAATGTCGGCGAACGAGGTCGAGATGACGCAGCGTATGCCGAAATCGAGCAGCGCCCACGGCGCATGCTCGCGGCTCGAGCCGCAGCCGAAATTGTCGCCGGCGACCAGGATCTGCGCCTTGCGGTAGGCCGGCTTGTTGAGCACGAAATCGGGATTTTCCGAACCGTCGTCCTTGTAACGCATCTCGGCGAACAGGCCGGTGCCTAGCCCGGTGCGCTTGATCGTCTTCAGGTAATCCTTGGGGATGATCATGTCGGTGTCGATGTTTACGATCGGCATGGGCGCGGCGACGCCCGTCAGCTTGGTGAATTTATCCATGGTCCTTGCCGTCTCTTGTCGTTCGGGGATTTGCTGGCGCACGGTTTACACAAAGCCGGCGGCAAATGAAAGGCAACTGTTCGTGCGTGGATCGACGGTCAAAAAAGACTTCGAAATCCCGGCCCGCTGGTGCAGTCTGGCCGTCATGACCGAACCATCCCGCGTCCTCTATGCCAGCGAGCCGGCGCTCGACGTCGGCGAGTTCCGCCGCGTGCTGGTGGACTCCGGCCTCGGCGAGACGCGCCCCGTCGATAATAAGGCCCGGCTGAAAAGAATGCTTTCGGGCGCCAATCTGGTGCTGACGGCGCGGCTCGACATCGAGGGCAAGCCGCTGATCGGCGTGGCGCGTGGCGTCACCGATTTTTCCTGGGTCTGCTACATTTCCGAGCTTGCCGTTTCCCGATCGGCGCAAGGGCTCGGCATCGGCAAGGGCCTGATGGACGAGGCGCGCCGGCAGCTCGGCCCGTCCGTCGCCATCAGCCTGATCTCGATGCCGGACGCCGTCGGCTTCTACGAGCGCATCGGCATGACGCGGATGCAAGACGCCTTCTGGTTCGGCCGGAACCGCTGACCCCAGCCACGACCTCACAAAGCCGTGATCCTCCCAGATGAATGTGACCGCTTGACATGCAACCAAATGGTTGCATATTAAAGCCATGAGCATGGACGCCGTCTTTCGCGCCTTGGCCGACCCGACCCGCCGGCAATTGCTGGACAGCCTCCATGCCAGGAACGGGCAGACGCTGAACGCACTGTGCGAGCGGATGGAGATGACGCGCCAGGCGGTGACCAAGCATTTGGCGATCCTGGAGGAGGCCAAGCTCGTCACCACCGTCCGCAAGGGCCGCGAGAAGGAGCACTACCTCAACCCGGTTCCGATCAACGATATCGCCGAGCGCTGGATCGGCAAGTTCGAGCGCCATCGGCTGGATGCATTGAGCGACCTGAAGAAACGACTGGAAAGGGAAGAGCCGTGAGCGACAACACCTTCGTCTACGTCACCTACATCCGCACCACGCCCGAAAAGCTTTGGACGGCGCTGACAGACCCGGAATTCAACCGGCAGTTCTTCCTCTGCTCCTATCAGGAGAGCGACTGGAAGGTCGGCTCCAGCTGGAAGCTGATTTTCCCGGATGGCCGCGTTGCCGACTCGGGCGAGATCCTGGAGATCGACCCGCCAAGACGCCTGGTCATCAAATGGCGCAACGAATGGCTGCCCGAGATGAAGGAAGACGGCTACACGCGCTGCACCTTCGCAATAGAGCAGGACGGCGAACTGATGAAGCTCGCCGTCACCCACGAAGCCGACGGGCCGCACAGGCTGATCGAAAATGTCGGCAAGGGCTGGCCGCTGGTGCTGGCAAGCCTGAAGAGCCTGCTCGAGACCGGCAAGGGCTTTGAGCGCCCGCCCTCGAAGGCCGCGTGAGGATTCGTTGCGGTAGCGAAACAACCATTGGCGGAGGTTGATATGATGCTCGGGCAACTCACGGCGCGAGCCATGGCGAATGGCCGGACGGTCATGGCATCGGCCGACCTTCCAGCACCGCCCGAGCAGGTCTTCGCAGCACTTGTCACCGAAGAGGTCGAGCGCTGGTGGGGCTCGGCCGACAGCTACCGGATGACCGGCTGGACCGCCGACCTTCGCGTCGGCGGCAGCTGGGCCGTCAGCGTGCGAACGGCAGACGGCAGGCACCTCCTCGCCGGCGGCACCTTCCTCGAAATCGAAGCGCCACGCCGGATCGTGCAGACCCGGCGGTACGACTGGGACCATCCGACGCTCGGCCGTCACGAAACGACGCTCGCCTATCTTCTGGAACCGACCGCCGGCGGCACCCGGCTCACCATCTGCCATGGCAGTTTCGAAGGATTCAGCGAAGCCGCGGCCGAGCATGCCGAGGGTTGGGCGCGCGTGCTCGGCTGGCTGCAGGGATATTTTGGCCCGGCAGGCCGCGTCGCCGCCTGAGACATGTCGCCCAAAATTGCGCAGCGGTTTTGGGAAATCGACTGAACCCGCTCGGCGCGATGCGCTTTGAGCGCCGACGACCCGCCCGGACAATCGACTTTTGCGAAGAAGAGGCCCATCCTCTGCAAGCAACAGCCGCCGAACGGAAGTAGATGCCAGATCGGATGCTTCCTGGTCGAGCGGCTTTGCTTCATCGACCGGAGGAGGGGTCCTTGGCGAAGAGTGCGTTCAAATACTGCGATCTCGTCATGAAGGGCGGCATCACCAGCGGCATCGTCTACCCCAACGCGGCCCTGAAGCTGTCGAAGCAATATCGGTTCAAGAGCATCGGCGGGACGTCCGTCGGCGCGATTGCCGCGGCCGCATGCGCCGCCGCCGCGGTCGGCGAACGGCGCAAGACTGTCGGACCTTACATCATTCAGACCCCGACGCTGGCCGGTTTCGATGGTCTGACCGGAGTATCCGAGGCGCTTGCCCGTGAAGGTTTCATCTTCAGCCTCTTCCAACCCGCCTCGGGGGCGAAGAACGCCTACAGGCTGGTTGTCGTGCTTGCCTGCAATGCCGGCCTGCTTCGCAAGTTCCTGCGGACGGTCTTCGCGGTGGTCGCGATCGCGCCGCTCGAAACATTTGGACTGTTTGCCCTGCTCTGCTGGGGATGGTGGGCCGCGGGATTTTTCTCAACCCCCTTGGCGATCGCATTGCACGCAATTCCCTCGTTCCTCGGCGCCTATGCCGTCGGCGCGATCCTTGCCGCCCTGCGTGTCGCGCGCGTCGCGCGGCGCAACCTTCTCGGCCTTTGCTCCGGCAAGCGGCGCGTCGGCCGCGCCCGCGGGGAGGCGAAACCGGCGCTCACCGATTGGCTGCATGAGACGCTTCAGAACCTATCCGGCCAGGCCACCGACAGGCCGCTCCTGTTCGAGGATCTGTGGAAGGCGCCCCGCTATCCGCACGAGCCTCAATCGCGTCATGCCGTTTCGCTGACGATGATCACAACCGATGTCTCGCACAGCGAACCCCGCAGCCTGCCCTTCGACAAGGACACGCATTTCTGGTTCCTCCAGCGCGAGTTCGATGCCCTGTTTCCCGAGGACCTCGTCGACTGGATGATCGGGGAATCCGGTGAGCGGCATACCGTCAAGGGCGAAACCTATTATCGCCTGCCGACATATGGGAAGCTCCCGGTTCTGGTTGCCACGCGCATGAGCCTCAGCTTCCCGCTGCTGATCAGCGCTGTTCCCCTGCACGAAATGTTCACCCCCGGCGCGGCTGACGGCGCGAATGCACCGGCACCCAAAAGGGACAGGCCGAAAACAACGCTGGAGGCGACCGACTCGCTGGCCGCCGGCGGTGCCGAACAGGCATCCGATACGGTTCATTTCCGTCGCTGCTGGTTTTCCGACGGCGGCATCTGCAGCAACTTCCCCATCCACCTGTTCGACGCGCCGCTGCCGCGCTGGCCGACCTTCGCCATCGACCTCGTCTATCCCGATGCAAGTGACACCAGGAAGGACCGCGACGTCTTTCTGCCGAAACCCGATGACGGCTGGCAGGCCCAGTATCAATCGATCGCCAGCATGATGCCCATCAAGGAGATCGCCGCCTTCATTTTCGGCATCATCGCGACAATGCAGAACTGGCGCGATCTGCTCCAGTCGCGGGCTCCCGGCAATCGGGAGCGGATCGTCCACGTCCCCCTCAACGAGGATGAGGGCGGCATGAACCTGAACATGGGCGCGGACATCCTGAGGCAGGTCTCCCAGAAGGGCACGCGGGCCGGCGAGAAATTCGCGGAGTTCTCCTTCGACGCCCACTACTGGACGCGCTGGCGCAATCTGGCGTCAGCCATGCAGCGTTACACGATCAAGGTCGCCGAGAGCGCGGACTACAAGCCGAAGATTGCCGACTATGTGCAGGCCTATGAGACGGCCCGCACCTCGAACCCGGTGCCGCCCTTCGCCTTCGAGGGCGCCGTGCAGCGCGAGGAGGCGCGGAAGCTGCTGGAAGGGCTTATAGCCAAGGGCCATCAATGGAAGGACGACGGGCCCGACTTCAGCAACACCGCGCCACGGCCGCTGCCGCAAATGCAGATCACGCTGACCTACTGATCGATTCAGATCACGTTGAGTTCGCGAAACGCCCGCCCCTCGGCCACCCGGCCATAGCCGAACGCCGAGCAGTCGATCGTGCGGTAGCCGCCATGCACGATCAGCTCGGCCAACGCCTTGCCGACCGCCGGCGCCTGCTGCAGGCCGTGGCCGGAAAAGCCGTTGGCGAAGAGGAAGTTTTCGACCTCCGGATGCGGCCCGATCACCGCGTTCTGGTCGAGCGTGTTGTAGTCGTAGTGGCCGACCCAGGCGCGCGTCGGCTTGATCGCCTCGAAGGCGGGAATGCGGGTGGCGAGCACCGGCCAGATCACCTCCTCGAACAGCGGCCATTCCACCTCGAAATCCTTGGGATCGGGAGCGTGATCGCCTTCCTCCGGCTCGGCACCGCCGGTGATGTAGACCGAGCCTTCCGGCCGCACATAGATGCCGGAGGGATCGACCAGCAGCGGCATGTCGGCATATTTCTCGCGCGCCTCGAAGACGAAGACGTTGCGCTTGCGCGGCTCGACCGGCAGCTCGAGCCCGGCAAGAGCGGCGACCTTGCCGGCATTCGGCCCGGCGGCGTTGACGACGATGCCGGCTGTAAGCGTCTCGCCATTGTCGAGGCTGACGCCGGTGACGCGATCGCCCTCGCGCGCGATGCCGGTGACGTCAGCCGTGATGAAATCGATCTTCTTGTCGCGCAGCGCCTTGCGGAACAGCATCAGCATCGCATGCGCGTCGAACCAGCCCTCGCCGCTGCGGCCATAGGCGCCGGCTGAAATGCCCTCGGCCGACAGCCAGGGGAAGCGACGCGTCAGCTGCTCAGCATCCTCGAGCACGATGTCGGCGCCCTCGGCGATCTGCGCCGCGTGGTTGGCCTTGAGGATCGGCAGCCCGTTCTCGCCGGCGAGGATCAGATAGCCGCCTTCGCGAAAGCCGATATCGGCGTCGGCGCCAAAAGTCTCCTTCAGCCGCCGGAACAGTTTCAGCGTGAACTGCGACAGGCGGATGTTTTCCGGGATCGAGAATTGCTGGCGGATCGAAGCGCAGGACAGCGTCGTGGCGGCATGGGAAAATTGCGGATCGCGCTCGATGAGCGCGATCGAGCCCGAAAACCCCTCCTCGCGCAAATAATAGGCGATCGAGGAGCCGACGATGGCTCCGCCGATGATGACGATGTCGTAGCGCACTTTTTTCTCCGATCCGGCCGCCGGCATCCTTCACGCCGCCGGCAGGTTGATCTCGAAGCGCGTGCCGCACTCGCTGTCAACCAGCCTGATCGTGCCATCATGCGCTTTCAGGAGGGCCAGCACGATGCCGAGCCCCATGCCGGTGCCGCCGGACTCGCGCCGCGTGGTGAAGAACGGCTCGAAGACCTTGTTACGATTGCTCGGCGAAATGCCGGCGCCGTCATCGCTCACCAGCACCGCCGCATTGCCGCCAGTGCCGCTTGCCGTGAGCGAAACCAGGCTGGCGCCATGCCGCGCCGAATTGTCGATCAGGTTGGCAAGCATGATCGCCGCGTTCTCGGCCGAGATGCGCAGGCCGATCCCGCCACCGGCCTCGACGCGGACCTCGAGCCGGTTGTCCGCTGGCAGCAGTGCCAGCGCCGCATCGAGCGAGGTGCTTTCGCCGCTGGGCGCGAGGTTTTCGGCGCGCGCCAGCTCGAGCAGCCGGCGCACCAGCAGATTCAGCCGCCCGGCATCGGTGACGATATTGTCCGAGAATCGCTTCCGCTCGGCCTCGTCCATGGCCCCGCCGGAATCGCGCAGCAGCTCCGCCGCGCCCTGGATCGCCGTCAGCGGTGACTTGAGCTCATGCGAGACATGGGTGGCAAATGTCTGGATGCTGTCGGAGCGCGCCTGCAGCTTCTCGGCCATATCGAGGAAGGCGGCGGACAGCTCGGCCATCTCGCGCGTGCCGTGATGGTCGAGCGGCTTGATCGCGGTGCGGTCGCCGGCGGCGATGCGCTTCGTCCGCTCGATCAGACCGTAGATCGGCCGGCTGACGGTGCGCAGGAAAACGAGGCCGATCAGCAGCGTGCCGCCGACAATGGCGATCGCCGCCAGGGTCACCTTGCCGCGCTCGCCATAGAGATGCTTGACGATGTTGTTCGGCGTCCGCGACAAATAGACCACGCCGGCGACCCGGCCTTCGACCTCGACCGGCATGGCGACGAAGACGCGCACCCTGGTGCCACGGCTGACCGAATAGAGCGGTGGCGCCGGCTGGTCGGGAATCCGGAGCCGGAGCGCGCTGGCATAGCGGCCGGCAAGCGCTTCGCGCACCTCCTCGACATTGCCCAGCGACAGGCCGACCTCCTCGCGCCCGGCGATGACCACACCCCGGGGATCGAGCAGCCGGAAGCCGGCCAGCGTCGTCCTCTGCGTTTGCACGAGAATGGCGGAGAGCTGCGCGCCGATCGCCGCGAAGGCGGGATCGGCAATTGCCGAGACCGGGGCGGGCCGCGTCGGCAGCACATAGTCGGAAGCAAGGTCCAGGCGCGGCTCGATGGGCTGGTACGGCTCGTTCGTGCTGGCGGCTCGGCCGGCGTCGGTGGCGATGGGCACCCCGAACTTTTCCGGCGCGATCCCGGCCTGACGCACATCCTCTGCATAGATGGCGGCCAGCACCGCGCCCTGCGCGATGAGCTCGGCCTCGGTCTGGCGGATCAGTTGGTTCTCATAGAGGCGGAAGAAGAACAGGCCGACCAGCGGCAGCGCCATCACCACGATCAGGATGGCGACCACCACCGTGGCCAGGCGCGGCCGCCATTTGTCGCCACTCCGGGAGTTCAGCCGCCGCATCGGCCGAGCCGGAAGCCGACGCCATGCACGGTCTCGATCGCATCCGTGCAGCCGGCCGCCGCCAGTTTGGCGCGGATGTTGCGGATATGGCTGTCGACGGTGCGCTCCGAGACATGGATGTTGGCGGCATAGGCATTGGCCATCACCGCCTCGCGGGCGAGCACATGGGTGGGGCGGGCGAGGAACCCTTTCAGGATCGAGAATTCTATGCCCGTCAGCGCCAGCGGCCTGCCGTCGAAGCTCGCGCCATGGCTGGCCGGCACCAGCACCAGCCCGCCACGCGCGAATTGCCGCTCTTCGGCCTCGGCCGGAGCGGGGCGGGCGCGGCGCAGGATGACGTTGACGCGGGCGACCAGCTCGCGCGGGCTGAACGGCTTGGTCACATAGTCGTCGCCGCCCATTTCCAGCCCGAGGATGCGGTCGATCTCCTCGTCGCGCGCGGACAGGAACAGCACCGGCACGTCGGATACCTGCCTGAGCCGCCGGCACACCTCCAGCCCGTCCATCTCCGGCATGCCGATGTCGAGCACAACGAGATCGGGCGCGCGGCGCTCGATCGCCCGCAGGGCGGCGGCGCCGTCAGCGACGCCTTGCGTCTTCATGCCGGCCTTTTCCAGCGCGAAGCAGATGATCTCGCGGATATGCGGATCGTCGTCGGCGACGAGAATGTTGTGCGGCATCGATCAGCGGCCCGGCACGTAAGGTTGGGAAGGCTGAGGAACCACGAGCGGGCCTCTTTTGTCGAGAGTGCGGATGAGCCGCCAGTCGCGAAAGCTCCAGGCGCGCCAGTTTTTCTGCTCGGCGCGGTAGGCGGCCTCGTCCCCGGCATGCCCGATGGCGAGGTCGCGCCGGCAAGGCTCGTCGGCGGCGGGCGCGCTCGCCTGGTGCGCGATGAAGCGGTCGAGGGCAGGAAATGCGCTCGCACCAAGCGAACGCACATACCAGGCATCGAGCGGAACGCCTTGCCCGGTCATCTCGTAGGAATGGTCGACATTGTAGTTGGCGATCGTTGCTGCAAAGTTGACGTAGCAGCAGGCATAAAGCGTCGCCGATAACGTCAGAAGATTGGCGGAAAGCAGCCATTCGCTGGATTTTCCGAGCGCGATGCGGGCGATGATCAGCGCAAGGCCGGCCGCCACCAAACCCATCCAGACGAAGGCGGCGATGCGCAGATAGGTCAGCGCATAGACGCCGATATAGAGGTCGAGCCTCAGCATCGACGAGATGACCAGCACGATGTTCTGCGCCACCCAGAGATAGACCAGCCGGCGGATCAGCGGATCCCGCGATGTCTCGCTGCCGGGCCTCAGCGCCGCCAGCACGAAACCGGCGGCGAGCAGCGCGGTAACGATCAGCGGATAGGCGCCGCGATGCGCATAGGCGGCGTAGGTCAGCCCGTCGGGCAGCGCCACGCCGCCCCACAGATAGGTGGCGTCGAGCCCGGTCTGCAGCGCGAACAGAAGGTTGAACACCACCAGCGCGCGCAGGATCGCCGCCTTGCCGAAGAGGACGTCCTCGACGGCCGTGCTTGCCGGCGCCGGCGGTTCCTTGCGGACGATCCGCGGTCTACGCGGCAGGCGGCGGAAGAACCGCGGCAGGCGCGGGCGCAGGAAGGCCCAAACACCGGCGAGCGCAAACAGCCAGAAGACCAGGCGCGGCAGCTGGATGAGGTCGAGGAGTGCAAAAAGGTCGATCAGCGAGAACCAGTATTCGATGACCGGATTGGCGGCACCAAACAGGGCCAGGAAGACCAGGCCGAGACCGAGCGGCATTACCCAGACGGCGACCGCCGCCAGCCGGATGCGCCGCCGGCCATGGCGCCGCGCCGCCTTGCGCCAGCGCACGAAGTCGCACGCGAACCGGAATGGCGCGGCGATGAAGAAGGCCGAGAGCTGGCCGGCGATGCGGGCGAGACCGGACCGCAGCCGCCCGGCGAGCGAAAGCGCGAGCGCCGCCATTGCAGCCAGCGTGATCGAGACCGACAGCGGACTGACGTTTTCGACCAGCGGCAGCAGCGCGGCGAGCAGGGCGGCAAGCTTGATCCAGAGCCTGCGGTCGTTGAAGGCCAGGGAATTGAGGGATAGGGGGTTGAGGGTCGCGATCGCGGCGGCGAGCACCATGCCGAACAGGAAAAGCGTGATGCCCACCGGCTGGTCATAGAAGAAAAAATCTGCCAGCCCGACCAGCAGCACGGCGACGCCGAAGCGCTGGCAATAGCCCGGCGCCGGCCCGAGAATACCTATCATGAGCGGGTTTTCCTGGCTTTTACCGGCGCATAGCGCGGTGGCGATCTCGGCACGAATGGCAAAAGCGTCGCCGTCGGCCGCACCCTCGGCGGATCGGCCAGCCACCAGCCATCGCTGCGCAGCCGGTAGGGCAGGGACCAACGGGGCTTCTCGTGTGCTTGCATGCCGTCCTGTTTCGGCGGTTCGCGAGGACCGAACGGGGCAGATCGGAGGAGCTTTTCTGCAACTGCGTGCACTTTTCGTGCAGGCTTTTCCAGACGGCGGCGCCGGCTTCCGAAGATTGGCTCGTCTTCGGCGCGCTATTGCTCTGTGTGCTTGCCTCCATCGCCCGCAAACGGCATAGATCGGGAATGCAAACCTACCGCCCGCGCCGCTCGGTGCTCTACATCCCGGCCTCCAACGACAGGGCGCTGGCCAAGATCGCCACGCTTGCCTGCGATGCCGTGATCATCGACCTGGAAGATGGCGTGCCGCCCGCCGACAAGGTCGCGGCGCGCGAAAAACTGGCAGGCATTCTGGCCGAACGCCCGAACCGGCGCTGCGAAATGATCGTGCGCGTCAATGCGCTGGCCAGCCAATGGGGCGTCGACGACTTGCTGGCGGCAGCGAAAGGCGAAGCCGACGGTATCCTTCTGTCCAAGGTGGTCACGCCGCGCGAGGTGCTGGAGGCCGGCGACCTGCTCGACGACAATTTCGCGCCCGACACGGTGAGGCTATGGACGATGGTGGAAACGCCGAAAGCCCTGCTCAACATCGGCGCCCTTGCCGAGCTGGGTCGAGATCCAGCCTCGCGACTGGCTTGTTTCGTTGCCGGAACGAATGACCTGGTCAAGGAGACCGGCATACTGGCGACGCCCGACCGGCGCTATCTGATGCCCTGGCTGATGCAATTGGTGCTGGCCGCGCGCGCCGGCGGCCTCGATGTGCTGGACGGCGTCGCCAATGATTTTCGCGATGCTGACGGCTTTGCCCGGGAATGCGCGGAAGCAGCCGCCATGGGCTTCGACGGCAAGTCGCTGATCCATCCGGCGCAGATCGAGGCGGCGAACCAGGCCTTCGCGCCGGCGCCGGAGGCTCTCGCCCAGGCGCGCGCGGTGAAGGCGGCCTTTGCGCTTCCCGAAAATGCCGGCAAGGGCGTGATCGCGCTCGACGGCAAAATGGTCGAGCGGCTACACCTGGCCCAGGCCGAGAAACTTCTGGCGAAGGCCGCCGCCATCGGCGCATGATGGGCCTTGGCGCGGCCGCAGCAATTCATGGGGACTTTAGGAAATGAAACTCTACCGCTTTCTGTCCGCTCCCGACGATTCCACCTTCTGCCACAAGGTGACGGCGGCGCTGAACAAGGGCTGGCACCTGTTCGGCTCGCCGACCTATGCCTATGACAAGAAGACCAAATCGATGCGCTGCGGCCAGGCGGTGGTCAAGGATGTCGAAGGCCAGGAATACACGCCCGACACCAAGCTCAGCGACTGGTAGGCGCTGGTCGCTGCTGCGCTAATCCTTCAATGCTGGTGGGACAGCACCCCCCTCTGGCCTACCGGCCATCTCCCCCTCAAGGGGGGAGATTGGCTGTTTCAGCGCCTCGCTCATTCCTTGCAACGTTGGAGATTTGCGAAAGCCGGTGTGCCGTCCGATCTCCCCCCCTTGAGGGGGAGATGCCCGGCAGGGCAGAGGGGGGGGCGAAGGAACTCGGCCGGAATGGCGCTACGCGCTCACGCCGTCTGCTCCGCCGCCTCCTCGATCCGCTCCATGTCGTCGTCCGACAGGCCGAAATGGTGACCGATCTCGTGGATCAGCACATGGGTGACGATGTCGCCCAGCGTGTCCTCGTTCTCGGCCCAATAGTCGAGGATGGCGCGGCGGTAGAGCGTGATGCGGTTCGGCCCCTCGCCGGTCTGCGGGTTCCAGCGTTCGGCGATGCCGCGCCCCTCGAAGAGGCCGAGCAGGTCGAACGGCGTCTCCAGCGACAGGTCGTCCATGATCTCGTCGGTCGGGAAGTCGGCGATCAGGATGACGATCTCGCCGGTCAGCTTGCGGAAATCCTCCGGCAGATGGGCGTAAGTCTCCAGCGCCAGGAACTCCATCTCCTCCATCGACGGCGAAAGCTGGTCGTGCCAGGTGCGGGTCTGGTAGATGCGGGCCATTCTTTGTCCTTTGACCTCGGCATATAGGCTTTCGCGCCGGTCGAGGCAAATGATGCGGCAATTGCTGTTTCATATCCTTTGCTGCTGCCGGGGAATCGAGTGCGGGTCAGTTCCGGCCATGTATCAGGAGCTCCCCATGCCGGACCTTTCCACCCTTGGACTTTTCGCGATTGCCTGCCTCGCTTTGACCGCGACGCCGGGGCCGGACATGCTTTTGATCGCATCCCGCAGCGCCAGCCAGGGGAGCGCCGCGGGCCTGGCGACCTATGTCGGCATCGCCGCCGGCACCTATTGCCACGCGCTCGCCGCTGCCTTCGGCCTGTCGCAACTGTTCCTTGCCGCTCCCATCGCCTACGACATCGTGCGTTATGCCGGCGCCGCCTACCTGGCATATCTCGCCTGGAAAGCGTTCCGTTCCGACGGAGCAGCGCTTGCGCCGGTCGCCGGCCTCGCGCGCTACTCGCAAGGGCGCATCGTCCGGCAGGGGCTGTTGACCAATCTCCTCAACCCGAAAATGGCGCTGTTCGTGCTGGCGCTTTTCCCACAGTTCGTGCAGCCGCAAGCCGGTTCGGTGGCGGGGCAGATACTGGTGCTGGCGACCGTGCTCAACCTGATCGGGCTGGTCGTCAATGGCCTGGTCATCCTGACCGCCAGCCGGATCGGTGCGGCACTGTCGAGGCGCACGCGGTTTCAGCGGGCGCCCCAACTGTTGCTGGGAACCGTATTTGCAGGGCTTGCGGCCCGGCTGGCCTTCGGTGGCCAGCGCTAGTTCCGCGGGGCAGATGTTTGATGGGTCGTGACGAGCTGTATGCCTTGGCGATTGGCCGAGACGCCTTCGTCATCCACGGGCGGAGCAAGGAGCGAAGCGACGCGGCGCAGACCCGAGGATCCATGCCGCGACATTGAGGCGTTGCCACGGTGCAGAATTTCTGCACCGTCACGCTCCACGTCCGAGGTAACGGAATGGATCCCAGGGTTCTCCGCGACGCCGCTGCGCGGCTGCTTCGCCCAGGGATGACGAAATCACGGATGGCTGCGACCAAGCCGAATGTAGGCCCCGCTGCCACTTAACGAAGGAATAAATTCCTTCTGACTCTGCTTGACTCTTGGGGCACCCTCTGGAATCTATAAGAACATAACAGGAACAATGCTGCTGAAAGTTGACCGTCATGGCGATGACCGCCGTGGCGCGGGAGACTGTTTTTGCCCTGCGCCGCCAGATCGCGAAGATCGAGGGAACGCTGCCCGAGCGCCTGGCGGCGCCGGCCGGCGCGTCGCCCGCGCCGGCAGGCGCGTCGCCTGGCGCTCCCGACATCGCCGATATCACGGTGGTTCGGCGCGGCCTTGCCGTTGCGACGCCGGATGCCTTCCTGCGCACCGGCATCGAGCCGCTCGACGCAGCGCTCGGCGGCGGCCTGCCGAAGGCGGCGCTGAGCGAGATCCACGGCGCCGAGACCCGCGACGCCGGAGCCGTCGCCGGCTTTGCCCTGTCGCTTGCCAGCCTGATCCTCGCGCGGCAGCCGGGATCGCCCGTGCTGTGGATCGGCACGTCGGAGATTTTCCGCGAGGCCGGCTTTCCCTATGCCGGCGGGCTGCAGGGCCTGTTCGGCATCGCGCCGGAACAATTGCTGTTTTCCGAGGCGCCAAGGCTGCTCGACGCGCTGTGGATCGCCGAGGAAGCCGCCCGCATGACGGCGCTCGCCGCCGTCATCCTCGAGATCCGCGGCAGCCCGCGGATCCTCGACCTCACCGCGACGCGGCGGCTGCACGCCCGCGCCCAGGACGCCGGCCGCCCGGTCCTCCTGCTGCGTCAGGCCGGCGAGGCCGAACCGACCGCGGCGCCCGTGCGCCTGATCGTGTCGGCCGCACCCTCGGCAGGCCGCGCAACCATCGCCGGGCCGCTGGCCGGCTCGATCGGCCGCCCCGCCTTCACCGTCGGCATCGGCAAGAGCCGCACGGCGCTGCCCGGACAATTCACACTGGAGTGGAACCCCGATGAACACGCATTCGAGGAAAGAAGCGCCCAGGAAGAACGGGCAAAGGATCCTGTCGCTGTGGTTTCCGCATCTCGCCGCCGACCGCATCCTGCGCCAGCGCCTGGGACGGTCCTGGCGTTCCCGGCCGTCGGATCGCCGGCGCTCACCTCACCCACCGCTGGTGATCAGCCATCGCGACATGAACGCCCAGCGCATCGCCGCCCTCGACGAGCGGGCTGAGGCGCTGCATCTGAAGCGCGGCATGGGCATCGCCGACGCGCGCGCCATGCACCCGATGATCGACATCGTCGAGGCCGATCCCGAGGCCGACCGCCGCCTGCTCGAAGGCCTCGCCGACTGGTGCGACCGCTACACGCCGCTGGTGGCGATCGACGGCGCCGACGGCCTGTTCCTCGACGTCACCGGCTGCACGCATCTGTTCGGCGGCGAACGCGCCATGCAGGACGAGATCCTCACCCGTTTCTTCCAGCAGGGTTTCGATGTCCGCGCCGGGCTCGCCTCGACGCCCGGCGCCGCCTGGGCGGCGGCGCATTTTCATGGCGACCGCATCGTCGCGGTCGGCGAGGAGGAGGCGCTTCTGGTGCCCTTGCCGCTCTCAGCACTGCGCATCGAGCCTGAGACCCGCGCCAGCCTGGAAAGCGTCGGCCTGCGCACGACGGGCGCGGTGATGGCGGCGCCCCGCGCGCCGCTTGCCCGCCGCTTCGGCGCCTCTCTGCTGCTGCGCCTCGACCAGGCGCTCGGCCGCCTCGACGAGGCGGTGTCGCCGCGCCTGCCGGTGGCGCCGCTCTCGGTCGAGCGCCACCTTGCCGAGCCGGTCGTGCTGACCGACGACATCGAGCGGCTGGTGAGCCGGCTGGCCACGGCGCTGAAGAGCGATCTCGAACGGCGCGGCGAGGGCGCGAGGGCGCTGGCGCTGCTGCTCTTTCGCGTCGACGGCGCCGTCAGCCGCATCGCCGTCGGCACCTCGCGCCCGCTGCGCGAGCCGTCGCTGATCCGCAGACTCTTCCATGAGCGGCTTGCCGCACTCGAACAGGACATCGACGCCGGCTACGGTTTCGACCTCGTGCGCCTCTCGGTGCTGTCGGCCGCGGCCTTCGATATGCAGCAGACCGACCTCACCGGCGAGGCCAACGACGACGACGCCGATATCGCGCTGTTCGCCGACCGCGTCCGCGCCCGCCTCGGCGAGGCCGCGGTGCTGCGGCCAGTCACCGTCGAGAGCCATTTGCCGGAGCGCGCCGTCGCCATCGTCCCTTTCTCCGAGGCGCCGCAAAGGCGCGCGCCGCGGCAACGGCTTGAGCGCACCGTTCCGCCGGCGACCATCTATCCGCCGGAGCGGCCGATCCGCCTGTTTTCCTCGCCCGAGCCGATCGAGGTGCCCGCCACCGAGATGCCCGAGGGACCGCCGATGAATTTCCGCTGGCGGCGCGCGCTCTACCGCGTCACCCGCGCCGAGGGGCCGGAACGCATCGCCCCGGAATGGTGGCGTCAACTGCCCGGCGATGGGGAAGCGCCGACCCGCGACTATTTCCGCATCGAGGACAGCGACGGCCGCCGTTACTGGCTCTACCGCCAGGGTCTTTACGGCGCGTCCGAGACGCCGCCGCGCTGGTTCATGCACGGGGTCTTCGCATGAACGCGCTCGCCGCCACCGCCTATGCCGAATTCGGCATCCAGTCGAATTTCTCCTTCCTGCGCGGCGCCTCCAAGCCGGAGGAGCTGGTGGTGACGGCGAAATTCCTCGGCTTCTCCTCGATCGGACTTGCCGACCGCAACACGGTGGCCGGCGTCGTGCGCGCCTGGCAGCAGGCCAGGGTGGAGACGCTTGCCTATCATCCCGGCTGCCGCCTGGTGTTCGGCGACGGCACGCCCGACATCCTTGCCTATCCGCGCGACCGCGCCGGCTGGGGGCATCTGTGCCGCATGCTGACGCAGGCCAATCTGCGCGACGAGAACGAGAAGGGCGCGACGCTGTTGAGGCTGGGCGACCTGCTCGAATGGGGGGATTTGATGTCGCTGGCGGTCCTGCCCGAGCTGTCCGCAAACGTCGAGGCCGGCCTTGCGATGCTTAGCCGGCTGAAGGATCGCTTCGGCGGCGCCCTTCGGCTTGCCGTCTCGCCGGACTATCGCGGCAACGACCGTTTCCGCATCGAGCAGGCGGCGGCGATGGCAGATCGGCTGGGCATGCCGCTGATGGCGACCAACGATGTCCTCTACCACAGCGCCGGGCGCCGCTCGCTGCAGGATGTGCTCACCGCGATCCGCCTCAACACGCCCGTCGCCGCGGTGGGGCTGGAGCTGGCGGCCAATGCCGAGCGTCATCTGAAGCCGCCGCAGGAAATGGCCAGGCTTTTCCGCCGTCACCCGCAGGCGCTGGCGGAGACGCTGCGCTTCGCCGGCGAGCTGAGTTTTTCGCTGAGCGACCTGCAGTACAACTATCCGGACGAGCCGACCATATCCGGCCTCGGGCCACAGGCCGAGCTTGAGCGGTTGGCCAGGGAGGGGGCCGCCACGCGCTATCCGGCCGGCGTCCCCGCTTCCGTCTTGCAGCGCATCGAGGAAGAGCTCGCTCTGATCGAGCGCCTGAACTATGCGCGCTACTTCCTCACCGTTTACGACATCGTCCAGTTCGCCCGCAGCCAGCATATCCTTTGCCAGGGCCGCGGCTCCGCTGCCAATTCCATCGTCTGCTTCTGCATCGGCATCACCGAAGTCGGCCCCGACCGGATCGACACGCTGTTCGAGCGCTTCATCTCCGAGGAGCGCAACGAGCCGCCCGACATCGATGTCGACTTCGAGCATGAAAGGCGTGACGAAGTCATCGCCTATATCTACCAAAAATACAGCGCCAAGCGCACCGCGCTCGCCGCCGCCGTCATCAGCTATCGCGGCCGCTCGGCTTTGCGCGAAGTAGCCAAGGCCATGGGCCTCTCCGAGGATGTCCGCACCGCGCTGTCCAGCTCGATCTGGGGCTGGTCGACCTCCGAGCTCGGCGAGAAGGAGGCAGCCGCCGGCGGCATCGACCGCACCGATCCGCTGGCCAGGCAGGTGATCGAGCATGCCAACGAGATCATGGGCTTTCCCCGCCACCTCTCGCAGCATGTCGGCGGCTTCGTCATCACCAGGGACCGGCTCGACGAGGTCGTGCCCATCGTCAAGACGGCGATGGACGAGCGCAAGATGGTCGAATGGGACAAGGACGACCTCGACGCGGTCAAGATCCTCAAGGTCGACGTGCTGGCGCTCGGCATGCTGACCTGCCTGAAGCGGGCCTTCACGCTGCTCACGCAGCATTATCCGGACGCGCGGGACGCCTATAGCCAACCCTATGTGCTGGCCACCCTCCCGGAGGAGGATCGCCGTGTCTACGACATGATCGGCCGCGCCGATACGCTTGGCGTCTTCCAGATCGAATCGCGTGCCCAGATGTCGATGCTGCCAAGGCTCAAACCGAAGGATTTCTACGACCTTGTCATCGAGGTGGCGATCGTTCGGCCAGGTCCAATCCAGGGCGACATGGTCCATCCTTATCTGCGCCGTCGGCAAGGCAAGGAGGCGCCCGAGTATCAAAAGCCAGAGCTGGAGGCGATCCTCAGCAAGACGCTGGGCGTGCCCCTGTTCCAGGAGCAGGCGATGAAGATCGCCATTGTCGCCGGCGGTTTCAAACCGGGCGAGGCCGACGAACTGCGCCGCGCCATGGCCACCTTCAAGCGCACCGGCACGATCGGCAATTACCGCCGGCGGATGATCGACGGCATGGTTGATAGGGGATACACCAAGGACTTCGCCGAGCGCTGTTTCAAGCAGATCGAAGGTTTTGGCGAATATGGCTTTCCCGAAAGCCATGCCGCTTCGTTCGCGCTGCTGGTCTACGCCTCCTGCTGGTTCAAAACCTTCTATCCCGACGTCTTCTGCGCCGCGATCCTGAACGCGCAGCCGATGGGTTTCTATCAGCCGGCGCAGCTCGTGCGCGATGCCCGCGACCATGGTGTGGAGGTGCGCGAGGTCGACATCAATTTCTCCGTCTGGGACTGCACGCTGGAGCAAACGGCCTTCGATCCGGCCCGCGTGCTTGCCCGCCATGCCGGGATGCGCGGCGTCATCGTAACTCGCCATGCCGTCCGCCTCGGCTTCCGCCAGATCAAGGGCCTGTCCGAGGAGCGCATGAAGCAGCTCGTCGACCGGCGCGGCTCCGGCTACGAGACCGTGCGCGACGTCTGGCTGCGCTCAGGCCTCGATGTCGGCGAGATCGAAAAGCTGGCGCAGGCCGACGCCTTCCGCTCGATCGGCCTCGACCGCCGCGCCGCGCTCTGGGCGGTGCGCGCGCTCGACGGCAAGAGCGCCGCCGAGAAGCTGCCGCTGTTCGACCAGCCGACGGTCCGCCTGCGCGAGCTGGAGCCGGAGACCAGGTTGCCGCAAATGCCGCTCGGCGAGCACGTCATCCACGACTACCGCTCGCTCGGCCTGTCCCTGAAGGCGCATCCGGTGGCTTTCCTGCGCGAGCGGCTCGACCGCGCCGGCGTCACCCCCAATGCGCGCCTGCCCGCCGTGCCGGACGGCAGGCGCGTCTCCGTCGCCGGCCTGGTGCTGGTGCGCCAGCGGCCCGGCAAGGGCAACGCGATCTTCCTGACGCTGGAGGACGAGAATTCCGTCGCCAACATCATTTTCTGGGAGAGGACCTTCACCCGCTTCCGGCCGATCGTCATGGGCGCGCGCTTCGTGCGCGTCACCGGCAAGCTGCAGCAGGAATCAGGCGTCATCCACATCGTCGCCGAGAAGATAGAGGATCTGACGCCCTGGCTGACCGTGCTTTTGGAGGAGATGACGCCGGCTTTGCCTGCCCCTCCGGACATCGCAACGCTGTCCGGCAAGGCGGAGAGCGTCATGCCCAAGGGTCGCAATTTTCAGTAGGCGCGGCCCCAACGACGTCATCATGCCAATGCTATCGAGATTGGCTGAGACATCCATGCCGTCGTCATCCTGGGGCGAAGCAAGGAGCGAAGCGACGCGGCGCAGACCCCAGGATCCATGCCGTGACGTCAAAGCGCCGCAGCGGTGCAGGAATTCTGTTCCGCCGCGTTCCTCGGCAACTGTTACGGCATGGCAACTGTGTTCATGCGAAGGCCGTTTTGTCTCGAATGATGGCATTGAGAGTGACTAGGAGCTTCCTTGCGACAGCGACGATGGCAAGTTTCTTCGATCCGGAGCGCGCGGCGAGCGCAGTGTAGAAAGTTCTGAAGCGATCGTTGGCGCGGATGGCGCCCAGCGCCGCCATGTAGAGGGCGCGGCGCACGCGCGGGCGGCCACCGCTGATCTTGCTCTTGCGCTTGGCCTTGCCGCTCTCGTTGTCGAGCGGGGCAAGGCCTGCAAGTGCCGCGATCGACTTGGGCGAGCGCCGGCCGAGCTCGGGCATGTGGGCCAGCAGCGAAAGCGCGGTGATGGTGGAGACGCCTGGTACAGAGACCATCAGCGTGTAGTCGAGAGCGGTGTCCTCGGCTTCGCGAATGGCTTTGGCAATCCGGCTTTCGAGTGCATCGATGCGTGTGTCGAAGTCGGCGATCAGACTTTCAGTCTCGGTTATGACGTCCTCATCGAAGGCCTCGCTGAGATATCTCTTCAACCTTGCCCGGATCTCAACAAGATGGTCGCGGTGGCGGGCAAGCGACTGAAGGCGTTCGCCTTTCTCGCAAGGTGCCGCCTCGGCCGCAGGCTGGTAGCGACGACCGTAGCTGCTCAGCATCCGGGCATCGAGACGATCGGTCTTGGCGCGCTGGGTCGCCGACTTCGCGTAGTGGTGGGTGTGCGCCGGATTGTGCCGCGAGAACGCAATGCCGGCCTTGCCCAGCGCATGGCGCAGCAGCCGGTCATGGACCCCGGTCGCCTCCATGACAACGAAGTCACGACCAGCGCAAAGGCCTGCCACATAGGCTTCTATCGCTTCAGCCTGGTTGGCGATCCGCTGGTAGCGGCCGCTTGCCTCATCAAAGAAGTCGAGCCTCGCTTTGGAGATGTCGCAGCCGACATAGTTCTGCACTATCATGGCCATGCCTCTTCCTGTGGTGCGGGGTCTGCTGAAGACAGCCCCGTGCAACTGTTCAGGTTGATGGTTCATTGGTGGGAAGGGACCGAGCCATGCCGCGGCCTGTCCTCGAAGGGACGACCAGGATCCTCTCGGCCTCCTTCCCACTTCAACCATAGCACTGAGCAAACACACAGGATCCTCGGGTCAAGCCCGAGGATGACGACGAGAGGGAGGGCCTAGCCAACCTCGAAGGGTGTTCCCCCGTTCACGCCGGCCCGCTCAGCCGTGGCGGCGACAGCAGATCCTCGGCGGAAATCGTCCGCGCCTCGGAAGGCAGCATGATCGGAATGCCGTCGCGCACCGGATAGGCGAGCTTGGCCACACGCGAGATCAGCTCGCCCCGCTCCGGATCCCAGGTCAGCGGACCCTTGGTCAGCGGGCAGGCCAGTAATTCCAACAGTTTCGGATCGACACTGGCCTTCTGTCCGTCACGCCCATCCGCAGCCATCGCGCTTTTTCCTTTGTCCAACTGCGGCTCAAGGTGTGTTGAGAGTCAGGTCAGGCCGGGTCGAGAATGGTGGCTTCCGAGAACCGGAGCGGAGCGCACTAAAAGTACGCGAGCACCGGAAGCGCAGGAAACCGCCATTTGCAGTCCGGCCTCGCCTAGATATCGACACAGCTTACTGCAGGCTCGAGCCAAAATCCTCATTCTCGCGCGCCAGCGCCATTTCGGTGATTGCAATCAACGTTTCGGCGCGCGTCTTCAGGTCCGCCGCCTCGAGCAGCGCCTGTTTCTCGGCCGGGCCATAGGGCGCCATCATCGACAGCGCGTTGACCAGCATGGCGTTTTCGGCGCGGCTGACGCTTTCCCAGTCGGCTTCGAGGTCGTTGGCCTGCAGATAGGCGCGGAACGCCTTGAGCAGCGATGGCCGGTCGACCTCGCCGCCGGCGCGGTCTTCGTCGAGATCGGCGAGGAAGGGCGCGATGCGGCACTGCCTGAACGGCGTCTTGGCGACGATCTCATGCGTGATGCGGAACCGGCAAACGCCCTGCAGCGAGATCAGGTAGCGGCCGTCGCCGGTCTCCGTCAGCGAGATGATGCGGCCGGCGCAGCCGACATTGCACAGGTCCGGCTCGCCGTCGTCACGCAGCGCGCCATCGAGGCTGGGCTGGATGATGCCGATCAGCCGCGCCCCGCCGACCGCTTCGTCAACCATCTGCAAGTAGCGCGGCTCGAAGATGTTGAGCGGCATGCGCCCGCCGGGCAGAAGCAGGGCGCCGGCAAGCGGAAACACCGGGATCGTCGCCGGCAGATCCGCCCCACGCCGGTAATGCGCGTTTCCCGCCTGCAATCAGTCCTCCGATCGCCTGAAGCGTCTCAAACCCGCGATCTCCTCCATCCCCGGCCCTAAGCCGGGGTCGCGCGTCGCTCTAACATGGCGCACCTGCGTCCGGCCGCAAGCCCATCCGGAAAAAACAGCTGGCGAACGGCCTCAGGCAAACAGCAGCGACGACAGTTTGCGCCGCGCCGCCAGCGTCGCCTCGTCGGTCATGCCCCAGGCCTCGAAGAATTTTAAGAGCTGCGCCTTGGCGCCATCATCGTTCCAGCCCCGGTCGGCCTTGATGATCGCCAGTAGATTGTCGGCCGCCTGCGTCCGCTCGCCCTGGGCGTTCTGGATCATCGCCAGGTCGAAGCGCGCCTGGTGGTCGGCCGGATTGGCGGCAAGGCGCCGCTCGAACTCGGCCGGATTGCCGAGCGAGGCTGCCTGCGCGGCAAGCGCGATCCTGGCGCGCAGCGCGGCGAGCGGCGGCGCGTCCTTCTTGTCTTCCGGCGCCCGCGCCAGAACGGCCTCGGCGCCTTCCGTGTCGCCGGCCTCGAACAGCAACTCGCCCAGCCCGGCGATCGCCTCGATCGTCTCCGGCGCCTGTTCGAGAATGGCATCATAGATGTCGGCGGCGGTCTGGACATCGCCCGCGCCGCGCGCTTCGGTTGCCGCCGCCAGCGCCTCGGCCACTTGGTTGCCGGCGCTATTCTTGCCGCCGACCTTCTTGATGAATTCGGCGATCTGGCTCTCGGGGATGGCACCCATGAAGCCGTCCACCGGCTGGCCGTTCTTGAAGGCGATGACCGCCGGGATCGACTGGATGCCGAGCTGGCCGGCGATCGAGGGGTGATCGTCGATGTTCATCTTGACCAGCTTGACCGTGCCGCCGGCGGCCTTGACCGCCTTTTCGAGCAGCGGCGTCAGCTGCTTGCAGGGGCCGCACCACGGCGCCCAGAAATCGACCAGCACCGGCTGGCGGCGCGATTCCTGGATGACGTCGGCGGCGAAGCCGGCCGTCGTGGTATCCTTGATGAGGTCGGCCGGCCCCTCGCCGAGCGAGGGCTTGGGGTCGCCGCCGCCATATTGCACGGTCGTGGCATACTGGCCGGCACTGTTGCCGAACGGATTGTTGTCGCTCATGTCGTTGCCCTTCCAGTCGCGCCGCCGGCCAGCGGGGAGGCGCGACAATCCTTGCCTAGGTCAGTTTTCGCCATCCATGTGGCGATCAAGCCGAGACTTTCAAGATAACAGCATCGTGTCCGGTTGCCTCGACGAATCTGACGAGATCGGCCGCGGCGATCGAGGTCGTCGCCTCGTTGGTGAGCGGATGCGCGTTGACGACCGCGTGGCTCATCAACTCCTGGTCGAGCACGACCTTGACCCGCCGCTCGCTATCGTTGATCAGGCCGAAGACGGTGACCGCGCCCGGGATGACGCCGAGCAGCTCCATCAGCATTTCCGGCTTGCCGAACGACACCCGGCCGGCGGCGCCGATCAGATGATGGATCTGCTTGAGATCGACCTCCGCCTCCTCGCCGACGCTGACGAGGAAGAAATTGTCCTTCTTGTCCTTGAGAAACAAGTTCTTGGTGTGGCCGCCGGCGATCTCGCCACGCAACGCCTGCGAATCGGCGACCGTGTAGAGCGGCGGATGGCGCACCGTCGACACGGCAATGCCGAGGTCGGCAAGAAAGGCATTGAGCTCGGCTTCGGTCTTCGGCATGGAATCTCTCTTCTGTCCCGCTTGATCTCGGCTCCGGCTACGCCGTTTACGGCCAATCACGGCACGGAGACAAGACCATCGGCGGGGCGCGGCGACAAATCCTGCATCTGCCGCAAAGGGAGCCTGTAGCCCTGTCGAGCTATAGTAAAAAGCTCGTCATTTCCCTGTTGCAATCGCCGCGCTCTTCAGCCATATAGGCGCGGCTTGCGGCCCGAGGCCGCGTGAGCGGGTGTAGCTCAGGGGTAGAGCACAACCTTGCCAAGGTTGGGGTCGAGCGTTCGAATCGCTTCACCCGCTCCAGTTTCCCTCCGGGGATCAAGCAAACGAAAAGCCGCGGTTTTCCGCGGCTTTTTCGCGTTTGGGGCCGACCGAAAGCAGCATTGACGAGAACGGCTCGGGAGGTCCGGGTTACTGCGCCGTTATCAGGCCTATTGCCCTGCTGACCTCAACTACTCAACCACGTGGACGCGACGCTCACTGCCGGAAACTTGAAATCCGGGTTATCGTGAATGACCGGCAGAGGGAAAGTTGGCGGAATGGCAAGCGATACACTGGCGCTTTTGATCGACGGCGACAACGCATCACCGAAGATCGTCTCGGGGCTTCTCGCGGAGATCGCAAATTACGGCACAGCAAGTGTCAGGCGAATCTACGGTGACTGGACGAAGCCAAACCTCAATGGCTGGAAAGAATGCCTGCTTGAGCATTCCATTCAACCCGTACAACAGTTCGCCTATTCGACAGGCAAGAACGCGACCGACGGCGCGATGATCATCGACGCGATGGACCTGCTCTATACGGGGCGTTTCTCCGGCTTCTGCATCGTTTCGAGCGACAGCGATTTCGCGAGGCTCGCTTCACGTATCCGTGAACAGGGCATAACCGTTTACGGGTTCGGTGAACGCAAGACGCCTCGACCGTTCATCACGGCCTGCGACAAGTTCATATATGTCGATGTGCTCGGCGGCGCGACAGCAGAGCCGCCGCAGACAACCCAGATCACCCGAGAGAAGGCCGTTGGGAAGCCCGCCAAGGCTGCTCCGGTACCCGTCAGAAACGAAGCAGAAAAGGCCCGTCCAGCGCAGGGTGGAGCCGCGAGTGGTAGGCTGGACGAGGCCGCTCTGAGCATGCTCCAGATGGCAGTGGAGGCATCGGCGGAGGAGGACGGCCGCGCGAACCTCGGGCGCGTGGGCGCTCATCTGGCAAAGCAATCTCCAGACTTCGACGCCAGAAATTACGGCTATGCGCGATTGAGCGATCTGGCGGACGCTTCCGGTATTCTCGAAGTAGAGCGCTCGGGCGACCAGCCGAAGGTTGTTATGGTGCGCCTGAAGATGAGCTGAGCCAGTATGGACATGGGCGGCAGTTTCGCTTTTGGTCGCTCCTGATCTGACCGCTAATTGCAAGCGCCACTTCGGGATCGACGCGTAAGCTGCCACGGGCCCTACGCCAGCCGCGCCCTTGTCGTCCTCGGCGTCGCCAGCAGCAGGCTGGTTTCGCTCCCCGTTATCCCTGGGATCAACCGGATGCGACGCAGCACCGCGTCGAAATCGGTCAGCGACGCCGTTCCGAGCTCGACCACCAGGTCCCAGCGGCCATTGGTGGTGTGGATGGTGGAAACCTCGGGAAAGCCGTCAAGCGCCCTGATCACGCGGTCTGCGGCGTGGCCCTCGATCTCGATCATCATCACGCCGCGTATGCGCTGGTCGACCGCGTCGGCGCGCAGCACCACCGTATAGCCGATGATCTCGCCCGCCTTTTCCAGCCTCTCCATGCGCGATCGCACCGTCGCGCGCGAAACGCCGAGATCGACCGCGAGATCGGAGACACTGCGCCGCGCATCGTGCCTCAGCAGCGTCACCAGCCTTTCGTCTAGGGTATCCATGATTGCTCACTTTGATCAATCTATCTGCGCAATATGATAGAATGTTCTTCTCGAAATGCCAATTTCGCCTGTTCAAACCGCCGGGCCACCATGATCCAATCGCGCAATCAATCGCAAGGACGGAAAGAATCATGCGCTGCAGGATCGTTGGCGCGCCGGTGCAGGACGGCGCGGGCAGGATGGGATGCGAGATGGGGCCGAGCGCGCTGCGCACGGCGGGGCTCGTCTCGGTGCTGGCGGAACTCGGCCATCAGGTCGAGGACTGGGGCACGGTCGAGAAGGCTGAGGCGCGCGCCGTCGTCCACGGCAACCTCGCGCTGAAAGCCCTGCCGGAGATTTCCGCCTGGACGGCGGCGATCGCCGAGACCGCCTATGCTGCCTCGAGGGAGGCCATGCCGATCTTCCTCGGCGGCGACCACTCGATCTCCGCCGGCACGGTGTCCGGCGTCGCGCGCCGGGCCGCCGAGCTCGGCCGGCCGCTGTTCGTGCTCTGGCTCGACGCGCATCCGGATTTCCACACGCTCGACACCACCACCAGCGGCAATCTGCACGGCGTGCCGCTCGCCTATGCCAGCGGGCAGGCGGGCTTCAAGGGCTATTTCCCCGACCTGCCCACGGCCGTCGACCCAGCCCGCATCTGCACCATCGGCCTGCGCAGCGTCGACCCGGCCGAGCGTCGCGCGCTGAACGAAGCCGGCGTCACCGTGCACGACATGCGCGCCGTGGACGAGCATGGCATCGCGCCGCTGCTGCGCGCCTTCCTGGCCCGCGTCGAGGAGGACAACGGCCTGCTGCATGTCAGCCTGGACGTCGACTTCCTCGACCCGTCGATCGCGCCGGCCGTCGGCACCACCGTGCCCGGCGGCGCCACCTTCCGCGAGGCGCATCTGGTGATGGAGATGCTGTCCGACAGCGGCCTGGTTTCCAGCCTCGACCTTGTCGAACTCAACCCGTTCCTCGACGAGCGCGGCCGCACCGCCACTTTGATGGTCGACCTCACCGCCAGCCTGATGGGCCGCCGCATCATGGACCGCCCGACCCGCAGCCATTCCGGAAGCATCTGACCATGACCCAGCCGTCCCGCCTTGCCATCGTCCCCTTCGTCAGCGTCGACCGCATGATGAAGCTGGTGCTCACCATCGGCGTCGAGCGCTTCCTCACCGAGCTCGCCGCCTATATCGAGGAGGATTTCCGCCGCTGGGAGCTGTTCGACAAGACTCCGCGCATCGCCTCGCACAGCCATGACGGCGTCATCGAGCTGATGCCGACCAGCGACGGCAAGATGTACGGCTTCAAATACGTCAACGGCCATCCGAAGAACATGCGCGAGGGCCGCCAGACGGTCACCGCCTTCGGCGTGCTCGCCGATGTCGGCTCCGGCTATCCGATGCTGTTGACCGAGATGACCATCCTGACGGCGCTGCGCACCGCCGCCACCTCCGCCGTCGCGGCCAAGTACCTGGCGCCCAAGGGCAGCCAAGCCATGGCCATCATCGGCAACGGCGCCCAGTCCGAATTCCAGGCCATCGCCTTCAAGGCGCTGCTCGGCATCGACCGGCTGCGGCTCTACGACATCGACCGCTCGGCCTCCGAAAAATGCGCCCGCAACCTCGCCGGCAAGGGTTTTGACATCACCATCTGTTCGACGGGGCAGGACGCGGTGGAAGGCGTCGACATCATCACCACGGTGACGGCCGACAAGCAGTACGCCACCATCCTCACCGACAACATGGTCGGCTCCGGCGTCCACATCAACGCCGTCGGCGGCGACTGCCCCGGCAAGACCGAGCTGCATCGCGACATCCTGCTGCGTTCCGACATTTTCGTCGAGTTCCCGCCGCAGACGCGCATCGAGGGCGAGATCCAGCAGCTCGACGCCGACCATCCGGTGACCGAGCTGTGGCAGGTGATGACCGGCAACGCGCAAGGGCGCAAGGCTCCGGAGCAGATCACGCTGTTCGATTCGGTCGGCTTCGCCACTGAGGATTTTTCCGCGCTGCGCTACGTCCGCGACCAGCTTCAGGCCACCGGCCTCTATGAGGAGCTCGACCTGCTCGCCGATCCCGACGAGCCGCGCGACCTGTTCGGCATGCTGCTGAGGGCAGCCATGCAGCCGGCGGCTTGAGGCCTGTCGCCGACGGCTGCTTTAGTCGCATAGGGCGCTCCCCCTCTCCGTCTCGGCTTCGCCGAGCCACCTCTCCCCCACCTTGTGGGGGCGAGGAACCCAAGCTTTTCAATGCCGCGACGGCAGCGGTTAGCGGTTCCTCGCCCCCATGAAATGGGGGAGAGGTGGCCGCGTAGCGGACGGAGAGGGGGCTGGCGCTGCCATATTCGGGAGAGGTGCCGGCAGGAGATGAAGGGCAGCGACCTCCTTGATGTCGCCAACACCTACCCGCGCAACGGCGCGCAGCTTTCCCTCTCGATGAGGACAGGCATCAGCACTTCCCGGCGCGAGTGCGCGGCCGGCTCGGCGACGCGCTCCAAAAGCAGGCTCACCGCCCGCGTGCCGATCTTCTCCACCGGCTGCGCGATCGTCGTCAGCGGCGGCCAGGTGGTGACGGCGTAGGGGATATCGTCGAAGCCGATCATCGATATGTCGTCGGGAACGCGCAATCCGCGCGAGCGCAGCGCGGTGATGGCGCCCATGGCCATCAGGTCGTTGCAGGCGAACACCGCCGTGATGTCGGGTGCCTGCGCCAGCAGCCGCTCCATCGCCAGGCGGCCTCCGGAAAAATGATAGTCGGAATCGACCACCGCATCCGCGGGCAGTTCGACGCACGCTTCCCCCAGCGCCCGCACAAAGCCGCGCAGGCGGGCAGGACTGGAGCTCGAATCGCGCGGGCCGCCGATGACGCCGATCCGCTTGTGCCCGAGCCCGACCAGGTGCCGGCCGGCGAGATAGCCGCCGTGATCGTGGTCGACCAGCACGGTGTCGACATTGACGGAATGGATCTCGCGGTCGAGCAGCACCGCCGGCACTGCGGCGGACAGCTGCGAGAACACCCGCGCATGGTCGGACGAGCCGGCAAAGATCAGCCCGTCGATCTGCTTGGCCATCAGCACCGAAAGATAGCGCTCTTCCTTTTCGGCGCTGCCGTCGGAGTTGCACAGGATCACCGTGTAGCCGGCGACGAACCCGGCATCCTCGATCTGGCGCGCCACGCTGGCGAAGAACGGGTTGGAATTGTCCGGCAGAAGCAGGCCGATGGTCTTGGTCTCGCCGCGCCTGAGGCTTCGCGCCAGCGAGTTCGGGCTGTAGCGCAGCGCCGCGATCGCCGCGCGCACGCGCTCGGCCGTCTCCGGCTCGACATGGCGCGTGCGGTTCATCACATGCGAGACCGTTGCGACGGACACTCCCGCATAGCGCGCGACATCGGCAATCGTTGTCATGGCCCCTGGTCCCAGCGCTCCCACATTTTCCCAGGCAATTCCGGACGGAAAACCGCTACGCACTTTTCCTGGAATTGCTCTAACGGATCTTGCGCAACAGCCTCTCCCGATATGCGTCTAGGATGACGGCGAGCACAATGACAAGCCCAATCACGATCGGCTTGAAATTGTCACCGACGCCGAGCAGCTGCAAACCGGTGCTCAGAACCTGCAGAATGCAGGCCCCGACCAGCGTGCCGACGATCGAGCCCTTGCCGCCGCTGAGGCTGGTGCCGCCGATGATGACGGCGGCAATCGCATTGAGCTCGTAGCCGACGCCGGCGATCGGACTGCCGATGTTGAGGCGCAACAGATAGACCATCGCCGCGATGCCGGCGGTCAGCCCGCTGATGGTGAAGGCCGCGACCTTGTAGAAATCCGGATTGTGGCCGGAGAGCCGCACCGCCTCGTCATTGGTGCCGACGGCGAAGATCATGCGGCCGAAGACGGTGAAGCGCAGCACGAACCAGCCGACCGCGATCACCAGCACCGCGACAAGGAAGATCGAGGGCAGGAAGCCGCCGATGATCAGATTGCCGAAATCGACGAAGCTTTGCGGCAGGCCGGTGATGGTCGAATTGTCGCTGACCACGCGGGCGGCGCCCGCGGCCATGTTGAGCATGCCTAGCGTGACGATGAAGGACGGGATCTTCCAGCGCGTCGAAATCCAGCCGTTGAGGAAGCCGCAGGCAGCGCCCGTCGCCATGCAGGCGATGAGCGCCAGCGTGATCGCCACCGCCGGCGACAGGCTCTCGTCGATCATGATGGTGGCGCCGACCACCGTGCAGAGCGCCAGCACCGAGCCGACGGAAAGGTCGATGCCGCCGGTGAGGATGACGAAGGTCATGCCCGCGGCCAGAACCGTGTTGATGGCGATCTGCACGAAGATCTTCAGCGCGTTGCCCGAGGTGGCGAAATAGGGCGCGCTGACGGAGAAGAAGATCGTGATCAGCACCAGCGCCAGCAGCACGCCGGCGTCGCGGATCAGGAAGCGCAGGAATTTCGCCCTGCCGGGGGGAACAGGCGCCGACACGACAGCTTCGGACGTCTCGCTCATGGTCTCACATACTCCTGATAGGCGAGCGACAGGATGCGCTCCTGGTCGAATTCGGCGCGCGGCACCTCACCGACGATCTTGTCCTTGGAAAAGACGATGATGCGGTGGCACATGCCCATCAGCTCGGGCAGGTCGGACGACACCATGATGATGCCTTTCTGCGCCGCCGCCAGCATCCACAAGAGCTGGTAGATTTCGCGCCGCGCGCCGATGTCGACGCCGCGCGTCGGCTCGTCGAGGATCAGCGTCGAGGTGCCGCGGAACAGCCATTTGGCCAGCACCACCTTCTGCTGGTTGCCGCCCGAAAGGTTGCGCACCGCCTGCTCGATCGAGCTTGCCTTGACGCGCAGTTGGCCGACCAGGTCGGTGGCCGCCGCGGCCTCGGCCCTGCGGTTGACCAGCCCATGGTGCGAAACCTTGCCGAGATCGGTGATGGTGATGTTCTTGTCAACCGGCAGGTCGAGCAGCAGGCCTTGCCCCTTGCGGTCCTCGGTAAGCAGGCTCAAGCCATGCCGCACCGCGTCCCTGGGTGATGCGATCGCCACCGGCCTGCCGTCGATCTCGACGACGCCGTCAAGCTTGGCGTCGGCGCCGAACAGGGCCCGCATGGCTTCCGTCCGGCCGCTGCCGACCAGGCCGGCGACGCCCAGGATCTCGCCATGCCGCACATCGAAGGAGATGGCCGGCGTCGTGGCGTCGCGCTTCAGATTGGTGACGCTGAGCGCGACCTTGCCCGGCACGATCGAGGCATCGAAGCTGTATTCGTCGGCGATGTCGCGGCCGATCATCATGCGCACCAGATCGGGCACGCTGAGGCCGTGCAGATCGCGGGTCGCGACCAGCCTGCCGTTGCGCAGCACCGTCACCCGGTCGCCGATCTCGAACACCTCGTGCAGGCGGTGCGAGATGTAGATGATGGTGACGCCCCTGGTCTTCAGCCGCTTGATGATGGCGAACAGGCGCTCGATTTCCGGCGGCGTCAGCGTCGCCGTCGGCTCGTCGAGGACGAGAAGCTTGCTGTCGTAGCTCAGCGCCTTGGCAATCTCGACCAGCTGCATCTGCGCGACGCCAAGCGCCTCGACGCGCGTCCTTGGATCGATGTCGAGCCCGACCTCCTTGAGCAGGGCCAGGGCGCGCCGGTTGAGCGCCTTGCCGTCGACGATGCCGAAGCGGCGGCGCGGCAGGCTTTCCAGCATCAGATTCTCGGCGATGCTGAGATAGGGCAGCAGGTTGAGCTCCTGATGCACGATGCGGATGCCGCTCTGCTGCGCATCATGCGGCGTCTTCGGCTGGTAGGCCGCGCCATTGAAGGTGATCGCGCCGCTGTCCGGCCGGTAGATGCCGGCCAGAAGCTTGATCAGCGTCGACTTGCCGGCGCCGTTCTCGCCCAGGATGATGTGGGTTTCGCCACGCGCGATCGACAGCGACACATCGCTCAGCGCGACAGCGCCGGGGAAAATCTTCCCGACCCCTTCAAGGGAAAGAATGATGTCGTCCATGCGGCATGATCCTGTTGCGCTCTTCTACCGCAAAAGCCGGCAAGAGCGCGCGGTCATCGCCGCCGGAATTGCCGGGCGGCGATGACGAGGCGTGCGGGGCGGAGCGACGGCGCCAGCATTTGAAATGCCGGCGCCGTTGCGCATGCATCAGGCGGTGATCAGCTTGATGTCGGTCTTGACCCAGCCGGTGAACTTCTCGCCGGCGAGCTCGCGCAGGCCGTAGTCGATGCCGAGGGCCGCCATCTGCGCGCCATACTGCTCGACGGTGGCGAGCATCTTGCCTTCCTTCAGCAGCGGCCCGACCGCCGGGATGTTGTCGAAGCCGACCACCTTGATCTGGCCGGACTTGCCGGCCGCGTCGATCGCCTTGACGACGCCGAGCGCCATCGAGTCGTTGGCCGCCATCACGCCCTGGATGTCGGGATGCTGGGTCATGAAGTTGGTCATCAGCGTGTTGGCTTCTTCGGTCTCCCAATGCGCCGTCTTGGAGTCGAGCAGGTCGAGGCCGTGCTCCTTCACCGCATCGTCGAAGCCGAGCTTGCGCTCCTTGGCGTTGTCGGCCTCCGGATTGCCCTCGAGGATGACCACCTTGCCGCCTTTGCCCAGCGCCTTGCCAAGCGCATCGCCGGCGAGCTTGGCGCCGGCGCGGTTGTCGGGACCGAAGAAGGCGAGGTCGATGCCGGCCTTCTTCTTGGCTTCCGTATCCAGCGCAACGTCGATGTTGATGACCTTGATGCCGGCCTTCAGGGCCTTGGCGATCGGCGTCACCATGGCCTTCGAATCGGCCGGAGCGACGACGATGACGTTGAAGTTCTGGGTGATGAAGTTCTCGATGGCGTCGACCTGCGCGGCAAAGTCGCGCTCGTCCTTCATGCCGACGGCGGCGAAATCGAACTTGTCCTTGTTCTTGGCAGCGTAGTCCTCGGCGCCGGCCTGCATCTGCTTGAAGAACTCGTTGGCGAGCGACTTCATGACCAGGCCGACCTTCGGCTTGTCGGCGGCGAAGGCCGGTCCGAGCGGCAGCGCCAGGGCGCCGGCAGCCAATGCGCTGGTCTTGAGGAACTGACGGCGCGAGAACCGGCCTAGATCGAGGCCGCGCGTGTTCGAAATCTTGCTCATGCTTTCCTCCACTGATTGAGTTCGTAATCGGTTACGTAACCGATTACGCCGCAGGTTAGTGTGCCGGTCTGCCAAGTGTCAATATCCGCGCGAAGGTCAATGACCCGGCCTCGGATCATCACATTGTGGCAAGTCGACCCTGTAGCGACTGGACGCCAACATCATGGCGCGTCTATGGACGGACAGCCGTCAAGCCGCCGATTCCGATGCATGATCTGACACCCATCCTTTCGACCGTCACCGCCTCCTTCCTCGCTTCCTTCGTCGAGGTGGTCGAGGCCTTCACCATCGTGCTGGCTGTCGGCGTGACACGGAGCTGGCGGCCGGCGCTGACCGGTGCGGCACTCGCGCTGGCCGTGCTGGCTGCGCTGGTGGTCGCCTTCGGCCCGCTGCTCGCGCTCGTCCCCATCACCGTCCTGCAGTTTGTGGTCGGCGTGCTTCTGGTCCTGTTCGGCATGCGCTGGCTGCGCAAGGCGATCCTGCGCGGCGCCGGCATCATAGCGCTGCGCGACGAAGAGCTGGCCTTTTCGAAGGAGACCGCCGCCTTGCAACAGCAGGCCAGCGACCGCCGGGCCGACTATCTGGCCGGGCTCGCGGCCTTCAAGGCGGTGCTGCTTGAGGGTGTCGAGGTGGTGTTCATCGTCATTGCCGTCGGCGCGGCGCACGGCCAGACGCTTTTCGCCAGCCTTGGCGCGCTGGCGGCCTTCATCCTGGTGATGCTGATCGGTCTCGCCGTGCACCGGCCACTAGCGCGCGTGCCGGAAAACGCGCTCAAATTCATCGTCGGGCTGATGCTGACCAGCTTTGGCGTCTTTTGGACCGGCGAGGGCCTTGGCGCCGCGTGGCCGGGCGAGGATTTCGCCCTGCTTGCCATCTTCGCCATCGTTGCGCTTGCCTCCTTTGCCATGGTCGGCTGGCTGCGCAGATCCGCGCCAGCGGGAGAGACCGCGCGATGAACATCGTCCGTCTGGTGCTGAAGGAGCTCTTCGGCATGTTCGTCGACGATGGCAGCCTGGCCCTGCTGGCGCTGATCCTGATCGCTCTGATCGCCGCCGCGGTGAAACTGCTCGGGCTGCCGCCGCTCATCGGCGGCTTCCTGCTCCTGGCCGGCTGCCTGGCGATCCTTCTGGAAAGCACCCGCCGCGCGGCGCGCGGCAAGCGGCGATGATCAGTAGACGGTGAACAGGGTGGGCAGGACGCCGCTCATCCGCAAATACTCGACCGTTTCGATCAGCGGGAACAGCGCCAGGAAATAGAGCCCGTCGCGGAAGGTGCTCTTCAGCGCACTCGTGGAGAACAGCCACTGGTCCTGGTCTCGATAAAGCATCGGGTTCGGCCAGAACCGGGGCGTCCGCTCGGCATAGGCCGCATAGGCCGCGCCGAACTTGCCAAACAGGAACTCGGCCTCCTTGCGCGCTGTGAAGCGGAAGACGAGGAAGCTCGCCAGGCCAAGGATCACGGCCGCCAGCACCGACCCGAACATCAATCCGATGCCGACCGCACCGACCGTCGAGAAGAAATAGAGCGGGTTCTGCATCATCGAGAACGGACCTGAGACGATCAGCTCGTCGTTCTTCCTGCCGCCGACATAGAGGATGCTCCACAGACGGCCGAGGACGCAGCCGAGCACTAGGATGAAGCCCGCAAGCTCCAGCGATTCGTGCGCGCCCGAGCTCTCGCTGAGAAACGGCTTTGAGAACAGGAGCAGGCCGATGGCAACCACGGCGGCGACCTGCACGACGATCAGGCGCTTGTGCTGGTCGAACGCCTTCGGCGCCGACTTCAGGGAAGCGTAAGCCATTCTGTTTTCGCTGCTCCAGCGGCCATCGCGATAGGAAACGTGCCGTTCAACTAGCCTTTCTCCCGCCCGATGGCGAGGTCCCGGCGATATTTTCAGGTCATTCTTACGAATTTGTAAGGCCGCGGACAGGCTGAGGTGAATTGGCGCGCCTAACCTCGTGACTGCCGCCGCACGGGATTTGAGGCGGATCTTTTCAGACGCTGCCGAAGATCGGCTCAGATCAGGACCCGAAATCCATGACCAAATTTGTTGTCGCCTTTTCGCTTGCCGCGATTGCCGTCGCCCACCCGCTTTCGACCGCATCGGCCGCGCCGACCCCTTGCGAGACCGCGCTCAAGGATCTGCGCTCCGCTGAAGCGACGGCAAAGCTCAGCGACGCCGACAAGAACAAGGTTTCCGAACTGGAGACCAAAGGCATCGAGCGCTGCAATGCCGACGACGACAAGCGCGCCGACGACTTCTTCGCCCAGGCGATGAAGATCCTGGGCAAGTGATGCGCGCACGCAAGGGAGCCAACCATGCCGTCACCGGCCAACGAATTCGCCGCGCCCCCGGTCAACCGGGTTCCGGACGTCACCGTCGATTTCTGGATGATCAAGGTCTTGGCGGTAACCATGGGCGAGACGGCTGCCGACTATCTGGCCGTTAATCTCGGCCTTGGTCTCACCTTCACTTCGCTCATCATGACCGGCGTCCTTATCGTCGCCCTCGCCCTGCAATTCGCGCAGAAGCGTTACGTGCCCTGGGCTTACTGGCTGGCGGTCGTGCTGATCAGCGTCGTCGGCACCCTCGTTACGGACAATCTCGTCGACAATTTCGGCGTAGGGCTGGAGACGACGACATTTTGCTTCACCATCGTGCTCGCTTTGACTTTCCTGGCCTGGTACGCGAGCGAAAGGACCCTGTCGATCCACACCATCTTCACCACCCGGCGCGAGATCTTCTACTGGCTTGCGATCCTGTTCACCTTCTCGCTGGGCACGGCCGCCGGCGATCTGATGGCCGAGACTTTCGACCTGGGCTATCTCACCACCGGTCTCATCTTCGGCGGCGTCATTGTGCTCATCGCCGTCGGCTACTACGCCTTCGGCCTCGACGCCATCCTTGCCTTCTGGCTCGCCTATATCCTGACCCGACCGCTCGGCGCGTCCTTCGGCGACCTGCTTGCCCAGCCGGTCGAGTATGGCGGCATGGGCTTCGGCACCACGGTCACCAGCGTTATCTTCCTCGGCTGCATAATCGCGCTGGTTCTCTACATGACATTGAAACAGACCGTCGATGAGGCCGAAAACATCCTGCTCGACGCCGACTGAAGCATTCCAGGAAAATCGTGTAGCGTTTTGCGTCGGCAATTGCGTCAGGCCAAGAGATACGGCCAAGAAAAAGCCGCAGGCAGGGCTAGCATGCCGGCGCGACAGATTGGAAAAGCGCGGAACGATGCGACTTCTGCTGGTTGAGGACGATCCGAGGACCGCCGACTATGTCGTCAGGGGGCTGACCGAGGCCGGACATGTCTGCGATCTCTTGCGCAATGGTCACGACGGCCTCTTTGCCGCGACCCGCAACGGCTATGACGTGATCGTCGCCGACCGCATGATCCCGGGCCTCGATGGGCTGTCGATGATCAAGGCGGTGCGCGCCGCCGGCGTGCGCACGCCGGCCATCTTCCTGACCTCGATCGGCGGCGTCGACGACCGGGTGGAAGGGCTCGAGGCTGGCGGCGACGACTATCTGGTGAAACCGTTCGCCTTTTCCGAGCTGCTCGCCCGCATCAACGCGCTCGGCCGCAGGCCGGCGGCACAGGAGCAGAAGACAAGCTTGCGCGTCGCCGACCTCGAGATGGACCTGATCCAGCGGCGCGTGACCAGGCAGGGACAGACGATCGACCTGCAGCCGCGCGAATTCAGCCTGCTCGAAGTGCTGATGCGCGGCGAGGGCCGCGTCATCACCCGCACCATGCTTCTGGAGCGCGTCTGGGATTTCCATTTCGATCCCAAGACCAGCGTCGTCGAGACCCATATCAGCCGGCTGCGCACCAAGGTCGACAAGCCGTTCGATGTCCCGCTCATTCATACGGTGCGCAACACCGGCTACAGCCTGCATGTGCCGCTTTAGAGCCATTCCAGGAAAAATGTGGAACGGCTTTGCGTCCGCAATTGCGCCGGAACAAAGAGCATGAGCACGGCGCCGCCCAGCCTGCTGCGCAGCACCCCGTTCCGGCTGGCGCTGACCTTCGCCTTCCTGTTCGTGCTGGCCTTCATCCTGTCCGGCGCAATCGTCTACCAGCTGATGAGCGCCGACCTCGCAAGGCGTCTCGATGAATCCATCGAGGAAACCTATTCGGTCGTGGCGGTGACCTATGCGGAAAACGATCAGGAAGACCTCGTCGCCACGGTCAACGACCATGCCCAGCTCAGCGCCGACAAGGAGCAGCTGTTTTCGCTGACCGGCCCCGACGGCACACATCTGGCGGGCAACTTCACCGCGTCGGATCTTCCGGATGGCTTTTCGATGTTTGCCGCGAGATTGCCGGGCGTGCCCCCCGACACCATGTACCGCGCCTACTCGGGAGAGGTTGGAGCGAACAACCTGAGCGTCGCCTTCAGCCTTTCCGCGACCCAGGAGCTGGAAGAGATCGTGCTGATGAGCTTCGGCTGGGCGACGCTCATCATCACCGGACTCGCGGTTGCCGGCGGCGCCGTGCTTGCCTCGCGCGTCCAGCGCCGCCTCGACGGCATCGCCAGCACCATGGTCGACGTCTCGCACGGCCGGCTCGACGCCCGCATTCCCCTGATCGGCAATGGCGACGACATCGATGCCGTTTCCGCCCAGGTCAACGCTGCCCTCGACCGCCTGTCGGCATTGGTCGCCGGCATGCGGGAGGTCAGCGCCAACATTGCCCACGACCTGAAGACGCCGCTCAACCGCCTGCAGATGATCTTGGAGGCCGCCGCCGACAGGACGACGTCAGGCCAGGAGGTTTCCGGCGATCTCGCCGAGGCACGCGCCGAGAGCCTGAAGATCAACGAGACCTTCGACGCGCTGCTGCGCATCGCCCAGATCGAGGCGGGCGCCCGCAAGGCGCGCTTCGTCGACCTGGACGTCGGCAGCGTCATCGAGACCCTGGCCGAGATCTATGCCGATGTCGCCGAGGACGACGGCAAGTCGCTGTCGGCGAAAGTCCCGCCCGGCACGGCAAGCACGGTCCATGGCGATCGCGACCTGCTGATGCAGATGTTCGCCAATCTGGTGGAAAACGCCCTGCGGCACTGCCCCAGGGGCACGGCGATCGAACTGTCGGTGGCGAGGCAGGACGATCGCATCCTTGCGCAGATCGCCGACAACGGTCCCGGCATCCCGGCCGAGGAACGCGAAAAAGTGTTCCAGCGCCTCTACCGGCTGGACTCGAGCCGCACCACGCCCGGCAGCGGCCTCGGCCTGAGCCTGGTGCGGGCCATCGCCGACCTGCATGGAGCGACGATCGTGCTGGAGGACCGAAAGCCGGGTCTCGGCGTGGTTGTCGGTTTCCCGGCGATGAAGCCCGCTTGAAGCGGACGTCTTTTATCTGACGCCGGCCCGGCGGAAATCGGAAGGCGACATGCCGGCGAGCTTGCGGAACGACTTGTTGAAGGCGCTGAGCGAACCGAAGCCCGAATCCATGGCGACGCGCAGCACATTGGCGTCCTCGTGCATCAGCAGCGCCTGCGCGTAGCTCAGCCGCAACAGGTTGACATACTCGTTGAGCGTCATGCCGGTCGATTTCTTGAAGATGCTCATGGCGTATTTCGGGTGGATGTCGACGACCGCCGCAATGTCGACGCAGTCGATCTCATAGAGGAAATTCTCGGCGATGAAGTCGCACATGCGCCCGACATTGCGCGAGGACTGCTGGTCGAAGGGGCTGCCCGCCGCCTGACCGGCGCTAGCCCCCGAAACAAGCCGGTAGGGTTCGAACCGCACCCGCTCCAGCCGAAGCAGCAGCTCGTTCACCGCATGCTCGGCCTTGGCCGCGTCGCCCGAGCGGGCATAGCTGTTCCAGCGCTCGAAATTGTGGTTGTCGGCCTGGTCGGTGGCCGACGTCACCAAAGTCGCGCCCGTCATCAGCCGGTGCCGGACATCGGTAGGCAGATGCAGCCGGAAGAAATGCACCAGCGGCAGATGCGCCCCGGCATAAACGGCATCGTCGGAAAGATCGTCCATCTGGTGCGGCAGGCCGCCCCAGAACAGGCACATCTCACCGGCGGAGAGCGAGATCTCGTGGTCGTTCATCAAATAATGCACGCTGCCGCGGACGATGAAATTCACCTCCACCTGGGCGTGCCAATGCGGTTTGAGCATAACCAGCGGCTGTGTGTGGAACATCTGCAGCATCAGCGGCATGCCTTCCACGCTGCTGGCGCCAGGCTGGTAGAACGGCCTTTCCGGCATCTTACTTTCCGCCAATTTTCTTTTCCCTTTGTCGGGGACAAGCCTTCCGCCTCGCCTAATTTAGGCACGCTCACAGTTAGAGAGCAAATGAAATGGGAGGAGTTCAATGCGCACCACACTGACCTGCGCCGCGCTCGCGCTTGCCTTGGGCTCCGGCCCGGCCCTCGCGCAATCCGGCGAAATCACGATCTGGAGCTGGAACATCGCGGCTTCGTCGCTGAAGGCCACCGTCGCCGGCTTCAACAAGAAATACCCCGACATCAAGGTGACCGTCGAGGATCTCGGCAACCAGCCGACCTATGACAAGTCGATCGCCGGCTGCGCCGCCGGCGGCGTCGGCCTGCCTGACATCGTCTCGATCGAGAATGGCGAGGCCGAGAACTACTGGAGCCAGTTCCCCGACTGCTTCGTCGACCTGCATACCTTGGGCTACACCGCCGAGGACCAGAAGAAATTCCCCGATTTCAAGCGCACCGAGCTCGAGGTCGGCGACAAGGCCTATGCCATGCCGTGGGATTCCGGCCCGGTCGCCGCCTTCTACCGCCGCGACTTCTACGAGAAGGCCGGTGTCGATCCCGCCTCGATCAAGACCTGGGACGATTTCATCGCCGCGGGCAAGAAGATCCAGGCCGCCAATCCCGGCGTCACCATGACCAACGCCGATTTCAACGGCGACACCGAATTCTTCCGCATGATCTCCAACGAGCAGGGTTGCGGCTATTTCGCCGAGGACGGCCAGACGATCACGGTCAACCAGCCGAAATGCGTCGATACGCTGACCAAGATCAAGGAGATGAAGGACGCCGGCATCATGGCCTCGGCCGACTGGGGCACCAAGATCACCAACAACACCGCCGGCGCGGTCGCAACCCAGGTCTATGGCGGCTGGTATGAAGGCACCATCCGCACCGAATCGGCCGGCGAGAACGGCAAATGGGGCGTCTATCCGATGCCGAGCCTGACCGCCGACGGCCCGCGCGCCGCCAATCTCGGCGGCTCCTCGCTCGCCATCACCGCGGCCAGCAAGAACAAGGAGGCGGCCTACGCCTATTTGAAATACACCCTGGAGACCAATGAGGGCCAGATCACCATGCTGAAGGATTTCGGCCTGGTTCCGTCGCTGATCTCGGCGCTCGACGACCCCTACGTCGCGCAAGGGTTGCCCTATTGGGGCGGCCAGGCGGTGTGGAAGGACATTCTCGCCACGCTGCCCAAGGTCGTGCCGAGCCGCGGCACGCAGTTCCAGAGCGACGCCGAGATCATCATGCGCGCCGTGCAGACCAAATACCTGGCCGGCGGCTATCCGGACGCCAAGGCGGCGCTCGACGATGCCGCCAACCAGATCGCCGCGGCGACAGGCCTGCCGGTCAAGTCATAGTCGAGAACGCTCTACCCCGGGCGGCGCGACCGCCCGGGGTATCGTCTCGGGTCAGGACAGTCCCGAGCATTGCCTGCTGATCAGGGCTGCCTGACCGCCGCTGCGGCGAGCTCTATAAGAACAAGAAACTCTGGGGAAAGAAGGAGGAAACGATGCGCCATCAGAACGCCACGGCCTACCGTTTCCTCACGCCCTATCTGCTGATCTTTTCCATCTTCTGGGTCTGGCCGATCATCAGTTCGTTCCTGATCTCCTTCCAGGCGACGCGCACCGTGCCGTGGCGCTTTGCGCCGACCTTCAACTGGGGCCGGCTGATCGGCGACCCCGCCTTCTACAACGCGCTCAAGAACACGCTGCTCATCCTGGTCATCCAGGTGCCGGTGATGATCTCGCTGGCGATCGTCATGGCGGTGCTGTTGAACTCGCCGCTGCTCAAGGCGCGCGGCCTCTACCGCTTTGCCTTCTTCGCCCCGGTGGTGGTCGGCGAAGTCGCCTATTCGGCGGTGTTCCGGCTGATGTTCAACCTCAACTTCGGCATCATCAACAAGCTCTTGAACAGCGTCGGCCTGCCCAGCGTCGACTGGTTCTCCAACGTCACCCCGGCAATGGCGCTGATCATGATCGCGGTGACCTGGCGCTGGGCCGGCTACAACGCCATCATCCTGCTCGCCGGCCTGCAGTCGATCCCCGACGATGTCTATGAGGCGGCGACCCTCGACCGCGTCAGCAAGGTCAAGCAGTTCTTCTACATCACCCTGCCGCTGTTGAAGCCGATCATCGTCTTTTGCGCCGTGCTGTCGATCATCGGCACCATGCAGCTGTTCACCGAGCCGTTCCTGATCACCGAGCGCGGCGGCCCGGGCGGCGGCACCGAGACGCTCGGCCTGCTGCTCTACCGCCAGGGCTTCCGTTCGCTCAATTTCGGCTACGCCTCGGCCGTCGCCTACACCATGGCGGGCCTCGCCATCGCCATCACGCTGGTGCAGCTCTGGCTGACGAGGGACCCGAAATGACCTCGCGTTCGCAAAGCCGGCTCGGCCGCGCCATAGCGCTGCATCTCTTCCTGACGCCGCTGGCGGTGATCTGGCTGTTTCCGCTGTGGATGATGGTGGTGTTCTCGACCATGCCCGACAACGGCATCTTCAGCCCCGGCATCGAACTTCTGCCGCACGACAATTTCATCGAAAACGTCAACAATCTGCAGCGCGACACCAATTTCGTCGGCGCCATCGGCATCTCCGTCTCGGTGGCGGTGACCTACACCTTCCTGTCGGTGCTGCTCACCTCGATGGCCGGCTGGGCGCTGGCGCGCTACCAGTTTGTCGGCAAGGGCGGGGTGGTGGCGATCATCCTCGGCACCATCACGCTGCCCTATTCGGTGGTGCTGATCCCGCAATTCATCATGGTCGCGCGCGACTTCCAGCTCGCCAACACCTGGATCGCGCTGATCGTGCCGCCGCTGTTCAATTCGCTCGGCGTGCTCTTCATGCGGCAGGCCTTCTCGATGATGCCGGCCGATCTGTTCGACGCCGCCCGGGTCGAGGGCGTCAAGGAATGGCGCATCTTCCTGTTCGTCGCCCTGCCCTTGGCACGGCCGATGCTGGCGGCGCTCGCCATCATCCTCTTCCTCGCCTCGTGGAACAATTATCTCTGGCCGCTGCTGATCAACAGCCAGCCCGGTTCGATGACCGCGCCGGTGGCGCTCGGCACGCTGATCGGCCTGACCAAAGTGTCGTGGGGCGGCATCATGGCCGGCGCTGTCATGCTGACCGTTCCGATGCTCGTCGTCTTCGTGCTCCTGCAGCGTCATTTCATCGCCGGCATCGCCGCCGGCGCGGTCAAGTAAGGTAGGGAACGGGATGGCCGCGGTCACGCTCAACAATGTCGTCAAGCGCTTCGGCGGCTTCGAAGTCGTCCATGGCGCCAACATCGATATCGCCGATGGCGAATTCGTCGTCTTCGTCGGCCCGTCGGGCTGCGGCAAGTCCACGCTGCTGCGGATGATCGCCGGGCTGGAGGACATCAGCGGCGGCGAGATCGCCATCGGCGGCAAGGTGATGAACGACGTCGAGGCGGCCGAGCGCGGCATCGCCATGGTCTTCCAGTCCTACGCGCTCTATCCGCACATGACGGTCGAGCAGAATCTGAGCTTCGGGCTGCGGATGAACGGCAACCCCAAGGCCGACACCGAGCGGCGGGTGAAGCGCGCCGCCGAGATCCTCTGCATCGACGAGCTGATGCAGCGGCGGCCGAAGCAACTCTCCGGCGGCCAGCGCCAGCGCGTCGCCATCGGCCGCGCCATCGTGCGCGAGCCGCAGGTTTTCCTGTTCGACGAGCCGCTGTCCAATCTCGACGCCGAACTGCGTGTGCAGATGCGGGTTGAAATCTCCAGGCTGCACAAGGAGCTCGGCGTCACGATGATCTATGTGACGCACGACCAGACCGAGGCGATGACGCTGGCCGACCGGATCGTCGTGCTCAAGGCCGGCAAGGTCGAGCAGATCGGCGCGCCGCTCGACCTTTATGACGATCCCGCCAACCGCTTCGTCGCCGGCTTCATCGGCTCGCCGAAGATGAATTTTTTGCCGGCGAAGGTGGTCGCGGTCGGGAATGGCGCGGCAACGATCGAGCTCGTCAACCATGCCGGCGCGCGGCTGAGCAAGCCGCTGCAGACCACGCCGCCCGCTGTCGGCGCCGAGGTCGTGCTCGGCGTCAGGCCAGAGCAGTTCTTCGACGCCGGGCAGGGCGATTGCGACATCGCCGTCAAGGCCGACGTCGCCGAGCATCTCGGATCGGTGAGCTATGTCTACGCCGATGCCGGGGACGAGGAACTGATCATCGAGCGCGAGGCATCCAGGCAGCGGGCGAGCGGCGACCATCTGACGGTGTCGATCAAGGCCGGCAAGTCGCTCCTGTTCGACACCACGGGTGCGCGGATTCGCTAGGGGCATGATCCCGAACCGAAGGTCAGCGAACGCAAAAAGTGGGAACCGGTTTTCGGAAAAGATCATGCTCGAACAAAGCAGCCCAGCTTTTCTAGCCGGCATGCCAGGCGTGGCGGCGATCCATGGAGATTTCATATGACATCCACACCGAAAAAGATCCGCTGGGGCATTCTCGGGCCCGGCAGCATCGCCAAATCCTTTGCCGGCGGCGTGGCGCAGTCGCGCACCGGCGAAGTGGTGGCGCTCGGCGCCCGCAACCCCGGCAAGGCGGGCCTCGCCGAGACCTTCCCCGGCGCGCGCATCCTCGACGGCTATGAGGCGCTGCTCGCCGACGATGGCGTCGACGCCGTCTATATTTCGATCCCGCATCCCGGCCATGCCGAATGGGCGATCAGGGCGGCGGAGGCCGGCAAGCACGCGCTGTGCGAAAAGCCGCTGGCGCTGACCGCCTTCGAGGCCGACGCGATGATCCATGCCGCGCGCAAGGCCGGCACCTTCCTCGGCGAAGCCTTCATGTACCGCCTGCACCCGCAGACGCTGAAGCTGGTGGAATTGATCAAATCGGGCGTCATCGGCGACGTCCGCATGATCAAGTCGAGCTTCGGCTTCGCCATGCCGGGCTTCATGCCCGAGCACCGGCTCTATGCCAACGATCTCGCCGGTGGCGGCATCCTCGATGTCGGCGGCTATCCGGTGTCGATGGCGCGGCTGATCGCCGGCGCGGCGACTGGGCTACCCTTCGCCGAGCCCGACAAGGTGGTGGGCGCCGCCCACCTCGGCCAGTCCGGCGTCGACGAGTGGGCCTCGGCGCTGCTGCATTTTGCCGGCGGCATCGTCGCCGAGCTCTCCTGCAGCATTTCGCTCAACCAGGACAATGTGCTGCGCATTTTCGGCACCAAGGGTCACATCGAGGTGCCGGACTTCTGGTTCGCCGGTGGCAACCGCGACGTCGGGCCGGGCCGGATCGACCTGATCCGGTCCGGCGGCGCACGCGAGACCATCAGCGTCAACGAGACGCGCCACGTCTATTCCTTCGAGGTCGACGGCGCCGGCGAGGCGATCCTCGCCGGCCGCCCGGAATTCGCCTGGCCGGGCATGTCCTGGGCCGACAGCCTCGGCACGCTGCGCGTTCTCGACAGATGGCGCACCGCGGTCGGGCTCGAATACGAGATCGAGAAGCCGGCTAAGCGCCTCAACACCATCGCCGGCCGGCCGCTGCGCACAGACGGCAGGGCCATCGGCAAGCGCGCCATCCCCGGCCTGCCGAAGCCGGTGTCCGTACTGGCGCTCGGCTTCGAGGATTTCCGGACTTTCTCTTCGGGCTCGATCCTGCTCGACGCCTTCTTCGAGGCCGGCGGCAATCTGTTCGACACCGGCTATATCTACGGCGCCGGCTATACCGAGACCCTGCTTGGGCAATGGCTGAGGAACCGCGGCGTGCGCGAGCAGTCGGTGGTGATCGGCAAGGGGGCGCATTCGCCGCTCTGCTATCCCGACGTGATCGGCAAGCAGCTCGCCCAGTCGCTCGACCGGCTGCAGACCGACCATGTCGACATCTACTTCATGCACCGCGACAATCCGGACGTGCCGGTCGGCGAGTTCGTCGACGCCATGGACGCAGAGGTCAAGGCCGGCCGCATCCGCGGCCCGTTCGGCGGCTCGAACTGGACCATGGAGCGCATGGACGAGGCGATCGCCTATGCCGAGCGCACCGGCAAGCAGAAGCCCGGCGCGCTTTCCAACAACTTCTCGCTGGCCGAGATGCTGGAACCGATCTGGGCCGGCTGCGTCACCTCGTCCACCGACGACTGGAAGGCCTGGCTGACGGCGAGGCAGATGCCGAATTTCGCCTGGTCGAGCCAGGGCCGCGGCTTCTTCACCGATCGCGCCGGCCGCGACCGGACCGACAACGAGGAATTGGTGCGGGTCTGGTATTCCGAAAAGAATTTCGGCCGCCGCGACCGCGCCATCGAGCTCGCCAACCGTCTTGGCAAAAGCCCGATCCATGTCGCGCTCGCCTATGTGCTGGCGCAGCCCTTCCCGTCGGTCCCGCTGATCGGCCCACGCACGCTGGACGAGCTGGAGGACAGCCTCAAGGCGCTGGGTATCGCGCTGACGGCGGAGGATGTCGCCTGGCTGGACAATGGGCCGGAGCGGCGGCGGGCTTAGGTGTAACTGGTTCGCTCAGAACGCGACTCCGGCGATTGGCGAAAGCCGACGCGACGTCCGATCTCCCCCCTTGCGGGGGAGATGCCTGGCAAGGCAGAGGGGGGGCTGGCCCGCCGACCTCTCCTGACTAACCACAAGCTGCGGCGGTGTACGAAAAAAGCCAAGGGTAGCATTCCTTCACACCCCCCTCCGGCCTGCCGGCCATCTCCCCCGCAAGGGGGGAGATCGGCAGCTTCACCGATCGATCCGTGTCGACAAGATAATCGACGACGACGTTCGCTCGACCCCCTCCATCGCCCCGATCTGGTCGAGCAGCGTGTCGAGATCGCGGATCGACGGCGCGTCGACGATGACGATCATGTCGAAATTGCCGCTCACCGAATGCAGCGTCCTGACCGGCGGCAGCGCCTGTAAGGCGCGCACCACCTTGTCGGCGAGCTTCGGCGTGACGGTGAGCAGCACATGCGCCCTCACCAGCCCCTGCTCATAGTCCGGCGACAGCCTCACGCCATAGCCGGCAATGATGCCGCGCTGTTCCAGTCGCTCGATCCGGCTCTGCACCGTGGTGCGCGACACGCCAAGTTGCCTCGCGAGCTCGGCGGTCGAGGCGCGCGCGTTGGCGCGCAGCAGCGAAAGCAGGGCTTGTTCGGCGTCACTGATCATTTCGACGAAACCTTTCGGCGTATCGTTCAGAAGACGGTTTCGTTTCGTACAATTCCACGCTTCCTTTCGACAGGCAAGCTGCGATGATTCCCATCAACACTCGAGCAATTCCAGGAAAAGTGTGAAGAGGCCGTCCGGAATTGCGCAACTCGAATTGGCAGGGGTATTGATCATGAAGAACATTGTTGTCGTCGGCGCCGGCAAGATCGGCTCGACCATCGCCGAGATGCTCGCATCCACGGGCGACTATCACGTTACCCTCGTCGACCGCGCTGCGGCGCAGCTTGCCGCGGCTGAACTCCCCGCCGGCGTCGAGACCATGGAGCTCGACATCGCCGCGCCGGGCGTGCTTGAAGCCGCACTCGCCGGCAAGTTCTCCGTGCTGAGCGCCGCCCCCTTCCATCTCACCACGCGCATCGCCGAGGCGGCCGCCGCCACCGGCGTGCACTATCTCGACCTCACCGAGGATGTCGTCAGCACCCGCCGGGTCAAGGAGCTGGCGCGGGACGCCAGGAGCGCTTTCATCCCGCAATGCGGGCTGGCGCCGGGCTTCATCTCGATCGTCGCCAACGACCTCGCCAGCCGTTTCGACACGCTGGAAAGCGTGCGCATGCGCGTCGGCGCGCTGCCGCAGTACCCGTCCAACGCGCTGAACTACAACCTGACCTGGAGCACCGACGGCGTCATCAACGAATATTGCGAGCCCTGCGAGGCGATCGTCGAGGGCGAACTGATCGAGGTGCCGCCGCTGGAGGAGCGCGAGGAGTTCTCGCTCGACGGCGTCACCTACGAGGCCTTCAACACCTCGGGCGGGCTGGGCACTTTGGCCGAGACACTGAAAGGCAAGGTGCGCACGCTTAACTACCGCACCATTCGCTATCCCGGCCACGCCGCGATCATGAAGGCGCTGCTCAACGATCTCGGCCTGCGCCACCGCCGCGATGTGCTGAAGGACATTTTCGAGAGCGCCCTGCCGGCGACGCTGCAGGACGTGGTCATCGTCTTCGTCACCGTCTCTGGCCGCAAGAACGGCCGCCTGCTGCAGGAAACCTACGCCAACAAGATCTATTCGAAGCGTGTCGGCACTTTGGTGCGCAGCGCCATCCAGATCACCACCGCCTCCGGCATCTGCGCCGTGCTCGACATGCTGGCCGACGGCAGCCGGCCGGCCAGGGGCTTTGTCAGGCAGGAGGACATCGCGCTCGACACCTTCCTCGCCAACCGCTTCGGCCGCGCCTACGCGCAGCACGAGATGGAAAGCCGGCTGGCGGGTTGAGCTGTACCCTCATCCTTCCCCCTTGTGGGAGAAGGATGGGAGCCGGCCGGAATAGGTTCGCGCCTCTCCTCTCCCCCGTCGATCGGGGGAGAGGTGTCGAGCGAAGCTCGACGGAGTGGGGGTCGACCTGCGCCGGCGTTGCTATTCAAGCCGGGCGATATCTCGCCTTGATTGAGGCCCAGAGAGTTGTCAGCGCCGCCGCATTTGAGGACCGGCTTCCCCCACTCCGTCGCTGCTTCGCAGCGCCACCTCTCCCCCTCCGGAGGGAGTGGAAAGGAGGAGCCTGGTGGTTCGCACTGTTCCTCTCCCCTTGCGTCCCACAAGGGGCAGGGTGCTCTAAATATGCAGCGCGTGCCCCAGCGCCTTGAGCGCCGCTTCCTGGAAACCTTCGCCCTGCGTCGGATGGGCGTGGATGGTGCCGGCGATATCCTCCAGCCGCGCCCCCATTTCCAGCGCCAGGCCGAACGCGGCCGACAGTTCCGACACGCCCTGCCCGACCGCCTGGATGCCCAGCACCAGATGATTGTCGGCGCGAGCCACAACCCGAACGAAGCCATCCTCGCCTTGCTTGGTCATGGCGCGGCCGTTGGCGGCGAACGGGAACAACCCGATCTTGATCTCGCCGGCGAGACCCTTCGCCTCGTCCGGTGACAGACCGGCTGTGACAAGCTCCGGATCGGTGAAGCAGATGGCGGGAATTGCGCGCTTGTCCCAGCTTCTTTTGTGGCCGGCGACGATCTCGGCCACCATCTCGCCCTGCGCCATCGCCCGATGCGCCAACATCGGCTCGCCGGTGACGTCGCCAATGGCGAAGATGCCACGCATCGAGGTGCGGCACTGCTCGTCGATGCGGATGAATTTTCCCGCCATGTCGAGGTCGATCTGCTCAAGCCCCCAGCCCTCGGTCATCGGCTTGCGGCCGACGGTGACCAGGATCCTGTCGGCGGCGACCTTGGCACTCTTGCCGTCCGATGTCTCGACCAGCAGCGCATCGCCTTTGGTCGACAGCCCCCTGGCCTTGGCGCCCGTCATCACCTCGACGCCGAGCTCGCCGAGCCGCTTCACCACCGGCCGGGTCAGCTCGGCATCGTATTGCGCCAGCACACGCGGCAGCGCCTCAACGACTGTAACCTTGGCGCCCATTTTCGCGAAGGCCATGCCGAGCTCCAGCCCGATATAGCCGCCACCGACGACCGCGAACTTCTTCGGCACGTCGCCGAGCGCCAGCGCCTCGGTGGACGAGATCACCGGGCCGCCGAACCGCAGGAAGGGCAGTTCAACCGGCGCCGAGCCGGTCGCGATCACCACCGTCTCGGCGCGGATCACCTGCGTCCCGGTCTCGGTCTCAACGTCGACGGTCTTGCCGTCTCGGAACGTCGCCCAGCCCTGCACGGTCTTGACCCTGGCCTTCTTCAGCAATCCGGCGACGCCACTGTTCAGCCGACTAACGATTCCGTCCTTCCAGGTCACCGTGCGCGCCAGATCGAGCGTCGGTGCCGCGACCGCAATGCCGAGCGGGCTCTTGCCGCCGGCCATATGCGCCACCTTCTCGAATTCCTCCGCCGCATGGATCAGCGCCTTGGACGGAATGCAGCCGACATTGAGGCAGGTGCCGCCCGGCTTGCCGGCCTCGACGATCACCGTGTCGACGCCAAGCTGGCCGGCGCGGATCGCGCAGACATAGCCGCCGGGCCCGGCGCCGATAACGAGCAGCTTGCAGGAGATCTCTTTCATGTCGACTGCTTCCTTTCGGCGGAGGCGAAGGCGCGCCTTTTCCTTCTCCCCTTGTGGGAGAAGGTGGATCGGCGCGATAGCGCCGAGACGGATGAGGGGTGTTCCAGCGGAGTGAGACGCTGGCGTTCCCTGGAGCACCCCTCATCCGTCGCCTTCGGCGACACCTTCTCCCACAAGGGGAGAAGGGGGAGCCCACATACCGACGCCGGCATCTTGCGGCGATCGTTTTCGCGCCTCGAGATCGACCCCATCGCATCAATCCACGAAAATCAGCGCCGGCGTCTCCAGCAGCGTCTTGATCCGCTGCACGAAGACCGCGGCATCCCAGCCGTCGATGACGCGATGGTCGAAGCTGGACGACAGGTTCATCATCTTGCGCGGGATGAACTGGGTGCCGTCCCACACCGGCCTCACCATCATCTTGTTGACGCCGACGATCGCCACTTCCGGATAGTTGATCACCGGCGTCGTCGCCACGCCGCCCATGGCGCCGAGCGAGGTGATGGTGATGGTCGAGCCGGACAGCTCGTCGCGTGTCGCCGTGCCCGACTTCGCCGCCTCGGCCAGCCTGTTGACCTCGGCGCCGCATTCCCACAGGTCGCGCGCCTCGGCATGCTTGACCACCGGCACCACCAGCCCGGATGGCGTCTGCGCGGCGATGCCGATGTGGACGCCGCCATGCTGGTGGATGATCCCGGCCTCATCGTCGAAGATCGCATTGATGCCAGGCTGGTCGGCGATCGCCTTGACCATCGCCCGCATCAGGAACGGCAGCAGCGTCAGCTTCGGCCGGTCTTGCCGTTTCTCTTTGTTCAGCGTCGCGCGCAGCTCCTCCAGCGCGGTGACATCGATCTCCTCGACATAGGTGATGTGCGGGATGCGCGATTTGGCGAGCGCCATCTTCTCGGCGATCTTGCGCCTGAGCCCGATGACCTTGATGTCCTCGACATTGTCCTTGCGGGCAAGACCGGACACTTTCGCGACCTGCGGTCCGCGCGCCAGGAAAGCCTTGATGTCCTCATGGCTGATGCGGCCGGCCGGGCCGGAGCCCGCGACCTGCCGCAGATCAATGCCCGCTTCCTTGGCGCGCAGCCGGACGGCGGGCGAGGCCAGGGGCTTTTCGCCTTCCGGGCGCGGCGCGCCGGAGACGAAAGCCCGCGCCGCGCCATTCACCGGAGACGACGCCGGCTTCGCTTTTGCTTCGCTCGCCTTGGGCGCCACTTTCGGACTCGCCGGCGCGGTCTCGGGCTTCGGCGTTGCGAGCTTAGTCGGAGGCTCGGCCTTGATGCCCTCTTCCGCCGGGCCGCTCTGCGGCTTCACATTGCCTTCGCCGGCAACCTTCAGCCGCACGATCGGCGAGCCGATCGCCACCGTGTCGCCGATCTCGGCGCCCAGCCACAGGATCTCGCCGTCGACCGGCGAGGGAATCTCGACGGTCGCCTTGTCGGTCATCACCGCGGCCAGCACCATGTCCTCGCGCACGAGGTCGCCGACCTTCACATGCCATTCGACCAGTTCGGCCTCGGCGACGCCTTCACCGACATCCGGCAGCTTGATGACGTGCTCGCCCATGGTCAGCCTCCCCTCTTCAAGCTTCGAGTGTTTCGACGAGCGCGCGTCCGACACGGGCGGGCCCGGGGAAATAGTCCCACTCCTGCGCATGCGGATAGGGCGTGTCCCAGCCGGCGACCCGCGCCACCGGCGCTTCCAGGTGATAGAAGCAGTGCTCCTGCACCAGCGCCGAGAGCTCGGCGCCGAAGCCGGATGTCAGCGTCGCTTCGTGCACCACCACGCAGCGCCCGGTCTTCGTCACCGAAGCGACGATTGTGTCGAGATCGAGCGGCAGCAGCGTCCTCAGATCGATGATCTCGGCATCGATGCCGGTTTCCGCGGCCGCCGCCTCGGCGACATAGACCATCGTGCCATAGGCGAGCACGGTGACCGCCGAGCCCTGCCTGCGGATCGCCGCCTTGCCGAGCGGGATCGTGTAGTGGCCGTCGGCGACCTCGCCCAGATCATGCTTCGACCAGGGCGTCACTGGGCGGTCGTGATGGCCGTCGAACGGACCGTTGTAGAGCCGCTTCGGCTCGAGGAAGATCACCGGGTCCGGATCCTCGATCGCCGCGATCAGCAGGCCCTTGGCGTCGGCCGGATTGGACGGCACGACCACTTTCAGGCCGGAGACGTGGGTGAACAGCGCTTCCGGGCTCTGGCTGTGCGTCTGGCCGCCGAAAATGCCGCCGCCGGTCGGCATGCGGACCACGATCGGACAGGTGAAATCGCCGTTCGAGCGATAGCGCAGCCGCGCCGCTTCCGAGACGATCTGGTCATAGGCCGGATAGACATAGTCGGCGAACTGCACCTCGACGCAGGGCTTCAGCCCATAGGCGGCCATGCCGATCGCTGCGCCGACGATGCCGGCCTCGCTGATCGGCGCATCGAAGCAGCGGCTCTTGCCGTATTTGGCCTGCAGGCCTTGCGTGCAGCGGAAGACGCCGCCGAAGAAGCCGACATCCTCGCCGAACACGACGACGCGTTCGTCGCGCCCCATCGACACGTCCATGGCGTCGCGGATCGCCTCGATCATCGTCCGTCTTGGCATGGTCAGACCCCCGCCTGCTGGCGCTGGCGCCTGAGATGCGGTGGCATCTCGGCATAGACGCCCTCGAACATGTCGCGCGTCGAGGGCTTGCCGCCGGCATGCAGCGTGCCGTGGCTCTCGGCCTCCTTCTGCGCCGCGATCACCGTCTCGAGGATTTCGGCTTCGGCCTGGGCATGGCGTTCGTCCGACCATGAGCCGCGCTGGATGAGGTGGTTCTTCAGCCGCACGATCGGATCGCCGAGCGGCCAGGCGTCGGATTCGGTCTTTGGCCGATAAGCGGACGGATCGTCCGAGCTCGAATGGGCGCCGACGCGGTAGGTGACATATTCGACCAGCGTCGGCCCGAGATTGCGGCGCGCCCGCTCGATCGCCCACTTCGCCACCGCGTGGACGGCGAGATAGTCGTTGCCGTCGACACGCAGCGAGGGGATACCGAAGCCGAGGCCGCGCGCCGCGAAAGTGCCGGAGCCGCCGCGCGCAATGCCCTGGAAGGTCGAGATCGCCCACTGGTTGTTGACAACATTGAGCACCACCGGCGCCTTGTAGGTCGAGGCGAACACAAGGGCTGCATGAAAATCGGACTCCGCCGTCGAGCCGTCGCCGATCCAGGCGGCGGCGATGCGCGAATCGTTGGAGATCGCCGAGGCCATCGCCCAGCCCACGGCCTGGATATACTGCGTCGCCAAATTGCCGGAGATCGAGAAGAAGCCGTGCTCCTTCGACGAGTACATGATCGGCAATTGCCGGCCCTTCAGCGGATCGGCCTCGTTGGAATAGATCTGGTTCATCATCGTGACCATCGGATAGCCGTCGGCGATGAGCAGGCCGGCCTGCCGATAGGTCGGGAAGTTCATATCGCCCTTGGCCAGCGCCTTGCGGAAGGCGCAGCTTACCGCTTCCTCGCCGAGATGCTGCATGTAGAACGAGGTCTTGCCTTGCCGCTGCGCCATCTGCATGCGCTGGTCGAAGGTGCGCAGCGTCATCATATGGCGCAGGCCTTCGAGCAATTCCTGGTCGGAAAGCAGCCCGGCCCACGGCCCGACCGCCTCGCCGTCGCGATTGAGCACGCGGATAATCGAGAACGCCATGTCGCGGATGGTGCGCGGATCGACATCGATCTCCGGCCGCGGCGCCGATCCGGCCTTGGGGATGGTCACATTGGAGAAATCGGGCGTCCCGCCCGGCCGCACCTCCGGCTCGGGAACGTGGAACCGCAACATTCCAGCATCGGCCATGACCTTCGTCCTCCAATGTTGCCGGTGCGATACTTGCACATCCGCGCCGCCAATTCATCGGCCAGATGACGGGCCGTCCCCCGGGTTTCTCGGTCCATCAAGGCCGATGCGGCGCGTTGGCGACAAGATGCAGATATGGCGGCGAAATTTCTTGTCGATCTTTTCGCCCGCCGCGCAACTTGGCGAATGGCAGTAGCACTTTGGGCGCAACAGCTCGCAATCGACGCTTCGTCCGGTTTCGGGCGAACATGCGGATGGCGCTCTCCTCTCCGTCTCGGCTTTCGCCAAAAGCTAGCGCAAAGAACGTCACCCTTCCGTCGTCATTCTAGGGCGGAGCAAGGAGCGGAGCGACGCGCGCAGACCCTAGAATCCATGCCATTACGGTTAGGCGTCGCGACGGTGCAGAATCTGATCGGTTGCATTCCACGGCGGTGGTCACGGCATGGATCCTCGGGTCAAGCCCGAGGATGACGACGCGTCGGTCGGACCACGGAGCCAAGTGCTGACACGTTGGCGGGACAAATGCTCCCGGGGAATCAGGCACGGGCCGCTTATCCGTTCACTCCGTCCCCGCCCCATGCTAACCACCCCGCATGGCACAGAAGAAAGGATACGAGGTCGATTCGTGGCTCGCGAAGCCTGATCCGCGCATTTCGATCGTCCTGCTCTACGGTCCCGATCGCGGGCTGGTCGCCGAGCGCGCCAAGGCCTTTGCCGGCAAGACCGGCCTGCCGCTCGACGATCCGTTCTCGGTGGTCCGGTTGGATAGCTCGGAGGTGGACCGCGACGAAGGCCGCCTGCTCGACGAGGCACGCACCGTGCCGATGTTTTCCGATCGGCGGCTGCTCTGGGTGCGCAATGCCAGCGGGCAGAAGGCGCTGGCCGAAGACGTCAAGGCGCTGACAACGGAGCCCGCGCGGGACGCGATCATCCTCATCGAGGCCGGCGACCTGAAGAAGGGCACCGGCCTGCGCGCCATTGTCGAGGCCGCCGGCAACGCCATTGCCCTGCCCTGTTATGCGGACGAGGCGAGGGACATCGATACCGTCATCGACGACGAATTGCGCAAGGCCGGCATGTCGATGACGCTGGAGGCGCGCCAGGCGCTACGCCGCAATCTCGGCGGCGACCGGCTGGCCTCGCGCGGCGAGATCGAGAAGCTGGTGCTCTACGCGCACGGCCTCAAGGAGATCGGCCTCGACGATGTCAGGGCAACGTCGGGCGATGTTTCCGGCGCCTCCTTCGACGATGCCGTCGACGCGCTGCTCGATGGCAAGATTGCCGACTTCGACATCGCGTTCACCCGCCACTGCCAGTCGGGCGGGCATCCGTTCCTGGTGCTGTCCTCGGCGATGCGCCAATTGCAGGCGATCCAGGCGATGCGCGGCCAGATGGAGAGCGGCGGCCGCAACGCAGCCTCGGTCGTCGCGGCGGCACGCCCGCCGGTCTTCTTCTCGCGGCGCAAGCTGGTGGAGAAGGCGCTGGAGCGCTGGAACGTCGAGGCGCTCGGCCGGGCGCTGAACCGATTGCAGACCGCCGTGCTGCAGACCCGCCGGAGGCCGGACCTGTCCGAAGCGTTGGCGCGCCAGGCCCTGCTTGGCATCGTGGTGGAGAGCGCAAGGCTTGGGCAGCGCTAGCTGCCTTCCATGGGTTCAATTCATGATCATTCCGTTCGGCGCCTGAAAGGTCGGCAGCGCCTGCGGAAAGACCAGCACCACCGCGCCGTAAAGCAGCAAGGGGACCCCCGACACCTTTGCTATCCGCTCTCCGGCCGGAAGGGTCTTTTCAACAAAGATCAGGAGGGTGACCACAGCCATTGCGGCGACGTTCATGATCCCGAGCGGAAAAAGGGCGAGAAACAAAAGCCAGCAGCAGCCCAGGCAAAGAAGTCCATGCTGCAGGCCCATCCGGACCGCGCCCCATTGACCATCGCGCCATGAGGTCAGGATGAAACCGATCGGCGTGCGGCATTTGGCCAGGCACAAATCCTTCAGTGGCGAGAGTTGGTAAGCGCCCGCAAACATCAGCAGCGCACCGCCGATGCGCGCCGCCGTCGCCGTGGACAATCCCACATGCCCGGCAAGCGTCTCCGCCCCCGCCGCGCCGGCAAAGGCGAGAACGCCCATCACGGCCCAAACCAGCATGTACCCGGCCACGAACGCCCAGGTCGAGATAAAGGTCTCGCCGCGGCCCCGTTTGCCGCTCTGGACCTGGTGAAACATCAGGATCATGGGCGCGGCCGTCGGAAACATCATGGCGACCATCATGATCATCCAGACGGCAAGAAACAGCGACGCCCTCATGCCCATGGTGGGCGAGTACATGTCCATCGGCATGCCCGCGTCCATGCCCATCCGCTGCCAGACAAGCAGGGTCCACGCCGCCGCGGCGGCCGCGATCAGCAGCACGAGAATAATGTTTCGCTGCAGCGTCAGCATCATCGGCGAGCCCGTTCCGACTGTGCGGGGCAAGGGCTAATGCTGGCCGGACCAATTGATCGGAGCGTAGTGCCCGTTTCGGCGGGAATTATCCCAGCTCATGCCATGGTCGCTGAATGTGCTGCCTTCGACCCCCATCGCCATGCCGAGCCAGTCGGGGTTGACGGGATGGCCGGTGGCTGCCCACATCTCACCATCCTCGCGCATTGTCGGCAGCGGCTCGACCGCCATCTGCATGACGCCCGCAATCTCCGCCGACCGCTTCTTGCCGTCTATCCGGTAGTTTATCGGCACCTTCTTGGCGCCGAGGTTCGTGCCGATCATGGGTGCCAACACCGCCATGGGGCCGCCGGCGGCGCCGGTGAAGATCGCGCCCAGCGCCTCTGTTTGGCTGTCATCGGCCCGTTCGTCGATATAGGCGGCAGCCGTCCAGTTGCCTTCCGCCATCGGACCCGGTGTGTGCGCAACCAATGCGACACTGAGCCCATCCAAGCGAACGTCGCCGTAGGTGCCCTTGTCGATATGGAAGACCAAACCGACGTCGCAAACGCCTCTCGTCGGCTTCGAAGTCAGCTGCGCGTTGGTGGACAGCAGGCAAGGACACACGACATCGCAGCTGCAATTTTCGAAGTAACTACCGGACAACTGCCAACTGACTGCCATTTACACCTCCCAAATCAGGCGCATCGGCATATCGGTAAGGCGAGGCGGTGCCATTCACGAATCTTGCAGGAACGGCAGATAGCCCTCACCGCGACTGACCGGCACGCTAGGGCATAATTTTAGTTGTACCTAAAAGAGGGTACGCCGTTAGCCTGTACTGTCAAGCCGAGGGCTCCGACGCGGAACCCGTCGGGGCCGAGGTGCCACAGTCCCGCAAAGACCGATCTGTCCGAGGCGCCGGCAAGCTGCGCGGCTGCGATTGATCGATCTCCCCCTTCTCGGCTCGCAGAGGGGGATTGTCGGTAGACCATAGGTGGGGCGCCTGTCCGTCAAAAGCGTCGTCATCCTCGGGCTTGACCCGAGGATCCTGTGTGTTTGCTCAGTGCTATGGTTGAAGTGGGAAGGAGGCCGAGAGGATCCTGGTCGTCCCTTCGAGGACAGGCCGCGGCATGGCTCGGTCCCTTCCCACCAATGAACCATCAACCTGAACAGTTGCACGGGGCTGTCTTCAGCAGACCCCGCACCACAGGAAGAGGCATGGCCATGATAGTGCAGAACTATGTCGGCTGCGACATCTCCAAAGCGAGGCTCGACTTCTTTGATGAGGCAAGCGGCCGCTACCAGCGGATCGCCAACCAGGCTGAAGCGATAGAAGCCTATGTGGCAGGCCTTTGCGCTGGTCGTGACTTCGTTGTCATGGAGGCGACCGGGGTCCATGACCGGCTGCTGCGCCATGCGCTGGGCAAGGCCGGCATTGCGTTCTCGCGGCACAATCCGGCGCACACCCACCACTACGCGAAGTCGGCGACCCAGCGCGCCAAGACCGATCGTCTCGATGCCCGGATGCTGAGCAGCTACGGTCGTCGCTACCAGCCTGCGGCCGAGGCGGCACCTTGCGAGAAAGGCGAACGCCTTCAGTCGCTTGCCCGCCACCGCGACCATCTTGTTGAGATCCGGGCAAGGTTGAAGAGATATCTCAGCGAGGCCTTCGATGAGGACGTCATAACCGAGACTGAAAGTCTGATCGCCGACTTCGACACACGCATCGATGCACTCGAAAGCCGGATTGCCAAAGCCATTCGCGAAGCCGAGGACACCGCTCTCGACTACACGCTGATGGTCTCTGTACCAGGCGTCTCCACCATCACCGCGCTTTCGCTGCTGGCCCACATGCCCGAGCTCGGCCGGCGCTCGCCCAAGTCGATCGCGGCACTTGCAGGCCTTGCCCCGCTCGACAACGAGAGCGGCAAGGCCAAGCGCAAGAGCAAGATCAGCGGTGGCCGCCCGCGCGTGCGCCGCGCCCTCTACATGGCGGCGCTGGGCGCCATCCGCGCCAACGATCGCTTCAGAACTTTCTACACTGCGCTCGCCGCGCGCTCCGGATCGAAGAAACTTGCCATCGTCGCTGTCGCAAGGAAGCTCCTAGTCACTCTCAATGCCATCATTCGAGACAAAACGGCCTTCGCATGAACACAGTTGCCATGCCGTGACGACTGCCAGAAAGTGCGGCAGAAAAGAATTCCGAACTGTTGCTATGCCTTGGCGTCGCGGCATAGACGGCTATGACTGCCAATTCCTTCGCAACCGTCTGGTCTGTCGCTATAGCCAATCGCCGCCGCCAACGAAAAAGGCCGGCGGAGCCGCCGGCCTTTGTACAGTCTATCACCAATATATCAGGCTCGCTTGTTCCTAAGCCTGAAGTTTATTTGCCGGCTAAATAGCCTGCCGCCTCAACGACCTACCGCTCGTCTTTCAGCCGCCGGCAGAGCTCGTCGAGCTGGTCCAGCGTCCGGTAGTTGACGCGAATTGTACCGCCGCGCTCCTTGTGCTCGATCGAGACGATCATGCCGATCGTATCGGTGAGCAGCTTCTCCAGCGCCAGCGTATCGGGGTCCTTCTCAGCCGGCTCGGCCTTCTTTGCCTTGGCCGGCGTCGGACCTGCCGGCATCTGCGCCAGCGCTTCGGCCTGACGCACCGAAAGCCCTTCCTCGACGATGCGCTTGGCCAGCCCGGCCGGATCCTCGGCCGTCACCAGCGTGCGGGCATGCCCCGCCGACAGCGCGCCGTCGACCAGCATGTCGTGGATGACGTTGGGCAGCTTCAGGAGTCGCAGCGTGTTGGCGACATGGCTGCGGCTCTTGCCGATCACCTGGCCGAGATCGGCCTGGGTATAGCCGTGCTCGTCGATCAATTGCTGATAGCCCTGCGCCTCCTCGACCGGGTTGAGGTCGGCGCGCTGGACGTTCTCGATGATCGCCAGCTCCAGCGCCGTGCGGTCGTTGACCTCGCGCACGATGATCGGCAGCTCGGTCAGGCCGGCGCGCTGCGCCGCCCGCCAGCGCCGCTCACCAGCGATGATCTCGTAGCGGCCGGGCTGCGTCGGCGAAGGCCGCGCCACCACCGGCTGCACCACGCCGTGCTCGCGGATCGACTGCGCCAGATCGGTGAGCTCGGCTTCGCCGAAATGCCGGCGCGGGTTCTTCGGATTGGGGCTGACGAATTCGATCGGCACCTTGCCGTCGGCCGCCATGCTCTGCTTTTCCGGGACTGCCGGACGGTCGATCTCGCCGATCAGCGCCGCAAGGCCACGGCCAAGTCTCTTTCTTGAAAGGTCTTCACTCATAATCTGTCCAGATCGTTTCGGTATCGAATCGGCGTCAAAAGGGGAGCGGCATCAAGCGGCGCGCAATTTGCGCTCGCGGCGGATCACTTCGGAAGCGAGCTGCAGATAGGCCTGGCTGCCCGAGCATTTGAGGTCGTAGAGGATCGCCGGCTTGCCGTAGGACGGCGCTTCGGAAACGCGGACATTGCGCGGGATGATCGTCTCGTAGACCTTGTCACCCATATGCGCCCGCACGTCCTGCACCACCTGGTTGGCGAGGTTGTTGCGGCCGTCGAACATGGTGAGCACGATGCCCTGGATGGTGAGATCCGGATTGATCGAGCGCCGCACCTGCTCGACCGTCTCGAGCAATTGGCTGAGACCTTCCAGCGCGAAGAACTCGCACTGCAGCGGCACAAGAACGGAATCGGCTGCCGCCATGGAATTCAACGTCAAAAGGTTGAGCGATGGCGGGCAGTCGATCAGCACATAGCCGAACGGCGCGGCACGTTCGCTCGCCGCGCGCAGCGCATTGCGCAACCGGAGCACCCGGTCCGGCGCCGAGGCGATCTCCATCTCGATACCGAGCAGGTCGAGCGTCGACGGCACGATGGACAGGCCGGGCACCGCCGTCGGCACGGCGGCCGCTTCCAGCTCCAACTCGCCGGTCAGCACGTCGTACGACGACACGGTGCGATCCTTGCGGTCGATGCCAAGGCCGGTGCTGGCATTGCCTTGCGGGTCGAGGTCGACGATCAGCACCTGTTCGCCGATGGCGGCCAGCGCTGTCGCCAGATTGATCGCCGTCGTCGTCTTGCCGACGCCGCCCTTCTGGTTGGCGACGGTGATGATACGCGGTCCAGTTTTCATGGGTCGATGCCAGTGATTCATTACGGTTTCGCCGGTCGCAGATCGGTTATTTCCAGGATGACGCCGTGGGGGTCGGTCATGCTTGGATGTTCTACCAGATCGAAGGCCCAGCGGTGAGTGCTTTCTTCCACTTCGGCGCGGTAATCCCGGCCTTTATGGAAGAGCGCGCGCGCCCCGTTGGTCAGCCAGGGCGCCGCCAGATCGAGCAGCGCCGGCAGCGCCGCAAGCGCCCGCGCGGTTACGATTTCCGGTTCCAAAACAAGCGGATAGCTGTCGTCGATGCGCCGCGCGACCACACGCGCCGGCAGGCCGAACTGGCCGATGACGGCTTGCAGGAACGAAGCCTTCTTGCGGTTGCTTTCGACCAGGTCGATCGAGGCGCCCGTGCGCTCGGCAAGCAGGAAACCAAGCACCAGGCCGGGAAAGCCGCCGCCCGAGCCGAGGTCGACCCAGCGCCTGGCCGTGGGCTCGATTCGGGCGAGCTGGGCGCTGTCCAGAATGTGCCGGCGCCAGGCATCGTCCAGCGTCGACGGCGCGGCAAGATTGATGCTGCGGTTCCATTTCAAGAAGACCTGTTCGAACGCTACCAGGCGTTCGAATGTTTCACGTGAAACCGGGCCTGCCGCTTCTTGCAGGCTCTCCCATGAGGCAGCGCTCACGCGACATGCCTCTGCGCGGCGGCCTCGGCGTTGCGGACATGCGCGACGATGATTGCGAGTGCCGCCGGCGTCATCCCTTCCATGCGCTGCGCATCGGCGATGGAGCGCGGCTGCCGCGTCTTCATCTTCTGCTTCAACTCATTGGACAGGCCGGGCACATCGGCGAAATCAAGCGACTCTGGGATCAGCCGGCCTTCCTCATGCCTGATCTGCGCCACGTCGGCTTGCTGGCGATCCAGATAGACCGAATATTTCGCCTCCGTTTCGAGACGCTCGGCGGTTTTGCCATCGATCGCCGCGAAGCGCGGCTCGATGCGGGCCAGCCAGGCCAGATCGACACCGGGATAGGCGAGCAGTTCATAGGCGGAGCGGCGCACGCCGTCCCTGTTGATCTCCAGCCCGTGGCGTGCCGCTTCGTTAGGCGTGAAGAGAACGCTCGATGTCAGCTCCCTCGCCTTTGCAAGCTCCTCGTTCATGTCGTTGAAGCGCCGCATCCGCCCCGGTGAAGCGATTCCTAGCCGGTCCGCCATCGGCGTCAGCCGCTCGTCGGCATTGTCGGCCCGCAGCGAAAGCCGGAACTCGGCCCGCGAGGTAAACATGCGATAGGGCTCGGCAATGCCGCGGCTGGTTAGGTCGTCAACCATGACGCCGATATAGGCTTCGGTGCGGCTGAGCACGATCTGCTCGCTCGCGGCTGCCTTGCGCGCGGCGTTGAGCCCGGCAAGCAAACCTTGCGCGCCGGCCTCTTCATAGCCGGTCGTGCCGTTGATCTGCCCGGCGAGGAACAGGCCGCCGACCCGCTTCGTCTCCAGCGTAGGCAGCAATTCGCGCGGATCGACGTGATCGTATTCGATGGCATAGCCCGGCTGCAGCATGGTCGCCCGTTCCAGGCCGGGGATCGTCTTCAAGATGTCGAGTTGCACGTCTTCCGGCAGCGAAGTCGAGATGCCGTTCGGGTAGACGGTGTCGTCGTCGAGCCCTTCCGGCTCGAGAAAGATCTGATGGCCTTCACGATCGCCGAATTTGACGATCTTGTCTTCGATGGAGGGGCAATAGCGCGGTCCAACGCCCTCAATCGAGCCGGAATACATCGCCGAGCGGCCGAGATTGGCGCGGATCAGCTCATGCGTCGCCGGCGTCGTGCGCGTGATGCCGCAATGAATCTGCGGGTTCTGGATGGCATCGGTCATGAGCGAGAACGGCACTGGATCTTCATCCGCCGCTTGGCTTTCCAGCGAGGCCCAGTCAATGGTGCGGCCATCGAGCCGCGGTGGCGTGCCGGTCTTGAGCCGACCCAGCGCAAATCCAGCACGGCTCATCGTCGCCGACAGGCCGAGGCTGGCCTGCTCGTTCATGCGGCCGGCGACGATCTTCCTTTCGCCGATATGGATCAACCCGCGCAGGAAGGTGCCGGTGGTCAGCACCACGGCGCCGCAGGCCAACTTGCGATCGCCCGCGAGGAGCACAGCCGAGACACGGCCGTCATTGATCTCAAAATCCAGGACCTCGCCCTCGACCACATCGAGATCGGCCTGTTCACGGATCGCGGCCTGCATGGCCAGCCGATAGAGCTTGCGGTCGGCCTGCGTGCGCGGACCGCGCACGGCCGGACCCTTGCGGCGGTTGAGCAAACGGAACTGGATGCCAGCCGCATCGGCGATGCGACCCATCAGCCCGTCCATCGCGTCGATCTCGCGCACCAGATGTCCCTTGCCAAGACCTCCGATCGCAGGATTGCAGGACATGACGCCGATCGTGTCGAAGCGCAGTGTCACCAGCGCCGTCTTGGCCCCGGCGCGCGCGGCAGCGCTTGCCGCCTCGCAGCCGGCATGGCCACCGCCCACCACAACCACATCATAGTGATCGTTCATTTTTTCGATTCCAAAGCCTGAAGTTGCCGGAGACATGTCCCTGCGCGGCACCGCTGTCAAGAACGTAAGGGCGGAGTCGTTTCACGTGAAACAATCCTGTCGGCGTCCGGCCCCGGTGTTTCACGTGAGTCACCCACATCGAACGATGCCCGGCAATGTTTCACGTGAGTCATTTACCGATGCAGAATTGCGAGAAGATGACGTCGAGCAGGTCCTCCACGTCGACCGCCCCGGTGATTCGCCCGAGCCGACCCGCAGCCAGACGAAGCTCCTCAGCCCGCAGTTCCTGTCCCTGGTCCGACAGCGCCGCCGCCAGGAAGCCCTCCGTCTCCCTGAGCAATTCGACATGGCGCAGCCGCGACGGCAGGACATCGCCAATGTCGCCGACAGCCGCGGCCGCGCGGTTGCCGATCTCGGCCAGCAATTCTGCCAGCCCGGTGCCATCCCTGGTCGAGATCACCGCGTCATAGACCGCCGAGCGAGCAGCCAACTGCCCGTCTCCGACCAGGTCCGCCTTCGTGCCGATCCTCAGCAATGGCGCATCGGACGGCACCGCGCCGGCATCGACGGGCACCGCCATATCTTCGAGCAGAAGCAGGAGGTCGGCGCCACCCGCCTTCGTCCGTGCCCTTTCGATGCCGATCGCTTCCACCTTGCCCGCCGCCTCACGCAGACCGGCGGTGTCAACGATCCGGACCCGCATGCCGTCGAGATCCAGAACCACTTCGAGCAAGTCGCGCGTCGTCCCGGGCTCGTCGGTAACGATCGCCGCCTCGCGCCGGGCGAGGGCGTTGAACAGGCTGGACTTTCCAGCATTTGGTGCGCCGAGGATAACCACCTCGAACCCGTCGCGGATGATCTCGGCCGACCGGAAGCCATCGATATGGCGATCGATTTCGCCGATCATCGCCCGCACATCCGACCAAACCGTCTCCGAAACGGAGCCGGGCACGTCTTCCTCATCGGCAAAGTCGATCTCGGCCTCGATCATCGCCCGCGCATGGATCAGCCGCCGGCGCCAGCCGGCGTAGAGCTGGCTTTGCGCTCCCTCGGCATTGCGCACCGCAAAGCGCCGCTGCGCCTCGGTCTCGGCGTTGACAAGATCGGCCAGCGCCTCGGTTTCGACCAGGTCGAGCCTGCCGTTGAGAAAGGCGCGGCGCGTGAACTCGCCGGGTTCGGCAAGTCTTACGCCGTCGAAGCCGGCGATCGTCTCCAGCATCTTGGCCGCCACGGCGCGGCCGCCATGAACCTGGAACTCGGCAATGTCCTCGCCCGTAAAACTGCCGGGTCCCGGCAAGAACAGAACCAAACCGCGGTCGATCACCGATCCATCAGCGGCCGTCAGCTTGCGATAGGCCGCACGACGCTCCTTAACAGCGGATCCGGCAATCGTTTCGACTACGAATCGAGTCTTCGGACCAGAGATACGGATGACGGCAATGCCGGCCGGCAGACGCCCGCTGGACAGTGCTACGATGGAATCGCCCGAAATCATTTGCCCGCTCTACCGAACCGCCCTAGCTTCCCGCGCAACTTCGTTAACCGAGCTTGCCGTCGTGATCTTGCCCGCGCAAAACCTGCTGGCCGAAGAAGCCAGCCCCTACCTCCAGCAGCACAGTGACAATCCGGTGCATTGGCGGGGCTGGTCGCCCGCGGCGCTCGCCGAAGCCAAGGAACTCGGACGCCCGATCCTGCTGTCGATCGGCTACGCCGCCTGCCACTGGTGCCATGTCATGGCGCATGAAAGCTTCGAGAACGACGCCGTTGCCGCCGTCATGAACCGGCTGTTCGTCAATATCAAGGTCGATCGCGAGGAGCGGCCGGACATCGACCAGATCTATATGGCGGCGCTGCATGCGATGGGCGAGCAGGGCGGTTGGCCGCTGACCATGTTCCTCACCCCGGAAGGCAAACCGTTCTGGGGCGGCACCTATTTTCCGCGCGAGGCGCGCTACGGTCGCCCGGGCTTCATCCAGGTGATGGAAGCCGTCGACAAGGCCTGGCGGGAGAAGCAGGAGAGCCTCGGCCAGAGCGCCGACGGCCTGACCAGCCATGTCGAGGCGCGACTGGCCGGCGCCCACGGCAAGGCCGTGCTCGACCGCGACACGCTCAGCGATCTTGCCGGCCGCATCGACGGCATGATCGATCGCGATCTCGGCGGGCTGCGGGGCGCGCCGAAATTCCCCAACGCGCCGTTCATGCAGACGCTCTGGCTGTCGTGGCTGCGCGACGGGGGTGCCTCGCATCGCGACGCTGTCCTGCTCAGCCTGGAGACAATGCTGGCCGGCGGCATCTATGATCACGTCGGCGGTGGATTGAGCCGCTATTCGACCGATGCCGAATGGCTGGTGCCGCATTTCGAGAAGATGCTCTACGACAACGCCCAGCTCGTTCGCCTGTGCAACTGGGCCCATGCGGCGACCGGCAATGATTTGTTCCGGATACGAATCGAAGACACGGTGACCTGGCTGCTGCGCGAGATGCGCACCGAAGGCGGCGCTTTCGCTGCCAGCCTCGACGCCGACAGCGACGGCGAGGAGGGGCTCTTCTACACTTGGAGCCGGGAAGACGTCGAAACGGCACTCGGTGACGATTCACGCATGTTTTTCAAATACTTCCAGCTCGCGGCCCCGCATGGCTGGGAGGGCAAGCCGATCATCTGTCAAACGGTCGGCCAGCAAAGCCGAGGCATTGTCGAGCGTGCTTTGCTCGCCCCGTTGAAGGAAAGGCTTCTGGCCGCCAGGGAACAGCGCGTCAGGCCCGGCCGCGACGGCAAGGCGCTGACCGACTGGAACGGCCTGATGATCACGGCCCTTGCCGAAGCCGGCCGTGCCTTGCAGCGGCCCGACTGGATCGAGGCGGCCGCGCAGGCTTTCGCCCACATCGTCGAGGCGAGCCATGACGGCCGCCTGCCGCATTCCATGCTCGGCGACCGGAAATTGTTCCCGGCGCTGTCGAGCGACTACGCCGCCATGACCAATGCCGCGATCGCCCTGTTCGAGGCGACCGGCGAACCGAGCTACATCGAACGAGCCAGACAGTTCGCCGGTCAGCTCGACCGTTGGCATCGCGACAAGGACGGCACCGGCTACTACCTGACCGCGTCCGACAGCGCCGACGTTCCGATCCGCATCCGTGGCGATGTCGATGAGGCGATCCCGTCCGCCACCGCCCAGGTCATCGAGGCCTTGGTCCGGCTGGCATCGGTCTCCGGCAATCTCGACCTCGAGCAAAAGGCCTGGACGACCGCGGAGCACGCCATGGGCCGCGCCGCGCAACAGGCCTATGGCCAGGCCGGCATCGTCAATGCCTGCGCCCTGGCGCTCGAGCCGCTGAAGCTGGTGATGATCGACAATCCAGCGAGTCCAAGCCTCGTTCCGGTTGCGAATCGGAATCCCGACCCGCGCCGCGTCGACATTGTCGTTGAGGTTGGTACGGAAGCGAATCGACCGGCATTGCCGGGCGGGATCCTGCCGCCGACCGACAAGCCCGGCGCCTGGCTCTGCACGGGGCAGGTCTGCTTGCCGGTGGTGACCGATCCGGAAGAACTGGAGCGGCTGTTGCGACGAAATTAGACGAAGGCGAGGGGTGCTCCCCCGCCTTGTCCAATCACGTATTCATCGAATCGAAGAAGTCAGCGTTGGTCTTGGTCTGCTTCAGCTTGTCGATGAGGAACTCGATCGCGTCGGTCGTTCCCATCGGCGCCAGGATGCGGCGCAGCACGAAGATCTTCTGCAGATCCGCGCGCGGCACCAGCAGGTCTTCCTTGCGGGTACCGGACTTGAGGATGTCCATGGCCGGATAGATGCGCTTGTCGGCCACCTTGCGGTCGAGCTGGATTTCGCAGTTGCCGGTGCCCTTGAACTCTTCGAAGATGACTTCGTCCATGCGGCTGCCGGTATCGATCAGCGCAGTGGCGATGATGGTCAGCGAGCCGCCTTCCTCGATGTTGCGGGCGGCACCGAAGAAGCGCTTCGGGCGCTGCAGCGCGTTGGCGTCGACACCGCCGGTCAGCACCTTGCCGGATGACGGCACCACGGTGTTGTAGGCGCGGCCGAGGCGGGTGATCGAATCAAGCAGGATCACCACGTCGCGGCCGTGCTCGACCAGTCGCTTCGCTTTCTCGATGACCATTTCGGCGACCTGCACGTGGCGGGCGGCCGGCTCGTCGAAGGTCGAGGAGATCACTTCGCCCTTCACCGAGCGCTGCATGTCGGTCACTTCTTCCGGCCGCTCGTCGATCAGCAGCACGATCAGATAGCATTCCGGATGGTTGGCGGTGATCGAATGGGCGATGTTCTGCATGAGAACCGTCTTGCCGGTACGCGGCTGCGCGTTGATCAGCGCGCGCTGCCCCTTGCCGATCGGCGCCACCAGGTCGATGACGCGCGGCGAGATGTCCTTGGAAGTCGGATTGTCGACCTCCATCTTCAGCCTCTTGGTCGGATAGAGCGGCGTCAAATTGTCGAAGTGGATCTTATGCCGGATCTTCTCCGGATCATCGAAATTGATCGTGTTGACCTTGAGCAGCGCGAAATAGCGCTCGCCCTCCTTCGGACTGCGGATCGGTCCTTCGACCGTATCGCCGGTCTTCAGCGAAAAGCGCCGGATCTGCGACGGCGAAATATAGATGTCGTCCGGGCCTGGCAGGTAGTTTGCATTGGCCGAGCGCAGGAAGCCGAAACCGTCCTGCAGCACCTCGACCACGCCGTCGCCGATGATCTCGATGTCCTGGGCGGCCAGTTTCTTCAGGATCGCGAACATCAGCTCCTGCTTGCGCATCACGCTGGCGTTCTCCACCTCGAGCGATTCGGCATAAGCGATCAGCTCTGGCGGCTTCTTGTTCTTGAACTCGGTGAGTTTCATTTCTTGCATTAGATGGACTCTGGGTAGGCTTTGGGGAGAAAAATCGGCTGGATGCGACAAATGCCGGGCGCGGCCGAAAGCGAAAAAATGGGGCGGCGCATGACGGGAAGGAAGACCCGTCTTTTATCGTCGGTCGTCTGAAAGAGCAAGCCGCCTTTTGCGCCGTCGTGGGAAGCCTCAGAACGGCTTCACGATGACCAAGATGACGATGACGATCATCAGCAATGTGGGGATCTCGTTGACGATCCGCCAGTGGCGCGCCGGCTTTTCGTTGCGGTCCTCGGCGAATTTGCGCACCGCGCCGGCGAGATAGCCATGCAACGCCGAAAGCAGGAACACCGCGCCGATCTTGGCGTGCAGCCAGCCGCCATGGAAACCGAATCCCTTCCACGCCAGCCAGAGGCCGAAGACCCAGGTCGCGGTCATCGCCGGATTGATGATGGCCCTGAGCAGCCGGCGCTCCATCACCTTGAAGGTCTCCGACTGCGCCGACCCCTTCTCGGCATCGGCGTGATAGACGAAGAGCCGCGGCAGATAGAGCATGCCGGCCATCCAGGAGATGACGGCGATGACATGGATGGCCTTGGCCCAGAGGTAGAAACCGTCCGGCGCCACGAAAAAGAGCAGCGCGGTCAGCACGCCCAAAGCGGCGATGCCGACCACCATGCGCTTCATTGCCTGGCCGGTGCTGTTGGTGTTCTCCATCTCAGCCATCAGCGTGTCGCGCTCCGCACCTGCTTCACCATCGCCTCGACATGCGCAATCGGCGTCTCCGGCGTGATGCCATGCCCAAGGTTGAAGATCAGCGGCCCGCCGCCCAGCGTCCTCAGGATGGCATCCACGCCCTCGGCCAGCGCCTTGCCGCCGGCTACCAGCCTGAGCGGATCGAGATTGCCCTGCACGGCGCCGCCACGCTGCAGCTCCTTCGCCATGGAGAGCGGTACGGTCCAGTCGAGGCCAAGCCCGGTCACCCCGGTCTTCGCGCGGTAGTCGCGATAGCGCTCGCCTGCCCCTTTCGGGAAACCGATGACCGGCACATCCGGATGCACCGCCTTCACCTGCCTGACAATGTCGGCGACGGGCTCGACGCAGAAAGCCTGGAAGGACGAATCGTCGAGCACGCCCGACCATGAGTCGAAAATCTGCACCACGTCGGCGCCGGCCTCGATCTGGCGGATGAGATAGGCGGCCGAATGGTCGGCAAGCACTTTCAGCAGCCGGGCAAAGGCCTCCGGCTCGCGATAGGCGAAAAGCCGAGCCGGCGCCTGGTCCGGCGTGCCCTGGCCGGCGATCATATAGGTCGCCACCGTCCACGGCGCGCCGCAGAAGCCGATCAGCGTCGTCTGGTCCGGCAGTTTGGCACGCAGCCGGCGAACCGTCTCGTAGACCGGTTCGAGATTCACGTGAAACGTTTTGCCTTCCAGAGCCCAAATCTCCGAAGCCGAGATCGGCGTCAGCATCGGCCCTCTACCCTCCTCGAAGCGGACGTCGCGACCGAGCGCGTTGGGCACGACAAGAATGTCGGAGAACAGGATCGAGGCATCGAAGCCGAAGCGCTCGATCGGCTGCAGCGTCACTTCCACGGCAAGGTCCGGGTCGTAGCAAAGATCGAGGAAGGAACCGGCGCGCTTCCGGGTCTCGCGATACTCCGGCAGGTAGCGGCCGGCCTGACGCATCATCCAGATGGGCGGCGGTGAGACCGTATTGCCCTTCAGGACGTCCAGCATGATCTGCTTCTCAGCCATTCGGCGCTTGCCTCTCCAGACTTCCCTTTAATCAAATATCTTATTTTTAAAGAATCTTCTGATTCTAAGAGTCTGTTGGTTGTGGTGGTTGCGACCTGTCCCGCCAAGCGCTCGAAAAGGCCAGTCAGCATATTGTCGCGCGCTTCTCCGGACGATAGGGACAGTTCTGGGGACAGATCAAAATTCGGTTGCGAAGTCAGCGGCTTGCTACCCTACGCGAAGCCATTCGCCCTGTGGACGATATCAAGGCAAGAAAGACCGTCCCCATTTTTGTCCCCAGCCCTCGGATGAAGCTGACAGCAGGGTGAATTGTGGACAACCAGCCTTCTGATACAGTCGCTGCGGCCGGCCCTGGTTTTCCAGCCCGCCTTATCCACAGCCGCCCACAGCCTGGAATGACCCCTGTGAACAAACCCCAAAGCTTCTTTCACCTGCACCTGATTTCGGATGCCACCGGCGAGACGCTGCTGGCAGCAGGCCGCGCCGCCTCAGCGCAATACAAGGATGCGCGCGCCATCGAGCACATCTATCCGCTCATCCGCACCGAAAAGCAGGTGGCCAAGGTGTTCGAGGACATCGAGGAGGAACCGGGCATCATCCTCTACACCGTCGTCGACCAGAAGCTGGCGCGCGGCATCGATGAGCGCTGCGCGACGATGGGCCTGCCTTGCGTCTCCGTGCTGGAGCCGGTGCTCGCCGTCTTCCAGTCCTATCTCGGCACGCCGGCCGGTCGCCGCGTCGGCGCCCAGCACGTGCTCGACGCCGAATATTTCCGCCGCATCGACGCGTTGAACTTCACCATGGAGCATGATGACGGGCAACTGCCTGCCAATATGGACGACGCCGACATCGTGCTGATCGGCATCTCGCGCACGTCGAAGACGCCGACCAGCATCTATCTCGCCAACCGCGGCATCAAGACCGCCAACATCCCGATCGTGCTCGGCGTGCCGGTGCCGGAAAGCCTGGTCAACGCCAAGACGCCGCTGATCGTCGGCCTGATCGCCACCGCCGAGCGCATCTCGCATGTGCGCCAGAACCGCATCCTCGGCAACACCAGCACCTATGTGCCCTCCGACTATGTCGACCGCGCCGCGATCAACGAGGAGCTCGCCTACGCCCGCCAGATCTGTACAAGGCACGGCTGGCCGATGATCGACGTCAGCCGCCGCTCGATCGAGGAAACGGCGGCGGCGATCGTTGCCCTGCGCGGGAAGAACAGATAACCCAATGCCCCGATAATCGGGACGCTACCGCGCGAAAAGATCATGACCGAGAAAATCATCCTCGCTTCGGGCAGCCCATTCCGCAAGGCGATGCTCGTCAATGCCGGCATCGAGATCGAAGCCGTCCCGGCCGATGTCGACGAGCGCGCGCTCGAGGCGCCGCTCAAGGATAGCGGCGTGTCGCCGGAGGATGTTGCGCTGGTGCTTGCCGAGGCCAAGGCCACCGAGGTCAGCGAACGCAGGCCGGGCGCGCTGGTGCTCGGCTGCGACCAGACGCTGTCGCTCGGCGACGAGGTCTTTCACAAGCCGGCCGACATGGAAGGCGCGCGCCGCCATCTTCTGGCGCTGTCGGGCAAGACCCACCAGCTCAACAGCGCCGCCGTGCTTGCCCGCGACGGCGAGGTGCTGTGGCGGCATGTCGGCGTCGCCAGCCTCACCATGCGCAAGCTCGATCCCACCTTCATCGGCCGGCATCTGGCGCGCGTCGGCGCCAAGGCGCTGGCGAGCGTCGGCGCCTATCAGATCGAGGGCGAAGGCATCCAGCTGTTCGAAAAGATCGAAGGCGATTATTTCACCATCGTCGGCCTGCCGCTGTTGCCGGTGCTGAAAGAGCTGCGCGCGCTGGGAGCGATCGATGGCTGAGAAGAAGGCCTTCGTCACCGGCCACCCGATCGCGCATTCGCGCTCGCCGAAAATCCATGGCCACTGGCTGGCCAAATACGGCATCGACGGGACCTACCAGGCGATCGATGTCGCGCCGGCCGATTTCGCCGCCTTCTTGAAAGGGCTTTGGGACAATGGCTTCCAGGGCGGCAATGTCACCATCCCGCACAAGGAGGCTGCCTTCGCTCTGGTCGAGCGCCGCGACGAGGCGGCCGAAGCGATCGGCGCCGTCAACACGCTCTGGTTCGAGGACGACAAATTGTGGGGCGGCAACACCGATGCCCACGGCTTCGCCGCCAATCTCGACGATTACGCGCCGGGCTGGGCTTCGAATGGCCCCGCCGTGGTGCTTGGCGCCGGTGGTGCGTCGCGCGCGGTCATCCACGCGCTGAAAGAGCGCGGCGTCAGCGACATCCGTATCGTCAACCGCACGCTGGCGCGGGCCGAGGAACTCAGTCGCCGCTTTGGCGCCGGCGTCTCCGCGCATGGCGCGGATGCCACCGGCGAGCTGCTCGCCGATGCCGGCCTGCTCGTCAACACCACGGCACTCGGCATGCATGGCAATGAAGGCCTGTCCGCCGATCCGGCCGCTTTGCCTGCCCATGCCATCGTCACCGACATCGTCTACGTCCCGCTGGAAACACCGCTGCTCGCCGCCGCCAGGGCGCGCGGCCTGTGGGCGGTCGACGGGCTCGGCATGCTGCTGCACCAGGCGGTGCCCGGCTTCGAACGCTGGTTCGGCAAGCGGCCCGAGGTCACCGCCGAGCTCAGGCGGATAATCGTTGCCGATATCGAAGCCCATTGAGGAGGCGTAGCGGTATGATCGTGCTCGGCCTCACCGGATCGATCGGCATGGGCAAATCGACGACGGCGAAGATGTTCGCCGACGCCGGCGTGCCGGTGCATGATTCCGACGAGACCGTGCACCGCCTCTATGCCGGCAAGGCGGCCCCCCTTGTCGAGGCGACTTTTCCCGGCACTGCCAGTTCAGGCGTGGTGGATCGCGCCAAGCTCGGCGCGCGCGTGCTCGGCGACGCCGCGGCCTTGAAGCAGCTGGAAGCGATCGTCCACCCGCTGGTCCGCGCCGACGCCGACGCATTCCTTGCCAGGCAGCGCGCCGCCGGCACGCCGATCGCTGTGCTCGACATTCCCCTGCTGTTCGAGACCGGCGGCCGCGACCGCGTCGACAAGGTCGTTGTCGTCACCGCCCCGGCCGAAGTCCAGCGCGCGCGCGTGCTGGCGCGCCCCGGCATGAACGAGGAAAAGCTGGCCGCGATCCTCGCCAAGCAGGTTCCCGATGCCGAGAAACGCCGCCAGGCCGATTTCATCGTCGACACCGGCCAGGGCTTTGACGCCGCGCGCGCCGCGGTCGGCGCCATCATCGCCGAACTCTCCGGGGATAAGTCCGGCCAGGCTGGCTCCTGACGCCCCCCTGTCAGCATTGCCCATTGCCATTTTGTTCCGGTCGATGATTCTGCTCGCTTAGAGCGGACTGATTCGATGCGCGAGATCATCTTCGATACGGAAACCACCGGCCTCGACATGCGCGAAGACCGCATCATCGAGCTCGGCGGCGTCGAGCTGGTCAACCGCTTCCCGACCGGCCGCACCTTCCACAAATTCATCAACCCGCAGGGGCGCGCGGTCCACGCCGAGGCGCAGGCCGTGCACGGTATCAGCGCCGCCGACCTGGTCGGCAAGCCGATCTTTTCGGAAATCGCCGAGGAATGGCTGGCCTTTACCGACGGCGCCAAGCTGATCGCCCACAACGCCAATTTCGACATCGGCTTCCTCAATCTCGAATTCGGCCGGCTGGGTCATCCCGCCATCGATGTTGGTCGCGTCGTCGACACGCTGGCGCTGGCGCGCCGCAAGCATCCGATGGGCCCGAATTCGCTGGACGCGCTCTGCCGCCGCTACGGCATCGACAACACCCACCGCACCAAGCACGGCGCGCTGCTCGACTCCGAATTGCTGGCCGAGGTCTATATCGAGCTGATCGGCGGCAAGCAGGCGGCGCTGATCCTCGATGCGGTGGCGGCGCAGGTCAACGGCGCCGGCGAGGTGGCCGATATCGACATCTCCATCGGCGCGCGGCCGATCGCCCTGCCGCCGCGCCTGACCGAGGCCGAGCGCGCGGCGCATGCCGGCCTGGTGGGCACGCTCGGCGAAAAGGCGCTGTGGCTGAAAGTGGCTGCTGCGGGCTGAACGCCCACTCCTTGCTCCACCCTGAGCGATTTGCAGATGCGCCTGTCACTTCGTCATCCTCGGGCTTGACCCGAGGATCCATGCCGTGACCTTTGCCGTGGATGCAACGGTGCAGAATTCTGGAACGCTGCAACGCTTTGATGAAACGGCATGGATCCCAGGGTCTGCGCCGCGTCGCTTCGCTCCTTGCTCCGCCCTAGGATGACGACGGAACGGATGTCGTCGCGAATCTCCGACGTTCTAAACAAAAAACCCGGCACAAAGGCCGGGTTCTTCAAAAGCCACGAAGCTAACCGCCTCAGCTCACCTTGACCTTGGACGCCGCCTGGTCCTCGGCCAGCTTCTGCTGGAACATCTGCGCAAAATCGATCGGGTCGAGCATCAGCGGCGGGAAGCCGCCGTTGCGGGTTGCCTCGGCGATGATCTGGCGGGCGAAGGGGAACAGAAGCCGCGGGCATTCGATGAACAGGATCGGCAGCATGTGCTCCTGCGGGAAGCCGCTGATGGCGAAGACGCCGCCATAGACCAGCTCGACGTTGAACAGCACTTCCTGGTCGAAGGAAGCCTTGGCGTTCAGCGTCAGGTTGACGTCGAACTGCTTGTCCGAGAGCGGATTGGCGTTGACATTGACGTTGATGGCGATGCCGGGGGCCTTGTCGCGGCCGCGCAGCGAATTCGGCGCGCCGGGGCTCTCGAACGACAGGTCCTTCACATACTGGGCGAGCACGTTGAGCGTCGGCTGCGCGTTGCTGTTGCCGTTTGCGGCGCCGGTCGGCGCGTCGTCGTTGCTGGCCATGAGCCTTTGTCCTTTTGCCTGGGCAGCCTTGCTGACCGGATTGAAATCGGGCGTTCGCTACCATGGTCGGCATGACAAGACAAGGTTTGCCGCCTCGGCGCGGGATCACACTGTGAGCCAAGACGGAGTCCGAAAAGTGTCCCACGCTTATCCGACAGGAATCCGCTCTAGTCGTCCTTGAGACGCCGCCAGGGCGAATTGTGATCTGGACCGCGCTTGTAGTCGTCGGCGCGCGAATAGTCGCTGTCGTCGAGATCGATGGTCTTGCCGCGCGACCGCGCCTGGAACCCGCCGCTGAAGCTGGTGGCCAGCACGATGCGGCTCTTCAGCATCCGCCAGGCGAGCTCGCGCACCGGCGGCAGGAGCAGCAGGATGGCGAGGATGTCGGTGATGAAGCCGGGAATGATCAGAAGGATCGCCGCCAGCACGATCATGGCGCCATGCGCCAGCTGGCTGCTCGGGTCGCGCCCAGCATCCATCTCGGCCCGCACCCGCGTCATCACGCCGAAGCCCTGGTGTCGCAAAAGCAGGCTGCCGGCAATGCTCGAGGCCAGCACAAGCCCGACTGTCGCCAGCGCGCCGACCTGGCGGCCGACAACGACGAAACCGGCGATTTCCAGCAGCGGCAGCGCCAGAAGGAACAAAGGAAGCAGTGAAATACGCAAGTCTTGGCCGATCGTTTCCGTGTTTTCCCGCCCAGCGTGCAATCGCCGCTGGTACTGGAACCGTTAGATAGGTATGCCTGCCTTTGATTTGAATGATTGCGCCTAGCGTTCTATATGCTTTGGATGTTGAACGCTATGCGACCACGGCCCGCTCTCTGGCTGGCGGTCCGGCCAGGACAGGGATCGAATTGGCGGACGATATGGGTTTCTTCGACTTCGGCACGATTTTCTTTCTGATTGCGGCGGTTGTGATCTTTTTCCAGCTGCGCAACGTGCTGGGCCGTCGCACGGGCAGCGAGCGCCCGCCCTTTGACCCCTATGCGGCGAGCCGCACGCGCGAGCAGGAGGCAGCCCAGAAATCGGAGAATGTCGTTTCGCTGCCGCGCAAGCGGGCGCCGGGGGAACCGGCCGTCGACGCCTATGCCGACATCGATGCCTTCGCCAAGCCCGACACCGATCTCAACAAGGGCCTGAGGACGATCAAGGACGCCGATCCGGCCTTCGAGCCGAAGGGTTTTGTCGACGGCGCCAAGATGGCCTACGAGATGATCGTCATGGCCTACGCCGACGGCGACCGTAAGACGCTGAAGAACCTGCTGTCGCGCGAGGTCTTTGACGGTTTCGTCGCCGCGATCGGCGAGCGCGAGGCGAAGTCGGAGAAGATCCAGTCCTCTTTCGTCGGCATCGACAAGGCCGACATTGTCGCGGCCGAGATGAAGGGCGGCGAGGCGCACATCACGCTGCGCATCGTCAGCGAGCTGATTTCGGCGACCCGCGACAAGGCCGGCGCCGTCATCGACGGCGACCCCGAAACCGTCGCCGAGGTCAAGGACGTCTGGACCTTTGCCCGCGACACGCGCTCGCGCGATCCGAACTGGAAGCTCGTCGCCACCGAAGAAGAAGATTGAGCCCGGGCGGCGGCGGTGTCGCTCTCTTCCCTTTTCAGCGAAAAAACCTTTGGCGAACTGCCCGGCTGGGATGAGGACGACCACTGTGTCGCCTATGCCGCGTTCCGCCGCTCGGCCTTCCATGTCCTGACCAAACCCTATCGCACCGGCTCGCTCGGCGTTGGCTTCGACGCGTTCGCCGAGGCCTATCGCGAGGCGCGTGCCGTTCCGGCGCCGAATCGGTCCGAGGCGCGATCCTTCTTCGAACGGCATTTCGTTCCCGCCCATGTCGCTGCGGAAACCGGCGGCGCCGGTCTCGTCACCGGCTTCTATGAGCCCGAGGCCGAGGCCTCGCCGGTGCGGACGGACCGCTTCACGGTGCCGCTGCTCTCCCGCCCGGCCGATCTGGTCGACGTCGACGACGCCAGCCGGCCGTCCGGCATGGATCCCTATCTCGCTTTTGCCCGGCAGGCGTCGGATGGATTGGCCGAGTATTTCGACCGCGCCGCCATCGAGCGCGGCGCGCTTGATGGCCAGGGGCTGGAGATCGCCTGGCTCGCCGACAAGGTCGACGCCTTCTTCATCCATGTCCAGGGCGCGGCGCGGCTGAAGCTGACCGATGGCCGGCTTTGCCGCGTCACCTATGCCGCCAAGTCCGGCCAGCGCTTCACAGGGCCCGGCAAGATCTTGAGCGAGATCGGCGAAATACCGCTGGCGAAGGTGACGATGCAGTCGATCCGCGCCTGGTTCAAGGCGCACCCGGACCGCGTCGACGAGATCCTCTGGCAGAACCGCTCCTATATCTTCTTCCGCGAAGCGCCGGTCGACGATGCCGGGCTTGGCCCGATCGCCGCCGCCAAGGTGCCATTGACGCCCGGCCGCTCGCTCGCCGTCGACCGGCTGCTGCACACATTCGGCACGCCCTTCTACATCGACGCGCCGACGCTCGCCGCTTTCGGCGACGGCCCGTTCCGCCGCCTGATGATCGCGCAGGACACCGGCTCGGCCATCACCGGTCCGGCGCGGGGCGATCTCTTTGCGGGCAGCGGCGACGCCGCTGGCGAGATCGCCGGCGTCGTCCGCAACGCCGCCGATTTCTATGCGCTGATCCCGCGCCAACTCGTTTCGGGGGCGTTGCCATGACCCGCCGCATCGACCGGCTGAGCGAGGACGACCGCATCCTGTGGAACCTGGTGGCGCGCACCGCGAAACCGCTGAAGGGCAAGGCCGTCGACATGCCCGACATGGTGGTCGAGGCCAAGCCGGTGCCGCCGCCGGCTCCCGCCGCTGCCAGTCCGGCCGCGGCCGCCAAGCCGAAGACGCAGCACGTCTCGCACGCATTGGACGACCAGACGCTGAACAAGCTTGCGAAGGGCCGCCTGCCGATCGAGGGCCGCGTCGACCTGCACGGCATGACCCAGGACGAGGCCTATTCGCTGTTGTTTTCGTTCCTGCACCGCGCGCACGCCGGCGGCATCCGCTACGTGCTGATCATCACCGGCAAGGGCTCGTCTTCGGGCGGCGACGGCGTCTTGCGGCGCGCCGTGCCGGCCTGGCTTTCGACGCCGGCCTTCCGGCCGCTGGTCTCCAGCCACGACCACGCCGCGCGCAACCATGGCGGCTCCGGCGCACTCTATGTCCGGCTGCGGCGGACGCGCGCATGAGATTTACCCCATGACCCCGTTCGGCGAAAAGCTGCGCGCGCTGCGCGCCGAGCGCGGCCTCAGCCAGAAGGCGATGGCCGAGGCGATCGGCGTCAGCGCCGCCTATCTGTCGGCGCTGGAGCACGGCCGCCGCGGCGCGCCGACCTGGACGCTGATCCAGAAGATCATCGGCTATTTCAACGTCATCTGGGACGATGCCGAGGAATTGGCGCGCCTCGCCGAGGCCTCGCATCCGCGGGTGCGGATCGACACGTCGGGCCTGACGCCCGCCGCCACCGAACTCGCCAATCTCCTGGCTGAAAACATCGAGAAGCTGGATGAGGCCGAGCTTCGCCGGATCACGACGTCGGTCCGCGCGGCGCTGGGGCGGCGGGCCTGATCTCACGCCATCTCGTTGTTTTGACGCGATTCCGGGCGGATAGCTGTTTCTCGGGCGCCGGCATTCGTTTCACCGCAAGCATGCCCGCTGGCGGGTAGCCAGCGGGCATGTCGCCAGATCACTTTGCGCCGGTGTGGCCGCCGCGACCGCCGTGATCGCCATGCTCGTGTCCACCGCCGAGGCAGCTCGAGTCGCCGGTAGCGCAACAGCGGCCGGCCCACACGTCGTTGGTCGACGTCTGGCTGCAACTGACGGTCTGGTCCGCCAGGGCGGATCCGGCCATGGACGACACCGCGACGGCGGCGAGCAGGGCATTTCGCAGAAAAGCAGTCATTTGAAGTCTCCAGGGTTGGTTTCTGTACGCGGCTGTGTGTCGCCGGCAGAGACGGTTTGGTTCACGGAGACCGCAAAGAAATTGTTGGGAAGGCGGTGCACTGCGCTGCCCGCCGAAATCTCATCCAATGCAATGCCGCCCTTGAGGGCAGCATCGGACGACCTGGTTGGAGAAATCAGACCGCGCGGCGGGACGCCCGCGTCAACGGCGCAAATCGAAATGAATCACAGCTGAAACTACTGCACGGCTCCGACCAGCACCTGCTGGCCGCCGCGGATCGACACCCAGCGCCCGGTGTTGTCGATCGCCTGCCGCTTGAGGAAGCGGTAGCCGGTCTCGTCCCAGGCCTTGACCTTGTCGTTCAGATTGTCGAGCACATAGTCGCCCTCGTCGGTGCGCACAGTCAGCACCGCATGGCCTTCGCCATCGGGTTTGCGCACAACGGTGATCAGCAGGTCGGCGAGCGATACGCCCATGCGGTAGAGCTGGCGCCGCTTTTCCAGCACATAGTCCTCGCAGTCGCCGACGCCGTTGTCGGGATAGGCCCAGACCTCATCCTTGCCGTAGATGTCGAAATCGCTCATCGGCTTGACGGCGGCGTTGACCCTGGCGGTGACGCTGGCGAGCTTGCGCAGGAAGGCATCCGTCATCTTGGCCGGCGCCAGATTGGCCGGGCGGATCGAGCATTCGCCGGGATTTGCCTTGCAGAAATCGTAATGTCCGATCGGCTGCGAGGTCAGGCCGCCGGTGACCATCGCTCCCGCGGCGGATGCGGGCGCCGCCCACAATCCCGAAATCGCCAGCCCTGCGACCGCACACAAGCGCAGCGTCCGTGCCATCGGTGAGGAAATCATTGTCCCCGTTCGCCCTTGTTGTTAACGAAACGTTAAGGGCGATTTACAGTCCGTGTCAATTATGAGTCTGACCTGATTGGCGGCATGGTTACTTCCGCGATCCTGACAGCGGCACTTGTGCAACAGGACGACCGGGACGCGCCGAAGGCTGCCGTGACGGCGCCCCGATCTTCCGCCTCGCTCAGCCCTTGGCCGAGCGCACCAGCCTCGGCTTCGCCGCGACGCGGGTCTGGCGGCCGTAGCTGGTGATGAAATCGACGATGCGCGGCACGATCTCAGAGCGGAAGCGCGAGCCGTTGAAGACGCCGTAGTGGCCGACCGCCGGCTGCATGTAGTGGGCCTGCCGGTCGGCCGGGATGTTGACGCACAGATCGTGCGCGGCCTGGGTCTGGCCGAGGCCGGAAATGTCGTCGTTCTCGCCCTCGACCGTGAACAGTGCGACGTTGCGGATCGCCGAGGTGTCGACCGGATCGCCGCGATGCATCATCTCGCCCTTGGGCAAGGCATGGCGCACGAACACAGTGTCGACCGTCTGCAGGTAGAATTCCGCCGTCAGGTCCATCACCGCCAGATATTCGTCGTAGAAATCGCGGTGCTTCTCGGCGTTGTCGCCATCATGCTTCACAAGGTGCATGAAGAAGTCCTTGTGGGCGATGATGTGGCGGTCGAGATTCATGCTCATGAAGCCCGAAAGCTGCAGGAAGCCGGGGTAGACCTCGCGGCCGAAGCCGGGCACCGGCCACGGCGCCTGCATGATGACGTTGTCGCGGAACCAGCCGATGCCCTTCTGCTCGGCAAGCAAATTCACCGCCGTCGGGTTGCGCCTCGTGTCAATCGGCCCGCCCATCAGCGTCATGGTCGAGGGCACGAAGGGGTCGCCCCTCCTTTCCATCAGCGCCACCGCCGCCAGCACCGGCACCGAAGGCTGGCACACCGCCATCACATGGGTGTCGGGCCCGAGCGCGTGGAACATCTCGATGATGTAGTCGATATAGTCGTCGAGATCGAAGCTGCCCTCGGCGACCGGCACCATACGCGCATCGACCCAGTCGGTGATGTGCACGTCGGCATAGGGCAGCATCGCCTCCACCGTGCCGCGCAGCAGCGTCGCGTAGTGGCCCGACATCGGCGCCACGATCAGAAGCTTCGGATCGGGCTTGCGCCCGGCGGGAACGGCCCGCTCGAAACGGATCAGGTTGCAGAAAGGCTTCGACCACACGGTCTTTTCGCTGACGTCGACGGTCTTCCAGTCGACCGTGGTCTTGGTCAGGCCGAATTGCGGCTTGCCGTAGCGGCGCGTCGTGCGCTCGAACAGTTCGGCGGTCGCCGCGACCGAGCGGCCCCAGGGCGTGTGCGAGATCGGGTTGAGCGGGTTGGTGTAGAACATCCGCACCGCGTCGGCATAGACGCGGGCGGGCTGCAGCGCAGCGTGGTTCATTTCGTAGAGCTGGTAGTACATCGAGAAGACCCCGCTGCTGCCTGCCACCAAAGAACGACGAGCAGCGCCGAGCCTTGAATGTCTCGCGGCGAGGTTAACAAGATATTGTTGCGATGCAATACGTCATGTCGAGTGATCAATGCTTCTTTCGTCTAAAGCGTTGGAAATCCGCCTTGAACGGCCGAGCCGGCTCACTGTGCGTTGCCGAAGTGTGTAGGAAATATGTCCGGCCCCCTTGCCGGACATGTCAGACATATCACACGCGCGCCATGCACACGGCGGTGTGGCCCGAGCCGATGAATCCGAGCTGGCTGGCTGCGCCCTTGGAGAGATCGAGCACGCGCCCCTTGATGAACGGGCCGCGGTCGTTGATGCGCACGACGACACTGCGGCCGTTGTTCTTGTTGGTGACCTTGAGCTTGGTGCCGAAGGGCAAGGTGCGGTGCGCGGCGGTCAGCGCCGACGGGTTCATACGCTCCCCGGAAGCGGTGCGGGAGTGCAGCGCGTACCAGGAGGCGCGGCCGCATTGCGCGGCGGCGGACGAGGCGGAGGCGCCGACCATCAGGCCAGCCGCTACCGTTACCGCGACAAGCGCGGTCTGTTTTGTCTTCATCATCTTTGGGGAATGGCTCCGTTTGGACAGACCCCAGCCGTTAAGAATGAATTAAGGCAGGAAATGCGGCCGTCATCTGGCGGTTCCATGGCAATGGCACACGTTTGGAGTCGCCGGGAAACAGTTTGTCATGAGTCTTGCCGCCCGGGCGGCGTATTTTCGATGGTCATTCGCACCAGTCTTCTGGTCTTGTCAGGCTAGATCGGGCATCAATACGCAAGTACAGACGGGTGCGATTGGATCGCTTCCTTCTGCTCTTTCATTGCCGCCGTGACTGAGTTGACGATCGACTTGGGAAGGGAATTCCACCGATGCGACTGATGCGGTTTGTTCTGGCGCTGATTGTCTTTGCGATCGGCCTGCTCTGGTCCCTTCAGGGTCTCGGTCTTGTCCGGGGGAGCTTCATGACCGGCCAGACGCATTGGCTCTATATCGGAATACTGACGATGCTGGTGGGGCTGCTCGGACTCGGTTGGGCGAGCCGCTCCCGCATCTGACCGCCGGCATCACATGGATGCCGACATAGCCTAAGCGAAGAGGTGATCGAGGATCCGCCCCTCGATGCTCGCGAGCTCGACCGAGCCGCGCCGGCGCGGCCGCGCCACCGGCACATCGAGGTCGAGCGCGATCCGTCCTTCGCCGATCACCACCACCCGGTCGGCCAGCGCGACGGCCTCGGCGACGTCATGCGTCACCAGCACGGCGGTGAATTTCTGATCGAGCCAGATGCGTTCCAGAAGCTGCTGCATTTCGATGCGGGTCAATGCGTCGAGCGCGCCGAGCGGCTCGTCCAGCGCCAGGATGCGCGGCTGGCCGACCAGCGCGCGGGCGAGCGCCACGCGCTGCTTCTGGCCGCCGGACAGCACCGAGGGCCATTCGTCGGCGCGGTCGGCGAGACCGACCTTGCCGAGCAGGGCCAGCGCGCGCTGCCGCGCTTCCCTGCCGGCGGCGAGGCCGGTCAGCCCGACCTCGACATTCTTCGCCACGCTGGCCCAGGGCAACAGCCGCGGCTCCTGGAACATGAAGCGCGTGCGGCCTTCCTCCTCGGCGCCCAGCGTCAGCGAGCCCGCCGTCGGCCGATCGAGCCCGGCGAGCAGCCGAAGCAGCGTGCTCTTGCCGCAGCCGCTCTTGCCGATGACGGCGAGGAACTGCCCGGCCGGGACGTCGAGGTCGATGCCGTCGAGCACCAGCTTGTCGCCGAAGCGTTTCCCCGCGCCCTTGAAGGCGAAGGCCCGCCGTCCCTCGACGGATCTCGTCGGGCGCGCCGGCGTTGGCGTGGCGACGAAGGCGCGGACGGCGGTCAGGCTGGCGGCAGGCATCGAAAGCTCATCCGTTCTGGAACGCGGGGTGCCAGCCGAGCGACAGCCGCTCGAGCAGGCGGGCGAGGCTGTCGGCGAGCTTGCCGAGCAGCGCGTAGATCAGGATCGACAGCACGACCACGTCGATCAGCAGGAACTCGCGCGCCTGCATGGCCATGTAGCCGAGGCCGGAGCTGGCCGAGATCGTCTCGGCCACGATCAGCGTCAGCCACATGATGCCCAGCGCATAGCGCAGGCCGACGAAGATCGAAGGCAGCGCGCCGGGCAGGATCACACGCCCGAACAGCGCGCGCCGGTCCATGCCGTAGACCCGGCCCATCTCGACCAGATGCGGGTCGACGCCCTGGATGCCGAGCAGCGTGTTGACGTAGATCGGGAAGAACACGCCGAGCGCCACCAGGAAGAGTTTGGCCTCCTCGTCGATGCCGAACCAGAGGATAACCAGTGGGATCAGCGCCAGATGCGGGATGTTGCGGATCATCTGCAGCGTCGTGTCGGTCAGGCCGCGGCTGAGCCGCGACAGCCCGTTGGCCAGCCCCAGCGCGAAGCCGATCGAGCCGCCAATGGCAAAGCCGGACAGCGCGCGCGCCGTGGAGACGCCGATGTTGCGGATCAGTTCGCCGGAGAGCGTCAGCCGCCAGAAGGCTTCCGCCACCGCGCTCGGCGCCGGCAGTACGTTGGCCGGCATGAGGCCGGCGCGGCTGGCGATCTCCCAGCCGGCGATGATCGCTGCTGGCAGCAGCCAGCCAATGCCGTTCCTGCCGAGAGGCGCGGTGAGGCGCGCGGCGAGGCTCATGACGAGGCCTGCAGGCGGTTGGCGCCGTGGAAGCCGACCGAGAATTCGTTGGCAATGTCTCGGTGGGCGTTGAGCCGCTTTGTGCCGAGTCCGAGGCGCGGGAACAAGAGTTCGGCGACGCGGTAGGCTTCCTCCAGATGCGGGTAGCCGGAGCCGATGATGGTGTCGATGCCGATCGCCTGGTATTCGCGGATGCGCTCGACGATCTGGTCCGGCGTGCCGACCAGCGCCGTGCCCGCGCCGCCGCGCACCAGGCCGACGCCGGCCCACAGGTTGGGCGAGACGACCAGCCTGTCGCGGCGGCCGCCATGCAGTTCCGCCATGCGCCGCTGCCCGACCGAATCCATTTCCTTGAGGAAGCGCGCCTGCGCGTTCTCGATCTGCGCGTCGGTGACATGGCTGATCAGGCGTTCGGCGGCGCTCCAGGCCTCCGCCTCGGTCTCGCGGACGATGAAATGCAGCCTGATGCCGAAGCGCAGCTTGCGGCCGCGCGCTGCGGCCTTGTCGCGCGCCGAGGCGATCTTCTCGGCGACCTGCGCCGGCGGCTCGCCCCAGGTCAGGTACATGTCGACCAGATCGGCGGCGAGCTCCTGTCCGGCATCGGAAGAGCCGCCGAAATAGAGCGGCGGCCGTTCCTGCAGCGGCAGAAGGTCGAGCCGGCCGTTCTCGACGCGGTAATGCTTGCCGTCGAAATTCACCCGCTCGCCGGACACCAGGCCGCGCCAGATGGTGAGGAATTCGCGCGCCTGCGCATAGCGCTCGTCATGCGGCAGGAACACGCCGTCGCCGGCAAGCTCGGTCGGATTGCCGCCGACCACGACATTGAGCAGCAGGCGGCCATTGCTCAGCCGGTCGAGCGCCGCGGTCTGGCGCGCGGCGAAGGTCGGCAGCGTCACGCCGGGCCTGAGCGCCACCAGGAATTTCAGCTTCTCGGTCAGCGTCGCCAGGCCGGTGGCGGTGATCCAGGAATCCTCACAGTTCTGGCCGGTCGGCAGCAGCACGCCCGGAAAGCCAAGCCGGTCGACGGCCTGCGCGATCTCCTTGAAGTAGCCGAACTCCGGCGGCCGCTGCTGCTTCTCCGAGCCGAGGTAGGAGCCGTCGCCATGCGTCGGGATGAACCAGAAGAAATCGAGCGGCGCGGCGTTGGTTGTCATGGCTTCCATCGGGGATGAGGTCCAAGCGGAGGCGGCGCCGGACAGTGCTGCCCGGCGCCGCTGGCGAAAAAAGATCAGTTACCGGGGGCGGTCCATACGGCGTCCGAGACCCTGACCGCCTTCGGGATCAGGCCGAGCTTGAAGAAGCGGTCGGCGGTCGCCTGCTGGCCGGCGACGATCTCGTCGGTGATCGGGTAGATGCCGAACTTGATGCGGTTGGCGGCGATCGTCTGCGCGTCGAGCGGCACGCCGGTCACCTCATGCAGCGCCGCGGCCACCTTGTCGCGGTTCTGGTCGGCCCATTTCGCCGCCTCGCCGAGGGCTGCGATCGTCGTCGAGACGAAGTCCGGATGCGCCTTGGCGAAATCCTTGTTGGCGAGGAAATAGGTGTTGACCTTGAGCACGTCGCTGGAGCGGACAAGCACGCGCGGCTGGTAGCGCGTCTCGGCGATGGCGAAGAACGGATCCCACACCGCCCAGGCGTCGATCTGGTCGCTGGCGAAGGCGGCCGCCGCGTCGGCGGGGCTGAGATAGACGGGCGTGATCTGGTCGAAGGGGATGCCGGCCTTCTCGAGCGCAGCTACGACAAGATTGTGCGCGCTGGTGCCCTTGCCGACGCCGATGCGCTTACCCTTGAGGTCGGCGAGCGACTGGATCGGCGAGGCCGGCTTGACGAAGATCGCCTCGCCCTGGCCGTTGGACGGCAGCGCGGCGGCGTAGACGATGTTGGCGCCGGCCGACTGACCGAAGATCGGCGGCGCGTCGCCGGTCCAGCCGACATCGATGGCGCCGACGTTGAGCGCTTCCACCAGCGGCGGGCCGGCGGTGAACTCGACCCATTTGACCGTCACGCCCTTGTCGGCAAGCACCTTCTCGATGAACTGCTGCTGCCTGGCGATGACCGGCAGGCCGGTCTTCTGGTAGCCGATGTTGAACTGCTTGAGGTCCTCGGCGGCGGCGCCGAAGGAGGTAGTGCCGAGGGCGACGGTCGCCGCCAGCAGGCCGAGGCCGAAAACGCGTCTTGTCAGGTTGAACATGATCCCACTCCATCGCTGCGTGCCGGAAGATGAGATCAGGCTAGGTAAGTCTATAAATTTAGTAGAGGAACGATTTTGCAAGTTGCCTAGAAAGCGTGGAATTGTTTTCTGCCGGATTCCGGTTTTCGTGGCTAACCCAACCCCTTCACTGCGACCAGTATTGCCACGCCCAATAAAAACTCTCGTCACGCGGTGGCAGCCGGTCGCGGTCGGTGTCCAGCCGGACCGGGACCGGCGATTTGGGCTGGTCCTCGAGCGGCCGGCCCTGCCTGTTCCAGGCCAGCAGCCAGTTGCCAACATGGGCGAACAGCACGGCGGTGGAATGGGTCATCATCATTCTCTCCTGCTTTTCCGGTTGGTCACTCCCGTCCCGCCCAGGGAACGAGCACGCGCTCGATCCGGCGGATGATGAATTCCAGCACGAAGGCGATGGCCGCGATCACCAGTATGCCCATCACGACGACGTCGGTGACGAGGAACTGGGCCGCCGACTGGATCATGAAGCCGAGCCCGCGCGTCGCCGCTACCAGCTCGGCGGCGACCAGCGTCGACCAGCCGGCGCCGAGCGCGATGCGCAGGCCGGTGAGGATGGAGGGCAGCGCGCTGGGCAGGATAACGTGGCGGACAAGCTGCGTGCGCGTGGCGCCGAGCGAGCGCGCCGCGTTGATGCGCTCCTGCGAGACGCCGCGCACGCCGGACGCCGTCGACAGCGCCACCGGCGCCAGCATGGCAATCGTGATCACCAGGATCTTCGACGGCTCGCCGATGCCGAACCAGATGACGACCAGCGGCAAATAGGCGAGCGGCGGGATTGGCCGCAGAAACTCGAGCAGCGGATCGAAGATGCCGCGCCCGATGGTGCTGATGCCGATGGCAAGGCCGACCGGAACGCCGACCAGCAGCGCCGCGACCAGTGCGGCGAACACGCGGCCGAGGCTGGCGGCAATGTGCTGGACCAGCGTCGCGTCGACGAAGCCGTCGCGGGCGACCGAGACGAACTTGGCCCACACGGCTGCCGGCGAAGGGAGGAAGACCGGCGACACAAGCTGCAGCCGGGCCGCCAGCGTCCACGCCGCCAGCACCGCCAATATCGTCACCGCGCTGACCGCGCGCGCCGAGACCCCGCGCCGCTTCGGTCGCGACGGTGACCACGGCACGGAGAGCGCGTCGGTCTCGTCCGCCTTGGATGTCGGCCGCTCGGTGTAGGAGGTCACGCTCACGCTGCCTCTCCCTCGACGATCGCGTCGGTCAGGTCTGCGCGGGCCGCGGCAAAAGCCGAATCGGCCTTGATGCTGCGGATGGGTTCGCCGGCGGCGTAGCGCCGGCTGAATCCGGTCTCGAATGTGCGCACGACACGCCCTGGTCCAGGCGCCAGCACGACGATGCGGGTGGCGAGCACCAGCGCTTCCTCGATGCCATGCGTGACCATCAGCACGCCGACCTGGGCTGCCGCCCAGAGATCGAGCAGCGTCGTCTGTATGCGCTCGCGCGTCAGCGCGTCGAGCGCGCCGAGCGGCTCGTCGAGCAGCAGGAATTCCGGTTCGGCGGCCAGCGCCCGGGCCAGGCCTATGCGCTGGCGCATGCCGCCGGACAGTTCCCAGATGTGCTTGTCGCCGGCATTGTCGAGCTTGACCAGTTTCAGCAGCGCGTCGGCGCGCCGTGCCCGTTCCTGAGGATGAACGCCACGCAGCCGAAGCGCGAAGGCCACATTTTCCCGCGCCGTCAGCCAGGGAAACAGCGCGTCGTTCTGGAACACGACGGCGCGGTCCGGTCCGGGCGCGGTGATTGGCCTGCCGCCGATCGAGGCCGCGCCGCGCGCCGGTTCGACCAGGCCGGCGGCGACATTGAGCAGCGAGGTCTTGCCGCAGCCGGAGCGGCCGACCAACACGACGAAATCGCCCTTGGCCATGTCGAGCGAGACACGCTCGATGGCGGGTGCGGCCTGGCCGTCATAGTGGACCGAGACCTTGTCGAGCACGAGATGCGACATCGGCTGCTCCGGAGGTTGAGAGCAAAAGTTCCGCCTGCCCCGGAACCGATCCTCGTCGACGGTCTCGGGGCAGGCAGCGCGCGGCGTCAGGGAAGAGGACGCGCGTTTGGGATAGTGCACGTCCGGAACCGGAGGCCAGTTCCAGGCCCATGCCTCAGTTCGAGGCCAGCGCCTCGCTGACATATTTCGACGACACATATTTCGAGTAGTCGGGCAGCACGGCGTCGATCTTGCCCTGCTCCTTGAGGAAGGCCGACGCCGCCTCGATCGCCTTGACGGTGCCGCCGCCGAGGAACTTGTCGGAAGCCTGCTCCTCGAGCGTCGGGAAGACGTAGCCCTTGAGCAGTTGCGGCACCTCCTCCACCTTGGCGCCGGTGAGCTTGGCGATCTTGGCGGCCTCGGGCGACGACACCGACCACGCGTCGGGCTTGGCCAGGAACTTGGCATAGGCGTCGCCCGTCACCTTGACGAAGTCGCGCACCGCCTCCGGATGCTTGTCGGCGAAGTCGGTGCGCACGATCCAGGCGTCGAAGGTCGGCGCGCCCCAGGCGGCGACCTGCGAGGAATCGAGCACCACCTTGCCGGTCGTCTTGATCTGGCCGAGCGCCGGATCCCAGACATAGGCCGCGTCGATGTCGCCGCGTGCGAAGGCGGCGGCGATTTCCGGCGGTCTGAGGTTGAGAATCTCGACCGACTTCGGATCGACGTTTTCGTGCTTCAGCGCCGCAAGCAGGCTGTAATGCGTGGTCGAGACGAACGGCACCGCCACCTTCTTGCCAGCGAGGTCGGCGACCTTCTCGATGCCGGCGCCGTTGCGGGCGACCAGCGCTTCCGATTCGCCGATCAGGCCGACGATGAAGATGGTCTGGATCGGCAGCTCGCGGCTGGCGGCGGCCGCCAGCGGGCTCGACCCGACATAGCCGATATCGACCGAGCCGGAAGCGACGGCGGCGATCACGTCGGCGCCGGAATCGAATTTCCGCCAGTCGATCGCGGCCTTGGTCGCCTTCTCATAGGTGCCGTCGGCCTGCGCCACTTTCGAGGGTTCGACCACCGTCTGGTAGCCGATAGTGATCTTGAGGTCGTCGGCCTGCGCCGGACCGAGGAAGGCAGCGCCGGCGAGTGCGGCCGACGACAGCAGGACAATGCGTCGTGAAATGGTTGACATGAAAGGCTCCATAAAAGGCGAGAAACAGGATTGCCTTTTCATAGTCAGCTAATTCTATCGGGTTTGTGGAGTTAAATTCTTTCAACCGAAGCGGGGTGAGCGGAAAAAAGCTGCTGGCGATGGGCGGAGGGAACGGAAAGGTGGTTGGGATTGGCCAAGCGTCGGTGGCTGGTTGCAGGAGCGGGACGGTCCGCGATTGGCCGAAGCCTCCGAGCTTCGTCATCCCTGGGCGGAGCGACGCGAAGCGGAGCGCAGACCCTGGGATCCATGCCGTGACATCAGAGCGTAGCCTACGGTGCAGAACCCTCTTTTGGGAAGCGATGGCCTTCATTCTGCGCCAATGCATTCGTCGGCGGAAGTCACGGCATGGATTCCAGGGTCTCCGCGACGTCGCTTCGCTCCTGCCTTCGCCCTGGAATGACGAAGTGATAAGCGTTCGCGCCGTTCTCCGGCGCCGGCAACGAAGGCCGCTATTGCGATCAGAGGCAGCGATGCGAACCGGAATTCCTCGTGATGCCACAATCCCGCAAATCCATGCCTCAAATGGCGCCTGAATTGGAACCGCGTTCCCTCTCTTGCTCGATAAGTACAGTATCCTTATCGACATTAGGGAGTTGAGAACGATGAGCGATCCGACCTATCATGCTCAGCCAATCGCTCGTGGCGTGGCCATCCACCTCGCGGACATCCCGGCGATGCGGTGTGAAATCGCCGCAGTCGCCTGAAAACGAAGCAATATCAACAGCTCTGGCTTGTATATCATGTCACTAGAATTTATGTGTCATGGATGCCCGGACGCCGTCGAAATGCGTGCCCGGCGCTCGATGGTCGATGGCCGCCGGCCATCGCATGACAGAGAATCGTTCGGTCCATGCTTACGAAAAAAGGCAAGTACGGCCTCAAGGCGCTGGTCCATCTGGCGCAATTGCCGGCCGGGCAGCTTGCCTTCGTCGGCGATGTCGCCGCCGCCAACAACATCCCGAAGAAATTCCTCGACGCCATTCTCGGCGAACTGCGCAATGCCGGCTTCGTCCAGAGCCGCAAGGGCAAGGAGGGCGGCTACCGCCTGGCGCGGCCGGCCGACGAGATCAAGGTCGGCCATGTCGTGCGCGTGCTCGACGGGCCGCTTGCCCCCATTCCTTGCGCCAGCCGCACCCAATATCAGCGCTGTGAAGACTGCAACGAGGCGACATGCCAAGTCCGTCATCTGATGCTGGAGGTCCGGCAGGCGATCGCCGAGGTGCTCGATCAGCGCAGCCTCGCCGAGATGCGCGACATCGCTGGCGACGACGACCTTTCGCTCGAGCTCAAGATCAAGGCCTGAGCCGGCCGCCGCACAGGCAGGTGCGCGCATGAGCAGCGCGCGCGTCAACTCGATCATCATTGTCGGCGGCGGCGCCAGCGGCGTCGTGCTTGCCGCGCACCTGCTCAAATCGGCCAATCCCGACCTGCGCGTCACGCTGATCGAGAAGCGCCCGCATTTCGGACAGGGCATGGCCTATTCGACGCTGCTTTCCGCCCATGTGCTGAATGTCAACGCCTCCGGCATGAGCGCCTATGCCGACGACCCCGGCGATTTCGCGCGCTGGCTGCTGCAGCGCGGTCTCGCCAGTCCGGACCAGGGGCCGTTTTACGCGCCGCGCAGCCTCTATGCCCGCTATCTCAAGGAATTGCTGGACGAGCTCGAGGCCCGCGAACGCGAGACCGGCCGGCTGCGCCTGATCCGCGAAGAAAGCCTGTCGATCTCGCCGACCGCGTCCGGGGTCGAGGTGGCTTTAGCCAACGGCACCAGCGTGGTCGCTCATCTTGCCGTGCTCGCCACCGGCCATGACGAGCGGCCGGGCGCCGGCCAGGGCCATGCGATCCGCATGGGTACGGAGGCCGACACCGCGATCGACCCGGACGACCGGGTGCTGGTGCTGGGCACGGGCTTGAGCATGGTCGACGCCTTCCTGTCGCTGGAGCAGCGCGGCCATCGCGGCGAAATCGTCGCCGTGTCCCGGCGCGGCCTCCTGCCTTCGCCGCATCGCAAGGGCAATCCGATCAAGCTCGACGTCGCCGACATTCCGCTCGGCACCCAGCTTTCCTATTTCGTTGGCTGGTTCCGCGACCTGATCCGCGAGAATCAGAAGGCCGGCATCGACTGGCGCGACGTCGTCGACGGTCTGCGGCCCTTCAACCAGAAGATCTGGCAGAACTGGCCGTCCTCGGCCAAGCGCCGCTTCGTCGAGCACACCAAGGCCTGGTGGGACATCCACCGGCATCGCCTGGCGCCGGAGGTCCATGCCCGCGTCACCGAGGCGGTGCAGTCCGGCCGCATCCGCCCTGTCGCCGGCCGTGTCGTCGGCATCGAGGCGGGCGACTCATTTTCGGTGGAGATCCAGTCCCGCCACACCCAGGCGCTCGAGACGCTGGAGGTCGCCCGCATCTACGACTGCACTGGTATCGCCAGGGACATCTCGACCACCTCGAACAGCGTTGTCCGCTCGCTGGTCGACCGTGGGCTGGCGCGGCCCGATCCGCTGCGCCTCGGCCTCGACGTGTCAGCCAATTGCGAGATCATCGCCGGCGACGGCACCGTCTCGGCCAAGATCCTCGCCGTCGGCCCGCTGACGCGCGGCACCTTCTTCGAGATCGACGCCATCCCCGATATCCGCGTCCAGTGTGCGAGGTTGAGCAAGCTGTTGCTGGGGTAGGCAGGGCTTTTGGGCCCCTCCCTTCGTCATCCTAGGGCAAAGCAGGAGCGAAGCGACGCAGCGCAGACCCTAGGGCGTGGACTCAACGTGTCGCAGCCATATTCGGAGCGATGCGAGATTGAGGATGGCCAGGTAGTTGCGTGCGAGCTTGTCAAAGCGGGTTGCGGCCCGGCGGAATTGCTTGAGCCTGCAGAAGAAGCGTTCGATGCGGTTGCGCTCCCGGTAGAGCTCTGGCGGAACCACACGTTTATTCTTGACGTGACGGCGGGTTGGAATGTTGGCCGAGCCACCGGTTCTGGCAATGAGAGCAACTAACGGCCAGCTGTCGTAGCCTTTGTCAGCGACAAGCGCCTTTGCCGGCGGCAACCCTTCAATCAGCTGCGGGGCGATGGTCTTATCGGATGCCTTGCCCTCGGTGATAAGCAAACGGATGGGCAGACCATCCTGATCGACAAGGGCATGAACCTTGGTGCTTAGTCCGCCATGAGAACGGCCAATGGCGTTATCCGGACCCCCTTTTTACCGCCCGCGGCATGCTGGTGAGCGCGGATTATCGAACTGTCGATTAAGTGCAAAGACTGTGGTGACTTAGCCGCCAGGGCTTCAAACATCGCCAACCAGACACCTCTCTTGGCCCAGCGGTTGAAGCGATTGTAGACCGTGGTGTAGGGGCCATACCGTTCGGGCAGATCGCGCCAAGGCGATCCGGTCCTCAAAACGTAAAATATGCCATTTACCACCCGCCGATCATCGACCCGCTTCTTGCCCAAACCGTGCGGCGGCAGAAGCGGCTCCACGATTTGCCATTCCGTCTCGCTTAGATCGTAGCGTGCCATCATCGCCTCCAAATCAAGGCGTTGAATCACTGCTTCAAACGTCGTGCAAGGGTTGAGTACGCGCTCTAGGATCCATGCCGTGACCTGCGAACGCCGCAGCGGTGCAGAAAGACTTTGGCCGGTCGGACGGTGATGGTACTGGAACGCTGCATTCCCCGGCCTCGGGCACGGCATGGATCCTCGGGTCAAGCCTGAGGATGACGACGGCAGGGTCTGGAATTCCATTCCCCGTCTGGTCCTCCGATTGGCACGATCTATCTTCTTTCCGACTGCGATCGGCTGGAAAAGACGCTAGGTTTTCACCCATGGAGCGCCTGACATGAGCGAGCACAGGAAAGCCGCACCCGGCAGTGCCCCGCCGGAGAGCACCCTCTCCCGCCTGCGCCCGCCCTATGCCTCGGTGCTCGACCTGATCGGCCAGACGCCTATCGTCGAGCTGACCAAATTCGACACCGGCAAGTGCCGGCTGTTCATCAAGCTCGAAAGCCAGAACCCCGGCGGCTCGATCAAGGACCGTATCGCGCTGTCGATGATCGCCGCCGCCGAAAGGCAGGGCAAGCTGCGCCCCGGCGGCACCATCGTCGAGGCGACCGCGGGCAATACCGGCCTCGGTCTTGCCCAGGTCGGCATCCCCAAGGGCTATCGCATCATCCTCGTCGTCCCCGACAAGATGTCGCGCGAAAAAATCCAGCATCTGCGCGCGCTCGGCGCCGAGGTGCGCATGACCCGCTCCGATGTCGGCAAGGGCCATCCCGAATATTACCAGGACATGGCCGAGAAGATCGCCGCCGAAACGCCTGGCGCCTTCTACGCCAACCAGTTCGCCAATCCGGCCAACCCGCTGGCGCACGAGACCACGACCGGCCCGGAAATCCTCGCCCAGCTCGACGGCGATGTCGACGCGGCGGTGGTCGGCGTGGGCTCCGGCGGCACGCTGACCGGGCTTGGCCGTTATTTCGCGAAACATTCGCCGAAGACCGAGATGGTGCTGGCCGACCCGGTCGGCTCGGTGCTGGCGCCGCTGATCAAGACCGGCAAGATGGAAGAGGCCGGCAGCTGGACCGTCGAAGGCATAGGCGAGGATTTTGTGCCGCCCAATGCCGACCTGTCGCTGGTCAGGAAGGCCTACTCCATCCCCGACAAGCAGAGCATGCTGGCGGTGCGCGATCTTTTGTCCCGCGAGGGCATCCTCGCCGGTTCGTCCTCCGGCACGCTTTTGTCGGCAGCACTGCGCTATTGCCGCGAGCAGACGGTGCCGAAGCGCGTCGTCACCTTCGTCTGCGACAGCGGCAACAAATACCTGTCGAAAGTCTTCGACGATTTCTGGCTGGCCGAGCAGGGCCTGGCCGAGCAGGAGCAGCATGGCGATTTGCGCGACCTCGTCATGCGCTCGCACCGCACCGGCGACACCGTCTGGGTCGGCCCGGACGAAAGCCTGCTCAACGCCTATGGCCGCATGCGCCGCTCGGACGTCTCGCAACTGCCGGTGCTCGACAATGGCAAGCTCGTCGGCATCGTCGACGAGGGCGACATCCTGGCCAAGGTCGACGGCCCCTATGACGGCCGCTGGGACCGCTTCAATGGCCCGGTGCGCACCGCCATGACCTCCAACCTGCACACGCTGCAGGCCAGCCAGACGCTCGATGCGCTGCTGCCGGTGTTCGACCGCAACGAGGTCGCCATCGTCTTCGATGGCGACGAGTTCATCGGCCTGATAACCCGCATCGACCTGATCAACCATCTGAGGCGCCGCGCAAGATGACCAGCAATGCAACGGGCAAGAACCGCCTGGCCTTTTCGACCCGCACCATCCATGGCGGCCAGAGCCACGACCCGACCACGGGCGCGGTGATGGTGCCGATCTACGCCACCTCCACCTATGGCCAACAGTCGCCCGGCGTGCACAAAGGGTTCGAATACGCCCGCAGCCAGAACCCGACGCGCTTCGCCTTCGAACGCGCGGTGGCCGATCTCGAAAGCGGCACGAAAGCCTTCGCCTTCGCGTCCGGCCTGGCTTCGATCTCGACCGTTCTGGAACTGCTCGATGCCGGCGACCACATCGTCGCCACCGACGACATCTATGGCGGCACTTTTCGCTTGCTGGAGCGGGTGCGCAAGCGCTCGGCCGGATTGCAGGTCAGCTTCGCCGACTTCACCGACCTTGCCGCCGTCGAAGCCGCGATCCGCCCGGAGACAAAACTGCTCTGGGTCGAGACGCCGACCAACCCGCTGCTGCGCATCGTCGACCTCGAAGCGGTCGCCGCATTGGCGAAGCGCAAGGGCCTGCTCAGCGTTGCCGACAACACCTTCTGCAGCCCCTACATCCAGCGGCCGCTGGAGCTCGGCATCGACATCGTCGTCCATTCGACGACCAAATATCTGAACGGCCATTCCGACATGGTCGGCGGCGTCGCGGTCGTCGGCGACGACAAGGACCTCGCCGACCGGCTGAAATTCCTGCAGAACGCCATCGGCGCCATCTCCGGCCCCTTCGACAGCTTTTTGGCGCTGCGCGGCATCAAGACCCTGGCGCTGAGGATGGAGCGCCACTCCGCCAACGGCCTGAAGATCGCGCAATGGCTGGAGGCGCGGAAGGATGTCCGCCGCGTCATCTATCCCGGCCTCGCCAGCCACCCGCAGCACGAGATCGCGAAACGCCAGATGCACGCCTTCGGCGGCATGATCTCGGTCGATCTCGACCGTGACCTTGCCGGTACAAAGCGCTTCCTCGAACGCACGCAGCTGTTCACGCTCGCCGAAAGCCTCGGCGGCGTCGAAAGCCTGATCGAGCATCCGGCGCTGATGACGCACGGCTCGATTCCGGCGGAAAAGCGCGGCGCCATCGGCATCTCCGATTCGCTGGTGCGTTTGTCAGCCGGCATCGAGGACGGCGACGATCTGATAGCGGATCTGGAGCAGGCGTTGAAGGGGTGAGGGTCTTGGGCGCAATCGTCGTGATCCTTCGCGCTCCCCTCAATCATGTGGGCGTATCATTCGTCATTCTAGGGCGGAGCAAGGAGCGAAGCGACGCGCGCAGATCCTAGAATCCATGCCGCGACGCACGAGCATCGCAGCGGTGCAGAACGTTCACTAGCCAATTCCGCGAAATAGCTCGAACCATTCCGGATTGGTCTTCTCGATCAGCTCGACCTTCCATCGGCGTGGCCAGCGCTTCAGTGATGTCTCACGCTGGATAGCATCGGTGATGTCGAAGTATTCCTCGTACCAGACCAGACGCTGCACACCATAACGGCTGGTGAAGCTGGAGCCTTGGCCGGTCTTGTGCTCGGGCATCCGACGAGCAAGGTCATTGGTGACACCGATATAGATTGTGCCGCCTTTCTGGCTTGCGGCCATGTAGACGTAGCCGGTCATCTGGCGATCTTAGCTGGCGCAGTCATCGGCGGCTATTCTGGACCGTTGCGTTCTTGGCCAAGGTCACGGCATGGATTCTAGAGCGCGTACTCAACCCTTGCACGACGTTTGAAGCAGTGATTCAACGCCTTGATTTGGAGGCGATGATGGCACGCTACGATCTAAGCGAGACGGAATGGCAAATCGTGGAGCCGCTTCTGCCGCCGCACGGTTTGGGCAAGAAGCGGGTCGATGATCGGCGGGTGGTAAATGGCATATTTTACGTTTTGAGGACCGGATCGCCTTGGCGCGATCTGCCCGAACGGTATGGCCCCTACACCACGGTCTACAATCGCTTCAACCGCTGGGCCAAGAGAGGTGTCTGGTTGGCGATGTTTGAAGCCCTGGCGGCTAAGTCACCACAGTCTTTGCACTTAATCGACAGTTCGATAATCCGCGCTCACCAGCATGCCGCGGGCGGTAAAAAGGGGGTCCGGATAACGCCATTGGCCGTTCTCATGGCGGACTAAGCACCAAGGTTCATGCCCTTGTCGATCAGGATGGTCTGCCCATCCGTTTGCTTATCACCGAGGGCAAGGCATCCGATAAGACCATCGCCCCGCAGCTGATTGAAGGGTTGCCGCCGGCAAAGGCGCTTGTCGCTGACAAAGGCTACGACAGCTGGCCGTTGGTTGCTCTCATTGCCAGAACCGGTGGCTCGGCCAACATTCCAACCCGCCGTCACGTCAAGAATAAACGTGTGGTTCCGCCAGAGCTCTACCGGGAGCGCAACCGCATCGAACGCTTCTTCTGCAGGCTCAAGCAATTCCGCCGGGCCGCAACCCGCTTTGACAAGCTCGCACGCAACTACCTGGCCATCCTCAATCTCGCATCGCTCCGAATATGGCTGCGACACGTTGAGTCCACGCCCTAGGGTCTGCGCGCGTCGCTTCGCTCCTTGCTCCGCCCTAGAATGACGAAGCGCCATTTGCGATCGTCCTGCCCACGAGAGGGCGCTGTTCCGCCGACATCTCGGTATGTGTGCCATTGCAGGCCGAGATTCACACTCTAAAGTAAGCTGACTCGCGATCTCCGGAGGCGTCATGCGCGTGATCGTGCTGGGTGGCGGCGTGGTTGGCGTCACCACCGCCTACCAGCTGCAGAAGGACGGCCATGAGGTGGCGCTCATCGAGCGCCGGGCCCAGGTCGCCGCCGAGACCAGCTGGGGCAATGCCGGCATGATCGCGCCCGGCCATTCCTTCGTCTGGTCGTCGCCCAGGGCGCCCATGATCCTGTTGAAATCGCTGGTGCTGAAGGACCAGGCGCTGCGCTTCAGGATGTCAGCCGACCCGAGGCTCTACAGCTGGTCGTGGCTATTCCTCCTGGAGTGCACGGCCGAGAAGGCCAGGCGCAACACGCTGCTCAAGCATCGGCTCGCCGCCTATTCGCAATCCGTCCTGCACCAGGTCATCGCCGACGAGGCGATCGACTACGACCGCAACGACCGCGGCATCCTCTATTTCCATCGCAGCCAGCAGGCGCTCGACAAGGGCGTCGAGCACATGAAGCTGCTGGAATCCGACGGGCAGGAGATCAGGGTTCTGGATCGCGACGGTGTCGTCGCGCTCGATCCGTCGCTGGCCTCGGCGAAGGAAAAAATCGCCGGCGGCATCTACTGCCCGACCGACGAGACCGGCGACCCGGCGAAGTTCACGCGGGCGCTGGTGGCGAAAATCGTCGAGCGCGGCGGCGAAATCCACACCGGCACCACCATCACCGGCATCGAGACGTCGGGCGATGGCGTCGCGCAGGTGATGACCGACAGGGGCGCCTTCAAGGGCGATGCCTATGTGCTGGCGCTCGGCTCCTACAGCCCGCTGCTGGCAAAAACGATCGGCATCAGCCTGCCGATCTATCCGATCAAGGGCTATTCGCTGACCATCCCCGTCGGCAATCGGCCGGCGCCGCCGACCATCGCTTCGGTCGACGAGCACAATGTGGTCGCCATCTCTCGCTTCGGCGACCGCCTGCGGGTCACCGCCACGGCGGAGTTCGCCGGCTACGACACCAGCCACAAACCGGCCGATTTCGCCTTCATGAAGGGCGTGACCGAGGAGCTCTATCCCGAGGGCGCCGACTACGACCGCGCCGAGATGTGGGCGGGCTTGCGGCCGATGACGCCGAACAACCTGCCCGAGTTCGGCCAGCGGCGCCTGCGCAACCTCTACCTCAACACCGGGCACGGCCATATCGGCTGGACCATGTCGCACGGTTCAGCCCGCATCACCGCCGACCTCATCGCCGGCCGCAAGCCGGCCATTTCGATGGATGGACTGCTGAACTGAGAGCATGATCCCGAAAGCGGGGCCGGTCCCCGCCCGGACAAGAAAGGGAACGCCATGTCCGCCAACCTTGCCTCCAGTCTCCCCGTCTCGGGGCCGGTCGATCTCGGCGTGCTGCCCTCGGAGATCGACGGCGGCCTCGCCTCGCGCGCGGCGATCGGGCTTGCGATCCTCGCCACCGACCAGACGCTGGAGCACGAGTTCCGCGCGCTGGTGCGCATTCCTGGCGTCGCCTTCTACGAGGCCCGCCTCTTCAACGACAACGACATCACGCCGGAAACGCTGCGCGCCATCGGCCCGCGCATCGCGCCGACGGTCGACCTGATCCTGCCCAGCATCCCGCTCGACGTCGTCGGCTTCGGCTGCACCTCGGCGACGATGACGCTCGGCGAGGAGGCGGTGTTCGCCGAGATCCACAAGGCGCGGCCGGGTGTCGCCTGCACCACCCCGGTCACCGGCGCGCTCGCCGCTTTCAAGGCGCTCGGCGCCAGGGGCATCGGCCTGCTGACGCCCTACGCGCCCGAGATCAACCGCGGCCTGGTCGCCTATTTCACCGGCCGCGGCCTCGACATCGCAGCCGTCGCCACCTTCGACCGCCGCGACGACCGCGAAGCCGCCCGCATCTCGCTGGCCTCGATCGAGGCGGCCGCCGAGCGCATGGCCGCCGTGCCGGGCGTGGACGCGATCTTCATCTCCTGCACCAGCCTGCGCGTCGCCGAAGCGGTGGCCGTACTGGAGCAGCGCATCGGCATTCCCGTCACTTCCTCGAACCACGCCATGGCTTGGCACTGCCTGCGGCTCGCCGGCATCGACGATGTCGTGCCGGCCGGCGGCAGGCTGTTTGCCTTGCCTGCGAGCTGATCCCCAGCCTTGCGGGCAGATTGAAATCCGCGCGTTAACCGAATCGGAAGGGGTTGCTTAACGGTTCGCTTCTATGTCCGCCTCGGGAGGCAGGACAGAGAGAGCACGATGAGCGACAGCCCCGAAAAGCGCAGCGAATGGCGCGCGATCTTTTATGTCCAGGCGCGCGTCGCCTTGCTGTTTGTTCCGGTCGTCGCCAGCCTGCTGATCATCGCGGCACTCGCCGGCAACGAGCGCAAATCCGTTCCCGACGCCATCGACCGCACCGTCACCAGTTCGGTGAAGTAGGCCGCTCGGCGGCCTGCCTGCGGTTCAGCCTCAAACAAACTTTGGGATCGGGCCGTTCTGCGGTGTCGTGCGCTCGCCGAGGTCGATGAACACCTCGTCGACATAGCACCAGGCCCAGCCTTCCGGCGGATCGTAGCCCTCGATGACCGGATGGCTGGTGGCATGGAAATGCTTGGTGGCGTGGCGGTTGGGCGAGTCGTCGCAGCAGCCGACATGGCCGCAGGTGCGGCAGAGCCTGAGATGCACCCACCAGGATCCGCTCTTCAGGCACTCCTCGCAGCCGAGCGCGCTCGGCGTCACGTCCTTGATGTCGCTCGTATGCCTGCATTCATCCATCGCGGTCTCCTGGCTGGTTCGGGCTATTTGTTCGTGCGCAATTCCGGACGGAAGGCTACGGCGAAGGCGCCGAGCCTAACCGCTACCCGGTTTTCCTGGAGTTGCTTTCAGCGCCGTTGCCGCTGTCTCGCGCAAGATAGGCATGCAGCGCCGCCACCACCTGGGCGCCTTCGCCGACGGCTGCCGCGACGCGCTTGATCGAGCCGCAGCGAACGTCGCCGATGGCAAACACGCCGCTGCGGCTCGTTTCCATCTGGCCATGTCCCTGTGCCACCTCCGCTCCGGTCCGGACAAAACCCTTGGCGTCCAGCGCCACGTTGCATTTCGCCAGCCAGTCCGTATTCGGGTCGGCGCCGATGAACAGGAAGAGATGGCGGATCGGCCGCGTGGTCTCCGCGCCGGTCGCGCGGTTGCGCCAGCGCACTTGCTCAAGGTTGCCCTCGTGGCCTTCCAGCGCCGCGATCTCGGTCCCGGTCAGCACCTCGATGTTCGGCTGCGCCTCGATGCGCTCGACCAGATAGCGCGACATGGTCTCGTTGAGACTGCCCCGGCGCGCCAGCAGCGTCACCTTACGCACCTGGCTGGCCAGGAAGACCGCCGCCTGGCCAGCCGAATTGCCGGCGCCGACCAGCGCCACCTCCTGATCCCGGCAAAGCCGGGCCTCGATCGGCGACGCCCAATAATGCACGGACGTGCCCTCGAACTGCGCCAGATTGGCGATGTCGAGGCGGCGGTAGCGCGCGCCGCTCGCGATCACCACCGTGCGCGTGCGCACCGTCTCGCCGTCGCCGACATCGAGCCTGTAGCGGGCACCGTCATCGGCGGCGCTGAGCAGCTTGGCCTCGTCGGGGATGACCATCTCGACACCGAATTTCTGCGCCTGGTTGTAGGCGCGCGCCATCAGCGCCATGCCGGTGATGCCGGTCGGGAAACCGAGATAGTTCTCGATGCGCGCGGAGGCGCCAGCCTGCCCGCCAAAGGCGCGGCAGTCGAGCACGATCGTCGACAGCCCTTCGGAGGCCGCATAGACGGCGGCGGCCAGTCCCGCCGGTCCGGCGCCGACGATCGCCACGTCGTAGATCTTTCCGGCATCGACCGGCCGCAGCAGGCCGACGCAGCGGGCGAGCTCGTTCTCGCCCGGATTGTGCAGCAGCTTGCCGTTCGGACAAAGCACGATCGGCAAATGATGCGGGTCGACGTGAAAACGCTCGATCAGCGTCTTGGCGCAAGGGTCGGTGTCGGAATCGAGCGCCCGGTGCGGCAGGCCGCTGCGGGTGAGAAAGCCCTGCAGCCGAAGCACATCGCCATTGCCGGGCGGGCCGATGATGATCGGCCCGCTGATGCCGCTCTCCAGCAGGCCGACACGGCGCAGGATCAGCGCGCGCATGATCCGCTCGCCGAGATTTGCCTCCTGCACCATCAGGTCGCGCAGCCGTTGCGAGGGGATGACGAAGGCCTCGACCGGCTCGGCCGCCGCCGCATTGATCAGCGACGGGCGGCTCGAAAGCTGCGCCAGCTCGCCGATGAAGTTGCCCGGGCCGTAGGATATAATCGCCTCGCGCGGGCTGAGCCCGCCGGCCTGCGTGATGTCGACCTTGCCGGACAGGATGACGATCAGGCCGGGCGACACGTCGCCGGCCGTGACGATCTGTTCGCCGGCGGCATAGAAGCTGGCCTCGCCGAACCGCCGCATGCGCTCGATGTCAGCCTCGGCCAGGATGGGAAACATCTGGTCACGGCGGGCGACGATGATCGGGCTAACGGACGGGGCCATGGCGCGACCGTAGCGCCCCGGTCGACGAGTTTGAAGGGGTTTGTTGGGGGACTGGCCGGATGGGGAGGTTGGGTGACGGTGGTGTTGCGCGCCTCGCCTCTGTGCAACTGGGGTTGGAAAATAGCCGAGGCGATCATGCTGAAGACCCTCTATAATCCGCGCAGATTTAGAATTGAGGTTGATAGATGAGAAAAGGCGACTTCAGCGAGCTGGCCGTGTTCATCGCGGTTGCCGAAGAGGGCAGCTTTACACGGGCGGCCGCGAAGCTCGGCCTCTCCCAGTCGGCGCTCAGCTACGCGGTCCGCATGCTCGAGGAACGGCTCAAGATAAGATTGATCTCACGAACGACGCGCAGCCTGTCGCTGACCGACGCGGGAGAAAGGCTGCTGCACAGCCTGCGTCCGGCATTCGATCATATCGACAGTGAGCTGGCCGCGCTCACCGCGCTTCACGACAAGCCCGCGGGCACTGTCCGAATCACGACCTTCCGCCATGCCGCAAGAACTGTGCTCTGGCCTGTCCTGACAAAGCTCCTGCCGGACTATCCGGACATCGTTGTCGAGATCAATGTCGATGAAGGCCTGACCGACATCGTCGCCGGCCGGTTCGACGCCGGCATCCGCGTCGGCGAGCAAGTCGAGAAGGACATGGTGGCGGTTCGGGTGAGCCCTGATATCCGTATGGCCGTGGTCGGCTCGCCATCCTACTTCGCCGACAGGGCGGTCCCGCAAACACCGCGCGATTTGAGCAACCACAAATGCATAAGTTACCGACAAAGTACCGGAGGCGGGCTCTATGCGTGGGAGTTCGAGCGAGACGGCGTCGAGCTTGACGTCCGGGTCAGCGGACCGATCGTCATCAACGACAACGAGATGCTGGTAAACGCCGCGCTTGGTGGACTGGGGCTGGTTTACACCTTCGAAAGTCAGGTTGCTCCGCACGTTGCCGACGGACGTCTGATCCGCGTGCTGGAAGATTGGTGCCCGCCATTCCCTGGCTATCATCTTTATTATCCAAGCCGGCGACAGCACACGCCGGCCTTCGCCCTCCTGCTCGAAGCGCTCCGCTACAAAGGCTGATGGCAACCGAGGAGGCGCATTCATAAATGCGCCTTCTAACTACATGCAGATTATACCGGCTAATCAGATAGAGCGAGAAGGTCTACCTCACTGTTCATCGAAAACAGGAGTTGGACATGAGCAAGGTCTGGTTCATTACGGGTGCCGGTAGCGGCATCGGCGCCGCCACTGCCAGGGCGGCCTTGAGGGCAGGCGATCGGGTGATCGCGACAGGCCGCAATCTCGACAAGGTCCGCAGCGCCCTGAGCGATATCGCAGGCGATAGGCTTGCCTTGGTTCGACTGGACGTCGCCAATGAGGCCCAGGCGAAGGCGGCGGTCGACGAGACGATCAAAACCTTCGGCCGCATCGACGTTCTGGTCAACAACGCCGGCTACAGCCTGCTCGGCAATTTCGAGGAGCTGAGCACCGCGCAGATCGAGGGGCTGATCTCGACCAATCTCTACGGCGTGATCCACGTCAAGCGTGCCGTCCTCCCGGTCATGCGCAAGCAGCGGTCGGGCCGGATCATCAACATCAGTTCGCTGGCCGGAATAATGGGCTTCAAGCATTGCGGGGCCTACAGCGCCGCCAAGTTCGCCGTCGAAGGCCTTTCGATTTCGGTGGCCGAGGAGGTCGAACAGTTCGGCATCAGGGTCGTGGTGGTGGAACCGGGCTTCTTCCGGACTGACCTCCTCGATGCGCAGAACGCCAAGTATGGCGCCAGCGCTATCGAGGACTACGCCGCCGAAGGCAGCCCCGAAGACATGTGGTCGGGCTATGACGGCAAGCAGCAGGGTGATCCGGCCAGGCTCGGCGACGTCTTTGTGAAGCTCGCCGCGATGGAGAATCCGCCGAGGCAGTTCCTGGCCGGCAGCGACGCCCTGGCGGCATTCAAGCCCGTCCTCGAAGCACGCCTGGAAGAGCTCAGCGCCTACGAGGACCTGTCCCGATCGACTGACGGCTCGTTCTGATCATCCCAACTCGAAATCAAAGGAACTCATACAATGAAGAAGCTCGTTATCGGCGCGGCGGCGGCCGCCGCCGTCACCATCGCCCTTGCCGCAACCGGCCACGCGCAGGACACGCAGCCGCACGGCTACATGATCGCGAACTACACGATCAAGGATCAGGCCGGCTACAACAAGTACATGGAGGAGGCAGGTCCGCTGGCTCCGAAATTCGGCGGCAAGATCATCGTCTTCAACCTCAACGCCACCGCTGTGGAAGGCGAGCCGAAAAAGGTCATGGCCATCGCCGAATTCCCGAGCGTGGCGGCTGCGCAGCGCTTCTACAACTCGCCGGAATACACCGCTGCCAGGAAGTTCCGCGTTGCATCGACCGAAGGCTCGGTCGTCATCACCGAAGGCTTTGTTCCTCCGAAGCAGTAACCGGTGCGGGAAGCGGGCGCGGCCGCGAGCACGCCCTGCTCCTCATATGTAGCCGACACATCCCTTCTCAAGAACCAAGGAGCCTGACATGGGCACCCAACGTGACATTGCCGTTCAGGACGACGCCCCATCGAGCAGCCGGCGTCAAGTTTTGAAAGCCGGCGCCGCACTCGCCACTCTCCCCATCATCGCCGCGACCTCTGCAGCTGTGCAGGCTGCCGACAACCAAACGACAAATGGTGCAATCATGACCGATGCAAATTCCGAAGACTTCATAAACGGCATGGCCGATCTGATGGCCCATTCGACCCGCACGCCCATTCTGCGGTGGCCGCATGAATATGGCATGGACTATGAAGAGATTTTCTTCCCGGCGATGGACGGGGTGACGATCGAAGGCTGGTTCATTCCCGCCGCTTCGGACAGGTTGCTCATCTTCAATCACCCCATGCCCTGCAACCGCTACGGTTATCCGGGGCATTTGGAGCCCTGGACCAACTTTGGCGGCTTCGAGGTGAACTTCCTGCCGGAATACAAGCTCCTGCACGATGCCGGCTACAACATCATCACCTACGACATGCGCAACCATGGCCGCAGCGGCATGGGCAGTAGCGGCGTAAATGGCCACGGCGTGCTGGAATATCGGGACGTCATCGGCTCGCTGCGTTACGCGAAGTCACGGCCCGATACCAGGGACATGAAGACGGCCCTGTACAGCCGTTGCCTGGGAGCCAATGCCACGATCGTGGGCATGAAAAAGCACCCCGAGGAATTCAAGCACATCAAGGCGATGATCGCCTTGCAGCCGGTGTCGCCGAGCGTGTTTGTCCAGACAGCGGTGGAGAACCAGAAGATCGCAAATGGGTTGGAGCGGTTCGACACGGCCTTTCACAAGCGGACTGGCTTCCACCTCGCTGACGTCTGGCCGATGGAATATGCCAGGGCGGTGACCGTTCCGACACTCGTGGCCCAGGTTCGCAACGACTTCCTGACCAAACCCTCCAACGTGCAGGAAATCTACGAAACCATTTCCTCTCAGGACAAGAAACTGTTCTGGATCGAAGGGACTGACCAGCGCTTCGAAGGATACAATTACTTCGGCAAGAACCCGCAGCTGGTGCTGGACTGGTTCAGTTCTCACTTTGGCGAGGTGTAGGACCGCCGGCTATGGCTCTGATCCGGCCGTCGGATCGTGCAAGGCAAATATCAGCCCAAGAAAAAAGCCCGGACGAACCGGGCTTTTTTCTTATGTCTCTGAACCGCGTCAGACGGTCCGAAACGGGAATTTGGTGCCCAGAAGAGGACTCGAACCTCCACTCCTTGCGGAACACGGACCTGAACCGTGCGCGTCTACCAATTCCGCCATCTGGGCTGGTGCGGGCTCATGTAAGCGGGCAAGCGATGTGTGTCAACGCGCTTTTTTCGAGAGCATGACCCGAACCGAAGGACCGCGTCTACGCTTGCCGGCTTACAGCTTGTGCGAGAGCCCCCGCCGGACCTCATTGGCCGGTCGGCGGGGACCAAATGACGATCAGCCTTCCAGCACTTCCTTCGACGCCACGGTCGAATCGGCGTTGAGCGTGTAGATCACCGGCACGCCGGTGCCGAGCTCGAGCTTGACGATCTCCTCGCCCGACTTGCCGTCCAGCGCCATGATCAGCGCCCGCAGCGAATTGCCGTGCGCCGCCACCAGTACCGTTTCGCCGCGCAGCACATGCGGCTGCAGATCGTGCAGGTAATAGGGCCAGACGCGCGCGCCGGTGTCCTTCAGGCTTTCGCCGCCGGGCGGCGACACGTCGTAGGAGCGGCGCCAGATATGCACCTGCTCCTCGCCCCATTTCTTGCGCGCGTCGTCCTTGTTGAGGCCGGAGAGGTCGCCGTAATCGCGCTCGTTCAGCGCCTGGTCGCGGATGGTCTTGAGATCGCTCTGGCCGACCGCGTCGAGAATGTGCTGGCAGGTCTTCTGCGCCCGGATCAGCGCCGAGGTGAAGGCGATGTCGAATTTCAGCCCGCGCGCCTTCAGCTTCTGGCCGGCGGCCTTGGCCTCGGCATGGCCCTGCTCGGTCAGATCTACGTCGCGCCAGCCGGTGAACAGGTTCTTCAGGTTCCATTCGCTCTGGCCGTGGCGCACGAGCACGAGGGTTCTCGACATGTCTGCTCCTTCGAGTTTGAGCAATTCCAGGAAAAGTGGGCAGCGGTTTTCCGTCCGGAATTGCGTAAGGACAAAATATTTGGAGAGGCCGCCTCAGCTCAGGCCGAGCACGTCCCGCATTGAGTAGAGACCTGGCTTCCTCGCACGGGCCCAAAGCGCCGCTTTTACAGCGCCGCGCGCGAAGATCGCCCGGTCCTCGGCATGGTGGGAAAGCGTGATGCGTTCGCCGGTGCCGGCCAGGATGACGCTGTGGTCGCCGACGACGGAGCCGCCGCGCAGCGTGGCGAAGCCGATCGTGCCTGGCTTGCGCACCCCTGTATGGCCATCGCGAACGCGGACATCGTTGCCGGCAAGCGGGATGTCGCGGCCCGTTGCCGCTGCCTCGCCGAGCAGAAGCGCCGTTCCCGACGGCGCGTCGACCTTGTGGCGGTGGTGCATTTCCAGGATCTCGATGTCGAAATCGTCGGCGTCGAGCGCGCGCGCCGCCTGTTCCACCAGCACCGCCAGCAGGTTGACGCCGAGGCTCATGTTGCCCGATTTGACGATCGTGGCATGCCGCGCCGCCGCCGCGATCGCTGCATTGTCGTCCGCCGAGCAGCCGGTGGTGCCGATGACATGAACAATGCGCGCCTGCGCCGCATAGCCGGCGAATTCGACGGTCGCGGCGGGCGCGGTGAAGTCGAGCACGCCATCGGCCTTGGCGAAGGCCGGCAGCGGGTCGTCTGATATCGGCACGTTGATGATGCCGATGCCGGCAAGCTCGCCGGCATCCTTGCCGAGATAGGGCGAGCCCGGCCGCTCGACGGCGCCGGCGACGCGCGCGCCAGGCATCGTGTGAATGGCGCGAATCAGCGTCTGGCCCATGCGGCCGGCAGCACCCACCACCACAAGGCCCATATCGCCGGTTTCGCTCATGCCTGCCTCCCCACTGCCTTTTTCGCGCGGCTGCGCTGGACCGGAGTTTGGATGGGCTTGGCGTCATCGACAAGCCCCAGCCCCTTCTTGCCCTGCACCCGGTGGAAGCGGGCATAGACGCTGTGCGGGTCGGCCATCAGCGAGGCATGCGTGCCTTCCTCGACCAGCCGGCCTTCCTCGAGTACGATGATGTGGTCGGCGTTGACCACCGTCGACAGCCGGTGCGCGATGACGATCGTCGTGCGTCCTTCCATGACATGGGTCAGCGCTTCCTGGACGCGCGCTTCGGCCTCATTGTCGAGCGCCGACGTCGCCTCGTCGAGCAGCAGGATCGGCGCCTGCCGCACGATGGCGCGGGCGATCGAGACGCGCTGGCGCTGGCCGCCCGACAGCGTCGAGCCGCCCTCGCCGACCGGCGTGTCGTAGCCTTGCGGCTGCTGGCGGATAAACTCGTCGGCGGCGGCCTGGCTTGCAGCCCATTCGATCTCGGCGTCCGTGGCCGAGAGCCGGCCGTAGCGGATGTTGTCGCGGATCGTGCCCTCGAACAGATAGGGCGCCTGCGAGACATAGGCGATCGATTGGCGCAACGACTGCTTGGTCACCTTGGAAATGTCCTGGCCGTCGACCTCGATGCTGCCTTGGTCCACATCGTAGAAGCGCTGCAGCAGCGCCACCAGCGTCGACTTGCCGGCGCCGGAGGCACCGACGATCGCGGTCACCTTGCCGGCTGCGGCGGTGAAGCTCAGATCCCTGAGCACCGGCGCGTCGGCGGCGTAGCTGAACGAGACATTGTCGAAGCGCACCTCGCCGCTGGCGATCCTCGCCTCGACCGCGCCGGGGGCGTCGCCCTGCTGCGGCTCGAGGTCGAGCAATTCGTAGATCATGCGCGCGTTGACCAGGGCGCGCTCCATGTTGACCTGCATGCGCGCCAGCCGCCGCGCCGGGTCATAGGCCAGGATCAGTGCGGTGATGAACGAAAAAACCGCGCCCGGCGGTTGCCCGAGCACCAGCGCCCGATAACCGGAATAAGCAATGACGGCGGTGACGGCGAGACCGGCCAGCATGTCCGAAATCGGCGACAATCGTTCCGACACGCGGGCGATCTTGTTACCCCGCTGCTCGGCCGTGTCGGCCATGCTGTCGATGCGTCGCGCCAGCTCGTCCTCCAGGGTGAAGGCCTTGACGATGGCGATGCCTTGCGTGGCTTCCTGGATGGCCCCGGTCAGCCGGGAATTGATCAGCACGGATTCCCGGTTGATCTGCCGCACGCGACGGGTGATGTAGACGACGGCCCAGATCAGCGGCGGTCCAATCAGCAGCGAACTGATCGACAACACCGGATCCTGGTAGATCATCAGGCCGACAAGACCGACCAGCGTTACCGCATCGCGGGTGATCGATATCAGTGTCAACGACAACAGGTCGCGAATGCCGCCGATATTCTCGTTGACCTGCGCCGCCAATCGGCCCGAACGTGTATCGTTGAAGAAGCCGACGCCAAGCTTCATCAGATGATCGAAGATGCGCTTCTGGTAGCGCGCCACCAGATTGTTGCCGATTTGGGCCAACGCCACTGCCTGGCCATAGCCAGCGAAGCCGCGCAGCATGAAGGCGCCCATGAAGCCGGCGCATATCCAAAAGATCATATCGCCGCGCCGCTCGTAGAAGATCTGGTTGACCATCGGCGCCATGACCCAGGCCGAGAAGGCGGTCGTACCCGAAACCAGCAGCGAGCAGACGATGACAACTGCATAGGACCAGCGATGGTCGCGACCGTTTTCAGCGACGATGCGGCGCAGGATCGCCCAGGTTTCGCCTTGCAGGGCCTTCGCTTTATGTTGAAGCGGCTGGTTCAAATCGGGGTTTGTTCCGTGATTTTCGGTTTGGCCTTGCGGCAGGGCCGCAATTCGGCACCCCTCTTAGCGCCCCGGCTACGGCTTGCCTATGGCGAAACTTCGTCGCGGCTCGGATCAGAACCTTCTGCAGCGGCTGTGAAAGCTCAAAAAGCCTAGACCCGCCAGCGCCGCCCTGCGGTCCGGACGCCGAACAGCGACGGGTTTTTGGCATAGGCGGCGAGGCCGAGAAGCGCCGCCAGCGGGTGGGTGATGACATAGACCGGCATCGAGCGCATCAGCGCGCTGTGCGGCGCCTTGTCCTCGAAGGCCGAGCGGAAATTGCCGGCTTTGAGCGCCGGCACGATTTTTTGCGCGATGCCGCCGGTGAGGAAGACGCCGCCGCGGCTCATGAACACCAGCGCGAGGTCGCCGGCGGTGCGGCCGAGGCAGGTGACGAACAACGACAGCGCTTCCTCCGCCACCGGGTCGGCGTTCGCCAACGCCGCGGCGGTGATCTCGGCCGGCGCGCTGAAGGGCGCCGGCTTGCCGTCGGCCTTGGCCACCGCGCGGTAGACATTGACCAGGCCGCGCCCGCACAGGATCTGCTCGCCGGAAACGCGGCCCTCGAGCCGCTCTATATGCGGAAAGACCTGGAAATCGCGCGGCGAGCGCGGGCCGATATCCATGTGCCCACCTTCGCCCGGCACCGGTATCCAGTGATTGAGCGCATGGATCAGCCCGGCGACGCCGAGCCCGGTGCCGGGGCCGAGCACGACGCGGCTGGCATTGGGCTCCGGCGTGCCACCGCCGATCTTTTCCATATGCTCCTCGCCGAGCGCGACGACGGCCAGCGCCTGCGCCTCGAAGTCGTTGAGCACGACGATGTCGGTGAGGCCGAGATTGGAGAACATCTGCCGGGGCTTGACCACCCAGGGGCAATTGGTGAGCGGGATCTCGTCGCCGTCGACCGGACCGGCCACCGCCAGCACGGCCGAATTCGGCCGCACCGAGGAGCGGTCGAGCACCGCCGCCTGGATCGCCTCGTCGATGGTGTTGAAATTGGCCGTCTGGACGATCTGCGGCTCGGTCGGCTCCGAATTGGCGTCCAGCACGATCGAGAAGCGCGCATTGGTGCCGCCAATGTCGCCGATCAGGACCGGAAACCGCAGCGCTGTCTCGTCTTCACCTGCCATGCTCTGTTCGTCCCCGTTCCGGCAGCCCCTCATTTGTCTGACTAGAGCATTTTGCAGCCAAGTGGAATCACCTGGCGTCGCACAATGCCGCTAAGACAGAGATAGAGCGGGATGCGTGTAGCGCATGGCCTCGCAAAGAGAAAGCCGTCTCGGCGTCAGTTGCCGGGCCGTGGCCGCGGTAGCGGAATGCCGATCTCCGGCGTCGGCGCGAAGGCGCTCGCCGAGGCAGGCAGCGCCGTGGCGCCGACTGGCACTGTGGCTGCGGGCGCCGGCACTTCCGCCGGCGGCTCGGCGGCAGCGATCGGCAAGCCGTCGCCATGATAGGTGACGGCTTCCGCCGAAGGCGGATTTGGCGCGTCGAGCACCGCCCGGCACTCCTTCGGCAGGTTCGCCATCGTCATGATGTCGCGCGCCTTCGGCGCGTCGGGGTTCTTGTTGGGGCGCCACGGCTCCTCGGTGAACCACCAGGCCAGCGGCTTGCCGCAGCCGTCATCGGCCGGCGTCGCTTCCTGCGCCTTGCAGCCGGACGAGCCCGGCTGGCAGCCGATGCGCATGTGGAAATGGTAGTCATGGCCCCAGAACGGCCGGATCTTGCGCAGCCAGTCACGGTCGCCCTTCACCGTATCGCACAGCTTCTTCTTGATCCCTGGATTGACCAGGATGCGCTCGACCTCCGGATAGCTGGCGGCCCGCTTCAGCAGCCTAGTGTGCGCCGGTGTCCACAGTGCGTCCTTCACCAGATGGGTCTTCTCGTCGACCATCAAGGTGGCGCTCATCGATTCTCGCTGCGCCATCGACAGCGGCCGACTGGGCATCGGCGTCAGCCAGATGTCGGCATCGAGCCCGATCTGGTGCGAGGCATGGCCGGTCATCATCGGCCCGCCGCGCGGCTGCGAGATGTCGCCGATCAGCAGGCCCGGCCAGCCGTCGGCATGCGCGTCGCGCGCCAGCTTCTCGATCAGCGCGATCATCGCCGGGTGGCCCCAGCGGCGGTTGCGCGAGGGGCGCATCACTTCCCAGGTCGATCCGTCCATCGGAATGGCGACGCCGCCGGCGAAGCAGCCCTTGGAGTAGAAGCCGAAGGATTGCGCCGCCGCCACCGCCGGCAGCTTCTTGGCGCCGAACAGGTCCTTTGCCCGCGGCTCGGCCGTCAGCGCGGCCGCCGCCAGCCCGGCCAGCCCGACGATCGCCAGCGCCGCCGTCAGGAACGGCCTTCGGACGGAAAATGATCGCATCGAGGTCATCATCAAGCCGCATCCCTCTCCTAGTCGCGCCGCCCGAGCCTCGAGAGCGGCGATGGCGCGAATCATATCACGCCCGGCGTCCCGCTTTAATCAGGAACGCTTCATCGGGCTGCGCGGCTCGCCCTCGCGCCAGCTGCCGTCCGCCCACATCCGCTCGAGCGCGGAGCGGTAGTCGGGATAGGCAAAGCCGTAGCCGGCCGCCTTGATCGCGGCGTTGGAAACGCGCTTGTTCTCGCCATAGAAGGAGCGCGCCATGGGCGAAAGCTCTGCGGTCTCGAAGGCAATTTCGGGCGGCGGCTCGACGCCCATCAGCCCCGCGGCATAGGCGACGACATCCTGCGGCGGCGCTGGCTCGTCGTCGGTGACGTTGAGGATGCCGCCGAGATTTTTCCCGGCCAGATGCCAGAGCGCGCCGGCGATGTCGTCGCAATGGATGCGGTTGAAAACCTGGCCGGGCTTGACCAGCCGTCTAGCGGTGCCGTCGGCCAGGTTGACCAGCGCGTTGCGGCCGGGACCGTAGATGCCCGACAGGCGCAACACCGCCACCGGCCTGCCGATTTCCCGGCCGAGCGTTAGCCAGTCCCGTTCAGCCGTCACCCGCATCACCGAGCGCTTCGACACTGGCCGGCATTCGGCCCTCTCGTCCACCCAGCCGCCGCCATGGTCGCCATAGACGCCGACGGTCGAGAGGTAGCCGATCCATTCCAGTGCCGGCATCGCGGCGATCGCCTCGCCCGCGGCACCGAGCACCAGGTCGCCGGCCTCTTCCGGCGCCACCGAGACGATGAGGTGGGTGGTCGCCTTCAAGGCGTCGCCCATTTCTGGCGTCATCGCGCCGTCGAAGCGCAGCGGCGCGATGCCGGCCTGGCTGAGCGCCGTGAATTTCTCAGGCGAGCGCGTCGTGCCAAAGATGGTCGCGGCGTCCCGGTTGGCGCGGGCGAAGGCCTTGCCGGAGTAGCCGGCGCCGAAGACGAAGAACCGTTTTTCGCTCATGCATGGACCTCGGTTGGCAGGGCGGACAGCCATTCGTCGCGCACCGTCGCGTCATCTTCCGTTGCCAAGGCGATGGCGGCGCGTCTGGCGAACTCGGCATCGGGTACGAGCCTGGACAGCGCCCAGACAGCGGCGCCCCGCACCAGCGGCGAGGCATCACCGAGCAGCCCGTGCACGGCCCGGACGAGCGACGCATCGTCCGAATTGCCGGCGGCGATCAGCACGTTGCGGATGAAACGGTCGCGCCCGATGCGCTTGATCGGCGAACCGGAGAAGAAGCTGCGGAAGGCCGCGTCGTCGAGGGCGAGCAGCTCGGCCAGCGGCGGCTCGCGCAGATCGTCGCGCGCGGCTAGCTTCGCCTCCGAGGCGGCGCGGGCGAACTTGTTCCACGGACAGGCGGCGAGACAATCGTCGCAGCCATAGATTCGGTTGCCGATCTTGTCGCGGAACTCGCTGGGGATCGGCCCCTTGTTCTCTATGGTGAGGTAGGAGATGCAGCGTCGCGCATCGAGCCGGTAGGGTGCCGGGAAGGCATCGGTCGGGCAGGCGTCGAGGCAGGCGCGGCAGGAACCGCAATGGTCCTCTTCCGCCGTGTCGGGCTCGAGCTCCGCCGTGGTAAAGATGGTGCCGAGGAACAGCCATGAGCCATGCGCGCGGCTGACCAGATTGGTGTGCTTGCCCTGCCAGCCGAGGCCGGCGGCTTCGGCGAGCGGCTTTTCCATCACCGGCGCCGTGTCGACGAAGACTTTGACGTCGCCGCCCGCGCGCGCGACGATCTTGCCGGCGATCTCCTTCAGCCTGCCCTTCATAATCTCGTGATAGTCGCGGTTTTGCGCATAGACCGAGATCGCGCCGCGGTCGCGTCTGGCCTGCAGCGCGCGCGGATCGTGGTCCGGGCCGTAATTCATCGCGAGCACGATGATCGAGCGCACGTCCGGCCAGAGCGCGGACGGTTCGGCGCGGCGCTCGATCGTCTCGGCGATCCAGCCCATCGAGCCATGAAAACCGTCGGCGACGAATTCGGCGAGCCTCGCCGGCGCCAGCGGAATGGCGTCCGGCCTGGTGACGGCGACGGCATCGAAACCGGCGCGCCTCGCCTCGCGCTCGATCAGCGCGCGCAGGGTTTCGGTCTTAGAAATCGAGGTCCGCATAATGCGACACCGGCGACAGGCCGCGCACCCGGTCGGACAGCAGCGGCCGGAACGAGGGTCGTGACTTCACCCTTGTATACCATTCGCGCGCCGCGCTGTGCTCGCGCCAATCGATCTCGCCGAGATAGTCGAGCACCGAAAGTGTTGCCGCCGCCGCGAGGTCGGCATAGGTCACCCTGCTGCCGGCCAGCCAATGGCGGGTGCCAGCCAGCCAGTTGGTGTATTTCATGTGCTGGCGGATGTTGGCGCGCGCGGCGCGGATCGCGCCCGAATCGGGCGAGCCGCCGCCCGCCGTCTCCGGCATTATCGGCTTCAGCACCCGTTCGCGCACCAGATGGCGGGTCACCTCGCTTTCGGCCTTGTTCAGGTACCAGTCGGTCAGCCGGCGGATTTCGGCGCGCTCCATCGGGTCCTCGGCAAACAGCCGCTTGTCGCGCTTGAGCACGCCGCGCGTTTCGTCGAGATATTCGGCGATCACCATGGCGCCGACGATCGGCACGTCGCCTTCGGCGAGCAGGATCGGCAGCGTGCCGGCCGGGTTCAGCGCCAGGAACTCCTTGCGCCGCGTCCACGGCTTTTCCTCGATCAGCGCCAGCTCCTCGCCATATTCGCCGAAGGCGAGGCGAACGAACCGGCAAGAGGCGAACATCGGGTGGTGGAAGAGCGTCAGCATGGTCCCGCGATAATAAGGCGCACTGGCGAATCGCCGGCGGCGCCGGTAAGTCTTGGCCGCCCGCAAAGCGGACCGTCAGGGTGCTGCGACCTATAGGGGGACTTCCGCGCCATGACAAGCAAGCCCTTCTTTGAGTCCCAATCCCGAGGTTGCCATGGATAGCCAGACCATCGTCGAAGCGTTGCTGCTCGGCCTGCTGGAGGGCCTGACCGAGTTCATTCCGGTATCATCGACCGGCCATATCCTGCTCGCCGGCCATTTCCTCGGCTTCCATTCGACCGGCAAGGCCTTCGAGATCCTGATTCAGCTCGGCGCCATCCTCGCCATCCTCAGCGTCTATTTCAAACGCCTGTGGCAGATGCTCATCGAACTGCCCTATGACCGGCTGACGCGGCATTTCGTCATCGGCATCCTCATCGCCTTCCTGCCGGCGGCCATTATCGGCGCCTTGGCGCATGACTTCATCAAGACGATCCTGTTCGAATCGCCGCGGCTGATCTGCATCATGCTGATCATCGGCGGCGTGGTCCTGCTCCTGGTCGACCGCATGAATTTGAAGCCCGTCTATCGCGACGTCGAACGCTTCCCGACGAGGCTCTATCTGCAGATCGGCCTGTTCCAGTGCCTGTCGCTCATCCCTGGCACCTCGCGCTCCGGCTCGACCATCGTCGGTGCGCTGCTTTTGGGTGTCGACAAGCGCGCGGCGGCGGAATTCTCCTTCTTCCTGGCCATTCCGACCATGGTCGGCGCCTTCGCCTTCGACCTGTTCAAGAACCGCAACGTGCTGACCTCGGCCGACCTGCCGATCATTGCCATCGGCTTCGTTGCCGCCTTCGTCACCGCGCTGTTCGTCGTCCGCTTCCTGCTCGATTACGTGTCGCGCAACGGCTACTCGCTGTTCGGCTGGTGGCGGCTGGTGGTCGGCGGCGTCGGGTTGATTGCGTTGATGATCTGGGGATGAAGCCCCTTCAATTCCGCCCATAAAACGCGTTCTCGACATGCACCGGCCAGCGCCATGGCAGCACCGCCACCATGTCGAAACGCACTGACAGTTTTCCATAGTCGGGCTGGCGGGACAGCCATAGGTCGGCGGCGCCCTCGATGCGGCGCTCCGAACTGTGGGCGATCGCTTCCATCGCTTCCATCAGCGTGCGCCGCGCCTTGACCTCGACGAACAGCACCAGGTTGCCGCGCCGCGCGATGAGGTCGATCTCGCCAAGCCTGGTGCGGTGACGGCGCGCCAGGATCCGGTAACCCTTCAGCATCAGCGCCAGCGCCGCCAGCCATTCGCCGCGATGGCCGCGCCGATAGGCCTTCTGGCGGCTGGCGGCCGGGCGCTCAGCCACCGCTATCCTCTCTTTGTTTGACCATGATCTTTTCCGAAAACCGGTTTCCACTTTTCGGGATCATGGTCTGTCCCTGAGTTCGAGCAGCCGCCGGTAGAGCGCCTGCTTCTGGCCGCCGGTCATCTTCGCTGCTTCCGCCGCCGCCTTCGAGGCCGGCATTTCGGCGGCGAGCGACAGCAGCAGCCGGTCGATGTCCGCAGGCTCGTCGGCCTTGGCTTCGGCGGGACCGACGCAGATGACGATCTCGCCCTTTGGCGTGTCCGCCGCCGCGTAGTGATCGGCAAGCGCTTGCAGCGTGCCGGTCCGCGTCTCCTCGAAGGTCTTGGTCAGTTCCCTCCCGATGGCGGCGTTGCGCTCGCCGCCCAGCGCCTCGACCATGGCGGCAAGCGTCTCGGCCAGCCGTCGCGGCGATTCGAAGAAGATCAGCGTCGCCGGCACCGCCTTGAATGTCTCCAGCTTGGTCAGCCGCTGGCCGGTCTTCACCGGCAGGAACCCGGCGAACAGGAAGGCATCGGAAGGCAGGCCGGAAGCGGTCAGCGCCGCCAGCGCCGCCGAAGGGCCGGGAATGGGCACGACGCGGATCGCACGGTCGAGCGCCTCGCCGACCAGCCGGTAGCCGGGATCCGATATCAGCGGCGTGCCGGCGTCCGAGATCAGCGCCACGCTCTGCCCGGCTTCAAGCGCCGCGATCAGCTTCGGTCCGGCCTCGCCGGCATTGTGCTCGTGATAGGCGGTGGTGCGGCGGCGGATGCCGTAGCGCTCGAGCAGCACGCGCGAGACGCGCGTGTCCTCGCAGGCGACGATGTCGGCTGCGGCCAGCGTCTCCAGCGCGCGCAGCGTGATGTCGGCGAGGTTGCCGATCGGCGTCGCCACCAGATAGAGCGCCGGCGGGAGCGGCCGCGCCGGTATCTCGATCTGCCCGATCACATAGCTGCGTTTGTCGCCGGTCACCGGTGCCCTCTGGCCTTTGCATTTGGCCCTGTTTGGCACGGCGCACGCCCGGTTGCAAAACGTGACGACGAAGTAATGTGGCCGCCATGCCTTTGCCACAGTGCGGAACGAAACCGTCACCGGCGAATTTATCCGTGAGTCTCGTTGATCAGTGAGTCTCGGGGAGCACAGGATGGACAGCCTGAAGATTCAGGACGTTTTCGAGCCCTACTATGCGGGCCGCAAGCGTTTCGCCATGCGAAGGGACAAGAGCCTGCCGGCCAGCGCCGATGACGCCGCCGGTAAAACCGAAGCCAGGAAGCGGCGTTTGCGCCGCCGGCCGAAGACCAGACTCAAGGCCGAAACCGATAGCACGACGGAGCACTGACCGGACGATGCCCAATCGCTTCGATATCTTCATTTCCCGCCTCGAAACCAAAACCGCCCGCGAAGGCGTGCCGCTAGCCCCGATAGGCGACCAGCACCGCCCCCGCCGCGATAAGGACAACGCCAAGCCAGTTCGCTCCGGAGAGGCACTCGCCGAGAAAGACCGCGCCAAACACCGCCACAAGCACGACGCCTAGTTTATCGATCGGCGCCAGCCGAGGATGACGACCGCGTGGGTGTTGCGCACCCGGCGGGTTGGTTAGCCCAGGTATCTCTGGACCCGCGCCTCCAGCAGTCGCACCAGCTCCGGGTCCATGAATTCGTAGTCGTCGGGAATGTCGAGGCAGATTACCCGCGCCTTCTTCAAGCTCACCTTGAATTTCTTCTGCAGCTTGGCGCGATGCGCCTTTTCCATGACGAAGATGATGTCGGCCCAGGCGACCAGCTCATGCGTCAGCGGGTTGTCGGCGTCATGATTGGTGCCGGCCGAAGCCACTTCGATATCCCTGCGCCTGGAAAACACCTGCTCCGCGGTCGGGCTGCGCAAGCGGTTCTGGCTGCAGACGAAGAGGACGTTCTTCAAGGGGGTTACCGCGCCAGGTCTGCCACCACGGCATCAAGCACGATCATGCCGGCCGTCGTGGCGCGCAGCCGGGAATTGCCGACCGGCGCCACCAGCCCTTCCTCCTGCAGCACCGACAGTCTGGCACTGGAGAGCCCGCGTCCGGAAAACGCCTCGTAGCGCGACAGGTCGATGCCTTCGGCCAGCCTCAGCCCCATCAGCAGGAACTCATCGGCTTCCTCGGAACGCGTCAAAATCTCGCCGCCGGTGACGCCATGGCCCTTGGCCTCGACCAGGTTGGCCCAGGTTTCCGGCATTCGCTCGGCGATGGTGACCGTGCGGCGGCCGTTCTCGACGAAGCGACCATGCGCGCCGGGGCCGACGCCGACATATTCGCCGTAGCGCCAGTAGGTCAGATTGTGCCGGCTTTCGGCGCCCGGCCTGGCATGGTTGGAGATCTCGTAGGCCGGCAGCCCATGCGCCGCGGTCACTTCCTGCGTCAGCGCGTAGAGGTCGGCGGCCTGGTCATTGTCCGGAATGATGAATTTCCGCGCCGCGTGCAGCGCATGGAACGGCGTGCCTTCCTCGATGGTCAGCTGGTAGAGCGACAAATGGTCGGCGGCATGGCCGATCGCCTGCTCCAACTCCGCCTGCCACGCCTCCGGCGTCTGGCCCGGCCGGGCATAGATCAGGTCGAAAGAGAGGCGGGGAAATATCTCCCGCGCGAGCCCGATCGCATGCAGCGCCTCCTCGACATTGTGCAGCCGGCCGAGGAAGCGCAGATCCTTGTCGTTCAACGCCTGCACGCCGAGCGACACGCGGTTGACGCCCGCGGCGCGATAGCCGCGGAAGCGCTCGGCCTCGACCGAGGACGGGTTCGCCTCCAGCGTCACTTCGATGCCGGCTGGCACCGTCCAGTTCTTCGCCACGGCATCCAGCACCGTCGCCACAGTCTCCGGCTTCATCAGCGATGGTGTGCCGCCGCCGAGGAAGATGCTCGTCACCTCGCGCGGCCCGGTGCGGGCGCGCATCGTTGCCAGTTCCGCCTCGAAGGCGCGCGCAAAGCGTTCCTGGTCGACCGGCTGGTGGCGGACATGGCTGTTGAAGTCGCAATAGGGGCACTTGGCCGCGCAGAACGGCCAGTGGACGTACACGCCGAAGCCGGGACTGCGGTCGAGCAGCATCTCAGGCCGACCCCAGCCGCGCTTTGGCGAATTTCTGGAAGGCGCGGGCGCGGTGCGACAGCGCCGTCGGCTGACCGGGCCTCCAGCCGTGCTTTTGCTCGGCGCTCATCTCGCCGAAGGTCTTGTCGAAACCGTTGGGCAGGAACACCGGGTCGTAGCCGAAGCCGAGCGCGCCGCGCGGCGGCCAGACCAGCGTTCCCTCGGCTTCGCCGCGATAATACTCGGCCTCGCCATCGGGAAAGGCCAGGCAGATGACGGCGACAAAGCGGCCCGTGCGCTGCGCGGGCTCGGCCGCGCCGACTTCCTGCAGCGCCACTTCGGTGCGCTGCATGGCCATGCCGAAATCCCGGCTGCCGTCCGGCGTCTCGGCCCAGTTGGCGGTGTAGACGCCGGGCGCGCCGTCGAGCGCGTCGACGCAGAGCCCGGAATCATCGGACAGCGCCGGCAGGCCGGTGGCCTTGGCCGCAGCGTATGCCTTGATGTAGGCGTTCTCCTCGAAGGTGGTGCCGGTCTCGTCCGGCTCCGGCAGGCCATATTCCTTCGCCGATTTGGCCTCGAAGCCGAACGGCGCCATCAGGTCGGCGAACTCGCGCAGCTTGCCTTCATTGTGGCTGGCGACGACGATTTTGTGTCCGTTGAGCTGATGCATCAGAGGCCCCAGATCCCTGGCTCGGCGAATTCGATTGAATTGCCCGAAGGGTCGCGAAAATAGATCGAGCGCCCGCCTTGCGGCCATTGGAAGTCGCTTTCGATGGCGATGTTCCTCGCCGCGAGATGCTTGCGCCAGCCAGCGATCTCGTCGGCGCTCGCGGCGAAGCAGAGATGGCCCTGGCCGACCGTGCCATGCGGGGGCACTTTCAGCCTGGCGTCGGGCGCCGGCGGGATTTTGGTCGCCTCGGCGTTGAACAGCAGCAGCACGCCAGTTCCGCAGCGGAAGAAGACGTGGCGGCCTTCGACCCTGCCGATCAGATCGAGCCCGAGCACGTCGGCGTAAAAGGCTTCCGCCGCAGCCAGATCGGTGACGTAGAGAGCCGATTCAAGGATGGCGGAAGGCGTCATGACAAGAGCCTAAGCCACCGCCATCTGCTGCAGGCTGACCAGGCGCGAAATGCCTTTCTTGGCGAGGTTCATCAGCGCAGCGAACTGCTCCTCGGAAAACGGTTCGCCTTCCGCCGTGCCCTGGATCTCGACGATGCCGCCCTTGCCGGTCATGACGAAATTGGCGTCGGTGCCGGCCGAGGAATCCTCGAGATAGTCGAGGTCGATGACCGGCTGGCCGTCATGGATGCCGCAGGAGATCGCCGCGACATGGTCTTTCAGCACCTTGGCGACGCTGGCCATCTGCCGCGCCTCCATCCAGCGCAGGCAGTCATAGAGTGCCACCCAGCCGCCGGTGATCGAGGCGGTGCGGGTGCCGCCATCGGCCTGGATCACGTCGCAGTCGACGGTGATCTGCTGTTCGCCCAGCGCCTGCAGGTCGACCACGGCGCGGAGCGAGCGGCCGATCAGCCGCTGGATCTCCAGCGTGCGGCCGCCCTGCTTGCCGGTGGAAGCCTCGCGGCGCATACGCTCGCCGGTCGAGCGCGGCAGCATGCCGTATTCGGCCGTCACCCAGCCCTTGCCGGAATTGCGCATCCAGGCCGGCACCTTTTCCTCGAGGCTTGCCGTGCACAGGACATGCGTGTCGCCGAACTTCACCAGGCACGAGCCTTCGGCGTGCTTGGAGACGCCGCGCTCGAAGGAGATGGCGCGCATTTCGTCGGCTTGGCGTTTGGAGGGGCGCATCGAGGCCTCTTTCTTCTTTCTTTTGGTTTTCAAGGATTCGTCGGCGGCTTGTAGACGCATGCGGCCCATGGCGCAAAGGAAAATGGACCGGGTTGCGCGGGCACGGCCTAAGTCTATATTTGAGCAGGAGGTTTTTGGCTCGAATGACCAAGGCAGTCGATCCGGCATCGCAGTCGCCCGTGCTCCAGTCGCTCGATATGCGATCGCGCGACATCTTCCGGCGCATCGTCGAATCCTATCTCAGGGACGGCGAGCCGGTCGGCTCGCGCAGCCTGTCGCGCATCCTGCCCTCCTCGTTGTCGCCGGCCACCATCCGCAATGTGATGAGCGATCTCGAGCATCTCGGCCTGATCTATGCCCCGCACATCTCGGCCGGCCGTTTGCCGACGCAGACCGGCCTGCGCTTCTTCGTCGACGCCTTCATGGAGCTTGGCGACCTCTCCGACGAGGAGCGGCGCATCATCGAGGCGCAGGTGCGCGCTTCCGGCTCCGGCGCCACGCTGGAGCATATGCTGACCGAGGCCAGCCAGATGCTGTCGGGCATGTCGCGCGGGGCTGGCCTGGTGCTTGCCGCCAAGAACGAGGTAGCGCTGAAGCACATCGAATTCATCCAGCTCGAGCCGACCAAGGCGTTGGCCGTGTTGGTGTCGCAGAACGGCGATGTCGAGAACCGCGTCGTCGACCTGCCGGCCGGCACCACCGTCTCGCAGCTGCACGAGGCGTCCAACTTCCTCAACGCCCACATCCGCGGCCGTACGCTGGCCGAGGCGCGCGTCGAGATCGCCCGCATCAAGGACGAGACCAGGGCCGCCCTCGACACGCTGTCGCAGGACCTGGTCGAGAAGGGCTTGGCGGTCTGGGCGGGCGCCGAAAGCGGCCTGCCGGCGCGCCTCATCGTGCGCGGCCGCGCCAACCTCTTGGAAAACGTCACCGCCCAGGCCGACATCGAATTGCTGCGCCATCTGTTCGAGGATCTGGAGACGCAGGACGGGCTGCTGCAACTTCTCGACCTCGCCGAGGAAGGTCCGGGCGTGCGCATCTTCATCGGCTCGGAGAACAAGCTGTTTTCGCTGTCCGGCTCGTCGCTGGTGGTGGCGCCCTATCGCGACAAGGACGCCCGCGTCGTCGGCGCGCTCGGCGTCATCGGTCCGACGCGGCTGAACTATGCCCGCATCGTGCCGATGGTCGACTATACGGCGCAGCTTATTTCGCGCATGCTGCGGTAAGGTGCATTGATATTCAGTTGAGGCACCGTGCTCGGCGCGGCCTGACCTGAATCTCGACACACCCTGGAAGACACAGGCTGACGAGGAGAAAAAGAATGGCGCTGGAATCGCTGAAGGCCCAGATCAGCATGTTGCTCGAGGAAATGGTCAATCAGCCCGAGGACCAGCACGAGATACAGGAGCAGCTGCGCGAGAAGCTGCAGGAATTGCGCGCCATGGGCCTGCCGCTGCCCGCCGACCTAGTCGCGCTGGAAAAGCGCCTCGACGATGATTTCTACGCCGAAGGCAGCTGAGCACCCAGGAAACCGGCCTCAAATTCACGTGTGGCGAGCTTCCCTGCGGAACGCCTGTCGGATCTTGCCGTTGTTTGCCCTGCCCTTGGCCGGTCCGTGGCGAGACCAACCCTGGAGGACGGTATGATCCGGTTTGCCTGTCTTGCGGGAGCTGCCGTGCTGGTCGCCACCACAGCGCTGGCGCAACAGGCGGACCAGCCGGTGTTGACCGGCAAGAGGGCCTTCGGCGACTGGAAAGCCGACCGTCCGGGCGTTCGCCGCCTGATCAAGCCGCAGGACCTGCCGGCGCCTTACCTGACCCGCTCGTCATCGAACGGCGCCGGCATCGCCGATCGCCCGGAAGGGGTCAAGCCGCTCGTGCCGCCCGGCTTCTCCATCGAGCTTGTCGCCTCCGGTATCGACAATCCGCGGGTCGTGCGCGCGGCACCCAATGGCGACCTGTTCGTCGCCGACAGCAAGGCCAACCAGATCCGGGTCTATCGCCTCGCCGAGGGCGGCGCGAAGCCGGCGGAGCAAGCCATTTTCGCCGAAGGGCTGACCCGGCCCTATGGCATCGCCTTCTACCCGCCGGGCGACAGGCCGCAATGGGTCTATGTCGCCAATAGCAACAGCGTCATGCGCTTCGCCTATCGCGACGGCGACCTGAAGGCGCAGGGCAAGCTGGAAACCATCGTCCAGGACATCCCCTCCAGCCATCACTGGACGCGCGACATAGCTTTTTCCCCGGATGGCAAGACGCTCTATCTGTCCGTCGGCTCCGGTTCGAATATCGCCGAGGACGTCGGCGCCGAGCCGGAGGGCGGGCTCGAGCGATGGGCGACGTCGGCGCCGCTTGGCGCCATTTGGGGCTCTGAGGAAGGCCGCGCCGACGTGCTGGCCTTCGATCCCGACGGCAGGAACCGACGCAGCTTCGCCACCGGCCTGCGCAACTGCTCCGGCATGACCGTGCAGCCGCAGACGGGCGGGCTCTGGTGCGTCGTCAACGAGCGCGACGGGCTCGGCGACAACGTTCCCTTCGAATATGCCACCACCGTCAAGGACGGCGCCTTCTATGGCTGGCCCTGGTATTACATCGGCGCCAACGAGGACCCGCGCCACGCGGGCGCGCGCCCGGATCTCGCCGGCAAGGTCACCGTTCCCGACGTGCTGATGCAGGCGCATTCGGCGCCGCTCAACATCGCCTTCTATGAGGGAAAGAGCTTCCCGGCCGAATATCGGGGCGATGCCTTCGTCGCCCTGCACGGCTCGTGGAACCGCGGCGTGCGCACCGGCTACAAGGTGGTGCGGCTGAAATTCGAGGATGGCAAGCCGACCGGCGAGTATGAGGATTTCGCCACCGGCTTCGTCATCTCCGACGACGATGTCTGGGGCCGGCCGGTCGGCGTCACTGTCGCGAAGGATGGCGCGCTGATCCTCACCGAGGACGGCAACGGCACCATCTGGCGCGTCACCTATGGCGACGGCCGGTCCTGAGATCGCCGCTCCTGGTGCAACCGAATCCCGCCGCGAGGGAATTCTCCAGGCCCTTGTTTTGTGGCAAAAGGGCCGCTTTCCGCGCCGCCCGCGCCAGGACCAGCCCATGACCCTCACCGGATTCATCGCCTACAGCGCCGCCCTCGGCATCGCCGCCGCCATTCCGGGCCCTGGCGTCACCGCGCTTGTGGCGCGGGCGCTCGGTTCCGGCTTCCGCTCGTCGCTGGCCATGTCGTTCGGCCTGATCCTCGGCGACCTCACCTATCTCACCGCCGTGGTGCTCGGCCTTGCCTTCGTCGCGCAGACCTTCGGCATGGTCTTCCTGGCGATCAAATGGGCGGGCGTCGCCTACCTCGCTTTCCTCGGCTGGCGCTTCTGGACCAGCGGCATCACGCCGGAGACAGTCGAGGCGAGGAAGGGCAAGGGCGGGTTGTTCGCATCCTTCCTGGCCGGCCTGACCGTCACGCTCGGCAATCCGAAGACGATGATCTTCTACCTTGCCATCACGCCGACCATCGTCGACCTGAAGACGATCACGCTGGCCGACTACAGCATCCTCGTCGCGCTCACCGTCATTGTGCTGCTGGTGGTGCTGGTGCCCTATCTGGCGCTGGCGGCCAAGGCGCGCTGGTTCCTGAAGTCGCCGCGGGCGCTCAAGGCGCTGAACCGCACCGCCGCGGGCTTCATGGCGGGTGCGGCGGCGGCGATCGCCGCCCGCCAGTAGAGCGCGCATCTCATCGCGTCGACGTTTCCGCCAATCCATTCCGGAAACGGGCCGATCCGGAAAATGCTTTTCCAGGGCGGGAGCGTTTTCAGCACGCGCCCCACTCGGATATTTTCGGCCGGCAGCCTATCTTGCGCGTTTGAAAGCCCTATTCTGTCGCTGAATGCAATTGCCTGATCTGGGAGCGAAACAATGAACAAGCCCGTCACCTCCGCGCGCGTGCCCGGCCGCGGCCGCGTCTTCAATTCGATCACCGAGACGATCGGCGACACGCCCCTGGTGCGGCTCGACAAGTTCGCCAAGGAGAAGGGCGTCGTCGCCAACCTCCTGGCCAAGCTCGAATTCTTCAACCCGATCGCTTCGGTCAAGGACCGTATCGGCGTCGCCATGATCGAGGCGCTGGAAGCCTCGGGCCGCATCGCCCCCGGCAGGACCACGCTGATCGAGCCGACCTCCGGCAACACCGGCATCGCGCTTGCCTTCGCCGCCGCCGCCAAGGGCTACAAGCTGATCCTGACCATGCCGGAGACCATGTCGGTCGAGCGGCGCAAGATGCTGGCGCTGCTCGGCGCCGAGCTGGTGCTGACCGAAGGTCCCAAGGGCATGAAGGGCGCCATTGCCAAGGCCGACGAACTCGCCGCCACCTTGCCAGACGCCATCATCCCGCAGCAGTTCGAGAACCCGGCCAATCCGGAGATCCACCGCCGCACCACGGCCGAGGAGATCTGGAACGACACCCAGGGCGAGGTCGACATCTTCGTCGCCGGCATCGGCACCGGCGGCACCATCACCGGCGTCGGCCAGGTGCTGAAGAAGCGCAAGCCCTCGGTCCATGTCGTGGCCGTCGAGCCGGAAGCCTCGCCGGTGCTGTCCGGCGGCCAGCCCGGCCCGCACAAGATCCAGGGCATCGGCGCCGGCTTCGCGCCGAAAATCCTCGACACCTCGATCTATGACGAGATCGTCAGGGTCTCCAATGAGGATTCGGTCGCCAATGCGCGTCTCGTCGCTCGTCTCGAAGGCGTGCCGGTCGGCATCTCGTCGGGCGCAGCACTCCAGGCGGCGATCGTCGTCGGCTCGCGGCCGGAGAACAGGGGCAAGACGCTGGTCGTCGTCATCCCGTCCTTCGCCGAGCGCTATCTGTCGACCATCCTTTTCGACGGGCTGGGGGCGTAAGCAGCCTCGACGAAGCCTCGCGGCACGCTGGACCGCTGAAAAAACCCCTGTGGCGTCCGCGCGCCGCTTGAGCGCCGCGCGGCTTCCGGTGCAAATCTGCCCGGCCCCCTGGGGGTGGTTGGGAGAGATTCATGTACAGACTTTACACGCGCCCCGGCAGCGGCGGCTTCGTCGTCGAGGCGGCGCTGGCATTGACCGGCGCGCCATTCGACCAGATCGACGTGCCGAAGAAGGACCCGCCCGACCAGGCCTTTCTCGACATCAGCCCGTTGAACCAGGTGCCGGTCCTGACCTTGCCGGACGGCCAATCGATGACCGAATCGGCGGCGATCTGCATCCTGCTGGCCGAGCGCCATCCGGAGGCCGGGCTGGCGCCGGCGGCGGGCTCGGCCGCGCGCGCCGACTTCCTGCGCTGGATGGCCTTCATGTCGTCGGTCCTCTACCCGGCGGTGCTGCGCTTCTTTTATGCTCGTCGCTACACTGCCGACGCGGAAGGCGTGAAGGCCGTAAAAGAGGCGGCAATCACGGAGATGGATCGCGGCTTTACCGTACTCGACAAGGCCCTTGCCGGACGGGATTGGCTGGTCGGCGACACGCTCTCAATCGCCGACATCTATCTAGTCATGCTGGTAGCCTGGCATCCCGACGTCGAACGGGCTCGCACGGCCTGGCCGAATGTTGAGCGCCTGTGGGGCAAGCTGCGCGACGATGCGCTGATGCGGAAACTCAATGCATCGCACGAGATGTGGCCGGAAAACTGAACTCAGTTCCGGGTGAGGTTTGCTCGCTTTTCCTGCAGGAAACGGCGCACGGCCGGGTCTCGCTCGAGGCCAATCGCTCGATCATAGGCCTCGACAGCGTGGCTGGTGTTGCCGAGCCTGGCCAACAGGCCCGCGCGGGCAGCCCAGTAGGGCTGATAGTCATCCAGCCGCTTGTCTTCGCCCAGCACGTAGAGCGCCGCCAGTCCCGCCGCGGCACCCTCGTCCTCGGCGATCGCCACGGCGCGGTTGATCGCCACCACCGGCGAGCCGGCGACGGCCAGCAGCGCGTCGTAAAGCTGGCGGATCGCCACCCAGTCGGTGCGGCCGCCTCGGCGCCGCGCCGTGTGGGCGGATTGCACGGCCGCCTCCAGCTGGTAGCGGCCGATCAATCCCCTGGCGGCGGCGGCACCCTCGAGCAGGGTTTCCGCCTCGTCGATCAGCGTGTCGTCCCAGAGCGCGGTGTCCTGCTCGGCAAGCGGCACGAAGTCCCCTTCCGGGCTGCGCCGCGCCGCCCGCCGCGCCTCGGCAAACAGCATCAGCGCCAAAAGCCCCACCGCCTCCGGTTCCTCCGGCATCAGCGAAGCCACCAGCCGGCCGAGCCAGATGCCCTCGGTGGCGAGGTTGCGGCGCCGCGTCTCGGTGCCGGCCGGATCGGTCCAGCCCTCGGCGAAGGCGGCGTAGATCGCCTCCAGCACCGCGTCCAGCCGCTCGCCGAGCTCGGCCCGCTCCGGCACGCGGAACGGGATGCCGATCTCGCGGATGCGGGTCTTGGCGCGCACCAGGCGCTGGCCCATCGTTGCCGGCGAGACCAGGAAGGCCGAAGCGATGGCCGCCGCGTCGAAGCCGAGGACGGTCTGCAGGATCAGCGGCGCCCGCACGCTGGCCTCGATGGCCGGATGCGCGCAGGCGAACATCAGCCTCAGCCGCTCGTCCGGTAGCTCTTCGTCGGTCATGCGGGCCTCCACCTCCTCGGCGATCAGCTTGAGATGATCGCGTGCCGCCTCGCTTGTCTGTCGCCGCCGGATCGCGTCGACGCCCCGCCGGCGCGCCACCGCAAGCAGCCAGGCCTCCGGCTTTTCGGGCACGCCGGTCTGCGGCCAGCGCTCCAGCGCGGCCGCGAAAGCATCCGCAAGCGCGTCCTCGGCGCCGGCGACATCGCGCGTGCGCGCCGCAAGAAAGGCGACCAGCTTGCCGTAGCTCTGCCGGGCGGCCGCTTCCGCCGCCGCCCGAGCGATTTCCGGGCGATTGTGCATCACGGGTTAGTTCCCGGAGGGGTAGTCGCTCATTTCCCAGATCGGCCGCACCTCGATCGTGCCGGCACTGGCGCCCGGACAGCGCGCCGCCCAAGCGATTGCCGCGTCGGCGTCCGCGGCCTCGATCATGTAGAAACCGGCGAGCTGCTCCTTGGTGTCGGCGTAGGGACCGTCGAGCACATTGGTCTTGCCGTCGGCCGTCCGCACCGCGGTGGCCGACTGGGTCGGCCGCAGCCGGTCGCCGGCGAGCCACGCGCCGGATTTCTTCAATGCCTCGGTATAGGCGCCGTAGGCGGCGCTGATCTCGTAGGTCTTGTCGCTCGGCGCGGTCGCCATCGCGGCTTCGTTCGCGTAGATCAAAAGCATGTATCGCATGGTCTTCTCCCGTTTTTCGAAGGCCGCGTCGTCGCCGGCCTGATCAATGTCGCGTGGACCGGACGGATTTCGACAGGTGCTGCGAAAAAATCTTTCGTCCGCCACGGCGCCTTGCGCAAGACCGCTGGACAGGATCAGCCGGACAGGACGGCGGGCGACGGGACATCGCTGCGGCGCTGGGCGGCCGGCTCCAGCCAGCCACGGTAACGCACGATCAGCCCGGTGAGCGGGTGCGAGATCTCGACATGGAAGCGGAATCGGCCGTCTTCCACCGTTTCATAGGAGGTCGAGCGCGGGCAGAGCCACATCGGCAGCGGAAGGCCAAGCAGGCTCCAGCGGCGCAGCACCAGCGTCAGCCGGCCCTCCCCGGCGACAAGCGCCATGGCAAAAGCCAGCGGCCCGAAGCGTTCGACAAGCAACCGCTCCGAGCGTCCGCGCCCTGCAAGCTGCCGGCTCGAAAAACTGTGCGCGCCGAAGGTCCGCGTCCAGGTTTCGCCCTTGCCATCGGTGTCGAAACGCACCTTGACCGGGACATCGGCAGCGGCGCCGGGGAAGCCGACCAGCCGCGCGGCAAGCCGGCTAAGCATGCCGCCACCCCGCTCGACGCTGGCGCGTCCGTCTGCCGCCATGGTGCGGTCGTGCATGGTCTGGATTTCAGCAGGCAGCGCGGGCCAGGCATCGCCGAGCAGGGCCGGATAGAGCGGCTGGTCGTCGTCGGTATCGTCCCTGAAACCGGTGTGGATCGTCTTCGTCGCAAACAGCGCCTCATAGTCTGCGAGCTCGAGGTCGCGCACCGCCGCCCGCGCCCCAGGCGACGGCGCCTGGCCGTCGAGCGCCTTGCGGACCAGCGCCTCGACCGCCATCGACGGGATCAGCGGCCCGTCATCGCCTTCCGCGAGCAGGTGCCAGGAGTGCTTGGCCGGCCTGCCGGTCGGGTCAACCCCTTCGACCGCCACGAACATGCCGCCGCGGTGCTCGCCCCAGCTCAGCCGGTTGGTTGCCCAGTGCATGAGCGGCGCCAGCGGCGACAGCGAGCGGACCAGGCCGATGCGCACCAGCCAGGCAAGGCCGATCAGCGCGCGGTGCAGCGCCTCCGGCACCGGTCCCGCCCCCATCCAGATTGTTCTCGCCTCCGGCCACAGTGCTGCCAGGGCGCGCAGGTCCGGCACGTCGACCAGCGAAAACAGGGTGTTGCGCAGCGGCAGCCGGCCGGGCGGGGCGATCGTGCAGCGCATCTGCTCGGTCAGGGGTCGGCCCTGCTGCAGGCTGCCGTCCCGCACCAGCTGCACCGGCTGGCCGGCATAGCTGGCAATGGCGCGGATGACGTTCTCGCCGACCCCGGCAAAGGGCGACGGCGCGATGCCGCCGCGGATGCTGTCGACGTGCGCAAGGCCTATCGACAGGCGCCGCACCACCGCGGCCGTCAGCACCGGGAAGCTGGATACGCCCGACAGCACGAAAAGCCCCTGCCGTTTCGCGGTGGCGTCGAACGCCGAAACGCCGGCGACGAAGTCGGAACCGTCGGCGAGGTCGAGATAGTTCATGCGCGCCGCAATGCAGGCCTCGACCAGGCGGTAGCGTCCCGCACCGTACGCCTGGAACGGGCCACTGGCGTCGACCACGATATTAGGCATGAGCGCGCCAAGCTGCGCGGCAAGATCGCCGTCGCGGTCGAACATTGCCGGGATCAGTCGCGCGCTCGCGCCAACGCGGCTGTTGCAATAGGTTTCCGCCCTGGCAAGCGAACGCCCGGCGACGATCAGCGTCAGGCGCGGCTCACCGTCCAGAAGCTCCACGATGCGGCCGCCGAATGTGCCGTAGCCGCCGACGATGAGAAGCTTCATCCGCACACCCCCTATGCCCGCCCGCCCCGGCCTCGCCCCGGGATCATGTCCTAGCCGATCAGCCGCTCCCGCAATTCAGCCGACGGGATCTCGCAGCTGTCCTTCCTGCCGAACAGGGCATAGCGATTTTTGGCGACGCGGTCGTAGATCCAGTCGCGCAGCGGCCGCGGCAGAACGAGCAGGGCCTTCGCCGCCCGCCATGGCCAGCCAAGCTCGGCCATCACCGCGATGAAGCCGTCCAGTTGGGTGAAGGCCTCATTGTCGACCAGGGTCAGGCTGGTGTCGTAGCTGTCGGTCCGCAGCCCGTGCTTGCGGAACAGCGCCTCGCCCAGCGGCGACTGCGCCGTGGCGAAACGGAAGCGCTTCTCGCGGTCGAGCCGGACCACCGTTCGCACGAAGCCCGAGCAGAACACGCAGACGCCGTCGAAAACGATCAACGGCCGGGATGGATCATGGACTTGCGGCTGGAGAGGAGCAGGCTTCTGTTCGGGCAGGTCGGTCATGGCGGCCCCGGCAGCTGGTGTCTTCAGACACTAAGCCAGCCGGCGGCGGCGTCAAAGCCGCCGTGTTGCCGCACACCGCCGGTCGGCCAGCGCGGGACGCTCGGCGCGATAGGTGGTGGCGCGATGGTTATCGGCCGGTTTGCAGATCCGGCTGTCATGACGGCTTTCGAGGGTCATGATCAATGCGCGCTGATACCGAGCGAGTTGCCGCGGCGGGCGCAGGCCGGGCCCGGGCCGCGCATGTAATAGCGCTCCGGCCGGTAGGTCGGCGCGACGAACTCGCGGATGGCGGCGGCGTAGCCGGCGATGTGGCTCCAGAACTTCATTTTCCCTGTCCCTGTCCCGATTTCGGATGTCCCGTCCGAATTGCGGGCATCATAGCGTCGAGGCGTGAATAGTCGGTGAACGTGATGTTAATTTCTGGTCCGAAATGCCCTGGTTCGTGGCCGGATTGCGGCTGATTCGGGGTCTTTCGGAGCCATTTGTCGGCATTTCGCCCAATGTGACTTTTGCATCACATATGTTTCGCCTGAATGTCGCTTGGGCGCGGTTCTGTTTCAAACGCGGGCGCCCCCGCGAAATTTCCGTGCGCGGCCGGGAAACTCGTCTGGAAGCGGGTTGCCTCCCAAGCCCGGAACCGGAGCGGCTTCTGCCCGTTCTCGGTTGAACCGTCCTAGTCAGGGAGTTCGTCATGGCGCCGCGCCCGGCCTGGAAGGGCTACCTCAAGCTGTCGCTGGTCACTTGCGCCATCGAGCTGACCAACGTCGTCACCCACGCCGAAAAGGTCTCCTTCCGCATCCTCAACCGCAAGACCGGCAACACCGTGAAGCGCATCTATGTCGATGCCGAAACCGGCAAGCCGCTGGAGGAAGGCGACGAGATCAAGGGCTATGAGGTCGAGGACGGCGAATACATCCATATCGAGGAGGACGAGATCGAGGCCGTCCAGATCGAGTCCTCGCACACGATGAACCTCGATGGCTTCGTCGATAAAGCCTCGATCCAGCAGATCTATCTCGACACGCCCTACTATGTCTCGCCGGCCGACAAGGTGTCGGAGGAGGCCTTCGCCGTCATCCGCGACGCCATGGTGGCGAAGAAGATGGCCGGGCTCGCCCGCATCGTGCTCTACCAACGGGAGCGCCCGGTGGTGATCGAGCCGCTCGGCAGGGGCATGGTGTTGACCACGCTGCGCTACGACAACACGGTGCGCCAGCCCGACAGTGTCTTTGGCGACATCAAGCCGATCAAGACCGACGACGAGATGATCGACCTCGCCGAGCACATCATCGACAGGAAGGGAGCAAAATTCGATCCGTCGAAATTCGACGACCGCTATGAGGACGCGCTGCTCGAACTGATTCGCGCCAGGAAGGCTGGCAGGAAGGCGCCGAAGGCCAAGGCGCCGCCGAAACCCTCCAATGTCGTCAATCTCTTCGATGCGCTGAAGAAGAGCCTGAACGCGGAAGGCGCTGGCAAAGCCAGGAAGACCTCGTCGAAAACGACGGCGGCGCGGAGCAAAGCCAAAGCCTCCACCCCCAGGCGAAAATCGGCATAGGCACCGCTTCATGCCCGGTCTCGAACAATACCAAGCCAAGCGTGACTTCCGCAAAACCGCCGAGCCGGCCGGCAAGGTCGCGCCTGCCAGGAAAGGCGAGGCTGGCGGCATCTTCGTCATCCACAAGCATGCCGCGACCAGGCTGCACTACGACCTTCGCCTCGAGCATGACGGCGTGCTGTGGAGCTGGGCGGTAACGCGCGGCCCGAGCCTCGATCCGCATGAGAAGCGGCTGGCGGTGCACGTCGAGGATCACCCGATCGACTACGCGCCCTTCGAGGGCACTATCCCCGAGGGCGAGTATGGCGGTGGCACGGTCATCGTCTGGGACGAGGGCACCTGGAAGCCCGAGGGGGATCCCGCCAAGGCGATGAAGAAGGGCCATATCGGCTTCGAACTCGACGGGCACAAATTGCATGGAAGCTGGCATCTGGTGCGGCTGAAGCCACGCCCGGGGGAAAAGCGCGACAACTGGCTGCTGATCAAGGCCGACGATGCCGCCGCCCGGCCCGGCGAGGACATTCTCAAGCAAGAGCCCAAATCGGTGAAGTCCGGCCTGACCATCGAGGAGGTCGGCGAGGGCAAGACGGCCAGGGGCGCGAACCCAAAAGTCTGGCACTCCAACAAGCCGGCCACCAACAAGACAAAGACGGCGCCTGCAAAACGCCTGGACTTCATCGAGCCGCAGCTCGCCACGCTGGAGAAGGATGCGCCGTCCGGCGACGATTGGCTGCATGAAGTAAAATTCGATGGCTACCGCATGCAGGCGCAGATCGCCGGCAGCGAAGTTAGATTGCTCACCCGCGCCGGCCTCGACTGGACCGGGAAATTCGACGGTCCCGTCACCGCCGCGCTTGCCGGACTGAAGTGCCGGGATGCCATCATCGATGGCGAGATCATCGTGCTGGCCGATAGCGGCGTGTCGTCCTTCGCCTTGCTGCAGGCCGATCTTTCGGCCCGCCGCGCCGATCGCTTCGTCTACTATGTCTTCGACCTGATGCGCCTCGACGGCAAAGACCTGCGCGGCGAGCCGCTGGTCGAGCGCAAGCAGGCGCTGGCTGAACTGCTCGGCGGCCAGCCGGAAGATTCGGCGCTGCGCTTCAGCGATCATTTCCACCAGCCCGGCAAGATCATGCTGCAGCATGTCTGCCGCATGGGCCTGGAAGGCGTGGTTTCAAAACGCGCCGACGCGCCCTACCGCAGCGGCCGCGGCCTCACCTGGGTGAAATCGAAATGCACGCTGCGCCAGGAATTCGTCATCGGCGGCTATCTGCCGTCCGACAAGACCGGCCGCGGCCTGCGTTCACTGCTGGTCGGCTATCACGAGCGCGGCAAGCTGCACTATGCCGGCCGCGTCGGAACCGGTTTTTCCGGCAAGGTGGCGACGGATCTCAAGAAGCGGCTGGACGGGCTGAAGGCGGAAACCTCGCCCTTTTCCGCCGCTGTGCCCAAGGGCAAGGGCCTGGTCTGGGTCAAGCCTCAACTTGTCGGCGAAGTGGAGTTTCGCAGCTGGACCGCGGACCGTATAGTACGCCACGCCTCGTTCCAGGGGCTGCGCGAGGACAAGCCGGCGGAGGAAGTCGTGCAGGAAAAACCGAAGCGAGCCACCGGCAAGGGCCAAAGCGATGCGAGCGGCGGCAAGTCGGCGCCAAAGGCCGCCTCGACTGGAGCGGCACAGACGTCGGTGAAACTATCCCATCCCGACAAGTTGCTGTGGCCCGACGAAAAGCTCTCCAAGCAGGATCTGCTTGATCACTATGCGCTGATCTGGCCGCGCATGGAGCCGTTCGTGGTCAACCGGCCGCTCAGCCTGGTGCGGGCGCCGGACGGCATCGGTGGCCCGCGTTTCTTCCAGAAGCACGCCTCGCCCGGCATGAGCGACAAGATCGCGAGAATGAAGGATCCGGCGGATGGCGAGGAGATCCTGTTCATCAAGGATTTCGACGGGCTTGCCGCGCTGGTCCAGTACGGCGTGGTCGAAGTCCATATCTGGGGCTCGACCGTCGACGCGCTGGAGAAGCCCGACCAGATCATCTTCGACCTCGATCCCGACGAAGGCGTCGACGTCAGGGCGGTGCGCGAGGCGGCGCTCGACATCCACAAGCAGCTGGACGAGCTGTCGTTGCCCAATTTGGTCAAGACCTCCGGCGGCAAGGGCTATCATGTGCTGGTGCCGCTAAAGCCGTCGGCCGACTGGGACGAGGTCAAGGACTTCGCCCATGATTTCGCCCGCGCGCTGGAGCAGGCCGCGCCCGACCTCTACACGGCGACGCTGTCGAAGAAGGCGCGCACCGGAAAGACATTCGTCGACTATCTGCGCAACGGCCGCGGCTCGACGACGGTCGCGCCCTATTCCTCGCGCGCCAAGAAGGGCGCCACGGTGTCGATGCCGGTGACCTGGTCCGAGCTCGAGAAGGGTCTGGCGCCGAATGCCTTTCCGCTCGGCGATGAAACGACGCTCGAGCAATTGAAGAAGGCCGATCCGTGGAAGGATTTCTTCAAGCTCGGCAAGCCGTTGAAACGCGGCTGATCAGGGAAGGCGCATCAGGCGAGAAACACCTTCTCGAACGCCTGCCTGCCCGGTGGCGAAAACACCACGGCGCGGCTGTCCTTTTCGCGCCGGGCCCATTTCTCGGCGATGATCTTGTCGAGGATGGCGGCGCCCAGCGTGCCGGCGAGGTGCGAGCGTCTGACGCTCCAGTCGAGACAGGCGCGGCAGACAGGCCTTCGCGCCTTGGCCGCGACATCGATGCCGAGCGCCGAAAAATGCGCGGCGCCTGACGGCGCCAAGCGGATCTCGTTGTCCTCGCGCAGCAGCACCTTCCTGTCGACGAGGCGGTCGAGCATCGCCACCGCCTGCTCGCCGGCGAGATGGTCGTAGCAGACCCGCGCCACCCGCATCGCCGCGTCGCGCGGGCCCGGCCGCACCCGCTTTGGCCCGACCGCTTCCGCGACGCCGATGATCGCCTCGATCATGCCGGCCACTTGCGACCCGGCAAGCCCGTAGTAGCGGTGCCGGCCCTGGCTGGCCAGCGTCAGCAATCCACCCTCCATAAGCTTCGACAGATGCGAGGAGGCGGTGGGCAGCGACACGCCGGCCTCCAGCGCCAGCTCCGATGCGGTCAATGCCGTGCCGCCCATCAGCGCGGTGAGCATGCTGGCGCGGGCCGGATCGCCGACCAGGCTGGCGATGCGGGCAATGTCCGGTCCTTCACGCATAGTTTCATCTCCATCGAAGCATTCTGGCCAAGAATGCACTATTCTCGGTTCAGCTCAAGGAGCGGACGACGATGCAAGCGCCCACTCCTGACATGAAGCTGACTAGCACGCAGACGGAAGCGATGTTTCGACCGCGCTCGAACTGTCGCCGCCGCAAACCTGAGCCGACGAGGAGACGACCATGACCATCACCTGCTTCATCCGCTACGAGATCGACCCGTTCGGCAAGGCGGCGTTCGAGCAGTATGCCCGCGCCTGGGGCCAGGCCATCCCGCGCTGCGGCGCCGACCTGATCGGCTATTTCGCGCCGCATGAGGGTTCGGCCACCACGGCCTATGCCGCCTACAACATCGAGAACCTCGCGGCCTACGAAGCCTACCGCGCCCGGCTTGCCGCCGACCCGGCCGGCAAGGCAAATTACGAGTTCGCGCGTCGCGAAAGATTCATCCTCAAGGAGGACCGCATCTTCCTGAAGCAGGTGTCGGGTCCGCATGGGCCGCGGCAGATGTTTCGGACCGACGTCATTGTCAAGGAAGGGATAGAGGCATGATCGCCGTCATCTTCGAGGTCCAGCCGGCCGAGGGAAAACGCGACGCCTATCTCGGCATCGCGGCGCAGCTCCGGCCGCTGCTCGACGGCATCGACGGCTTCATCTCGATCGAGCGGTTTCAGAGCCTCGCCGATCCGGACCGCATCCTGTCGCTGTCCTTCTGGCGCGACGAGGAGGCGGTGAAGGCCTGGCGCAACACCGAGGAGCACCGGCAGGCGCAGCAGGCCGGCCGCGGCGGCATCTTTGCCGGCTATCGTCTGCGCATCGCCCACGTCGTGCGCGACTACGGCCTCACCGAAAGGGCCGAGGCGCCTGAGGACAGCAGGGCGGTGAATGGATAAAGCTCCCCCTTCTCCCCCTGTGGGAGAAGGTGTCGCCGAAGGCGACGGATGAGGGGTGTTCCAGGGAACGCCAACGCCTCACTCCGCTCGAACACCCCTCATCCGTCTCGGCGCTGCGCGCCGATCCACCTTCTCCACAAGGGGAGAAGGGGAGTCGCGCTACGCATTCCCGATCAGCACGCCGGCCGCGAACACCAGCGCCCCGCCCAGCACGACCTGGAAGGCGGCGCGCCAGAACGGTGTCTGCATGTAGCGGTTCTGCACGAAGGCGATCGCCCACAATTCGAAGAACACCACCACGGCGGCGACCGCCGTTGCCGTCCAGAAGAACGGGATGAGATAAGGCAGCGCATGGCCGAGACCGCCGAGCGTCGTCATGATGCCGACGGTCAGTCCGCGTTTCAGCGGCGAGCCGCGGCCCGACAGCTTGCCGTCGTCGGAAGCGACTTCGGTGAAGCCCATCGAGATGCCGGCGCCGATCGAAGCGGCCAGCCCGACCAGGAAGGTCTGGAACGTGTCGTGCGTGGCGAAGGCCGCGGCGAAGATCGGCGCCAGCGTCGACACCGAACCGTCCATCAGCCCGGCCAGTCCCGGCTGCACATAGGTGAGGATGAACTGGCGTTGCTCGGCCGTCGCCTCCTCGGCCTTGACCTCGCCCGGAACATGTTTCTGCTCCAGTTCGTGCGCCGAGCTCTCGTGGCCCTGCTCGGCCACGGCCAGCTCGTCGAGCAGTTTGCGGGTTGAGGCATCGGTTGTGCGCTTGGCGGCCTCGACATAGAAGCGATAGGCCTGCTGCTCCATCGCTTCGGCCTGCCGGCGCACGGCCTCGACGCCGAGCGGCCTGACCAGCCAGTCGGGCTTGCGCTCGTAATAGCCCCTGACATGCTCGCGCCGGATCAGCGGAATGCGCTCGCCGAAACGCTTGCGATAGAGCTCGATCAGCGAATCGCGGTGGCCGTCCTCTTCCTCCGCCATCGCCTCGAACACCTTGGCCGATTGCGGGAAGTCTTGCGCCAGTCCGTCGGCATAGGCGCGGTAGATGCGCCCGTCATCTTCCTCCGACGATATGGCCAGCGCCAGGATCTCCTGCTCGCTGAGCGAATCGAAGGAACGGCGGCCGAAGCCGAAAACACGCGAAAGCATGAGGAAATCACCCTAGATTAGAATTGTTCTAAACTATGGTTTGACCCGCGGCCGGTCAATCGCGCATCGCCTGCGGATACAAAATTTGTTGATCCGGGATTTGCCTGCAAGGACTTCATTATCGGTAAACGTTCACCTATATGGCCAAGCCTAGGCCAAGAGAAAGGAATTCCCGGATGCCGACAAAAGAGCATGCACACGCCTTTGACCCGAAGCCCGTCCTCGATCTCATCGCCAGCATCGAGGCCGACCTGCAGCGCCTGAAAGGCCTGGTCGACCAGCAGGTCGAGAAATTCGATCCCGCCAATCCGCACAACAAGGCTCCGGACGGCAAGCTGACCGAAGAGGGCGTCGAGTGCTGCTACCGCATGTTCGACGACGGCAAGTCGCGCTATTCGGTCGCCCAGCAGATGAAGATCTCGTTCGCCGCCGCCACTCACCGCTTCAACGCCTGGCGCAAGCTCGGCGGCAGCAAAAGGCAAAGGACGTTGTTGGGGTGAGGTGCTTTCCTTCGCTTCGTCATCCTCGGGCTTGACCCGAGGATCCATGCCGTGACCTCGATCAAAGGACGCAGCGGCCCAGAACAAGCGTCTCAATCCGCTGTAAATGCTGCCCAATTCTGACCTGCTTTTGCACGTCACGGACATCACGGCATGGATTCTAGGGCCTGCGCGCGTCGCTTCGCTCCTTGCTCCGCCCTAGAATGACGAAGGTGACGGCTGCCGGCGCCATCATCACCAACCTTGTAACCATCACATTTTTTCGTTGGCGCGCCGGGACAATTTCCGTGCACCATGGGCGGTCATTTTCCGCAAGGCCACGCCCATGACCGTCCCTCCCGGCATCGCCGATATCCGCCGCGCCGCCGCGCGCCTCTCCGGCCTCATCGTCGAGACGCCGCTGATCGAATCGCCGGAGCTGAACAAGCGCTATGGCGGCCGCATCCTGTTCAAGCCGGAGACGCTGCAGCGCACCGGCTCGTTCAAGTTCCGCGGCGCCTACAACAAGCTGTCGTCGCTGAGCGAGGAGGAGCGCGGCCGTGGCGTCGTTGCCTTCTCCTCGGGCAATCATGCGCAGGGCGTCGCCGCTTCCGCCGCGATGTTCGGCGTCAAGGCGGTCATCGCCATGCCGGCCGACGCGCCGGCGATGAAGATCGGCAACGTCCGCAAGATGGGCGCCGAGGTGGTTCCGTTCGACCGCTTTCGCGATGACCGCATGACGGTGGTCCGTCCCTGGCTGGAAAAGGGCATGGCGCTGGTGCCGCCCTTCGACGATCCGGCCATCATCGCCGGCCAGGGCACGATCGGCCTCGAGTTGATGACCCAGGCCAAGGCTCTCGGCCTGCATCTCGACGCGGTCGTCATCCCCTGCGGCGGTGGCGGACTGTCGAGCGGCATTTCCGTTGCCGTCAAGGATGCCTCGCCGGACACCGCCGTGTGGGCGGCAGAGCCGGAATATTTCGACGACACCCGCCGCTCGCTGGCCAAGGGCGAAAGGGTCGCCAACGAGCCCGGCCACAACTCGATCTGCGACGCCATCCTCACCGCCGAGCCCGGCGTCATCACCTTCGAGATCAACCGCAAAAACCTCGCCGGCGCCGTCGCCGTGTCCGACAAGGCGACCGCCCAGGCGATGCGCGACGCCATGGCGTTTCTCAAGCTGGTGGTCGAGCCCGGCGGCTGCGTTGCGCTCGCGGCACTTGGGTCGGGCGAGATCGATCTCGCCGGCAAATGCGTCGCCGTCGTGCTCTCCGGCGGCAATGTCGATTTCGGCACCTATGCGGAAATCCTGGCGGCGGCGTGAGGTAGCGGCGGGTCCCGAGGCGTTGGGCTGCCAGCTCGGTCCAAGGGCGTCAAAGTACGAACGTTTTGCCGACCACTGATGGCACGACCCTCTCGCCATAGGCAGCCGCAAGTGCGCTCACCGCGCGCCAACCCGTGCAATGCCCGGGCGATATCAGTTGTAGGTCAAACTCGGCCAGTGCTTCGACCGTCTCCGGGATGATCGACTCGGTGATTCCAGATAGGTGGAAGCCGCCAAAAACGCCGTAGAGCGGGATATCCGGAAACCGTGCCCGGGCGTGCGTCAGAACGTTGATCAGGCCGGCGTGTGAGCAGGCGGTGAAGACGACTTGCCCCTTGCCGGCCACGTTGATCGCCACGAAACGCTCGTCCGGCATGACTTCGTCCAGCTCCCAACTGCCTGCTGTGGTCTGGCGATACTGGCCGGGGAAGCCGCGCTCGAACCGGGTCACACGAGGGATTTCACCGCTGATGGAAAACGTCTCGTCAAAAAGCAGTTGCTCGTCGCGGGTAACGATGACGTCGGCGCCGCTTCCGGACAGGACCTCCACGCTCGGCACAAGTTCCATCGGCCGAAATTGCCCATCGCCGGATTTGGTCGCCCGCAAGGCGAACATATCGGGATGCATGTAGGTCGGGACGGGCTGCCCGCCATTGCCCATGGCGATCATCTGCAGGGCGCGCGGCATCGCACCGGCATGATCCCAGTGACCGTGCGACAGCATCACCGCGTCGACCTCACCGAGATCGACGCCGAGCCTGACCGCGTTGCGCTCGAACACCCACTCCTCGGGCCCGGTGTCGAACAGGAGCGTGCGGCTGGCGGCCGCGGTGCGGGCGGTGATCAGGCAGGAAAGCCCATGCGCGGCGCAGCACAGGCATTTCCCGGACAGCCATGGCATTCCGCGACGGCGAAGGCGGGCGAACTCGGTTTCGACGAAGCCAGGGTTCGAAGAAAGGCTGTCCGTCGTATTGTCGACGAGAAAGATGACCTCTGCCGTATCGACGACCCGCATGGGACCAGTCCGCCTGATGAGACCACCACTCTATCGCATTCGAGTGCCCGGAACAGCTCCGACAAGCATCCGCAGCCCATGCTTGCCGGACGCTCTAAATCTTTGTTTCTACGCAATTCCGGACGGAAAACCGTTACACACTTTCCTGGAATTGCTCTAGTCCAGCGTCCGCCTGAAGCGCACCAGCGCGACGCCGGCGAACAGCGCCACGAACAGCACCAGCCAGCCGATCTCGGTCGCCACCGCCGGCAGCTCGGCGCCCTTCAGCATCACCGCGCGGATGATGCGCAGGAAATGCGTCAGCGGCAGGATCTCGCCGAACAGCTGCGCCCAGCCTGGCATGCCGCGATAGGGGAACATGAAGCCCGACAGCATGATCGAGGGCAGGAAGAAGAAGAAAGTGAGCTGCAGCGCCTGCATCTGCGTGCGGGCGATCGTCGAGATCGTGTAGCCGAGCAGCACCAGCGCCAGCACGAAGATCAGCACCGCGCTCAACAGCAGCGAGATCGACCCGGTGAAGGGGATGGTGAACAAGAGCTTCGCCGCCGCCAGCACCACCACCACCTGCACGGCGCCGACCACCAGATAGGGCAGCACCTTGCCCATCATGATCTCCAGCGGGCTGGAGGGCATGGCGAGCAGGTTTTCCATCGTGCCGCGCTCGGTCTCGCGCGTCAGCGCGATCGAGGTCATCATCACCATCGTCATCTGCAGGATGACGCCGAGCAGGCCGGGCACGATGTTGTATTGCGAGATGCCTTCCGGATTGTAGCGGCGGTGCACCACCACTTCGAGCTGGCCCTTGGCCGTTTCCGCGGCCGCCTCCTGCATGCCGCGCGCCCGAAGCAGTGCCTGGTTGGCCACCGTGCCCAGCGTCGAGATGGCGCCGCTGGCCACCGCCGGGTCGGTGGCGTCGGCCTCGATCAGGATCTGCGGATTGTCGCCACGCTCGACCCGACGGGCGAAGTCGGCGGGGATGGTGACGACGAAGGCGACGTCGCCGCGCGACATCAGGAATTCGGCCTCCGCGGCACTTTGCGCGACATGGTCGAAGCGGTAGTAGCCGGTGGTCTGCAGCGCCGAAACCATGGCGCGCGTGTAGGGATCGCTGCTCGTGGCCACGAGGGCGGCCGGCAGGCTCTTCGGGTCGTTGTTGATGGCATAGCCGAACAGCACCAGCTGCATCAGCGGCACGCCCAGCATCATGGCGAAGGTGATGCGGTCGCGCCGCATCTGGATGAACTCCTTGATCAGCAGCGCGCCGAGCCTGGCGAAGGAGAAGACCGCGTTCATGCCATATTGTCCTTCGAGCCGGACATGAACTGGATGAAGACGTCCTCGAGGCTGGTCTCGCCCGGCATCACGGTCACGCCCTTGTGCTCCTTCTCGACATCGGCGAGCGCCGCCTCAAGCACCGCCTTGTCGGAACCCACCACATGCAGCGTCGCGCCGAACGGCGCCACCTGGTCGACGCCCGGGCGTCCCTGCAGCGCCTCCGCGACCTGGTCGAGGCGCGGCCCCTGCACGACAAAGGTGGTGAGCCCGGCATTCTTCACCACCTCGTCCACCGTGCCGGTGGCCAGCATCTTGCCGTAGGAGATGTAGCTGATGCGGTGGCAGCGCTCGGCCTCGTCCATGTAATGGGTGGAGACCAGCACGGTCAGGCCGCCGCTCGCCAGCCGGTGGATCTCGTCCCAGAATTCGCGCCTTGCCTTGGGGTCGACGCCCGCCGTCGGCTCGTCGAGCAGCAGCAGCTTCGGCTTGTGCATGATGCAGGCGGCCAGCGCCAGCCGTTGCTTCCAGCCGCCCGACAGCGTGCCGGCGAGCTGGTTGCGCCGCGTCGTCAGGCCAAGCTCCTCCAGCGTCCGCGCCACATGCTCCTCGACCGGTCTTAGCTTATAAAGTCGCGCTACGAATTCGAGGTTCTCGCCGATCGTCAGGTCCTCGTAGAACGAGAATTTCTGCGTCATGTAGCCGACTTCGCGCTTGATCCTGAGACTGTCGGTACGGATGTCGAAGCCGAGCACCGTGCCTTCGCCCTCGTCAGGCGTGAGCAGGCCGCACATGATACGGATCGTCGTCGTCTTGCCCGAGCCGTTAGGCCCGAGGAAGCCGACGATCTCACCCTCGGCCACCGTCATCGTCACATGGTCGACGACGGTCTTGTTGCCGAAGCGCTTGACCAGACCGTGGACGTCGATGACGTTCATTTTCCAACATCCGCAAGGTCGACGTCGACGATCTGCCCGGGCTGCAGCGAGCTGGCATCGCCCTCCGGCCGCGCCTCGACCAGAAACACCAGCTTCTGCCGGTTCTCGAGCGAATAGATCACCGGCGGCGTGAATTCCGGATCCGGCGATACGTAGCTGATGCGCGCCTTCAGATTGGGCCCGCAGCCGTCGCAATGGACGTTGAGCAGTGCGCCGACCTTGACCGAGGAGAAGGCGCTTTCCGGCACATAAACGCTGAGCTTCACGGCGCCGTCCGGCAGCATCGAGACGACCGGCGCGGTCGGGCCGGCGGTGTCGCCCGCATTGCGGATCACGTCGTTGACGCGGCCGGGCGAGGGCGCCGTCAGCACGCGCTTGGACAGCCGCCACTGAGCCTGTTCCAGCGCCGATTGCGCCTGCTGGACCTGGTTGTCGGCGGCCTTGATCGTCTCCGGCCGCGCCGGCAGTCCGCCGACGGCGAGGTTGGCCTCGGCCTGGCCGACCTGCGCGTTGGCGGTCTCCAGCGCGGCCGACGCCGTGTCGTAGTCGGCCTGCGTGCCGGTGCCGCGCTTGTAGAGGTCGCTGGCCCGGTCATACCGGCGCTTGGCGTCGGCGGCTTGCGCCCTGGCCATGTCGACTTGCGCCTTGAGCACGGCGATCTCTTCGGGGCGCTTGCCCACTTGCAGGTCGGCAAGCTGCGCCTGCGCCTGCGCAAGTGCCGCCTCGGCCTGCGCGACGGCGATCTTGGCGTCGGCGCTCTCCAGCGTCACCACCGTCGCGCCCGGCGCAACGCGGTCGCCGCGCCTGACCGCAACCGTCTCCACCTGCGCCACCTCGATCGGCGCCAGCAGCACATAGTCGCCCTCGACATAGCCGACGGCCAGCGGTGCCGCCGGCGCGCAGGCGCCAAACAGCTGGGCGGCAAGCGGCAGCGAACAGAGAAAGCTCATGATTTGCCCTCCTTGCGGGCGGCCTTGGTGCCGGCGGCCATATCTCTCGCGGCGAGAATTGCGCTGAGATTGTCCGAGACGATCGCCACCACCTTGGCCGCCTCGGCCTCGCCGATCTCGCGCCAGCCCATCCGGCGCATCACAGCCTCGCGGCCGATGCGGAAATAGATCACCTGGCCGATCAGCGTGAACACGGTGAGCCGGGTGCGCTCGCTTTCGGCCGGTTCGCCCGTCGCCTGCTCCCAGATCATGCACAGCCTGCGATGCGTCGGCTCGAACACACCGGCATAGATACGGTCGAGCGCGGCGGTCGGGTGGGAAAGCTCTCGAAGTACGAATTGTACGATCTCTCCGGCCTGCGGGCTTGCAACGATGAAGGCCACCATCCGCTCCAGCGCCGCGAAGAGCTGCGCCCGTGCCGCCTCCGCGCCCGCCGGTGCCGCGCCGATGGCCTGGCTTCCAAGTGCTTGTCCGGCGATCGTCTGGATGGTGTCGACGATGTAGTCGGCGGCGGCGGCGCGCAACCCTTCCTTGCCGCCGAAATGATAGGCGATGGAGCCGATATTGGCCTTGGCCTCCGCCGCGATCTCCCGCGTCGAGGTGCCGTCGAAGCCTTGCCGGCCGAACAGCTTCAGCGCCGCATGCACAAGCGCGGCGCGCGTTTGCTCGGCGGGAGAGGCTTCGCGAAGGGAAGGTTTGACGTTCGTTTTCTTGCTCATACCACTCATTTAATCAATCGATTGATTAAAGTCAATTTGAATCTCAGCTTCGGCCTCAGCTTCGGCTTGCCATGTCCCTTCGCGCACGCTTTAGTGCGCGGCCATGGGCAAGGAAGTCGAACGCAAATTCCTGGTCTCCAGCGCCGCCTGGCGCGACCTGGTCGAGGCGGATATCCGCATCCGGCAATTCTACCTTGCCGCGGCGCCCGGCCGCACGGTTCGCGTGCGCATCAGCGACGGCGTTTCGGCCCAGCTGACGCTGAAGTTCGGCAGCAAGGCGCGCGAGCGCGACGAGTTCGAGTATCCAATCCCGCTTGCGGAAGCGCAGGAGATGCAGGCCTTCGCCATCGGACGTGTCATCGAGAAGACACGCCACCATGTTAGGCATAGCGGCTATCTCTACGAAGTCGATGTCTTCGGCGGACTGCTGACGGGGCTGGTGGTTGCCGAGCTCGAGACGCCGGAAGACGTGCCGGACGAAATGCTGCCTGATTGGCTCGGCCGTGAAATCACCGGCGAGTCGAGATTCTACAACGCGTCGCTCGCCCTTGGGGGGATTCCGGAGATCGCCGCATGAGTTTTCGCATCGATCCGCGCCTGCCGCTGACCGGCGAGGTCAGGCGCATCCTGGCCGACGAAGTCGGCAAGGCGCTCGCCCATCTCGAGATGGCGCGCGAGAAGCCCGAGCAGGGGCTGCACAAATGCCGCAAGCGACTGAAGAGCGTGCGCGCCCTGCTGCGCCTGGTCCGTACCGGTGACGAAACATTCTGCGCGACAGAAAATGAATGTTACAAACAGGTGTCGGCGCTGCTTGCCGGTCCCCGTGAGGCGACCGCGCTGATCGAGACCATCGACCGCCTGGCGGCAAGCTTCCCGGAGCAGAGCGCCGGCGGCGGCCTTGATGCCGTCCGCGACCGGCTGGTGATGCGCCAGCATGAAATGCATGCCGGCGCCGGCCTCGATGCCGCGATCAGTGCTGCGGCTGCCGCTTGCCGGGAAGGCCTCGGCCATATCGACAGGCTCTCCCTGCCCGACCAGCCCGAGCAGGCGGCCGACATTCTCGCCGAGGGCGCCCGCGTCACCTTGCGACGGGCACGCAAAGCGCTGGACAAGGCGGGCTCGCGCGGCGCGGCCAACGATTTCCACGACCTGCGCAAGGCCGCCAAGACCCACAGCATGCACCTGTCGCTGCTCGGCCGGCTGTGGCCGACGCCGATCAAGGCCCGCCGCAAGGCGGTCGATTCGCTCGGCGAACGGCTGGGCGAACTCCACGATGTTTTCGTCATGCGTGCGTTGCTCGATGCCAACGGCGAACCACTCGGGCCGCCAGAGGACACAAAGCTGCTCGCCAAGCTCTTGAAGCGTTCGGAAAAGAGCCTGCGGAAGTCATGCCTCGCCGAGGCCGCCGAACTGTTCGGCGACAGCCCCAAGCGGTCGACCAGGAAGCTCGCCCGCAAGGCGCGCGACGACCTTGCCGGTGCCCAGGAAGATCTGGCCGCCGGCTGACGGGCGCGGCTGGCGTCCCCCCGCCAGCCCATGCTAATCACGCTTTACCATGACCGCGCCGGCCGAAACGCTTCTCGACCGCCTTGGCCGCTGGCTTGCCGGCAGGCTGCAGGATGAATCCTCGGGCTACGAGCCCTACACGCCGTCCGACGCCGACACGCTGCGCCGCGCGCTGGAACCGGGCGACATCCTGCTCATCGAGGGCAACCAGAAGATCTCGGCGGTCATCAAATACCTGACCCAGTCGACCTGGTCGCATGCCGCCTTCTATGTTGGCGATGCCTTGCCGACGCCGGAGGACGGCTCGGAGCGGCCGCGCCTGATCGAGGTCACGCTCGGCGAAGGCTGTGTCGCCGTGCCGCTGTCGCGCTATCGCAGCTACAACACCCGCATCTGCCGGGCGAGCGGACTGACGCCCGAAGACCGCGATCATGTGGTTGCCTTCATGATCAGCAAGCTCGGCCTGAGATACGACCTCAAGAACATCTTCGACATGCTGCGCTTCTTCTTTCCAACGCCGCCGGTGCCGGTGCGCTGGCGCCGCCGCATGCTGGCCTTCGGGTCCGGCGATCCGACACGCGCCATCTGCTCGACGCTGATCGCCGAGGCCTATGGCCAGATCCGCTATCCGATCCTGCCCGAAATCACCCGCGCCCCCGGCCGCGCATCGGCGCAGTCGAGCTACATGCGTCGGGAGATCCTGCACATCCGCCACCACTCGCTCTACACGCCGCGCGATTTCGACCTGTCGCCCTTCTTCCGCATCGTCAAGCCGACGCTGGAATACGGCTTCGACTACCGGGCGGTGACCTGGGACGACAAGGCAAGCACAGACGCCGCAGCCGCGACGGCTGGCGCAATCGCCTCAGACACGTGACGGCTTTCAGGCTTGGCCAGGACATGCCCCTATCCGGCCGTGGCGCAGGCGTTTCACATGGCGGCCTACATCACGCCGAAACCGCAATAGCGCCTGGGTTTTCGGCTCTGCGTTCGACCCAGACATGGACAGGTTCGTCCCGGCCGCGGATGCTGACCGGTCCATGATCGCGTGCATTCAACTGTGTCGTGGGCGATTCCGCCTGCGCGGCCTCAATCAGTCGTGACCCAAAGCAAATGTTCGCCTGAAGCTCACGGCACAGCGACTGCAAACGGCTGGCGACGTTGACGGTGTCGCCCACCACCGCGAAGGACAGATTGCGCTCGCTGCCGACCGCACCGATGACGACTGCGCCATATTGTGCACCGATCCGAACGTCCAGCGACGGGTATCCCCTGGAAACCCGCTGCACATTCCAGGTTTCTAGAGCGGCGACCATCGCTTCAGCGCACCGGATGGCCCGAGTCGCGTCGTCATGGCTGGCTTGCGGAACCCCGAATGTCGCCATGATGCAATCGCCGATATAGTTGTCGACGGTGCCATTGTGGTCGAAAACGACCTGTTCCATGCGACGGTGGAACTGGCGCAGAAGTTCGAACACTGCTTCGGCCGGGTGATCCTCGGAATAATGTGTGAAGCCGACAATGTCGGCGAACAGCACCGCGATGTCCTGCCGGCGGACCGGGCCGAAGGGCTCGTCATCGGTGGCGAGCTGGTCGACGACATTGGGCGAAAAATGCCGGGCGAGATTGGCGCGGGCGCGCTCTGCCTTGACATATTCTTCCGACAGATGTCGGGAACGAGAGACGATCAGGGCCATGATCGCGCCGATAATCAGCACGACCAACACGTTGGTCGCCTGCGCGAATGTGTCGACGAAATTGGGGTTAAGATAAAGGTTCAGTCGCTCTGTCACCGGTAGCGAATAGAGGTTCGTCGCCGGAATGACGGTTCCCGGATGAAAAATCACCCATCCCACGCCGGTCGCCCACGTCAAGGCAGCGAGCGCGCCGAGATAGAGTGCCAATCGTGTCGAAAGGGTCAGCGCGCCAAGGCATACGAAATCAGCAGGAATTTGAAGCTGCCCTCGCGCAGTTGCATCGCGGCCGGCGCGACCTCCTGGGCAAACGGGTTGGGCGTTATCAGCAGAACGGTCAACAGAACGATGTCCAGCGTACCGACGAGGTAACCGATCCACCATGGAGCCGTGCGACGGCGCGCAAAGCGAAACTGGATCAGGCCGACGATCTGGAACAGCGCCAGGCCCGCCAGCACGAAGAGCAGCGAGGCATCCCAACGGCTGATCAGTGAAAAGAAGCAGGAGATCGCAGCGAGCGATGCCGTACGCGCCCAGAACTGCAATGCAGCACCCTGGCGTTCTGCGCGCGCCCGCAAATTTTTCAGGCGCGAAAAGCGGCGAAGTTCAAGTGTTGGTGCGCTCGACATGGGATCACTTCGATTTCGCGGGGACGGGTCGCGCGTTGGGCAAAACCCGGAGTCTGGCAAATCAATCCGCGAATCCTATCATGAATGTGGCTTCATTTTTGAAACACCGGCTGCGCGGTCTGCATCGCGTCGCTGGCCTGTCCAGATGACCGATCGCCCAGCCAATGAGTTCTTATTGGTTATCTCGAGACGCGGCCTCAGCGGCCCCTCGAACTCCCACTGGATCGGCATCTCGACCAGCACTCTTGCCGAGGCCGCGCCCGAGCGCCACGAGGTCGACTGGCGTCGCGCTGAGATATCATCAATCTCCTCCCAGAAATGCGCTCAGCCGCCTCAGCATCAGATCCGGAGCTTCAAGCTGAGGCAGGTGGCCGACGCCAGGCAGCGTTTCGAACGACGCCTGCGGGATCAGCGCATGAAGCGCCTTGCCTCGCGCCAGCGGAATCCATGGGTCGTCCTCGCCCCAGATTATCTTTACCGGACAGCGTATGTCCCCGAACATCGGTTCGACTTCGGCGGTATATCTTTCGTCGGCTTGCGCGAATTGGCGATAGAAGCTTGCGCGCCCGTCCTCGGAAAGCCACGGCTCGACAAGCATCTCGAAATCTCCGAAATCGATGTCGTTCACGATGGCTCCCTTGATGTAGGCCTCTACGACCGCTCTGTGGATATGCGGTGGCAGGCCCAGGAAGGCATCCACATGGCGCCCGACATGAAGAACTCCGATCCCCAAGGGCGCATCGCGACGACATTCATCAGAACATACCGCTCGAAGTCGCAGCCATGCAGCAAATGCGCCCGTAGCGTCGTCGCTCCACCGAAATCATGGGCAACGACCATAGGCTGCTCGAGTTCCCAATGCGCGAGTATCTCGGCGAATACCTGACCTTGCACATCGAGCGACGTGCGCTGCTCCGGGGCTTTGTCGGATCGCCCGTATCCGGGCATATCGTACCAATGCACACGATACCGCCTTGCAAGCTTCGGAATAATCCGATGCCATGAGAACGAAGACCACGGCCAGCCGTGGGCCAGCACGAGTGCAGGCCCGTTACCCAGTCGACCCGCTGCCACTGTGCCCGCGGATGTTTGCACGGTTTCATCGAGTTTCCACGACATCAATACTCTCCCCCGGGGTGTCCGGACTGCGGGTGCCAAGCGCTGGATTTTCAACCGCTACGCCGGCAGCGGCCGCTTCGCAGCCTCGGTGCGCGCCCCCGCATCGCGCGGGTGCGGCCCGATCGGCATGATCGCGGGAAATGGCGTCGCGCCGAAGGCAAATGTCCATTTGTAGCCGGTGAGTTGGTCCTCCGGCGTCGTGTGCTGGTCGTGATGGGCAAGCAGCCGGGCGCGTTCGGCGAGCTCGTCGGCCTCGCGTCGCAGCATCTCCGCCGTTTCCGGCCGCATCCGCCTGGAAAAGCTGATGAAGGTCGCGGCCTGTTCCATGTGGCCGATCGCCCAGCCGATGAAATTCTTGTTGGTCGTCTCGAACAGCGGCTTCAGCGGCCCGTCGAAATTCCACTGGATCGGCGTCTCGACCAGCAGCCGCGTCGAAAGCCCGCGCCCGATCTCGACTAGGCCGAGCGCCTCGAGGTCGCGCAAATAGAGGAACATCGAGGCTTCGCTCAGCCCCTGAGAGCGCATGATGCCCTCCGTCGTGAACCTCTCCGACAGCATGATGAAGATGAACAGCAGCGCCGGCCGCGCTGCCAGTCTCTGCTCGATCTCCGGCGCCACGTGGTTGGCGGGCCCTGGCCCCCTGCTCATCGAGCCGAGCACGTTCTCCAGCTCGACCCCGGCGGCGGCGCAGATCTCGACCAGGCGGTCGAGCTTGCAGTTCTTCTCATGGAAGATGCGCTTCACCGTCGGCTCGGAAACGCCCATGCGCTCGGCCAGCATGCGATAGGTCAGGCCCTTCGCCTTCAGCGTCCGTTTCAGTGCCTCGAAGATCGGACCATTCATGGAATGCACCTCGTACGCGCGATTTCGTATCGAAGCTCGATACTAGCTGTAAGAGGCCTTCCGGAAAAGTATCGAAAAACCTAGCTCTCCGCCGTCATCACAGGAGACCAGCCATGAAGACCCTCATCGCTTCAACCATCCTCGCCATTATCGGCATCGCCGAGGCGCCAGCCGCTGAGGCCGGCGAAATCTGGCGCGCCTCCGGCTTCGAGCAACCGGAATCGGCGCTGCTCGACGCCGCCAACAAGCGCATTATCGTCTCCAACATCGTCGGCAATCCGGGCGAGGCCGACGGCAATGGCTATCTGTCGGTGCTGTCGCTGGACGGCAAGGTCGTCACGCGGCACTGGACCGACGGCATGGATGCGCCCAAGGGCATGGCGATCTCGGGCGGCAGGCTCTATGTCGCCGACATCACCAGGGTCCGCGTCGTCGATCTCGCCAGCGGCAAGCTGATCTCGAGCATCGACGTGCCGAATGCCGTCTTCCTCAACGACATGACGGCCGACAGCGCGGGCAAGGTCTACGTCAGCGACATGCTGGCCGACAGCATCTACCGCATCGATGGCGACACACCCGAGCTGTTCGTCAAGGACGCGCTGCTTGCCTCGCCAAACGGCGTCTTCGCCGACGGCGGCAGGCTGATCGTCGCGTCCTGGGGCAAGGGCATCAAGCCCGACTTCAGCACCGCCGAGCCCGGCGGCCTGCTTGCGGTCGATCTCGCCACCAAGACGGTTTCGCAATTGCCCGGCGCGGAAAAGTTCGCCGACCTCGACGGCGTCATCGCCGTAGGCGACAGCATCTACGCCACCGCCTACATGACCGGCACGCTCTACCGCTACAAGGACGGCGGCAAGCCGGAGGTGGTCGCCACCTTCAAGCCGGGCAGTGCCGACATCGGCACCGACGGCAAGTCGACCATCTACGTGCCGCTGATGAACGAGGGCGAGATCGCCGCGCTGACGCTCGACTGAGAGCCGGGACCGGTGCGTTGGCGCCGGTCCACGAAGCTTCGCCACTTGCGGTGACAAGCAGCTTTTCGGCCTTGCTGTTGGGGCCGCGCCGTCGCGGCGGCAACGACTCCAATCGGGCTTGGACCTCCATCTCGACGGGGCTGCCATCTGGCCCTGTCGTGCGCTCTGAGATAACCGGCGGCAATGAGCGAAGCCGTGAAGACACCCAGCCTGACCGGCGCCGTTTCCCCGATGATCCCGGTGCTCATATGCGCGCTGGCGATCTTCCTGCTGTCCGCGATGGATGCGGCGATGAAGACGCTGGTCATCGCCGTAGGCGTCTACAATACGGTGCTGTGGCGCAGCCTGGTCGCGACCGTAGTCGCGGGCGCTGGCTGGTCGGCGGGGTCGCGCTCAACACCGACCGTCACGGTGCTGAGGCTGCATGCGCTGCGCGCCGCGGTTGTCGGCATCGTTCTCATTTGCTTCTTTTGGGGTCTCGCCAGGCTGCCGCTCGCGGAGGCGATCGGGCTCAGCTTCGTCGCGCCCCTGTTCGCTCTCTTCCTCGCGGCGCTGTTGCTGGGCGAGCGAATCCGGTGGCAGGCAATCTGGGCATCGGTGGCCGGCATTACGGGCGTCGCGATCATACTGGCCGGCCAGTTCGGCCAGGCAGACTATTCGCAGGATGCCCTGCTTGGCACGGCAGCGGTGCTCATATCGACAGTGTTCTACGGCTACAATCTGATCCTCGCCCGGCGACAGGCGCTGGTCGCCAAGCCAGTCGAGATCATGCTGTTCCAGAACCTTTGCGTCGCGATCATCCTTGGTCTCGCCGCGCCGTGGCTCGCCGTTGCGCTGCCGGGCAATCTCTGGCTTCCCCTGGTCGGGGTGACGATGCTGTCGCTTGCCGGTCAATTCCTGATGAGCTGGTCCTACGCCCGCGCCGAAGCGCAATATCTGATCCCGACCGAATACTCGGCCTTCATCTGGGCGATCGCGCTTGGCTGGTTCTTCTTCGGCGAGGACGTGGCATGGACGACGCTGACTGGGGCCTGTCTCATCGTCGCCGGCTGTCTCATCGCGGCGCGCGCCAACCCGAAGCTTGCCGAGCCGATCGAGGCGGCTGTTTGACGGCGCATTTCGCCCTGGCAGATCGTGGTTGCTACTGTGTCTCCAGTTTTCCCCTCAGCTGCGCCTGCGCGTCCTTGATCGAGGCGGCATAGGTGACCAGCGGCCGCTTGACGCCGTGGTTGATCAGCATGCGCCGCGTCTGCGGCGCGGCACCCGCGATGATGAAGCGCACGCCGGCGCGCTTGGCCTTGTGCGCCGCGCCCTCGATGACGTTGGCGGCGGTGGAATCGAAGAACGGCACCGCCGAGCAGTCGAGGATGAAATTCTTCCGCTGGTCGGCGATGCGATCGAGCACGGCGCCGACCGTCGAGGCGGCGCCGAAGAAGAAGGCGCCCGAGATGCGGTAGACGACGGTGTCGGTGTCGGTCGCCTCGCTGGAATCGTAGCTGCTCGGCTGGTCGGCGACGTCCTCCTGCACCAGCGATTGGTCGGCCTCGACGGCGATCGACTTGGCCATGCGGTCGATGAACAGGATCGACCCCAGCACGAAGCCGACAACGATGCCTTCGGTCAAGTCGCGGAAGATGACGAGCAGGAAGGTCGCCATCAGCACCAGGGCATCGCCGCGCGACGTGCGCAGCAGCGTGGCGAAGGCCTGCTTTTCGAACATGTTCCAGCACACCACCGCCAGCACGCCGGCAAGGGCAGCCAGCGGGATGTAGCTGGCCAAAGGCGCGGCTACCAGCATGAGTGCCAGCAGGATGGCGGAGTGGATCATGCCCGCGACGGGCCCATGCGCGCCGGCTCGCACATTGGTCGCCGTGCGGGCGATGGTACCGGTGGCACAGATGCCGCCGAACAGGGCCGAGGCGATGTTGGCGAAGCCTTGCGCCACCAGTTCACAGTTGGAACGATGCCGCCGGCCAGTCATGCCGTCGGCGACTACGGCCGACAGCAGCGATTCGATCGCGCCGAGCAGGGCAAAGGCAATGGCATCCGGCAGCACGGTAATCATCCTGTCGAGGCTGATCTGCGGCATGGAAGGCATTTGCAGGCTGCGCGGGATGCCGCCAAAGCGGGTGCCGATCGTCTCGGCCGGCAGCGCAAACAGCGCCACGACCAGCGAGGCCAGCCCGATGGCGATCAGCATTGCCGGCCATTTCGGCCGCCAGCGCTTGAGCAGGACAATGGTTGCGATGGTCAGCACCGCCACGAAGGTCGCGGCCGGATTGATCGTGCCGGCCGCTTCGCTGAGCGCCATCAGCTTCGGCACCAGCGGTCCCGGCTCCTTGCCGGCGAGCTTCAGCCCGAACAGCTCGACGATCTGGCCGGAAAAGATGATGACGGCGATGCCGGCGGTGAAGCCGACGGTCACCGGATAGGGGATGAACTTGATATAGGTGCCAAGTCTCAGATAGCCGATGGCGAGCAGGAAGACGCCGGCCATCATCGTCGCCAGCAGCAGCCCGTCGACGCCGACGCGCGCCACCGTCGCCGCCACCAGCACGATGAAGGCGCCGGCCGGGCCGCCGATCTGGAAGCGGCTGCCGCCGAGCGCCGAGATGATGAAGCCGCCGACGATCGAGGTGTAGAGGCCGCGCTCGGGCGAGACGCCGGAGGCGATCGCGATCGCCATCGACAGCGGCAGCGCCACGATGGCAACCGTCAGCCCGGCAATGACGTCGGCCTTGAAATGCGCTGCCGTATAGCCCTCGCGCAGCACTGTCACCAGCTTGGGGGTGAACAATTCGGCGAATGTCGGCCGCGCCTGCTGATGGATTGCCCGCCGGACCTGGTCCATGGACTGCCTTCCGCGCCTATGCATGTCGCCCAATAGCGCGAAGCGGTCTTGGCAACGACATGCATAACAAAGACTGCGGCGGTGGGATCGTCGGCAGGATTGTCGGCGGTCGCCGTCGCGACTTATGCCGGCTCAGCTTTCGGATTGGACGGCGCGACCGGCTTGAGGCGCACGCCCCGGCCGCCGCGCTCGCTGGCCTGGTTATCGCCGATCAATTCCACCCCGGCCTCGTCGAGCGCCTGGATGACCTTCATCAGCGTGTCGACCACGCCCCTGACGACGCCGTCGCTCGCCTCCATGCGCTGGATGGTCGGAAGCGAAACCCCGGCGCGCTCGGCCAACGTCTTCTGATCGATGCCGGCCAGCGCCCTCGCGGCGCGCATCTGCTGGGCGGTGATCATCGGCCAGAACCCTTGTCTGAGTCTGCAGTATCAATGGATAATATAAGGATCATGATGTTTCAAGCATCATTTAGCATGGATGAAACATGGATCACTCACTGTCCGCCACCGCATGGCGCCGCTGCAGGAAGCGCGCCACCAGCCAGCACAGCATGGCCCAGGCGAAGCCGGCACACCAGCCGGCAAGCACGTCGGACGGCCAGTGGACGCCGAGATAGACGCGGCTGGCGCCGACCAGCAGTGTCGTCAGAATGGCAAGGCCGAGCACAAAGGTCTTCGTCGTGCGTCCCGGCAGGAAGCGGGCCGCCATGCTGCCCAGGGTGAGGTACGTCACCGCCGATAGCATGGCGTGGCCACTCGGAAAGGACAGCGAGGTCTCGTTGACGAGGTGCGAAACAAGATCCGGTCGTGGCCGGTCGACTTCAAACTTGAGCAGGCTCGACAGCACTTGCCCGCCCGCCACGGCGACGAACATCAGCAGCGCGGTCGTCGGCCGGCGGATCAGCAGCAGGTAGATGATGACCGCTGTCGTCAGCAGCACCAGAACGCTGGTGCTGCCAAGGCTGGTGATGTCGCGCACCGCCCCTTCCAGCCAGGCCGGGCCGATCGGGACGTCGGGTTGCCCCGCCTGGCGGAAGGCGAGCATGATCTCCGTGTCGAAAGCATGCGGCGTGGTCGCGCGCGCCACCTCCATCAGCTCCTCCAAGCCCCACAGACCGCCGGCGATCACCAGTCCGGCCAATAGTACGGGGAACTCGATCTTGTTGAGCAGGGCGGTTGCGAAGGACTTCATCAGCTTGGGGGTCCGACTAAAGCCGCTGCATATAAGGCCCGAGCGTGATCAGCGCCACGGCGGCGATCGCCAGCACGATCCCGGTTGCCTGCAGCGCATTGACCCTCTCGCCGAAGAAGGCGAGCGCCACGACGTTCACTGATACCAATTGAATCACCGCCGAAAGGCTGAACGACACCGACATGCCGAATTCGCGGATCAGCCTCAGCATGATCAGATTGCCGATCGAATAGAGCGCCAGCGTCAGCACGATCTTGCCGAGGCTCGGCGCCAGCCCCCATTGCTTGGCCGCGGTCGCCGCGAGCAGGAAGATCACGGTCGAAACGCCAAGCTGCACCAGTCCCCAGAAACTCACGGTCCATTTCTCCTGTTGCCGCCATCGTCATGCGCCGCAGTCCTTGTTTCCGAAGCGCGCGAGGCCGTCAAGCAGAGCGCGTCCGACCGGCGTCCCGCTCAGACAGGACCGAAGCCGGATGTCGCAAAATATGTCCCAAGCAACCATGGTTGCCGCTGGCGCATGACGGCAGGATCGGCAGGGCAGCTCATGAGCCGGCAAATAATTCGCCGAAATCGCATCCCGTGTCACGAAAATGTGATCAAGCGGCTTTACGGGTCGACAGGTCACATGCTCCAGCCAAGAAGCCAGAGGAAAGCTCATGACCGATCCCCGCTCCGCTGACACCGGTTTCCGCACCAGCCTGCTCGAGGAGAATGACGGCCCGGCCGTCAATCCCACCGACAACCGCACCATGGGTGAGATCATTGCCGCGCGCTTCTCGCGCCGTGGGTTCCTGAAGGGTTCGCTGGCCGTTTCGGCCATCGCCGCCACCGTCAGCCCGCTGGCGCTCGTCGCCGCCGACGATGCCCGCGCCGCCGAGGCTTCTGCTTTCAAGTTCGACGAGCTCGAGGCCGGCATCGACGACAAGCACCATGTCGCGCCGGGTTACGACGCCGACGTGCTGTTGCGCTGGGGAGACCCGCTGTTTGCCGACTCACCGGAATTCGACCCGGTGAAACAGTCGGCCGAGGCCCAGGCGAAACAGTTCGGCTACAACAACGACTATGTCGGCTATATCGCGATCGACGGCTCGGCCGAGCACGGCCTCTTGGTCGTCAACCACGAATACACCAACCCGCATCTGATGTTCCCCGGCATCGTCAAGATCGTCGACAAGGACGGCAAGAAGGCGGCCGAGGTGGCACCGCTCAGCAAGGAGCAGGTCGATATCGAGATGGCGGCGCATGGCGGCACAATCGTCGAGATCCGCAAGGACGGCGGCAAGTGGCAGGTGGTGCGCGATGGCAAGCTCAACCGCCGCATCACTTCCAACACCGAGATGCAGCTCGCCGGCCCGGTCGCCGGCCATGATCGCGTCAAGACCAATGCCGATCCCTCCGGCACCAAGGTCATCGGCACCTTCAACAATTGCGCCGGCGGCGTCACCCCATGGGGCACCTATGTGATGGCCGAGGAGAACATCCACGGCTATTTCACCGGCGAGCTGCCGGAAGGCCATAAGGAAGCCGCCAATTACAAGCGCCTCGGCATTCCGGAAGGCGCCTATGAGTGGGGCTCGCATTACGACCGCTTCGACCTTGCCAAGGAGCCGAACGAGCCGAACCGCTTCGGCTGGGTCGTCGAGGTCGACGTCAATGATCCGAATTCGGTGCCGCGCAAGCGCACCGCCATGGGTCGCTTCAAGCATGAGGGTGCTGAATCGATCGTCGCCAAGGACGGCCGCGTCGTCTTCTACCTCGGCGACGACGAGCGCTTCGACTATGCCTACAAATTCGTCACCACGGGCAAGTTCAACCCCGACGACCGCGCGGCCAACAAGGACCTGCTCGACGACGGCACGCTGCACGTCGCCAAATTCGCCGAGGATGGTTCGGTCGAATGGATGCCGATCGCCTTTGGCCAGGGCCCGCTGACGGCGGAGAACGGCTTTGCCAGCCAGGCCGACGTGCTGATCGAGACGCGCCGCGCCGCCGACCTGCTCGGCGCCACCAAGATGGATCGTCCCGAGGACATCCAGCCCAACGGCGCCAACGGCAAGGTCTATGTCATGCTGACCAACAATTCCAAGCGCAAGGCAGAGCAGGTCGACGCCGCCAATCCGCGCGCGGCGAACGCCTTCGGCCATATCATCGAGATATCGGAGGATGGCGGCGACTTTGCCGCCACCAAGGGCAAGTGGGAAGTGATGCTGAAATGCGGCGACCCGTCGGTGGCCGACGTCGGCGCCACCTTCTCGACCGCGACCACCGCCAATGGCTGGTTCGGCATGCCGGACAATTGCGCCGTCGATTCGGCGGGCCGCCTGTGGGTCGCCACCGACGGCCAGGGCCCGAAGGCCACCGGCCGCACCGACGGCCTGTGGGCGGTCGACACCGAGGGCGCCGCGCGGGCGACCTCGAAGCTGTTCTTCCGCGTGCCGATCGGCGCCGAGATGTGCGGCCCGCTGTTCGCGCCGGACGACCAAACCGCCTTCGTCGCCGTCCAGCATCCGGGCGACGGCGGCGAGGATTGGGAAGCTTTCGGCCGTCCCTCCTACTATGAGGACCTGTCGACCCGCTGGCCCGACTTCAAGCCCGACATGCCGGTCAGGCCGTCGGTGGTCGCCATCACCAAACAGGGCGGCGGCAAAATCGCGGTCTGAGGCACTGCCAGTCCGTAGAGGCTGCGCGAGCATGGGAGGGATTTCGGCAGGCCGAGATCCCTCCTTTTCATGTCAGGGACAGTCAAGCTTCGGGAAAGATTGGCAATTTATGCGTGGCGCCCTAGGTCCTTGTCAGGAGACCCGCCATGCCAAAGTCTGTTTATGACCGTGGCCTGCTCAAGCCTGCCGACATCGCCAGGCTGCAGCGCGTCTTTGACGAGGCCTGCCAGCGGCGCCAAGCGCATCCCGATTCCGCCAAAGCGCGGGAAATAGCCCTGACCCTGCTTGCCCTGCACAATGCCGGCATGGTCGAAGAGGACATGCTGATGGAAGCCGTCGGCTTCCGACGCCTCGATTCAAAGTCGGCCTGAGGTCGGCGACAACAGTCGCGTGCCCCTATCCGGCACGCTGAACCACCGCCAAGCCTGCCACCACAAGGTGCAGGCCGATCTGGCCGATGAGGGCGCATGGCGCGCTGTTCGCCTGCCACCATTTGGCCGAGATTTGCCCTTCTGTCGGCGCCGATTGCATCCTATATGGCGCCTGCGCGGTATCAATGGCCGCACCAAGGCGACTGATTCGGGCCCTGTGCGTCGACGGGTCTCCATCTATCGGCACGCGGAACCTCATGCCCTCCTTGCGCATCTACATTGACAGGTTTCTCGAAGACGCAGCACCCAAGGTCCCGCGGCGCGAGCTGACGCATCTCGAGCGCCTGGCGCTGGTGCGCCGGCATGGCGACTTCTCGCTCGCCTACTCCACCGCCGTGCAGCAGAAACTGTCCTATTTCAGCGACGGCGACGGCTACATCGCCTTCGGTACCAAGATGAAGCACCATTTCGCGCTGGGCGATCCGGTGGTGCATCCGTCTGACCGCCCCGGCTACATCAAGCGCTTCGTCGAAGCCGCCGGCGGTCCCTGGTTCGTGCAGATCGGCGCCGAAACCGCGCGGGTGCTGGCCGGGCTCGGCTACCAGGTCAACCGCCTGGGTATCGACACAAGGCTCGTCCTGCCCGCGCATGACTTCTCCGGCAAGCGCAACGAGACGGTGCGCTATTCGGAGCGCTGGCTGTCGAAGAAGGGCTATTCCTTCGAGGAGGACAGGCGCAACATCTTCCTCGACGAGATCGCCAGGCTGTCCGAGAACTGGCGCGGCGAGCGCATCGTCAAGCGCTGGGAGATGGGCTTCCTCAACCGGCCCTTCGCCGATCATCTCGGCGCCGACATGCGCCGTTTCGTGCTGCGTGGGCCGGATGGCGAGCTGGTCGCCCTGCTCGATTTCGATCCGCTGTTCAGCGACGGCAAGGTTATCGGCTACACGACCGCCTTCAAGCGCAAGCATATCGACGCCACGCCTCACGCCGAGATCGGCCTGACCAAATTCGCCGTCGACCGTTTTCGCGAGGAAGGCATTTCCGTCGTCACGCTGGGCCTGTCGCCGCTGGTCGACATCGAAGCCAGCGGCTTCGCCGAATCGAGCTTCTGGCGCGGCACATTCCAGCGCGCCTACGCGTCCGCCTGGATCAATCGTTCGAAGTTCAACCTGCAGGGCCAGGCGGCGTTCAAGCGCCGTTTCCACGGCCAGGAACAGCCGACCTATGTCGCGTTCCGCAAGGGGACTTTTGTCGAGATGCTTGGCCTGCTGCGGCTGGTGAAGGCGATCTAGGTCCGTCGATATTCAGGTGATGCCGGCCTGCAAATGGCGGTCTCCTGCGCTTCCGGTGCTCACGTACCTCAGTACGCTCCGCTCCGGTTCTCGGAGACCACCATTTTCGGCTCGGCCTGACCTGAATCTCAGCGGACCTGACGCGCGAAAAAGGTGACGTTGCTCGTCAGTTCCTCAACCGATACCCGGTGCGGAAAATCCAGGCGACGATCGCGATGCAGATAGCCAGGAACACGACCGTCATGCCGAGGCTGATGCCGACCGAGACATCCGACTTGCCGTAAAAGCTCCAGCGGAACCCGCTGATCAGGTAGACGACCGGATTGAACAGCGTCACCGTGCGCCAGATGCCGGGCAGCATGTTGATCGAATAGAAGCTGCCGCCGAGGAAGGTCAGCGGCGTGATGATCAACAGCGGCACCAGCTGCAGCTGCTCGAAGCTCTTCGCCCAGATGCCGATGATGAAGCCGAACAGGCTGAACGTCACCGCCGTCAGCACCAGGAAGGCGATCATCCAGAACGGGTGTTCGATGTGCAGCGGCACGAACAGCGAGGCGGTGGCGAGGATGATCAGGCCGAGGATGATCGACTTGGTCGCCGCACCCCCGACATAGGCCAGCACGATCTCCAGATAGGAGACCGGCGCCGACAGCAGCTCGTAGATCGAGCCGACGAATTTCGGGAAATAGATGGCGAAGGAGGCGTTGGAGATCGACTGCGTCAAAAGCGACAGCATGATCAGCCCCGGCACGATGAAGGCGCCGTAGCTGATGCCGTCGATCTCGGTGATGCGCGAGCCGATCGCCGAGCCGAAGACGACGAAGTAGAGCGAGGTCGACAGCACCGGCGAGATGATGCTCTGCAGCACGGTGCGCAGCGCGCGCGCCATCTCCATTCGGTAGATCGCCCATACCGCGCGAAAATTCATGGCTCTTGCCTCAACAGACTGACGAAGATCTCCTCCAGCGAGCTGTTCTCCGTCTCGATGTCGCGGAACTGGATGCCGGCCGCCTCGAGGTCGCGGATCAGCGAGGCGACGCCCGGCCGGTCGCTCTGGTTGTCATAGGTGTAGGTCAATCGCCCGCCATCGGGCGACAGCTCCAGCGCGTAACGCGAGATGGCCTCGGGAACGGCGGCAAGCGGACTGCGCAGCTCCAGCGTCAACCGCTTGCGGCCGAGCTTGCGCATCAGCTCGGCCTTGTCGTCGACCAGGACGATCTCGCCGCGGTTGATGACGCCGACGCGGTCGGCCATCGCCTCGGCTTCCTCGATATAGTGGGTGGTGAGGATGATGGTCACGCCGTCCTCGCGCAGCCGGCGCACCATCGCCCACATGTCCTGGCGCAGTTCGACGTCGACGCCGGCCGTCGGCTCGTCGAGGAACAGCACGCGCGGCTCGTGCGACAGCGCCTTGGCGATCATCAGCCGGCGCTTCATGCCGCCCGAAAGCGTGATCGCCTTGGCGTCCTTCTTCTCCCACAGTGAGAGGTCGCGCAGCACCTTCTCGACGAAGGCATGGTTGGTCGGCTTGCCGAACAGGCCGCGGCTGTAGTTGACCGTCGCCCAGACGGTCTCGAAGGCGTCGATGGTCAGCTCCTGCGGCACCAGCCCGATCAGGCTGCGCGCGGCGCGATAATTCTTGCTGATGTCGTGGCCGTCGACCGTGACCGTGCCCGACGAGCGGTTGACGATGCCGCAGACGATCGAGATCAGCGTCGTCTTGCCGGCGCCGTTCGGTCCGAGCAGCGCGAAGATCTCGCCGCGCTCGATGTCGAGGTTGATCTCCTTCAAGGCCTTGAAACCGGTGGCGTAGGTCTTGGTCACGCCGGAGATGGAAATGATGGACGGCATGGTCTGAAAACGGCTGCTTGAAAGGGGCGGGAGGATTTTATTGCGCTGAATGTCGGTGCGCGCGGCCGGAAGTCAATGCCGCTCCTGACATTTCTGGACAATCATTCCCCTGACGCTTTCGCACGAACTGCTGCGACAACGCGCCCCGCGTGACGCCGCGCCGCTTTGACCGGACCGCGTCCGCGTCCTATTCTCCAGGAAGAAACAGCAGCCGGAGCCCGCCATGGACCCGCTCATCCTGTCGCGCATCCAGTTCGGCGCGAACATCTCGTTCCATATCCTGTTTCCGGCGATCACCATTGCACTTGGCTGGGTGCTGCTGTTCTTCAAGCTGCGCTACAACAGGACCGGCGATTCCGCCTGGATGCGCGCCTATTTCACCTGGGTGAAGGTGTTCGCTCTGTCCTTCGCCATGGGCGTGGTGTCGGGCGTCACCATGAGCTTCCAGTTCGGCACCAACTGGCCGGGCTACATGGAAACCGTCGGCAACATCGCCGGCCCGCTGCTCGCCTATGAGATCCTCACCGCCTTCTTTCTCGAGGCCGCCTTCCTCGGCATCATGCTGTTCGGCTTCCGCCGCGTCTCCAACCGCATCCACACTCTGGCTACCGTGCTGGTCGCTGGCGGCACCACCGTCTCGGCCTTCTGGATCATCGCGCTCAATTCCTGGATGCAGACGCCGGCCGGCTTCGAGATGCGCGACGGCAAGGCGCATGCCGTCGACTGGTGGGCGATCGTCTTCAATCCGTCGATGCCCTACCGCCTCGTCCACATGCTGCTCGCCTCGGGCTTGACGGTCTCCTTCCTCATCGCCGGCCTGTCGGCGCTGCGCTACCTCAGCGGCGACCGTTCGGAATCGATGTGGAAGGCGCTGCGCACCGGCGTCTTCACCGCCGCCATCCTGATCCCGATCCAGATCTTCGCCGGCGACCAGCATGGGCTGAACACGTTGGAGCACCAGCCGCAGAAGATCGCCGCCATGGAGGCCAACTGGAACACCGGCCCCAACGTGCCGCTGGTGCTGTTCGCGCTGCCCGACGAGGCGGCGAAGGAAAACAGGTTCGAGATCGCCATCCCCGACGGCGCCAGCGTTGTGCTCAGGCACAGCACCAGCGGCGTCGTGCCCGGCCTCAACGACTATCCCGGCAACCACCCGCCGGTCTTCCCGGTGTTCTGGGGTTTCCGCATCATGGTCGGCACCGGCATCCTGATGCTGATCGTCTCCTGGTCGGCTGCCTTCTTCCTCAAGCGCCGCCACAGCCTGCCGAAGCCGCTGGCGCTCATCATGGTGCCGATGACCATCTCCGGCTGGGTGGCGACATTGGCCGGCTGGTACACCACCGAGATCGGCCGCCAGCCCTGGCTGGTCACCGGCGTCCTGAAGACCGCCGATGCCGTCGGCCCGGTCGCCGGCAGCCATGTCGCGCTGACGCTTGCCATCTATCTCATCCTCTATGTGCTTTTGCTGATCGCCTATCTCGGCGTGCTGGTGCACCTGGCGCTGAAGGCGGCCAAGGATGGCGACGCCTCGCCGCTGCCGGGCGTCATGAACGCGGCCATGTCGCAGCCGGCTGCAGGAGAGTGACATGAGCTACGACTGGCCAACCGCGCTCCCCCTCATCTTCGCCGGCCTGATGGGCCTCGCCATCCTGATCTACGTCATCCTCGACGGCTTCGACCTCGGCATCGGCATCCTGTTCGCCGCCGCCGACGACCACGAGCAGGACACGATGATCGCGGCCATCGGCCCGTTCTGGGACGCCAACGAGACCTGGCTGGTGCTGGCCGTCGGCCTGCTGCTGGTCGCCTTCCCGCTGGCGCACGGCACGATCCTCAGCGCGCTCTACATCCCGGTCTTCGTGCTTTTGGTCGGCTTGATCCTGCGCGGCGTCGCCTTCGATTTCCGCGCCAAGGTGCCGGCCGGCAGCAAGCATCGCTGGAACCGCATCTTCTTCCTCGGCTCGGCCGTCGCCTCGCTGGCGCAGGGCTATATGCTCGGCGTCTATGTGCTCGGCCTCGATGTCGGCCTCGGCGGCATCGCCTTCGGCGCGCTGGTCGCGCTCTGCCTGTCGGCCGCCTACGCGGCGATGGGCGCCGCCTGGCTGATCTACAAGACCGAGGGCGAATTGCAGAGGAAGGCGGTGCGCTGGCTGCGTACCGCGCTGGTGCTGGCGGCGCTCGGCATGGTCGCGGTGTCGCTGGCCACGCCCTTCGCCAGCCCACGCATCTTCGACAAATGGTTCCTCTTTCCGGAGATCCTCTATCTGTCGCCGCTGCCGATCCTGTCGGCGCTGCTGTTCGTCTGGCTGTGGCGGCAGACCTTCCATCTGCCGAAACCGGACGACCGCCACGCGCTGACGCCCTTCCTGACCTTGGCCGCCATCTTCGCGCTCGGCTTCGCCGGCCTCGCCTGGTCGTTCTACCCCTTCGTCGTGCCCGACAAGTTGACCATCTGGCAGGCGGCGTCTGCGCCGGAAAGCCTCGTGGTGATCCTGGTCGGCGTCGTCGTCGTGCTGCCGATCATCATCTTCTATTCGTTTTATGCCTACCGGGTGTTCGGCGGGAAGGCGACGGATTTGACGTACGATTGAGGCGCAGGAGATGTTGCCTTCGCGCTTCCCCGAACGGAGGAACGTCTCGGCTAACCTCCAAGGCACCATGCTGCAAAATGGGCTACTGCCCGATCCACCCCCTCAGCTCTTGCTGCTCGCCAGCACCAGCACCGGCGTTTCGCTGTAGAGCTTGGGGAACAGCGTCTTCAAATTCGCCACCTTCGGCAGGTCGTTGTAGACGATGTAGGGATAGGTCGGGTTCAGGGTCAGGAAATCCTGGTGGTAGTCCTCGGCCGGATAGAAGGTCTTGCCGGTCTCCAGCGTGGTGACGATCGGCGCGGAAAACACCTTGGCCTTGTCGAGCTGGGCGATGTAGCTCTCGGCGATCTGCTTCTGTTGGTCGTTCTCGGCGAAGATCGTCGAGCGGTACTGCGTGCCGTGGTCCGGTCCCTGGTAGTTGAGCTGCGTCGGATTGTGCGCGACCGAGAAATAGACCTGCAGCAGCTGGCCATAGGTCACCTGTGACGGATCGTAGGTGATCTCGACCGATTCCGCGTGCCCGGTGCGCCCGGTGCCGACAGTTTCGTAGACGGCGTTTTCGGCGCTGCCGCCGGTATAGCCGGAAACGGCTTTGGTCACGCCCTTGACGTGCTGGAACACGCCCTGCACGCCCCAGAAGCAGCCGCCGGCGAAGACGGCCGTCTCGCTGCCGCTCGCTGCCTTCTCGTCCAAAGCCGGCGGCGGGATCACCACCGCGTCCTCGGCCGAGACGGCCGGCGTCTGCCAGAAGGCAGCGGCAGCGACTGTCAGGATCAGCGCGGCAAGCGCGCCCTTGGCGAAGGTCGACGATCGCCCCTGCTGTCGAATTGCGGTCATGTCGGGTCTCCTTATTGTTGTTCCAATATATACGACCGAAGCCACCAGGGGGTTCTCAATTTGCCGTGGGGCGGCTCTTGTTCGCGACGGCGCTCCCCCACAGGGGGAGCGCCCTTTGCGATTGTTTCACTGCGCCGGCGCCATCGCATCCGCCGGTTTCATGGCGTCGGTCGAGGCCATCGGGTCGACGGGCTTCATCGGATCGGCCGCCATCGCATCCGCAGGTTTCATGGCGTCCGTCGCCGGCTTCATCGCATCGGCCGGCTTCATCGCCTGCGTGCTCATCGCATCCGTGGCCATCGCGCCGGCCGGCTTCATGGCATCGGTCGCGGGCTTCATCGCATCCGTCGCCGGCTTCATGGCGTCGGTCGCCATGGCATTGGCCGGCTTCATCGCATCTTCGGCGCGCGCCATGCCGCCGGCAAGAAGCGTGGCCGAGAAGGCCAGGGCGAGTGCCGTCAGGCGGGAGGAACGGGTCATGCAAGTCTCCTGTTTGGGTGGCGCGCCAAATGCGGCCGGTGGGTGCGGCGCCGCTCATGCGGCGTTGCGCAATCTGGATGATCAGTTGGTGGCCGCGGCGAGGATCGGCCCGCCGCCGGGCGACTGCAGCAGCACCGCGGTGCTCAAGCCGTCGCCATCGGCCGGCAGCGGCAGCGTCGTCGCCGCGCCGTTCCAGCGGCCGAGTTTTTGCAGCGCGTGCACGACATTGGCGTGCGGCAGCGTGCGGCCGCTGTTTTCGCCGCGCGCCACAGGCACGTCGACGACGCCCTGCCGGTAGCGCACCAGCCAGATGTCGGCGCCGCCCGTCGGCGCCGTGCCGGCGCCGACGCTGATCCGGCCGCCGTCGAGCGACAGCGAAGGGCCTTGCGTCTGGCCGCTGCCTGCGATCAGCTGCTCGATCTCGCCCGGCCGGGCGCCGACCGCGTCGGCCGCGCCATTCACCACCACCTGCGGCGTGAACGGGCCGGAGCGGCCGAGCGACGGCTCATAGTTGACCTGGCGCTGCGTGAATTCCTCGCGGCCGAAAATGTCCTTCCAGCCGAGATAGTCCCAGTAGGTGACGTTAAACGACAGCGCCAGCACGCCGGGTTGGTCCTTGACCTTGATCAGGTTGGCGTTGGCCGGCGGGCAGGACGAGCAGCCCTGGCTGGTGAACAGCTCGACCACCGTCAGCGGCTGCGCGGAGGCGCCAGCCGGCATGGCGGCAAGCGCCGCGGCGGCGAGCAGCGCTCTGCCCAGCGATGTCTTGGGTCCGGTCATGAAGAAAGTCTCCGTTGCGGTGGGCTACATCCCCACTTCGCCGCCACGGAGCGCTTCGTTACAGGCTTCACCGGTTTGTGACTGCGAGCGTCCTTCCTTCTCCCCTTGTGGGAGAAGGTGTCGCCGCAGGCGACGGATGAGGGGTGCTCCAGGGAACGCCGACGTCTCACTCCGCTGGAACACCCCTCATCCGTCTCGGCGCTGCGCGCCGATCCACCTTCTCCCACAAGGGGAGAAGGGGAGTGCGCAGCACCCCCTACTGCGTCAGCACCGTGTTGGACGGCCGCTGGTTGAAGTCGCACTTGCCCTGGACGGTGTAGAAGAAGTCGGCGTTGCTGACGTCGGCCGGCACCGGGTTGCCGCCGTCCTCCCAGGCCTGGTAGCCGGTCTGGCCGCAGGGCACGGCGGTGAAGATGTCGACCGTCTGGCCGGTCGCGACTTCGGGCATGGTGGTGGTGCTGGTGCCGATATAGAGCCGGTTCGAGGTGGTCGGATCGTTGGACTTCAGCACCTTCGGGCTGCCCGAGGGCACGTCCATCTGCAGATAGAGGTTGTCCATCTGGCTGACGTCGATCACCGCGCCGGCGCCGTTGCTGGGATAGAAAGTATCGGCGCAAATCGTCACATACTTCTTGCTGCCGCTGGTCTGCGTGATCGCGCCGCTGGGCAGGCTGTTGAAGTTCTTCACCGTGGCGGTCGTGCAGACCTGCTGCTGCACCTTGGTCGTGGTGCTGCCGTTGATCGTGCTGACGATCGAGGTGCCGTAGCCCTTGGGGTCGCCGAAATTGTTGTAGGCATAGGTGATCGTCATCAGCGGCTTGGCCACCTTGTCGCCGAACTTGGTGCCGTAGAGCGTCATCGTCTTGTTCCAGTAGCCGGACACTTTCGTGACCCTGAACGTGGTCTGCACCAGCGTCGGCCGCTTGCGCACCGCCGCGTCAACGCCGACCTGGACCGTCTCGATCCTGGCGATCTGCATGAAATTGGTCGGCATCGGGTAGTGCGCCGAGGCCGTGGCGGTGGCGGTGCCGTCGGCGGCCACGACAAAGCTGTCGAGCTTGGCGGTGCCTTGCCCGCCATTGGCGGCGAAGGCCTGCTGCAGCGAAATCTCGCGGTCGGCCAGCTTGGTCGTGGTCGGCAGCGTGGTGATCGACAGGATCGCCGCGTCGAGCGCGTTCTGCATGTTACTCTTCGTCTCGACCGCCGATGTGTAGTCGACCGAAAAGCCGACGGCGAGCAGCAGCGGCGTCAGGATGATGACGAACACCGGCATCATCGAGCCGCGCCGCGAGTGCACGAAATCTCTTGCGTATCCGAACATTGTCGAGGTCCCCCAAAACCTTGCCTGCCCAGGCAGCGGCGGATCATGCCCCAAACTGGTGGATTAATACTTAAGGCGCGGCTTATTTAGGCGCAGGGCAGGTTGTGAGCCTCCCCTTCTCCCCTTGTGGGCCTGTTGCGTAATTGGCTGGTTGTGATTCTCTGAGGGCGGAAGCCGTGGAGAGTCGCAATGGCGGTGAAGCAGACAGGTCAGTTGAGCTTGGCGGAGGCGTTTCTTGGCAGCAAGCTTCCAGGTGGCTCTTCGCCACTCGATCGGCTGTCTGGTCTGGTGAAGTGGTACCGCTTCGAGAAGCTGCTTGTCGCGCTGCGCGATGGCGGGCCGGGACGCGCGGCCTGGCCGCCGCTGGTGCTGTTCAAGGCGCTGCTGCTGCAATCGCTCTATGGGCTGTCGGATCGCGAACTGGAGGAAGCGCTGGGCGACCGGTTGTCGTTCCGCCGCTTTGTCGGGCTTGGTCTTGAGGAGAGCATCCCCGATCACACGGTGCTGTCACGCTTTCGCAATCTGCTTGTCGGCGAAGGGTTGATGGAGAAGCTGTTTGGCGAACTGGACCGACAGCTGGAGAAAGCCGGTGTGATCCTGAAGCGTGGCACGATGCTGGATGCCACGCTGATCGATGCCGTCTCGGCGCCGCCGACGCCGGAGCGGGTGTCGAAGGACGCAGACGCTCGCATAACCGCACGCAAGGGCAAGGGCGGCCTCACCTTCGGCTACAAGGCTCATGTCGGGGTGGATGAGGGATCGGGCCTGATCCGCACGGTGATCACTACACCGGCCAACGTCAACGACACAGTGCCGGCCGATCGCTTGATCTGCGGCGACGAGAAGACGGTGTGGGCGGATGCCGCCTATGACACCCATGCCCGCCGTGCCCGGCTCAAGGCTGAGGGCAAGAAGGTGCGCATTGCGCGCCGCCCCAACAAGCATCATGCGCTGCCGGCGCGGCTCAAGCATTACAATCGTCTGATCGCCAGACGGCGAGCGGCGGTGGAGACCACCTTCGCCACGCTCAAAAACCGCATGAGGCTGACCACGATCCGTTATGTCGGACTGGCCAAGGCTGCTGGTCAGGTGACGATGGCAGCGATCGCCTTCAACATGCGCCGATGGGCCGCCATCACGGGATAGGTGCGCCTAGCGACCGGCCAAAGGGCCGGACCACCACCCTTAAACCCCCAACCAGAAGCCCAATCCCAGAAGCAAAGCGAAAGCCAACGGCGAAATCGCTCCGCAAGCCTCTCCCCGATAACTACGCAACAGGCCCCTTGTGGGAGAAGGTGGATCGGCGCGCAGCGCCGAGACGGATGAGGGGTGTTCCAGCGGAGTGAGAGGTTGGTGTTTTCTGGAGCACCCCTCATCCGTCGCCTTCGGCGACACCTTCTCCCACAGGGGGAGAAGGAGAAGAGCTGAGCTTGCCCCTCACCCCTGCCCCTGCTAAAGCGCGCCGCATGACGACGCCTCTCGACCACATCCGCAATTTCTCCATCGTCGCCCATATCGACCATGGCAAATCCACGCTTGCCGACCGGCTGATCCAGTCCACCGGCGGGCTGGAGCTGCGCGACATGAAAGAGCAGGTGCTGGACTCGATGGACATCGAGCGCGAGCGCGGCATCACCATCAAGGCGCAGACGGTGCGGCTGAAATACCGCGCCGACAATGGCGAGGACTACATCCTCAACCTCATCGACACGCCCGGCCATGTCGACTTCGCCTACGAAGTGTCGCGTTCGCTCGCCGCCTGCGAGGGCTCGCTGCTGGTGGTCGACGCTTCCCAGGGCGTCGAGGCGCAGACGCTGGCCAATGTCTACCAGGCCATCGACAACAACCACGAGATCGTCGTGGTGCTGAACAAGGTCGACCTGCCGGCGGCCGAGCCCGAGCGCATCCGCGAGCAGGTCGAGGAGGTGATCGGCATCGACGCCTCCAACGCCGTGCTGATCTCGGCCAAGACCGGCCTCGGCATTCCGGATGTGCTCGAAGCCATCGTCCACCAGTTGCCGCCGCCGCGCGAGGGCGACGTCTCGGCGCCGCTGAAGGCGATGCTGGTCGACAGCTGGTACGACGCCTATCTCGGCGTCATCGTTCTGGTGCGCGTCATCGACGGCGTGCTGAAGAAGGGCCAGACCATCCGCATGATGGGCACCGGCGCCAAATACCTGGTCGAGCGCACCGGCGTCTTCACGCCCGCCCGCATCAATGTCGACGAGCTCGGCCCCGGCGAGTTCGGCTTCTTCACCGGCTCGATCAAGGAAGTGGCCGACACCCGCGTCGGCGATACCATCACCGAGGACCGCCGCCCGACGGCAAAGGCGCTCCCCGGCTTCAAGCCGGCGCAGCCGGTGGTGTTCTGCGGCCTGTTCCCGGTAGACGCCGCCGATTTCGAGGATCTGCGCGCCGCCGTCGGCAAGCTGCGCCTCAACGACGCCTCCTTCTCCTATGAAATGGAGACGTCGGCAGCACTCGGCTTCGGCTTCCGCTGCGGCTTCCTCGGCCTGCTGCACCTGGAGATCATCCAGGAGCGGCTGGAGCGCGAGTTCAACCTCGACCTCATCGCCACAGCACCTTCCGTCGTCTACCGCATGAACCTCAACGACGGCACGGTGAAGGAGTTGCACAACCCGGCCGACATGCCCGACGTGGTCAAGATCGCCTCGATCGAGGAGCCGTGGATCCGCGCCACCATTTTGACGCCCGACGACTATCTCGGCGGCATCCTGAAACTCTGCCAGGACAGGCGCGGCATCCAATCTGATCTTTCTTACGTAGGAAAACGCGCCATGCTGACCTACGATTTGCCGCTCAACGAAGTCGTCTTCGATTTCTACGATCGGCTGAAGTCGATCTCCAAGGGCTACGCCTCCTTCGACTATCACCTGACCGACTATCGCGAGGGCGACCTGGTCAAGATGTCGATCCTGGTCAATGACGAGCCGGTCGACGCGCTCTCCATGCTGGTGCACCGCACGGCGGCGGAAAAGCGCGGAAGGCAGATGTGCGAGAAGCTGAAGGAGCTGATCCCGCAGCATCTGTTCAAGATCCCGATCCAGGCCGCCATCGGCGGCCGCATCATCGCCCGCGAGACCGTCTCGGCCCTGCGCAAGGACGTCACCGCCAAATGCTACGGCGGCGACGTCTCGCGCAAGCGCAAGCTGCTCGACAAGCAGAAAGAGGGCAAGAAGCGGATGCGTCAGTTCGGCAAGGTGGATATTCCCCAGGAGGCGTTTATCCAGGCGCTGAAGATGGGGGACTAAGCGGTCCGGCCTCCGGCCGGACGCATCTACCCGGCTCATAGTCGTCTTCGAAAGCAGTGCAGTTGCCAGAGGGCAGCGGGTTTCCGTCATCTCGGCGCACGAATTGCGCGGTGGGATGGGTGCTGGAGGCTGCTATCGATCCTCGCGCACGGTCTCTCCATGGCTACGGATGGGGGGCGCTTCCATCCGTAGGAACATCGAGTTCATGAAACTTCTCCCGCATCATCAAAAGCGATTGCTGCGTTATCATGTATGCAGCGACTTCACCGACGTTAGCGCCAATGAACGAATTGCGTGCCAGGAGTTGTAGGTAGTCGTGAAGCTTCTTTGGTACGGAAACACGAAACGCAGCGGTGTCCGCCTCATTCCGTTTTCGACCCCGTTTTTCAGACATAACGCTTAAGACACATTAGCAATTTAATACGTTTATAATTGCATTAAAATTGTTGCGCGTCGAATCGTGTTATGCGACTCTTGCGACAAGAGATTCGCTTTGCAGGAACTTTGGCGCTAATAAAGAAAAGGACGGCCCAATGGGCCGTCCAGAGTGCAGTGAGACCGGGGTCGGAATCGAACCGACTTATGCAACCTTGCAGGGGAGCCGCATAACCATTCTGCCTCCCGGTCATATCACCCCGCCCAAAAGGCGGGGTGATTCGTTTTTGTGCCGCCACATTAACCGCAAATTCGAGATGGCAGCAAACACTACTTATAGTGTTAACAGAGTATTTTTCCCAGTCCGACAACTCTCCCTTTTCGCCACCCAGGCCCCAACGAACCCAACGTTTCCGCCGGCCTCGTGAACAAGGCAGAAATGTGGGAAAACGCACAAAATCCGGGAAAAAAGACCGGCCTCGAAACTCTTCGGTCGCGCGCTCAGCAGGGGCGCATGGCCTATAAAAGGCGACTCGTTTTGCGCCGTCAAGGATTCGTTTGCGTAGCTTTTGTGACCCCAACATCTTGTGTGTCACATATGTGGATGACGGGGATGCGATCGCCTCGCCGCCGTCCCTTGCCGCCGAGTAGTCGGAAACTTCCCGAATCCTCGTCGAACTCCGCGACAGCGCCGCTGGGTCCCGGCGCCGGTCATCCACCCTTTCAGAACCCCCTGCCCTGCAGTATCCTTAGGCGGCTTGGGGAGACATCACATGCGCTCCACTCTGGACACCGTCGCCGCAATCGGCCTCGCCATCGGCGGCGCCTTGGGGATGGCGGGCACTTTCGTGGCGAGCGATGCGCTGCGCGAAACGCTGTGGACCATCGACGGCGTGGCCGTCGTCGTGGCGGCGGCGCTGCTGACGATGAAATACCAGCGGCTCGGCAATGACCTCGTCGCTGCCGGCTTCCTCACCTTCCTCGCCGGCGAGAGCCTGCTTCTGGCCGGCAATGCGGCTGGGCTGCAGGCCAGCGTGCCGTCCTATGCCGGCGGCATTGCGCTCTGGGCGGCGGGCCTCGTCATGGTCAGCGCGCCAAGCACCTTCGCGCTCTGGATGCGGCTCACCGGGCTCGTCGCCGCTTTGCTGTTCACCGTCTCGGCCTTCATGATCCTCTGGGGCGCGCCGCTGCTGCCGACCTCCTCGCCCTTGCCCGCCGCCGGCTATCCGTTCCTGGTCCTGACCTTCATCGGCTGGATCTGGACGCTTTTGAAATCATCCCGATGAGCGCGAAAAGATGGCCGCGCCGCTCGAACTCCACAACAGCGCCACCGGAAAAATCTTCCCGGCGCTCGGGCCGTTGCTGATCGGCGCGATCTTCGCCTTCGGCGCGCTGCAGGGCATCGCGTCGGGCACCGATGGCGGGCATGTTCTGGTCATCGCGCTGCTGGCGGCGGGCTGCCTGGCGCTCGGCTTCTTCCTCGCGCGCGGCGCCTTCGACACTTCGGTCAAGGTTGTCCTGGACAGCCGAGGTTTCCGCGATGCTCGCGCCGGCGACGTGCTGGTGCCGTGGACGAAGGTGAGGAGCGTGCGCCTCACCTCCGGCAAGGGCTCGGCCATGCTCAATTTCGAGCTCACCGAGGAGCCGCCCGACGCCATCAAATACGCGCCCGCCAATGTGGTGAACCTGATCCTGCCCTTCGGCAAGACCATCGTGCACATGGAGGTCTCCTCGCTCGACGTACCAGGCCAGGACATGATCGACGCGATCAGGAAGTTCGCGCCGCATGTGGTGGTGAACAGGTAGGCTCCCCCTTCTCCCCCTGTGGGAGAAGGTGTCGCCGAAGGCGACGGATGAGGGGTGTTGGAAGAAATGAGGCGCTGGAGATCGTGTCGCTAGCCGCCCTTTGTGAACGAAGCGTTGTCGCCAAGATGGAGCACCCCTCATCCGTCTCGGCGCTACGCGCCGATCCACCTTCTCCCACAGGGGGAGAAGGGGAGAACCGCTCCCGCTCCGCCCGCCGATGCTCTACACTCCCACCTCGGAGGCCCCATGTCCGCGCCCGTAGAACTCCGCAACAGTGCCAGCAACAGGTCCAGTTCCGCCGCCGGATCGTTCCTCATGGCGGCGATCTTCGGCTTCTACATGCTGAAGGGGCTGGTCAACGGCGCCGATGGCGGGCGGGTGTTTTTGGTGGCGCTGCTTGCGCTAGGCTTCCTCGGGCTCGGCGGCTTCTTCGTGCGCGGCGCCTTCGATACATCGGTCAAGGTCACCCTCGATCAGCGCGGCTTCCGCGATGCTCGCCTCGGCGATGCGCTGGTGCCCTGGAGCAGGGTGCAAAGCGTGCGCCTCTCTTCCCTCGGCAAGGGCTCGGGAATGGTCAGTTTCGAACTCAACGAGGAACCGCCCGACCAGATCAGACGCGCGCCGGCCAACGCGCTGAACCAGATCCTGCCCTTCGGCGGGAATACCGTGCACATGGAGATCAACTCGCTCGACATGAGCGGCCAGGAGATCATCGCCGAGATCGAGCGATTGGCGCCGCATGTTGTGGTCGACAGGTAGGCTCCGCAATCTCCGCCCTTGCGGCAGGGCAGTCGCCTATGGTGGCGCCAGCCCCCTCTCCGGCCGCTACGCGGCCACCTCTCCCCCGTTTCACGGGGGCGAGGAAAGCCAAGCGCCGAGGTCGCGGCCTTGAAAAGCTTGGGTTCCTCGCCCCCACAAAGTGGGGGAGAGGTGGCTCGGCGAAGCCGAGACGGAGAGGGGGAGCGCCATACACGATTGTCCTGCCCTCAAGGGGAGAAGGGGAGGTCGCGCCGCTCCGGCGCCCATGCTCTACTTCCCCACCTCCGGGAACCCACCGCCATGATTCGCCTCGCCCTCGCCGCCCTTCTCCTCGCCGGTCCCGCCCAGGCCGCCGAGATGTCGGTCTTCGTCAAGAACCAGCGATCGCAAGGCGTCGCGGTGGAACTGTTCAGCCGCGACCGCGAGACGGTCTGGCCGGGCGACGACAAGGTCTTCCTCATCCGCCCGGGCGCGCGCAAATCGGTGCCGATCTCGTGCAATCCGGGCGAGAACATCTGCTGGGGCGCCTGGGTCAATGGCGACGACAGCGTCACCGCCGGCGTCGGCCCGGACAACGACCAGCCTTGCGACAATTGCTGCTTCATCTGCGTGGAGCACTCCACCGAGACGATCGACCTGGCGGAGTAGGGCGGCGCCGAAGCTGCCGATCTCCCCCCTTGTGGGGAGATGGCCGGCAGGCCAGAGGGGGGCGCTGTCCCGCCGGCATTTCAGTCAGTCGATGCGATCACCTGCTTTGCGGATTCCGAGCGACTTAAGCGAGATGCTGGCGTTCCTTCGCGCCCCCCTCTGTCCTGCCGGACATCTCCCCCACAAGGGGGGAGATTGGCTGTCATCTCGGCCTTCGCCAATCGCCAACGTCGCGGGGACAACACGCCAATCAATCCTTCCTCGCTCCAGCCTCGCATGCGATGTTCGACCTGTCGGCCGTGGGGGCCGATTCTTTCGGGGGACCAGCATGACTTTCTTCACCGCCCGCCGCATCGCCGCGGCCTTCTTCATCGCCTCGCTGGCCGCGCCCGCGGCGCATGCCGGCGATGTCACCTTCGAGATCAAGAACAGCCATCCCAACGCCATGCGGCTCGAGCTCTACAGTCAGGACCGCGACTATGTCTGGCCGGGCAATGGCAAGGATTTTTACCTCGACGACGGCGAGACCAAGGAACTGCCGATCTCCTGCAACGAGGGCGAATCGATCTGCTACGGCGCCTGGGTCGACGGCGACGAGGAGACCTATTGGGGCGTCGGCCCCGGCAACAAGGAAAAATGCGAGGACTGCTGCTACACCTGCAGCGGCGGCCAGACCGAGGAAATCGATCTGGTGGAGTAGGCGGCGCCCTTCCTTCTCCCCTTGTGGGAGAAGGTGGCCTCGCGAAGCGAGGTCGGATGAGGGGTGCTGGAAGGATCGCGGCGCTGGACGCTAAGCGCTTAAAATCCTTCAATTTTCGACGCTGCGTTTCTTCCAGCACCCCTCATCCGTCTCGGCGCTGCGCGCCGATCCCCCTTCCCCCACAAGGGGGGAAGGGGGAGCTTGCAGCTTGACGCCCGTCGCACCCCGGCCCTAGCCTGTCTCCAACCACAGGAGACCCCACCCATGGCAGGCACGGTCGAAGGCGAGAAGATCGACGTCTCCTTTTCCGGCAAGCGCTGCATCCATTCGCGCAACTGCGTGCTGGGCAACCCGCATGTCTTCGTGCCCAACGCCAAGGGCGAGTGGATCCACCCCGAGGCGGCCAGCGTCGAGAAGGTGGTGGCGCTGGCGGAGAACTGCCCGTCGGGCGCCATCACCTATCACCGCAAGGATGGCGGGCCGCAGGAAAAGCCGCCGGTGGTCAACACGGTACGTGTGCGCGAAAACGGCCCGCTGGCGGTGCATGCCGAGATCGTGCTCGGCGACGAAACCTTCTATCGTGCCACGCTCTGCCGCTGCGGTCTGTCGCAGAATAAGCCGTTCTGCGACAACAGCCACATCAAGGCCGGTTTCACCGCCACCGGCGAGCCGCCGCTGAAGGACGCGCCGGCGCTGGAAGCCCGCGACGGGCCGCTGAAGATAACGCCGACCGTCAACGGCTCGCTCAAGCTCGAAGGCAATGCCGAGATCGTCACCGGCACCGGCCACACCATCGACCGCACCACGCGCACCTTCCTCTGCCGCTGCGGCCATTCGGCCAACAAGCCGTTCTGCGACAATTCGCATAAGCGGGTGGGATTTGTGGGGTAGGCGAGTAGCCAATCTCCCCCCTCGTGGGGGAGATGTCCGGCAGGACAGAGGGGGGCGCCGTAGAGCACCAACCTCAATAGCCAACGAGCATAGACAATGCCCCATACGCCATTGCCTCCAAAACATCGCGCAAATGCCAGATCGATGCGCAAGGTCATGACATCAGCCGAATTGAAGCTCTGGAACGAACTTCGCGCGCACCGGTTGATGGGGCTTGGCTTTCGGCGGCAGTTTCCGATCGCCGGCTACATTGTCGACTTCGCTTGCTCGGAGAAAAGTATCGTCGTCGAGGTCGACGGCTCCCAGCATACGGAACCCGATGCTGTCATCAGCGATAAGGCAAGGACAGCGCGTCTGGAACAGGACGGCTGGACCGTTCTGCGCTTTTGGAACGACGACATCATTCGCGACATCGACAATGTCTGCCAGCATATTGTGATTGCGGCTGGGCTCGCGGAGCCTCTTGAGTGAACCGTTGGGAGGGGCTGTAGTTGCGGTAGGCTGGCGGGACAGCGCCCCCCTCTGGCCTGCCGGCCATCTCCCCCACGAGGGGGGAGATCAAGCTCTCCACCCCTGGCCCATCCCTCCCGCCTTTATCCTTCAGCCCGTATCAGCTAAGGGCGGGGCGAGAAAACCTGCCTGGACCTTTCCATGACCGCCAAGCCAGCCCCGCTCTTCCTCGGCATCGACACCGGCGGCACCTACACCGACGCCGTGCTGTGGGCGGAGGAAGGTGGCCCGAAAGGCAAGGTGCTGGCCAAGGCCAAGGCGCTGACGACGCGCCATGATCTCGCCGTCGGCATTTCCGGCGCGGTCGACGCCGTGCTTGAAAAATCCGGCACCGACCCAGCCGCGATCAAGCTGGTGTCGATGTCGACGACATTGGCCACCAACGCGCTGGTCGAGGGCCAGGGCGGGCGCGTGGCGCTGATCATGATCGGCTTTTCCGAGGCCGACCTTGCCCGCGACGGGTTGAAGACGGCTTTAGGCACCGACCCGGTGGTGTTCTGCCCCGGCGGCCATGACGTGCACGGCAACGCGGCCAAACTCGATCTCTCCGGCCTCGAGGCGGCGTTGCCGGAACTCGGCGGCTCGGTGTCGGGCTTTGCCGTCTGCGCCTATTTTGCCACCCGCAACCCGGCGCATGAGCTCGCCGCCCGGAACCTCATTCGCGACATCACCGGCCTGCCGGTCACCGCCAGCCACGAATTGTCGGCCAAGCTCGGCGGCCCGCGCCGGGCGCTGACCACGCTGCTCAACGCCAGGCTGATCTCGATGATCGACCGGCTGGTGGCAGCGACCGAAGGGTTTTTGGAAGCACGCGGCATTGCAGCACCTTTGATGGTGGTGCGCGGCGACGGCGCGCTGGTATCGGCCGCCTTTGCCCGTCAGCGGCCGATCGAGACCATCCTGTCCGGCCCGGCCGCCAGCCTTGTCGGCGCCCGCCACATGACCGGCCTCGACGACGCCGTGGTCTCGGATATCGGTGGCACCACCACCGACGTCGCCGTGCTGGACAGCGGCCGTCCGCGGCTCGATCCGGAAGGCGCGACCGTCGGCGGCTTCCGCACCATGGTCGAGGCGGTGGCGATGCGCACCTTCGGCCTCGGCGGCGATTCCGAAGTGGCGCTCGAGGACGGCGCGCTCAACCCGAAGATCCTGCTCGGCCCCCGCCGCCTGGTGCCGCTGGCGCTGGCCGGCATGGCGCATGGCGAGGCCGTGACATCGGAGCTGGAGCGGCAACTGCGCGCGCCGAACCCCGGCCGCATGGATGGCCGCTTCGCCGTGCGCACCGGCGTGCCCGACAGACTCGCCGCCGGCCTGACGGCGCCGGAGGCAAAACTCTACGAGGCGATCGGCGCGACGCCGCTCGCCCTCGACAGGCTGCTCACCTCGAACGCCCAGAACGCCACGCTCAACCGGCTGGTGGCGCGCGGCCTGGTGCATATTGCCGGCTTCACGCCGTCGGATGCCGCCCATGTGCTCGGCAAGCAGGCCAATTGGCATGCCGACACCGCCCGCCTTGGCGCCGAGCTGTTTGCCCGCAGGCGCGACGGCCGCGGCCAGCCCATCGCCGCGACGCCGGAAGCGCTCGCCGAGCGCGTGCTGGTGACGCTGACGCGCTGGTCGGCCGAGTACATCCTCGAAACCGCCTTCACCGAGGACGGGCTGGATGGCGCCGCCGCGGTCGCGCATGCGCTGGTGCAGCGCGCCGTCGATGCCCATCCCGGCATTGCCCGCCTCAGCGTCGCGCTCGACCGGCCTGTCATCGGCCTTGGCGCCTCGGCGCCGCTGCACTATGCCGGCCTGCCGCGGCTGGTCGGCAATGGCTGCGTCGTGCCGGACGACACCGACGTCGCCAATGCGCTCGGCGCCGTCGTCGGCCAGGTCCGCGTCTCGGCCGAAGCGCGCGTCAGCCAGCCGAAGGAGGGGCTGTTCCGCCTCGCCTCGGGCCAGACCGTGCGCGACTTCACCGACGAGGCGGCGGCGCTCGCCGCGGCCGAGGCCGATGTGCGGGCGATCGTCGCCGAGCGCGCGAAGGATGCCGGCACCGACAATGCCGAGATCGACGTCGCCACCGAGCTCAAGGTCTCGACGGTCGAAAGCCAGCGCATGTTCATCGAGGCGCATGTGGTGGCGGTGGCGTCGGGAAGGCCGCGGATTGCGGTGTAGATTCAGGTGAGGCCGGCCTGCAAATGGCGGCGTCCTGCGCTTCCGGTGCTCACGTACTTTAAGTACGCTCCGCTCCGGTTCTCGGACGCCACCATTTTCGGCTCGGCCTGACCTGAATCTTGCGCCTTCGTCATCCTAGGGCGGAGCAGGAGCGAAGCGACGTCGCGGAGACCCTAGGATCCATGCCGTGACATTGGACGTAGAGTGCAACGGTTCAGAATTGGCCTGCGCAAACAGACGAATGAAGAACACCCGGTACGGATGGGTCTTCGAAGGAGGCCAAAATGCTCCACCTTCACCCTAAGCCGAATTGACCCTGCAACCTCAACATGCCAAAGGCCCCGAGCCAGCAAACACGGCCGACCTCCCCGGCCATCCATCTGGAGACGTGCTGATGACCGACCGCATCGAGATCGCCGGGTTGCGCATTGCCCGGCAGCTCCATGATTTCGTGGCGAACGAGGCTTCGCCGGGCACCGGCATCGATCCGGCAAAATTCTGGAACGGCTTTTCGGCCATCGTCCATGACCTCGCGCCGAAGAACCGCGCGCTGCTCGCCAAGCGCGATGCCATGCAGGAAAAGCTCGATGCCTGGTACCGCGCCAACGGTGCGCCGATCGACATGGAAGGCTACAAGACCTTCCTGAAGGAGATCGGCTATCTGGTGCCGGAAGGGCCCGCCTTCAGCGTCTCGACCGACAATGTCGATCCTGAAATCGCCGTCGTCGCCGGCCCGCAGCTGGTCGTGCCGGTGATGAATGCGCGCTATGCGCTCAACGCCGCCAACGCGCGCTGGGGCTCGCTCTACGACGCGCTCTACGGCACCGACGCCATCCCCGAGACGGGCGGCGCCGAAAAGGGCAAGGGTTTTAATCCGGCGCGCGGCGCCAAGGTTATCGCCTGGGCCAAGGATTTCCTCGACCAGTCGGTGCCGCTGACGTCAGGCAAATGGGCAGGGGTCAACGGGCTGTCGTTTGTCAACGGCATGCTGCGGCTGGGCGAGGGCGCCGGTGTCACGACGTTAGCCGATCCCAAACAATTCGTCGGCTATCGGGGCGATGCCGCCAACCCGCAAGCCGTGCTGCTGGTCAGGAACGGCCTGCATATCGAGATATCAATCGACCGCGCCAACCAGATCGGCCGCACCGATCCGGCGGGGATCGCCGACGTCATCCTGGAATCGGCGCTGACCACCATCCAGGACTGCGAGGATTCGGTCGCCGCAGTCGACGCCGAAGACAAGGTCGTCGTCTACCGCAACTGGCTCGGCCTGATGAAGGGCGACCTCGCCGAGGAGATCAGCAAGGGCGGCAAGAGTTTTGTCCGCAAGCTCAACCCGGATCGCGCCTACACCGCGCCCGGCGGCGGTGCCGCGACGCTTCCCGGCCGCTCGCTGATGCTGGTGCGCAATGTCGGCCACCTGATGACCAATCCGGCCATCCTCGACCGCGACGGCAACGAGGTGCCGGAAGGCATCATGGATGCCGCGCTGACGGCGCTGGTCGCGCTGCACGATGTCGGCCCGAACGGTCGCCGCGCCAACTCCCGCGCCGGCTCGATGTATGTGGTGAAGCCAAAGATGCACGGGCCGGAAGAGGTCGCCTTCGCCGTCGAGATCTTCGATCGCGTCGAAGCCCTGCTCGGCATGGCGAAAAACACCATCAAGATGGGCATCATGGACGAGGAGCGGCGCACCACCGTCAACCTCAAGGAGGCGATCCGTTCGGCACGCGAGCGCGTCGTGTTCATCAACACCGGCTTCCTCGACCGCACTGGCGACGAGATCCACACCTCGATGGAAGCCGGCCCGATGATCCGCAAGGGCGACATGAAACAGGCCGCCTGGATCTCCGCCTACGAGGCCTGGAATGTCGACACCGGGCTCGATTGCGGTCTCGCCGGCCATGCCCAGATCGGCAAGGGCATGTGGGCGATGCCGGACCTGATGGCGGCGATGCTGGAACAGAAGATCGCCCACCCGAAAGCCGGCGCCAACACCGCCTGGGTGCCGTCGCCGACGGCGGCGACGCTGCACGCCACGCATTACCACAAGGTCGACGTGCATGCCGTGCAGGCGGCGCTGAAGAGCCGGCCGAAGGCCAGGCTCGACGACATCCTCTCGGTACCGGTGGCGGTGCGGCCGAACTGGACGCCCGACGAGATCCAGCGCGAACTCGACAACAATTCGCAAGGCATCCTCGGCTACGTTGTGCGATGGATCGACCAGGGCGTCGGCTGCTCGAAAGTGCCGGATATCAACGATGTCGGCCTGATGGAGGACCGCGCCACGCTGCGCATCTCCTCGCAGCACATCGCCAACTGGCTGCGCCACAAGGTGTGCTCGGAAATCCAGGTCAGGGATTCGCTGCAGCGCATGGCGGCGATCGTCGACCTGCAGAATGTCGGCGACCCGCTCTACCGGCCGATGGCCGCCGACTTCGACAATTCGATCGCCTTCCAGGCCGCCTGCGACCTGGTGTTCAAGGGGACAAACCAGCCCAACGGCTACACCGAGCCGGTGCTGCATCAGCGGCGGCTGGAGCTGAAGGCGAAGGGTTGAGCGTTCCCCTCCCCCTTGAGGGGAGCGCCCTGAGCACCTTCCTGTCGACTTGATTTAATGAAGCGCGAAGGGGACGCCCCCCTCGCGTTCCGAACGTCTCTCAGAGAGACAGTCAGTTCTTGAACTGTGCCATAGTTTCGGGAATCTCCAGCTCGAAGCCAGCCAAGGGGTCGCTGGCCTGCTGCCCATCGCGACGGGACGGCAAGCCCACCTTCCAACGGATCATGTCCGACAGGATCGGGAAGATGTCGTTGTGTTTGGCTCCGAAGCGCATCAGACCGCCCTGGAAGCCACCAATGTCGCGATTGGCAATGATGCCCCTATCATCAGGCAGAAAATCAGCCAGGGTAGCCAGCCCGGCCTCCTCCCTTTCCGTGTCGGTCATGGCGAAGTACCGCCACATCGCGTTGTCGTGCGAGAAGTCCATCTCGGGCAGCGCTTCAAGGAAGCGGGTCCAGAGGACGTCGGCGTCTATCGGCTTCCGATTGCTGAAGTTCAGGTCGTAGGCGATCTTCGCGAGCGCTTTGAGGACAACGGGCTGCGCCGCAGTGGTCTTCTCCTTCGCCCGCTCAGCGCCGAACTCGGGGATTTCGACGATCCGGCTCCAGAGATCGAGGATCGTCGGTTCGCGCGGTTCAACCACCGCCGGGGTGGCCCCAGCAATGTTCCCCTTGTTCAGGAACGCGATGGCGTTGATTGCCACGACATCCTTCAGCACCAAGGCTCCCGTGTCCTCGGACCAGTCCTTTGCCTCAATGTCGGAGACATGAATACCCAGGTCGCCCACCAACGATCTCTTGATGAAGTGGGTGATCGGATTTGAGCTATCGAACTGCAGGGCCAGGGAGGCATCGACTTTCTTCCCCAGCCGATTGAGGTCGTGGAACAACTGTCGCTCTTGCTCGACCGTCAGCCCAAGATGAACCTCGACGGTCAAGGTCGCGTAGGAACGTGCGGCTTCCCAGGCTTCATTCCAAACGACCATTTCTCCCTCGGTTACCTGCCGGCCCTTGTCGATGAAGAGAACAGCACCTTTGCCAGGATAGCGCCCAGTCTGGCGAACCGTCTCAAGGAAGGACAGCCCCATATCAGCAGCATGACGGCGGTGCTGCCCATCGACGACCCACAGGATGTGACGCTCCGACAGAAAGACCTTGAACGCAGCGGTCTCACCGGCCACCGTTTCCAGCCGCATCCCCCTAATCCCATTAGGTCCATTTGCGCCGGGCGGGACGTTTCGCACGTTGCAAACCAGAGGCTGCAAGGAGAAGTAGGGCTGATCGCCCAACTGCCGCAAGATTGCATCGAAGTCGTCGGGAACTTCCTTGCCGAGAACCAAGCGTCTCATCTTGGCAGCAGAGACAAGGCCTTTGACCATGTAAACTGCCAGTTTCTTAGCATGGTTGGCGTCCAGCGGGCGCTGGGCAACGGGTCCGGCCTCGCGATCGTTGGCGACATCGGAGATGTCATAGAACTTCCGGAAGGGGACCGACATCGTGAAGACGCGGTGGCCCAGATTATGGCCGATGAAGACGTTGAATGGTGTTTCGTTGACGTCGCCCGCGTCAACAAGGGCGTCGAGCGTGTCCATGGTGAGGGGGGTCGGCAAATCGCCAGCTTTAGGATACATTGTATTACCTTTCAGGGTTAGCCCCGGGGTTCGCGGGCCTACCACAGACATCGCGGGCCCCAGGGATGCCTGGAAGTAAGCCCATGGGGCGTTATCTGTCAACAGAATAATGTCCCATGGGTGTTTTTTATTGATTCTTAGGCCCTGCGACAACGGTTCATCGGTCTTTTCAGCGCTACTGACGCTTGAACCACGCAAGCAAGCGGGGGTCTTTCGTACACAGCATGAGCAAATTGTGGCCGCCGGCCGCGGCCACTAGCGCCCGTTTGGCGCTTTCTTGGCCCTTGATTTCGCAGAGGTCGGGCAGGTCGCGCGCCGAAACATGGATGCCGGGCTCGGGTTGCGACGGTACCTGCGTGCCGCGAAAATGATTGGCGATGGCAATCAGGCTGCGCAGCGCGCCAGTATGTCGAAATCTTTGCCTGCCCGGGCCGCCTCCGGCCAGTAGCCGAACGGGCAGATCAGCCCTTTCCCCCGGGGCATTGGCGCCGATATGAGGGCGAGAGCCAGGGCGCGCGCCAGCGTCCCATCACCTTTAGGGGACGTCCTAAGCCGCCTGCGCCATCCGCTCCGCGCTCATACGGTAGGAAATCGCCTCGGCCAGATGGATCCGCCCGACCGTCTCGCTGGCGTCGAGGTCGGCGAGCGTGCGCGCCACCTTGAGCACCCGGTGATAGGCGCGCGCCGAGAAGCCTAGCTTCTCGCTGGCGTCCTTGAGCAGTGTCAGCCCTGCGCTGTCGGGTCTCGCGATTTCCTCGATGATCGAAGGCGAGCAATGCGCGTTGGTGGTGGCGCTGGCGGCGCCCAGGCGTTCGAGCCGCTCGCGCTGGATCGTGCGGGCGCGCGCCACGCGCTGCGCCACTGCGACACTGGACTCGGCCTTGTCGGGCCTGATCAGGTCGCTGGCCGAGACCGCCGGCACCTCGATCCTGAGGTCGATGCGGTCGAGCAGCGGGCCGGATATGCGGGCCTGGTAGTCGGTGCGGCAACGCTCGCCGCGCAGGCAGCGATAGCCGGGCTCGCCCGACATGCCGCACCGGCACGGATTCATCGCCGCCACCAGCTGGATGCGTGCCGGATAGGTGACACGGTGGTTGGCGCGCGCGATCATACAGTCGCCGGTCTCCAGCGGCTGGCGCAGCGCATCGAGCGTCTGCGGCGTGAATTCCGGCAATTCGTCGAGGAAGAGCACGCCATGATGGGCAAGCGAGACTTCGCCCGGCCGCGCCCGCAAGCCGCCGCCTACCATCGCCGCCATCGAGGCCGAATGATGCGGGGCGCGGAACGGGCGCCTGTCGGTGAGCTTGCCTTCGCCGAGCTCGCCTGCCACCGAGGCGATCATCGAGACTTCGAGCAGTTCCTTCGGCGCCAGCGGCGGCAGGATCGACGGCAGCCGCTGCGCCAGCATCGACTTTCCAGAACCTGGAGGCCCGACCATCAGCAAATTGTGGCCGCCGGCGGCCGCCACCTCCAGCGCCCGCTTGGCGGTTTCCTGGCCCTTGATGTCGGCAAGGTCGGGCAGGTCGCGCGCCGCGAGCTGGATGCCGGCCTCGGGCCGCGACAGCACCTGGGTGCCGCGGAAGTGGTTGGCGATCGCGATCAGGCTGCGCGGCGCCAGGATGTCGAAGTCCTTGCCGGCCCAGGCCGCTTCCGGCCCGCAGCCGAACGGGCAGATCAAGCCCTTGTTCTCGGCATTGGCGCCGATCGCCGCCGGCAGCGCGCCGGCCACCGCCGCGATCATGCCGTCGAGCGACAATTCGCCGAGCACGACATAGCCGGCCAGCATGTCGCCCGGAATGGCGCCGAGCGCGGCCATCAGGCCGAGCGCGATCGGCAGGTCGTAGTGGCTGCCTTCCTTGGGCAGGTCAGCCGGCGCCAGATTGACCGTGACCTTCTTCGACGGCATCGACAGGCCGGAGGCATGCAGGGCCGCCTGCACCCGCTCGCGGCTTTCCGCCACCGCCTTGTCAGGCAGACCGACGATCTGCATGCCGACCTTGCCCGGCGCGATCATCACCTGGACATCGACCGGCACGGCCTCGATGCCCTGGAAAGCGACCGTGCGAACCCGCGCCACCATCTTTTCTCAAGCCCCCGGATGCCGGCTCGCTCGGCCCTTATGATCGGGCGCCGCGCGACGTCAACGCAAGACAACCACAGATTTCAGACTTAGGCAAGAACATTACGGGAACAGATCGCCACCAAAGCGATCGCCTCTGAGGGATGTCATCGAACGTTGAAAGCCGACTGAGCAACGAACTCCCGCTCGAAACACATAATTAACCACATTGGAAAAAGGCGAAGCGCGCTTGGGTTTGTCACCGATCCGACGCGCCTACGATGCTATCGTTGTGATCGGGGGACATCCGGAGCACGTCCAGGCGCGAAGGCGAGGAAGACAGGATGCCGACCCTAAGCAATGGCAGTGAGCTCACCGTATGGGAAGAAGCCGACAATCCCAATCCGAGCCCTGACGCGGTCCTTTTCAGCATTGCCGAAACCGACGGCCACGTGATCGGACCGATAGGGGCAAAGCCGGATTTCCCGTTCGGTGGGATAGACCTGGCTTCGGTCGATGTCTTCGACGGCTTCTTCACCATCACCAGCTTCACCCACGAGGGCAGGACCGAGACCTGGACGTCGGTGGAGACACAGGTCTTCGACAACGAAGGCAATCTTATCCGCACCTTGTCCGACCAGGCCGCCTTCATGTCGGCCCAGCTTGTCTCGGTCAACGCCGACAGCCCCGACACCATCACGGTGACATGGATTGGCGCCAACGAATATTTCGGCGGCGAAAACACCCAGTACGGCCAGCATCAGATCATCCTGGAAGGCGGCGCGCTTCAGCCCGACAGCTTCGTCAATCATACGCCCACCGCCGCCGATCTGGATTTGTCGGTTTCGCAAGGGCAATTTCTCGACGACATCATGTTCAGCGCCGCGGATGCCGACTACGATCTCTTGAGCTTTGTTATCGTGGACGGGCCGGACCACGGCACCCTCGAGCAGAGCACGAGTTTCGACGGCAACTACTACCCGTTTCACCAAGGTCACTACGGCTCCAGCCTGCACTATCATGCCGACTTTCTGAGCGACAATCTGTTTGACTACACGCCCGAGGCCGGCTTCGTCGGCACCGACAGCTTTGCGGTCTACGCCACGGACGGCCAGGGCAACAGCAATGTGGCGACGATCACGATCACGGTCACGCCACCGGCCGAATCCGTCGCGCTGAGCGACGCCACGAACGTAGTGAGCTATGGAAGCCACGATCATGCCGTGCTCGTCGCCGCGCTGGGCGGTGGCGACCGCATCAGCGGCACCCCGTTCAACGATACGCTCGACGGCGGCGCCGGCCACGACCAGCTGTTCGGAGGCGCTGGCGCCGACACCATCATCGGCGGCGCGGGCACAGACTGGCTGAAGGGCGACGCCGGCGATGACGAGATAAGCGGCGGTGCGGGCACCGACGGCATTCGCGGCGATACGGGCGACGATTTTCTCGACGGTGGCGCCGGCTCCGACGACCTACGCGGCGGCACTGGCGACGACATCCTCAATGGCGGCGCCGGCCGCGACCTGCTGGCCGGCGACGCGGGCCGGGATGCCTTCGTGTTCGACGCAGTTGGACCGGCCAACTACGACCGTATCGTCGGCTTCAGTGCGCTTGATGATGTGTTCCGGCTGGACAGCTCCGTATTCGTCGGGCTGTCGGCCGGCCCGCTTTTCGCTGCTGTCTTCACGCTCGGCAGCAAGGCCATCGATGACAGCGACCACATCATTTATGACAACACGACCGGCGCCCTGCTGTTCGATGCGGACGGGGCGGGCGGGGCGGCGGCCGTCCAGTTCGCCGCCGTCGACCCGGGCACCTGGCTCACTGCGGACGACTTCTTCGTGGTCTAGACTAGGGATCGGCGGGGCGCAGTTCCACGGAACCCAGGCGCGGTTGCGTCCACATGCAGCGTGCTACCGCCTCTTGTCCTCGACGCAGTCCCAGAACAGGCTGGCGATGTCGGCGCCGCCGAAGCGCTGAACCTCGCGCACGCCGGTCGGCGAGGTGACGTTGATTTCGGTCATGTAGTCGCCGATGACGTCGATGCCGACGAGGATGAAGCCGCGCTCCTTTAGCGACGGCCCGATGCGGGCGCAGATATCGCGCTCGCGTGTCGTCAACTCGGTCTTTTCGGCGCGGCCGCCGACATGCATGTTGGAGCGGGAATCGTGCTCCGCCGGCACGCGGTTGATGGCGCCCACCGGCTCACCGTCGATCAGGATGATGCGCTTGTCGCCCTTGCGCACGTCCTTCAGGTAGCGCTGCACGATATAGGGCTCGCGGAACATCTGGCCGAACATTTCGAGCAGCGAGGCGAGGTTGCGGTCGGCCTCGTGTAGATGGAAGATGCCGGCGCCGCCATTGCCGTAGAGCGGCTTGACGATGATGTCGCCGAACTCCTTGCGGAACGCCGCCACCTCCTGCGGATCCTTGGTGATCAGCGTTTCCGGCATCAGGTCGGGGAATTCGGTGACGAAGATCTTTTCCGGGCTGTTGCGCACCCAGGCCGGGTCGTTGACCACCAGCGTCTTGGGGTGGATGCGCTCGAGGATATGCGTGGTGGTGATGTAGTTCATGTCGAAGGGCGGGTCCTGCCGCAGCAGGATGACGTCCATCTCCGACAGGTCGGTGCGCACCTTCTCGCCCAGCGTGTAGTGACTGCCCTTCTCGTCACGTACCTGCATCTCCTCGACGCGCGCGAACACCTTGCCGTCGCGCAGCGACAGCCGGTCGGGCGTGTAGTGGTAGAGCTTGTGGCCGCGCCGCTGCGCCTCCAGCGACAGCGCGAACGAGGTGTCGCCGGCGATCGACACGGTGGAGACATGGTCCATCTGGACGGCGATCTTGAGGGGCATGGGATGTCTCCGGCGGGTTCTGTCGCCGATATAGGGAAATCGGCGGGCTCTGCCAATCGCGACATTTTGAAGATCGCATCAGCAAGGCGCCAACCCGGCCGCGCGATTGCAGACAAGGTGAGAACCCGCGTCATCGTTTTCTTAAGCCTTGCCGTGCAAGGGTGGGCTTGAATGATGCCCGTCTCGCCACGCGCCGGACGGGCCTCGATGGAAAACGACCATGAACGCCGTCACCGCCATCCGAGCCACCCAGACCAAGCAGCTCGAGCTCACCATCCTGATGCCATGCCTCAATGAGGCCGAGACACTGGCTGTCTGCATCGGCAAGGCAAAAGCTTTCCTGGACAAGGCCGGGATCGCTGGCGAGGTGCTGATCGCCGACAATGGCAGTACCGACGGTTCCCAGGACATTGCGACGGCCATCGGCGCCCGCGTCGTGGCGGTGCCGCAGAAAGGCTATGGCGCCGCCCTTCTCGGCGGCATTGCCGCCGCCAGGGGCCGCTTCATCATCATGGGCGACGCCGACGACAGCTATGATTTCAGCGCGCTGGACGCGTTCGTGGCCCGCCTGCGCGACGGCGCCGACCTGGTCATGGGCAATCGCTTCCGGGGCGGCATCGAAACCGGCGCCATGCCGCCGCTGCACCGCTACCTTGGCAATCCGGTGCTGAGCTTCATCGGCCGCCTGTTCTTCCGCATCGGGACCGGCGACTTCCATTGCGGCCTGCGCGGCTTCAACGCCGAGAGCATCAGGAAGCTCGATCTGCAGACCACCGGAATGGAGTTCGCCAGCGAGATGGTTGTGCGCGGCGCGCTTGCCGGCCTGCGCATCGAGGAAGTGCCGACCACGCTCAAGCCGGACGGCCGCAGCCGGCCGCCGCATCTCAGGACCTGGCGCGACGGCTGGCGGCATCTCAAATTCCTGCTGGTCTACAATCCGCGCTGGATGTTCTTCATCCCCGGCATGGTGCTCGGCGGCCTCGGCACGCTGTTTGCGGCCCTTTTGGTGTTCGGGCCGCTCAGGGTGATCAACAATCTGTCGCTCGACCTGAACACCTTCGTCGCCGCCTGCTTCATGATCGTCACCGGTGTGCAGCTCATCACCTTCGGCGTCATTTCGCGCTACTACGCCGAGGTCACCGGCATCCTGCCGCGCAGCCGCGGGTCCGACTGGCTGACGAGGACCATCAGCACCGACCGCCTCGCCGCCAATGCGGGCATCTGCTTTGCCGGCGGCTTCTCGTTTTGCGCCTATGCCGTGCTGCGCTGGGCCAATCTCGGCTTCGGCCCGCTGGACGATTCCGAAATTCCGCGCATCGTCGTTCTCGGCCTCAGCCTGATCGTGATTTCGTTCCAGGCCTTCTTCTCGGCATTCCTGCTCGGCGTCCTGGAAATTCCGGTCAAGCGGCTGAGAGCTGGCCAGTCCAGTGATCTGCCGGCGGACGAAAACCGATGATCGACGCGTTGCCGGGCCTTATCCAGACGCGCCTGTTCCGCTTCCTGGTGGTTGGTGTCGGCGCCGCCCTGCTGCTGTTCGTGCTTTCGTGGCTGCTGGTTTCGCTCGGCCTCTCGCCCTTCGTCGGCAGTGCCGTTGCCTATGCGATCGCCTTCGTCGTCGCCTACTCCGCGCAACGCGGCTGGACCTTCGGTGCGGAGCACGACCACGCCACAGCGCTGCCGCGCTACCTCACGCTGCAGCTCGGATGCGCTGCCTTTTCCGGCCTTGTCTCGCATGTCGCGGTGACGCGTTTCGGCCTGTCGCCCGTCGCCATGTCGGCGCTGACCACGGCCGCGGCAAGCGCGCTGAGCTATATCGTCTCGTCGGCCTGGGTGTTTCCGGCACGCGGCTAGCGCATTTGCATCGGGCTTTACGCTTTGTGAAGCGAGCGGCGCTAGCCTGCGGCGCCGACCAACCGCCCGAAAGCCGATCCATGACCGCCGCCCATGCCGCGATTCCGTCCGGGAAACCCGCCCGAGCCTCCTGGCGAATGGACCTTCTGGCGGCGCTGCTCGCCACGCTGGTGGCGCTCCTGGTCAACGCCCATGCCGGGTTCCCGGAATTGACCAACAATGGCGGCGACAATGACAGCATGCTGCGCCTGGTCGAGGTCCGTGACCTGCTCGCCGGCCAGGGCTGGTTCGACCTGCATCAGTACAGGATGGGGCTGGAAGGCGGCTTCGTCATGCATTGGTCGCGGCTGGTCGACGCGCCGCTCGCCGCCATCATCCTCGCGGCCTCCGCGCTGACGGGCAGCATGGCCGCTGCCGAGAATGTCGCGCTGGTGGCGTGGCCGATGCTGCTCTTCGGCGCCGCCGTATTCTATCTCACCCGGGCCGCGCGCAGCTTCGGCGGCGAGCGGGCGGTATTGCCCGCGGTGGTCGTTGGCGCGGCGGCGCTTTATTTCATCGGCATTTTTTCACCGGGCGCCATCGATCATCACAATGTCCAGCTCACGCTGACCGTGGCAAGCCTCAGCCTGCTGCTCGAGGCACCGATGCGCCGGTCGGCGGCATTGTTCTCCGGCCTGTGCGCCGCCCTGACGCTTGCGGTCGGCATGGAAACCGCCCCCTATGTCGCGACCATCGGCGCCGTCGTCGCGCTGCTGTTTGTCGTCGACAGAAGCGGCGAAAGCCGGATCGCCAGGGATTTCGGCCTTGGCTTTGCCGGTGTTTCGGCTCTCGTCTTCATCACCACCATTCCGGCATCAGCCTGGGGCCAGGCGCAATGCGACGCCTTCTCGATCGTGCAATTCGCGGTCGCCGCGCTTGCCGGGGCCGGTCTTGCGGTGATCGCCTCGGTGGACGCCGCCGGCCGCACGCGTCTTCGGCGTATCGTATCGGTCGGCCTGCTCGCCGCGGCACTCGCCGCGGTCATCCTGGTGGTGTTTCCGCAGTGCCTGGCAGGCCCCTACGCCAATCTCGATCCACGCCTCAAGCAATTGTGGCTCGACCACGTCGACGAAGCTCAGTCGCTCTTCGTGCTTCTCGCCTACGACCCCGCCCGGGTGGCCGCTCGCTATGCAACACCGCTGATGGCTATCGTGCTCCTGGCCCTCCGCTGGCGCCAAGGCGGCTGGCGCCGGCAGGACAGCCTTGTCGGCGTGCTGCTCGTCGTGGCCTTCATCGTCAGCGCCTGGCAGGTGCGAGGCTCGACATTCTCGGTTGCCCTTGCCGTGATCCCGCTTTCGGCCTGGATCGCCAGATGGCGCGAGCGGGTTGAGGTCAGTCCTTCGCGAAGCACCTCGCTTCGCATGGCCGCGGCCTGGCTGCTGTCGGTGAATGCGCTCTGGGCCGGCACCGCCACAGCGATGTCGTCGGCCTTCGGGACCGGCAAGGCCATCGACGATGTCGCCGACACGAATTGCGAGAGCAAGGCTTCCTTTGCATCGCTCGCCCGGCTGCCCGGCACCACGGTGCTGGCGATCTCCAATCTGGGCTCGCCGATACTGGCCTATTCCGGGCACCGTGCGTTCGCCGGGCCTTACCATCGCAACATCGCCGGGAACCTGCTGGCGCTCGATGCTTTCCTGGGGTCGCCCGAGGCTGCGCGAAAGATCGTCGAAAGCCACCACGTCGGCCTGGTGGCCGTCTGCCGCGGCAGCAGCGAAAGCCAGCTTCTCGCCGAAACGGCGCCGAAGGGCCTTCTTGCCGGCCTGATGGACGGCGGCGTGCCGGAATGGCTGGAGCCGGTGGCGGAAACCCGCGGCGCTCCGATCGAAATCTACCGCGTCCGCCAGGGCGGCTGAGCAGGCCACTTCCGGCATACAGAAAATCGATTTCTCGATACGTTTCCTAAAGGGTTTCCTGCCAGTCTCCCCGCAAATACCGACGCGCAACAGGGACACCGATGCAAACGACGTTTGCCACCGGGCAGGCAGGCAGGGAAAACACGGATCTGGCCTTCACCGATCCGCTGACCGGGCTTGGCAATCACCGCCGCTTCTTCGACAAGGTCGACCGCCTGATCAGCGACCGTTCCGAGGACCCGGCGCCCTTCACCGTCGGCATCCTCGACCTCGACGGCTTCAAGCCGATCAACGACCTGTTCGGCCACAAGGCCGGCGACGACATCCTGATCCAGGTGGCGATGCGGCTGCGCGCCTCGATGGACGGCTATTCCACCGTTTGCCGCATCGGCGCCGACGAGTTTGCCTTCCTCTATCCGATGGTGTTCAGCGAGGAAGCAGCCTCCGAAAAGGCGCGCATGCTAATCGAGATCTTGTCGGCGCCCTATGACGTCGGCGAACGCACCGCCAGGCTGTCGGCCTCGGTCGGCTGCTCGCTGTTCTACTCCGGCGACGAGACCACCGACATCCTGCTCAACAAGGCCGAGACCGCGCTCTACCACGCCAAGCGTTCCGGCCGCGGCCGCGTCGTCGTCTACACGCGCGAGATGGAAGAGGCGGCCAAGCGCGTCACCCGCATCGAGCAGGCGCTGCGCCGCGCCGTCTCGGCCGGCGAGGTGGAGCCGCACTTCCAGCCTATCGTCGACTTGAACACCCGCCGCACCATCGGCTTCGAGACACTGGCGCGCTGGACCGACCGCGACCTCGGTTCCGTGCCGCCAAATGTGTTCATCCCGATCGCCGAGGAACGCGGCATCATCGGTCCGCTGTCGCAGCTGGTGCTGCGCAAGGCCGCCGAGGCAGCGCGCAGCTGGCCGAAGGACTTGTTCCTGTCCTTCAACCTGTCGCCGTCGCAGCTCGTCGACCAGAACACCGGCCTGCACATACTGGCGATCCTCGACCGCACCGGCTTCGATCCGCGCCGGCTGGAGATCGAGATCACCGAGACCGGCCTGATGAACGATCCGGCTTCGGCCGAGAAGATCGTCGCGGATCTGCGCCGCGTCGGCATCCGCGTCTCGCTCGACGATTTCGGCACCGGCCAGTCCTCGCTCGGGCGCCTGCGCGAATTCCATTTCGACAAGCTCAAAATCGACCGTGCCTTCGTCTCCTCGATCCTCGACGACCGCCCGTCCGAGCACATCATCCGCGCCATCCTCGCCATGTGCGAGGGGCTCGGCATGGATGTCGTGGCCGAAGGCATCGAGGAGGAGGCGCAGGCCGACCGCCTGGTCCAGTTCGGCTGCGCCGGCGGCCAGGGCTATCTGTTCGGCAAGCCGGTCGATGCCGACGCCACGCTCGGCTATCTGCGCGATTCCTATCGCGGCGCCCTCCACGCCAAGGCGATCTGACCGCTATTTCCCCGCCGCAATGGAGTTCGCCCTGGCCCAGTCAGGGCAAGACCCTCGTTTTTGTCAGACATAAGCGCCGAAAATCTGCTTTTCGCCCTTGCCCCTCGGACCTCCATGGCTAGGATGCGCGCCGGCTCGGTCAGGGAGAAACAACATGATGCCATCGGCGCGGTTTGCCGATCTTGAAGGCGCTTCGGTGCTGATCACCGGCGGCGGTTCCGGCATCGGCGCGGCGCTGACCGAGGGCTTTATGCGGCAAGGGGCGAAGGTCGCCTTCATCGACATCGCCGACCGTCCGAGCCTGGCCCTTGCTGATCGCATCGAGACGGAGCTTGGCCGGCGCCCGCTCTACCTGAAGACGGACCTGCGCGACATCGAGGCGCTACGCGCTTCCGCCGCCCGGGCCGCCGAAGCGCATGGCGACGTCACCGTGCTGGTCAACAATGCCGCGCTGGACGACCGCCACGCCGTCGAGGACGTCACGGTCGAGTTCTGGGACAACAACCTCGCCGTCAACCTGCGTCCGCATTTCTTCACCGCGCAGGCCGTGGCGCCGGGCATGAAGCGGGCCGGTGGCGGCTCGATCATCAATTTCACCTCGACCTCCTATCTCATCAACCACCCCGACATGCCGGCCTACACCGCCGCCAAGGCCGGCATTCTCGGCCTCACCAAGGGTCTCGCCGGCAAGCTCGGCGCCGACCGCATCCGCGTCAACGCGATTGCGCCGGGCTGGGTCATCACCGAACGCCAGAAGGAGCTCTGGGTCACCGAACAGGGGCTCGCCGCCCATGTCGCCAAGCAGTGCATCAAGGACGTCATGCAGCCCGAGGATATCGTCGGCACGGTGCTGTTCCTGGCCTCGGATGCCTCGCGCATGCTGACCGCGCAGATGCTGATCGTCGACGGGGGCTTCCTGTGAGCGCGGTCCCGGCGGTCGCGGCGGTCGACTGGGGCACGACCCGCATGCGGGTTTGGCTCATCGACCGGACGGGCAAGGTCCTTTCCGAGCGGCGCGGCGACGACGGGCTGATCACCGCGCAGCAGAAGGGCTTTTCCACCATCCTCGAAGGCCATCTCGCCGCCCTCGGCGCGCCTGAGACGCTGCCGGTCATCATCTGCGGCATGGCAGGTTCCCGCCAGGGTTGGCTGGAGGCACCCTATGTCACCGTGCCGTCGCCGATCGGCGCCATCCTCGCCGGCGCCGCCCGGGTTCCCGGCCAAAGCCGCGACATCCGCATCGTGCCGGGCCTTGCGCAGCGCCTGGCCGATGCGCCTGACGTGATGCGCGGCGAGGAGACTCAGCTTGCCGGCGCCGGCTTGCCGGCCAAGGGGCGCCATCTCGTCTGCATGCCCGGCACGCATTCGAAATGGGTGGCGGTCGAGGATGGCGCCGTTGCCGGTTTCGGCACATGGCCGACGGGAGAGCTGTTTTCGGTCATGGCCGCGCATTCGATCCTGCGCCATTCGCTGGGCGAGCATCCGGCAGCGGTGGCGGCGGACAACCCCTTCTTCCGCCAATGGTGCGAACGGGCGCTTGGCGAGGGTGGCGACGTCACCTCGAAACTGTTTGCCATCCGTGCCGCCGGCCTGCTGCAGGACCTGCAGTCGAACGATGCGGCGGCCTGCCTGTCCGGACTGCTGATCGGCGGCGAGATCGCCTCGGCGCAACGCCGCTATGGCGCCAGCGCGGCACCCGTCGCGCTGGTCGCCTCCGGCGCGTTGGCCGCGCTCTATGCCGCCGCGCTGGGTGTTGCCGGCCTTGCCTTCAGAACCGTTGACGCCGATGAAGCAGTGCGTGCCGGCCTCGTCGAGGCGGCACGCGAGAACGGCATGATTGGAGCCGCCGCGTGACCCAGACCGCACCGTTTCCGAAACTCAAGCGCGGCCTCGTCGCCATCCTGCGCGGGCTGAAACCCGGCGAGGCGGTGGCGATCGGCCAGGCTGTCTTCGACGCCGGCATCGAGGCGATCGAGGTGCCGCTCAATTCGCCCGACCCCTTCGTCTCCATCGCCAGCCTTGTCGAGGCATTGCCGAAGGCGCTCGTCGGCGCCGGCACCGTGCTGACGGCGGCCGATGTCGATGCCCTGCACGAGGCCGGCGGCCGGCTGCTGGTCAGCCCCAACATCGATGCCGCGGTCATGGACCGCGCCATGACCCACAACATGGTGACGATGCCTGGCGTGTTCACACCGACAGAGGCGTTCCTGGCGATAAGGCTCGGCGCCTCGGCGTTGAAATTCTTCCCTGCAAGCGTGCTTGGTGCCGGCGGCATTGCGGCCGTGCGCGCGGTGCTGCCCGCCGATGTCCTCATCGGCGCTGTCGGCGGTGTGTCCGAGAAAGATTTTGCCGGCTACAAATCGGCCGGCGTCAGTGTCTTCGGCCTCGGCTCCAGCCTGTTCAAGCCGGGCATGAGCGTCGAGGAGGTCGCGGCCCGCGCCCGCGCCGCGGCGATAGCCTGGGATGCTGCATTCGGGGGAGAGGCATGATGGATAACGGCGTTTCGGTTTTCTCGGACCGTATCTGCCAACTTGGCGAAGGGCCGAGCTACGACCCCGGCAGCGATGCCCTGTTCTGGTTCGACATCGTCAACGGCCTGCTTTTGGAGCAGGGCGTTGGCCCCGGCACGCTGAAGGTCCATGATCTCGGCCTGATGGCCAGCGCGCTCGCCGTCATCGATGACGCCCGCCAGCTGATCGCCACCGAGACCGGCCTTCACGTCCGCGACGTCGCGAGCGGCAAGCTGACGCTGCACACCGCGATCGAGGCCGACAACCCGCTGACGCGCTCCAACGATTCGCGCGTCCACCCCTGCGGCGCCTTCTGGGTCGGCACGATGGGCAAGGACGAGGGGAAGGGCGCCGGCTCGATCTACTGGTTCTACAAGGGTGAATTGCGCCGGCTGTTCTCGGACATCACCGTGTCGAACTCGATCTGCTTTTCCGAGGACGGAAAGATCGCCTACTACACCGACACTTCGACCGGCCTGCTGATGCGCGTCGCCTGCGATCCGTTAACCGGCCTGCCGACCGGCGAACAAAAAGTGTTCGTCGATCACCGTTCGTCCAAGGGCTATGTCGACGGCTCCGTCGTCGACCGCGACGGCGTGCTGTGGAACGCCGTCTGGGGCGGCAGCGCGGTCAAGGCCTATGCTCCCGACGGTACGCTGCTGCGCGAAATCCCGATGCCGGTGACGCAGCCCTCCTGCCCCGCCTTTGTCGGCGCGAAGGCTGACAGGCTGGCGGTGACCTCGGCGTGGAAGGGCAAGGACGACAAGCAGCGCAAGCTCGACCCGCAGGCCGGCATGACCTTCCTGCTCGATATTCCGGTCAGCGGCCGTTTCGAGCCGCGTGTGCTGATTGCCTGAGACGGCCGGGTCACCGGTTCGCTTTCGGGCTCGATCCAGTTCTGTCACGCAACCGCCTGCCTCGGTCGGTTTCGCGAAAGCCGATTGCGTCAGTCATGCGATGGTAGCGGCCTGACCGCCGGGAGCCTTTCCAATCGATGCCGCGCAACCAGCCGACGCTGATCCTCGTCCACGAACCGGAAAAAGCCTGTTTCGACCGGCTGGTTTCTGACGGCTACCCGGCCGAGCGCGCCACCGAAATATCGTCCTACCTGGCGCAGTCGACCGACCTTGCGGCGGAATTCGGCGTGCTGGCCGCCGCCTGCGAAGCGCGCGGCCTCGCCTTCGCGCCTGTCGAGCTGGATGATGCCGCGAGCACCCTGGCCGGCGCGGATCCAGCCACAACGCTGGTCTGGACCCTGACCGACGGCATCGCCTATTTTCGTGGCGGTGCGGCGCCCGCCCTGGCACGGCTCAATGGGCTGAAAACGATCGGCGCCGACGATTCCTTGTTCGCGCTCTGCCAGGACAAGTTCCGCTCCGGCGCCGTGCTCGGCGCGCTCGGTCTGCCGGCGCCGCAGGCCGGTCTGGCGCGGAACGGGGAATGGCTGGTCGAGCCGCCGGCCTCGCGCGCCGGCTGGTTCGTCAAGCCGAACCGCCTCGGCGCCAAGATCGGCATCTGGCCGGATTCGCGCGTGGCTGATCTCGGCCATGCGCTGGAGCTTAGCCGGCGCGTCTTCGCCCACTATCGTGACGACGTCGTCGTCCAGCCCTATGTCGGCGGCCGCAACGTGCGCGCCAGCTTCCTCGGCCTGAGGCCGGACACCGGCGTCGAGGCGCTCGGCATCGCCTTTGTCGACTCAGGCGGCGATTTCCAGACCATGGCCGACAGCCTGGCGCTCTATGGCGATACCGGCGGGGCCGCGAAGGCCGCCGGAACCTATGCCGAGCCGGTGCTCGAGCCCGTCGCCGCGAGCCAGCCGGCCGCCGATGCGACGATCCGCCGGATCGCCGGGCGGCTGATGGCCGGGCTCGGCTTGCGCGACGTCTTCTCCGTCGATCTCAGGGTCGAGGCCGACGACACCGTCCATCTCATCGAGTTCGAGGTCTGCCCCGGCCTGCCCTGCTTTGACTTCCGCGCCTATTGCCGCGCGCAATGGGGCCTCGGCCTCGCCGATGCGATGGCCGAGACGGCGGCGAACCGGCTTCAGCCATGATCCCGAAGAGCGGGAATCGGGGGGTCTAAACGCCCTCGACCAGCACGATCTCGCCGTCGGCCACCTTCTGGCGGATGGCCACCGCACGCTGATATTCCGGCGAATGGTAGCAATCATGCGCCGCGGCAAGTGACGGGAACTCGATGATGACGTTGCGCGCGCGGCCCGGCCCCTCGGCCTTCTCGTGCTCGCCGCCACGCGCCAGGAATTTCGCGCCGAACCGCTCGAAGGCCGGCTTCGCGGCGGCGACATAGTCTTTGTAGCCCTCGGCGTCGCGCACATCGACGCGGGCGACCCAGTATCCCTTTGCCATATTGTTTCTCCGAGTTTGGGACTTATGCGGACCGCATTTCGGCCAGGATGGCCTCGGCGGCAGCGCGCCTGTCGGCGGCGCCGACGATCGGGCGGCCAACGACCAGATGGCTGGAGCCGTTGCGGATCGCCTGTGCCGGCGTCACCACCCGCTTCTGGTCGCCATGGTCGCTGCCCTTGGGGCGTATTCCCGGCGTGACCACGGCCATGTTCGGTCCGACGATCCGGCGCACGGCTTCCGCCTCCTCGGCGGAGCAGACGACACCGCCCATCCCGGCATGCAGCGCCTGTTCGGAGCGCCTCAGCACCAGCGTATGCGGGTCATATTCGTAACCGGCGTCGATCATGTCCTGCTCGTCCATGGAGGTCAGCACGCTGACCGCGAGCAGGCAGAGATCGCTGCCCCGGGCCGCCTCGACAGCGGCCCGCATCGCCTTGGGGTAGGAGTGGATTGTCAGCATCGACATGCCCATCCTGACGATGTTCTCGACGCCCTTGGCCACCGTGTTGTCGATGTCGAGCAGCTTCATGTCGAGGAAGATCCTGGTGCCGCCGCTGGCAAGCTCGCGGGCGAAGTCGAGGCCGCCGGCGAAGGCCAGCTGATAGCCGATCTTGTAGAAGGACACGGTGCCGTCGAGCTCGCGCACCGCCTTCTCGGCCTCTTTCAGCGTCGGCACGTCGAGGCCGACGATCAGCCTGTCGCGCATCGTGTCGGCATGCTCCGGGATCATGCTTCGATCCGGCCGGACAGCATGCGCGAGGTTTCGATCAGTGTGCGGCATAGGCGCTCCATCGATTGGCGTAGTCGTTCGTCGCGGAAATGTCCATTCACGTCGAAGGCGTCGCTGGCGCCCGAGACCGAGCACTCCGGCGTGACCACCTCGACCTGGCAGCGCACCAGTACGGCGCGCAGATGATTGATGCAGCGGATGCCGGCGAACTTGCCGTCTGAGGAGGAGCAGAGGCCGGCGGGCTTGCCGGGAAACGGCCTGAACGAGCGGCCGCCGTCGCGGCGTATCCGGCTCACCCAGTCGATGCTGTTCTTGAGCAGAGGTGGTAGCGAGCCGTTATATTCCGGCGTCGCGATCAACAACCCGTCATGGCTGGCGATCAGCCGCCCGAGCCGCATGGCATTCTCGGGAATGCCTTTTTCCTTCTCCAGGTCCTCGTCCATGATCGGCAGCGGATAGTCGCCGAGCGAGATGCGGGTCACCTCGGCGCCCTGCATGGCAAGCTCCTTCTGTGCCACGTCCGCGGTCCTGCCGCTGAAGGCGCCCGACCGGATCGAGCCGGCGAAGACGAGGATTTTCGGGATCAAGGACATTGCTTCGCAAAGGGAGTAGGCAGTAGGGAATAGGCAGTAGGAGATGAGCGGTTCCGGACTATTCCCTACTGCCTACTCCCTTATCCCTCCCTTCGGTAGATCCACAGCTGCGTCGGCGGAATGTTGCGGATGATGAAGTCGAAATGCTTGACCGTATAGTCGCCGCGGCCGGGCGGAATCGGCGACAGCGGACCATAGGTCAGCTGCACGATCGGCCGGCCGGCCGGGATGCGGTCGAGCAGGCTTTCGATATAGGCGATGCGCTGGGCGACCGGGAAGTTGAGCAGCGGCACGCCGGAGACGACCGAATCGAACACCATGTCACGCTTGTCGCCGAGCGTGGCGTTGAGGTTGAAGGCGTCGCCCTCGATGACGTTGACGCCCGGATAGAGCTGGCGCAGGTGGCGCACGAAGTCCGTTGAATATTCGACCGCGTAGAGATTTTCCGGCTTCACGCCAAGCGCCAGGATGGCGCGGGTGATGACGCCGGTACCGGGGCCGACCTCGAGCACCGGCAGGCCAGATTTCGGGTTGACGATCGAGGCCATCTTGCGGGCGGTGATGGAGCTGGTCGGCACGATCGAGCCAACCGTCTTCGGCTTGTCGATCCAGCCCTTGAAGAACTTCAGCTCGTCGTCGAACTTCTCGGCCAGCGACTTGCGCAATCCGGGACCACGTGCCATTCGAGCTCTCCTCAACGCTCCCCGACCCGCTACTTAGCAGCTAGGTGGGACAAGGCAAGGCATCAATCTGGCATAAGGTGTTGATGACGCTCGGGAAGCGTTTCGCAACTCGTTGCCTAGCGATCGCCGAAGGATTCGAAAAAGTCCTTCATGCGGGCGAAGAAGCCGCTCGATTGAGGCGAATTGTCCTGCGAGGACAACTGCTCGAACTCTTCCAGCAGTTCGCGCTGGCGGCGCGACAGGTTCTGCGGCGTCTCGACCGCGGTCTGGATATAGAGGTCGCCGACATTGGGCTGGCGCAGCACCGGCATGCCCTTGCCCTTCAACCGGAACTGCCGCCCGTTCTGCGTGCCTTCCGGCACCTTCACCTTGGTCTGCGTGCCGTCCAGCGTCGTCACCTCGAACGAGCCGCCGAGGGCGGCTGTCGTCATCGAGATCGGCACCTTGCAGTAGAGATCGGCGCCGTCGCGCTGGAAGAATTCATGCGGCTTGACCGCAAGGAAAATGTAGAGGTCGCCCGACGGGCCGCCGCGCAGCCCGGCCTCGCCCTCATTGGCCAGCCGGATGCGGGTGCCGTCCTCTATGCCGGCCGGGATGTTGACCGACAGCGAACGCTCCTCGGTGACGCGGCCCTGGCCGGCGCATTTCGGGCAGGGGTCCTTGATCGTCTGGCCGCGGCCCTGGCACTGCGGGCAGGTGCGCTCGATCGAGAAGAAGCCTTGCGTGGCGCGCACCTTGCCGTGGCCGTTGCACATCGAGCAGGTGGCCGGCTGGGTGCCGGGCTTGGCGCCGCTGCCCGAACATTCGGAGCAGGAGATCGAGGCCGGCACGCGGATCTGCGCGGTCTTGCCGGAAAACGCCTCTTCCAGCGAAATCTCCATATTGTAGCGCAGGTCCGCGCCACGCTCGCGGCCGCCCGACGAGCGGCGCTGGCGCCCGCCCATCATGTCGCCGAAAATATCCTCGAAGATGTCGGCGAAGCCGCCGGCGCCGAAGCCCTGCGCGCCGCCATTCATGCCGCCATGCTCGAAGGCGGCGTGGCCGAAACGGTCATAGGCCGCGCGCTTCTGCGGGTCCTTCAGCGTCTCGTAAGCTTCGTTGATTTCCTTGAACTTGTGCTCGCAGGCATGATCGCCGGGGTTGCGGTCGGGATGGAACTGCATGGCGAGCTTGCGGAAAGCGCTCTTGAGCTCCTTCTCGTCGGCGCCCTTTTGCACGCCCAGCGTCTCGTAGAAATCAGCTTTCATTTTTTCCCGCAGTCCGGATGCTCAACGTCTTGATGCACTGTTTGCGTCGTTTGCCGGCACGTCGCTCCGATTTAGGTGCGATGGCGGCCGGATGCCAGTGCCGGCGCCGCATTACCCGCACTTTTTCATTGAGGGTTGCAAAAAAGCCCGGCTTTGCGCCGGGCTTTTCGCTTTATCTGCCGTCAGACGGCTCAGGCCGACTTCTTCTTGTCGTCGTCCTCGTCGATTTCCTCGAAGTCGGCATCGACCACGTCCGAATCCTTGGCGGCGTCCGCCTTGGCGTCGGCCTCGGCCGCTTCCTTCTGCGAGGCTTCGTACATGGCCTGGCCGAGCTTCATCGAAGCTTCGGCGAGCGCCTGCGTCTTGGCCTCGATCTCGGCCGCGTCGTCGCCCTCGGCGGCGGTCTTCAGCGCCGCGATCGCATCGGCAATCGCGGTGCGGTCGGCCTCGGAGACCTTGTCACCATACTCCTTCAGCGACTTCTCCGAGGAATGCACCAGGGCTTCGGCCTGGTTGCGGGCCTCGACCACGGCGCGACGCTTCTTGTCGGCCTCGGCATTGGACTCGGCGTCCTTGACCATCTTCTCGATGTCGGCGTCCGAAAGGCCGCCGGAAGCCTGGATGCGGATCTGGTGCTCCTTGCCGGTGCCCTTGTCCTTGGCCGAGACGTTGACGATGCCGTTGGCGTCGATGTCGAAGGTGACCTCGATCTGCGGCACGCCGCGCGGTGCCGGCGGAATGCCGACCAGGTCGAACTGGCCGAGTATCTTGTTGTCGGCCGCCATTTCGCGCTCGCCCTGGAAGACGCGGATGGTCACCGCCGACTGGCTGTCTTCTGCGGTCGAGAACACCTGGCTCTTCTTGGTCGGGATCGTCGTGTTGCGTTCGATCAGCCGGGTGAACACGCCACCCAGCGTCTCGATGCCGAGCGACAGCGGCGTCACGTCGAGCAGCAGCACGTCCTTGACGTCGCCCTGCAGCACGCCGGCCTGGATGGCGGCGCCGAGCGCCACGACTTCATCCGGGTTGACGCCCTTGTGCGGGTCCTTGCCGAAGAACTGCTTCACGATCTCCTGGATCTTAGGCATGCGGGTCATGCCGCCGACCAGCACCACCTCGTCGATCTCACCCGCCTTCAGGCCGGCGTCCTTGAGCGCCGCCTTGCAGGGGTCGATCGTGCGCTGGACGAGATCCTCGACCAGGCTTTCGAACTTCGCCCGGGTCAGCTTCAGCGTCAGGTGCTTCGGCCCGGTGGCATCGGCGGTGATGAAGGGCAGGTTGATCTCGGTCTGCGTCGTCGACGACAGCTCGATCTTGGCCTTCTCGGCCGCTTCCTTCAGGCGCTGCAGGGCGAGCTTGTCGGCCTTCAGGTCGATGCCCTGCTCCTTCTTGAACTCGGCCGCCAGGTACTCGACCAGGCGCATGTCGAAATCCTCGCCGCCGAGGAAGGTGTCGCCATTGGTCGACTTCACCTCGAAGACGCCGTCGCCGATCTCGAGCACGGAAATGTCGAAGGTGCCGCCGCCAAGGTCATAGACGGCGATGGTCTTGCCGTCCTTCTTGTCGAGGCCGTAGGCAAGGGCAGCGGCCGTCGGCTCGTTGATGATGCGCAGCACTTCGAGGCCGGCGATCTTGCCGGCATCCTTGGTCGCCTGGCGCTGGGCGTCGTTGAAATAGGCCGGAACGGTAATGACCGCCTTCTCGACTTTCTCGCCGAGATAGGCTTCCGCCGTTTCCTTCATCTTCTGCAGGATCATGGCCGAGATCTGGCTGGGCGACTGCTTCTTGCCGCCGGCCTCGACCCAGGCATCGCCATTGTCGCCCTTGACGATCTTGTAGGGGACAAGCTTCTTGTCCTTCTCCGTCACCGGATCGTCATAGCGGCGGCCGATCAGGCGCTTGACCGCGAAGATGGTGTTTTCAGGATTGGTGACCGCCTGGCGCTTGGCCGGCTGGCCGACGAGGCGTTCGCCGTCGCTCGAGATGGCGACGATCGAAGGGGTCGTGCGCGCGCCCTCCGCATTCTCGATAACCTTGGGCTCCTTGCCATCCATGATGGCGATACAGGAGTTGGTGGTTCCGAGGTCGATACCGATTACTTTTGCCATTGTTCTATTCTCTCCGCTAAGCAGGCTCTCAGGACCCTGATCAGGCGTTCCAACGAAAGCCCCTGTTCACAAGAAATCCCGTTCCGGCAACCGGCTTTCCGGCACCGAACGGCTTGGCGCGTATATAAGAACAGGCTGCACGGGGCGCAAGCATTCTGCTTAAGGCGTCCACGATCCCGTCTCGCTACCGGGAAAATGCCTAAATCACGCATATCGCAGCCGATTTGCCGCCCGGCATTGCCTGATTTGCACAATCCGCCGCTGGCAAAAACGTCGCAGCCGCCTTAATCAGCGCCCGAACGCCTCCTGGGAGAGCGCTCGCAGCTTCGGGAAGATCGCCTTTCCGCCGGCGATCACCAGCGTTCCTTGGCTGATGACGGTTTTCGGATCCGGCTTCAGCACCGTGCCTCCGGCTTCCTCGACAAGCAGCATGCCGGCCAGACAATCCCAGGCGTTCATGTGCTCCTCGATATAGCCGAGCAGCCGGCCGGACGCGGCATAGGCGAGCATCAGCGCGCCGGACGCGTTGCGGTAGAAGACACCACCCTCCGCCATGATCTGCCGGACGAGCACGGCGACATGCTCGGTATTGGCCCGGTTGGACAGCCCGGTTCCCACCGATCCTTCCGTGAGGCTCGCAGCATCGCTCGCCTTGATCGGCCGGCCATTGACGAAGGCGCCGCCGCCGCGATGGCCGTGGAAGGTCTCGCCGGTCGAGGGCTCGTGGATCACGCCGACCACCGTCTCGCCATCGCGGGCGCAGGCGACCACGACGCACCAGGCCGGAATGCCGCGCACGAAATTGGCGGTGCCGTCGATCGGGTCGATCACCCAGACATGGCCTGTCGTTCCGGCAACCGGCGCATGTTCCTCGCCGACGATGCCGTCGCGCGGATAGGCGTCGGCAATGGCCGCGCGGATGAACAGCTCGACCTCGCGGTCGCCGTCCGAGACCAGGTCCTGATGGCCCTTGCTCTCGATGGTCAAGTTTTCGAGGTCGCGGAAATATCTTAGGCCGAGCTCGCCGGCGCGCCTCGCTAGGTCCATGGCAAAGCGCGTTCGCGCGTCGAGGTCATTTGTCACAGGCGGGGCTCGCGGTCGGAAAGGGTATCCGCCCTTAGCAAAGGCCGGCGCCTTGCAAAAGCGGCAAAGTGCCGAGCCGCCTCAGGCCGCCTGCGACAGCGACTTGTGGACGTCGGCGAGGACCTCGAACGAGCGCACCCTGGCCGCATGGTCAAAGATCTGCGCCGTCACCATCAGCTCGTCGGCGCCGGTGCGGCGCACGAAGGCATCGATGCCGAGCCTCACCGTCTCCGGTGACCCGACGACGGCGCAGGACAGCGCCTGGCCCAGCATGGTCTTCGCCATCGGGTCCAGCGTCTGTTCGTAGCCCTCGACCGGTGGCGGCAACCGGCCGGGCCGGCCGGTGCGCAGATTGACGAAGGCCTGCTGCAGCGAGGTGAACAAAAGCCGCGCCTCGGCGTCGGTCGGAGCGGCGAAGACGTTGAGGCCAAGCATCACATAGGGTCTGTCGAGCTCGGCCGATGGCTGGAAGCGCGAGCGGTAGACCTCCAGCGCATGGTCGAGCTCTGCCGGCGCGAAATGCGAGGCGAAGGCGTAGGGAAGGCCAAGCAATGCGGCGAGCTGCGCGCCGTAGAGGCTGGAGCCGAGGATCCAGACCGGCACCTTCTGGCCTTCGCCGGGCACGGCGCGGATGCGCTGGCCCTCCTCGGCCGGCTGGAAATAGCCCATCAGCTCGACGACGTCCTGCGGGAAGTTATCGCTGGCTTCGAGATTGCGGCGCAGCGCCCTGGCGGTCATCATGTCGGTGCCCGGCGCGCGCCCGAGCCCGAGGTCGATGCGGCCAGGAAACAGCGCCGCCAGCGTGCCGAACTGCTCGGCGATGACCAGCGGCGCATGGTTGGGCAGCATGATGCCGCCGGCGCCGACGCGGATCGTTTTGGTGCCGCCGGCGACATGGGCGATGACCACCGACGTCGCGGCACTTGCGATGCCCGGCATGTTGTGGTGCTCGGCCAGCCAGTAGCGCCGATAGCCGAGGCGCTCGGCATGGCGGGCGAGGTCGAGCGAATTCGCCAGCGAGCGCGAGGCATCGCTGCCTTCGGCGATTGGCGACAGGTCGAGGACGGAAAGGGTGCTCATGCCTCAGCTCTCCACGATGTTCTTGTCCCGCAGCCTGGCCTCGAAGGCCGGCCGGTCCGGGATGACGATGTCGATCTGCTTTTCCAGCACGTCGGCGAGTTCCGCTGCCGTTACGATCTCCCGCTGCTCGGTGCGGCCGCCGAGATGATGTGTCGACAGCCGGTTGTTGCGCAGCGCGTAGCGCCGGTCGGGCAGAGCGCGTGCCGCGATCACCGAGGACAGGAAATGCGAGCTCGGATGCGTCGACAGGAAGTGGCTGCTGACCGCATAGTCGACCTCGTAGGCCCGCTGCATGTCGAAGCGGTAGACACTGCGCCAGGCGCCACCGATCTCCGCCTGCAGGCGAAAATGATCGTCCGTCTCGACGAGGCGGAAGGTTTCATGCGGGGTTTGCTGCTCCAGCCCGGCTTCGAGCAGCAGCGGCGCCGTCAGCGTCAGCCCGCCGAAGCCGACATCGGCCAGATGGGTGCGGCCGTCGAGCTCGACGCGCAGCAGCATGTGGCTGCGCGCGGTGATGGCGTCGTCGGGCTGGCCCCACAGGACGCGCGCGGCAAGGCCGCTCACCGCGAAGCCGAGCGCCGTCAGCGCATGCATGAAGATCAGATTGTGCTCGTAGCAATAGCCGCCGCGGCCGCGCGCGAACACCTTGTCCTGCAGCGAAGCGGGATCGAGCTTGACCGGATGGCCGAGGAACGGATCGAGGTTCTCGAACGGGATCGCTTGCGGATGCTGCCGGTGCAGCGCCTGCAGCGTCGCCAGCGACACCTCGGTCGGACCGCGATAGCCGATACGGGCGAAATAGGCGTCGAGGTCGAAGGAGGCGTCGGTCATGAAAGGAGGTCCGGCTTGACCGGTTCGATATAGGCACTCCGTCCGGACCGACAAAGGGAAGCGGCAAACAATTGTCGCGGACAGCAATTCCAGGAAAAGTGTGTACGGTTTTCCGTACCGGAATTGCGGCAAAGCAAAAAGATAGAGCGGTCTTGCCGTTTCCATGAAACGGCGAACCGCTCTATGCGCCGGCCTTGCCGTTCTCGCCGGCCGTATCCTCCTCGACCACGACGCTGTGCTGTGCAGCCAGGAAATTGCCGACATGGCTCAGCCCGTCGAAATGGTCGCAGAACACTTTGATGACGACCAGCAGCGGCACCGCCATCAACGCGCCGACGAAGCCCCACAGCCACGACCAGAAGGCGATGGCGATGAAGATCGCCACCGCGTTGATCTCCAGCCGCCGGCCGACCACCATCGGCGTCACGAACTGGCCTTCGACGATGTCGCACAGCAGCACGAAGGCGGGCGCCAGCAGCGCAAAGGAGAACGAGTCGAAGCTGATCAGCGCGATCACCGTGACCAGCAGGATCGTCATCAGCGCCCCTACATAGGGCAGGAAGTTGAGCAGGGCCGCGGCCGCCCCCCAGACCAGCGGATTGGGCATGCCGAGCCCCCACAGGCCAAGGCCGATCACGGTGCCGAGGCCGGCATTGATGACGGCGACGGTGAGCAGATAGTGCGAGATCTCGCGCTCGACGTCGTAGACGACGCGCAAGGCCCGCTTCTTCTCGCTGAGGCTGGTGAAGGACTGGATGATCTTCTCGTAGAACATCGTGCCCGAGGCGAGCAGGAACAGCGACAGTACGAAGACGATGGTGATGCCGGTGCCTGCCGACAAGACGTTGCCGGCGGCGGAAGACAAGATGCCGGACTGCGCCAGCACGACCTTCTGCACGTCGGGCTCCTGCGAGGTCTCGGTCAGCCCTTCCAGCTGGTGCGAGATCTGCATGATCTTCTCGAACGGCTGCCTGAGCTGTGCCATGCGCTCGGTCAGCTGCAGGCCGATCGAGGGGGCGTTGTTGATGAGGTCGATGACCGGGCCGCTGAGCAGGTAGCCGGCGCCGGCGACGAAAATCACCGACATGAGCACCAGCAGCGTTGCCGACAGCGCATCGGGCACGCCACGCTGGCGCAGGAAGCGCACGATCGGCGTTAGCGTCAGCGCCAGCAGGAAGGCGAGGATCACCGGCATGAAGAAGGCGCGGCCGAAATAGAGCGCGTAGACGGTCATCAGGATGAAGATGCCGATGAGCAGGGATCGCATCAGATGCGTATCCGCGCGCGCGGCCTCGCGCGGGTCCGGGCTCCCTGCGGCACCGGCGCCACCCGAAGCGGTCGGTTCGGCCTTCATCGCTTCCCTCGGGCACACCGCGACACGCGGCTTCCCCGCGAAAACGTCCTCGTGGCTGCAAGGTTCCGTTAGCCGGCAATGACCCTTGGCCCGGATGGGATCAGGTCACGCGGGCCGCCCCGATCAGGCAACAGGTTCGGCGGGCGCGGCCTTCGCGGTCTCCTTGCGGACGATCGGCGCCACCCTGGTGCCGTAGAGCTCGATCGCCTTCATGATCTTGGCGTGTGGCATGGTGCCGATCGCCATCTGCAGCAGGAAGCGGTCATTGTTGAAGATCCGGTGCTGGGCGACGATCTTCTCCGCCACCTGCTCCGGGCTGCCGACGAACAACGCCCCGTTCGGCCCGCGCGACTGGTCGAAATGCGCCCGCGAGGTCGGACCCCAGCCGCGCTCGCGGCCGATGCGGTTCATCACCTCGGCTTGCGGCGCGTAGAAGTCGTCCGCCGCCTGCTCGGTCGTCTCGGCGATGAAGCCGTGCACGTTGAGGCTGGTGGCGAGGCTCGCCGGATCGTTGCCGGCCCGTCTCGCGGCCTCGCGGTAGATCTCGAACAGCGGCGCGAAGCGCGCCGGCTCGCCGCCGATGATGGCGAGCGCCAGCGGCAGGCCGAGCGCGCCCGCGCGGGCGGCGGACTGCGGCGTGCCACCAATGGCGATCCAGACCGGCAGCTTCTCCTGGTACGGGCGCGGATAGACGCCGCGGCCATTGATCGGCGCGCGCAGCTTGCCCGACCATGTCACCTTGATGTCGTCGCGGATGGCGAGCAGCAGGTCGAGCTTCTCGGCGAACAGCTCGTCATAGTCTTCGAGGTTGTAGCCGAACAGCGGGAAGGATTCGATGAAGGACCCGCGTCCGGCCATGATTTCGGCGCGGCCGCCGGACAGGAGGTCGAGCGTCGCGAACTGCTGGAAAACGCGCACCGGGTCATCGGAGGAGAGCACGGTCACCGCGCTGGTCAGCTTGATGCGCCTGGTGCGCTCGGCCGCCGCTGCCAGCGCCACCACCGGCGCCGAGGCGGCGTAATCGGGGCGGTGGTGCTCGCCCAGTCCGAACACGTCCAGGCCGACCTGGTCGGCCAGCTCGATCTCCTCGATCAGGTTGCGCAGCCGCTCATGCGGGCCGATCGCGCCTGGCCCCGGTTCCGGGCTGACGTCCGCGAAAGTGTAGAGACCGAGTTCCATGCCATGCCATCCTGGTGTCTTGTTTCGATGTTTGTTGTCGCGCTGGAGATAGCGACCCGCCCGCCGTGCCACCAGAGGCCCGGACTGTGAACACTGCATGTCGGTTTTCGCGCGGGATTGTGACGTCTCCCAGTTGCAACAGCTCAGAATTTCATGGCTGGCATACCGTTTTGGCGCTTGAACTATCGGTTTTCACGCGTATGTAAGCGTCGCGAATTGACTTCAGGGAAGTGGACTTGGCTATCTACAGGGAAAAAGACATTTTCGAGCGGCGCAATGCCGCGAACGAGGCAAAGAGGGCGCTTCTGGAGCGCTTCAAGTCAAAGCCGGCGGCGGATGATCCTGCAGTGCTGGCACGACAGGCCGAACGCAAGGCGATCCTCGAGGCGCGTGCGATCCGCGAGGCCGAAAAGGCCAAGCTGAAGCAGGAAAAGCTGGCGCGCGAGGCGGCTGAGAAGGCCGAACGCGAAGCGGCTGCCGAAGCCGCCCGCATTGCCGCCGAAGAGGCGGCCGCGGCTGAGGCCAAGATCCGGGACGCCGAAGAGAACGAGCGCATTTCTCGTTTGCTTGCCGACGAGGCCGAACGCAAGGCCAAGCGCGATGCGCGCTATGCCGCGCGCAAGGCGCGTGTCGGCAGGACGCCTCCGGGCTTCTCGGCCCGCTAGCAGCGGTTTCGTTCGAAAAAAAGGTTCAGGGTCGCCAGCGGCGGCCCCGAACGCGTTTGTCTCGCGGCGCAACGTCAGGCCACCAGCTTCAACCCGACGATGCCGCAGACGATCAGCGCGATGCAGCCGAGCCGGACAGCAGTCGCCGGCTCGCCCAGCAGCCAGATGCCGAGCAGCGCGGTGCCGACCGTGCCGATGCCGGTCCACACCGCATAGGCGGTGCCGACCGGAAGCGTCTTCAGGGCCAGGCCGAGCAGGCCAAGGCTGACGATCATCGAGGCGATGGTCAGGACCGTCGGCACCAGTTTCGAGAAGCCGTCGGTGTATTTGAGGCCGATCGCCCAGCCGATTTCGAACAGGCCGGCGAAAAACAGATAGATCCACGACATCGGGAACGCTCCATTTGCTGCATGCCGCCCAAGGCGCGCAGCGGTCTTGCAAAACCGGCGCACGGAGCAGCACTGGAAGCACGGGTCGTCCCGGCTGGGTTTTGGGAGAAGCGAGGTCGTCCTCGCCATGCCGATATAGGCAGTCCTGGGCCCCAATCAACAAAACACCGGCAGCATGGGTCATGCCGCCGGTTGAAAAATCCGCGCCGAGACGGATCAGCCGAGGCCTACTTTTCCTTGAGCCTCATCGCCTTGACCGGCGGCGCCTTGAGGGCCGGGGCCGCGGCGGGCTTCTTCGCGTCCTTCTTCGGCTTGCGGGCTTCCTTGCCCGCCTTCATCGCACCTTTAGCCATGATTCGCTCCTCCGATTGTGGGCACCGAAGTGAAACAAGAGAAAGGCCCGACTGCAAGAGGGCATTAGCGGGCGCTCGCTGCGTTCGGGCCCTGTCAACCGCTTTTCACCGGTGAATCGCCTGTGGAGCTTGGCCGCCCGGAAATTAAAGCGTGTCGCGACGAAACGGAATCAGGCGACGCGCTTTAAGTCTTTGTCTTGATGCGCGCTCTTTTGGGCGACATGCATTAAGCTCGGGGCATCCAACCGGGACGGCGGGGCATGGCTGGGCATGGCGGATCGAAGAAGGTCATCTACGCGGCGCTCGCCGGCAATCTGGCGATCGCGCTGACCAAATTCGCCGCCGCGGCCTTCACCGGCAGTTCGGCGATGCTGTCGGAAGGCGTGCATTCGCTGGTCGACACCGGCAATGGCGGCCTGCTGCTCTACGGCATGCATCGCGCTGCCCGTCCCGCCGACCGCAGCCATCCGCTCGGCCATGGCCGCGAGCTCTATTTCTGGAGCTTCATCGTCGCCCTGCTGGTCTTCGCGCTTGGCGCCGGCGTGTCGTTCTATGAGGGCGTGGTGCACATCATGGCGCCGGAGCCGGTGCCCAATGCCATGGTGAACTATGTCGTGCTCGGCCTTTCCTTCCTCTTCGAAGGCAGTTCCTGGCACGTCGCGCTCAAGGAATTCCGCCGCGAGAAGGGCCGGCTGGGCTGGTTCGAGGCGGTACGGCTCAGCAAGGATCCGAGCGTCTATACGGTGCTGTTCGAGGACAGCGCGGCGCTGCTCGGCCTGATCGTCGCCTTTGCCGGCATATTGGCGGCGGAGATTTTCGCCATGCCGGAGCTCGACGGCGCCGCCTCGATCGGCATCGCGCTGATCCTCGGCTCGACCGCGGTCTTCCTGGCGCGCGAAAGCAAGGGCCTGTTGCTCGGTGAGCCGGCAGCGCCCGAAGTGCAGAAGAAGGTGCTGGCGATCGCCCAGGAGGATCCGGCGGTGCAGCGGGCGAACGGCATTTTGAGCGTCCACATCGGCCCCGAGGAGATCGTCGCCGGCTTGAGCATCGAATTCGAGGACCATCTGACGGCGCCCGAGATCGAGGCCTGCGTCGAGCGGCTGGAGGCGCGGCTGAAGCAGGAGATGCCGGAAATCGCGCGGCTGTTCGTCAAGCCGCAGGCCACTGGCACATGGGAGCGGCGCCGCAAGGCCATGGCCGAGGCGTCGGAAGGGAACTAGGTTTGGCAAGGATGAATTCTTGAGGAGGAAGGCTGATGAAGATCGACGGCGGGTGCCATTGCGGCGCCATCACCTATGAGGCGGAAGTCGATCCGGAAAAGACCGCGATCTGCCATTGCACGGACTGCCAGCGACTCACCGGCACGGCCTTCCGCGTGACGGTTCCGGCACCGGAAAGCAACTACAAGATCATCAGCGGCACACCGAAGGTCTATATCAAGACCGGATCCTCTGGCGCCAAGCGCGCCCAGGGCTTTTGGGGAGATTGCGGCTCCCATCTCTATGCCACATCGGTGGGCGACGAGCCGAAGGTCTACGGCATCAGGGTCGGCACGTCGCGCCAGCGCGAGCAACTGGTTCCGAGAAAGCAGGTTTGGCACCGCTCCGCATTGCACTGGTTGCCGGAATTCGAGGGCAAGACGACCATCGAGGAGCAGTAGGGCCCGCCTCAGTCGCCGTCCTCGACCACGCGCAACCTGAGCTGCCCCGTCTTCGAGTCCGCGACCCTCGCGCCCGCCTCGACCTTGATGGCGTTGCCGCGCGCCTCGGCTTCCGCTTCGCCGAACTCCAGCGCCTCGATCTTCTGGCCGCGCTTGGTCACTTTCGTTGTCGATACCAGGATGTCATCGATGTCCTTGGCCGACTGGGTAAAATGCGTCTGCAGCCGGCGCACCCGCTCGTCGACGCGCGCGACATCCTCCATCAGCCGGATCACCTCGCCCTGGATCAGATGCGCCTGCTCGCGCATGCGGGCATCCTTGAGGATTGCCTGGATGACCTGGATCGACAGCATCAGCAGTGACGGCGAGACGATGATGACACGGGCACGGTGCGCCTTCTGCACCACCGCCTCGAAATTCTCGTGGATCTCGGCGAACACCGATTCCGACGGCACGAACATGAAGGCGGTGTCCTGCGTCTCGCCCTGGATCAGGTATTTGTCGGCGATATCGCGAACATGGATTTCGATGTCGCGGCGGAAGGCTTGCGCGGCGACCTTCTGAAGGTCGGCGCCGTCGGCGGCGCGGATGGCGTTCCAGGCCTCCAGCGGGAACTTGGCGTCGATGGCCAGCGATGGCGAACCGTTCGGCATCCTTACCAGGCAGTCCGGCCGGCTGCCATTCGACAAGGTCGCCTGGAATTCATAGGCGCCGTGCGGCAGTCCGTCGGCGACGATCGCCTCCATGCGCGACTGGCCGAAGGCGCCGCGCGTCTGCTTGTTGGACAGGATCGCCTGCAACTGCACCACCTGGCCGGCCAGCGACTGGATGTTGCCTTGCGCCGTGTCGATGACTGCCAGCCGCTCCTGCAGCTTGGCCAGGCTCTCATGCGTCGATTTGGTCTGCTCGGTCATGGTCTGGCCGATTCGGCCGGTCATGGCGTCGAGACGCTGGCCGATCGATTGCGTCAGTTCCGCCTGCCTTGCCCCGAACACCTCGGCGATGGCGCCCATGCGGCCCTGCATCTCGGCCTGGCTTTGCAGGATGCCGGCCATCCGCGCCTCGGCGTCGCGGGCGTGGTCGGCGGCCTCGGCGGCGGCGATGGTGCGCGCCCTGGCCGACCGCCACAGTGCCATGACCAGCGCCAGGAACAGGCCGAGGAACAGAATGGCGCCGAAGGCCAGCACATGGCCAAGCGTGATCGTGCTGGCGCCGAGCCGGGCGACAGGTTCCGAAAGGATGGTGCTCAGGTCGTTCATGCCGGCAGCATAGATGATTCGGCCTGCCGGCACAGATCAAAACGTGAACGGCCCTCGATCGCCCCGGTTGACGCTTTTCCTGTGACGTCTTAGGTGAGACGCCATGTCGATCAAGCCGCTCATCATTCTGCCCGATCCCGTCCTGCGCCAGGTGTCCAAACCGGTCGAGCGCGTCGACGCGCCCTTGCGCAAGCTGGCCGGCGACATGCTGGACACCATGTATGACGCGCCAGGCATCGGCCTCGCGGCGATCCAGATCGGCGAGCCGCTGCGCATGCTGGTCATCGACCTCGCCAAGGAAGACGAGACGCCGGCGCCGCATGTCTTCATCAACCCGGAAATCCTCGAAAGCTCCGATCATCGCTCCGTCTATGAGGAAGGTTGCCTGTCGATCCCGGATTATTACGCCGAGGTCGAGCGACCCGCGGCGGTGCGCGTGAAATATCTCGACCGCGACGGCAAGCTGCAGGAGATGCAGGCCGAGGGGTTGATGGCGACCTGCCTGCAGCACGAGATCGATCATCTCAACGGCGTGCTGTTCATCGACCACATCTCGAAGCTGAAGCGCGACATGGTGGTCAAGAAGTTCAAGAAGCTCGCCAAGGACAAGGCGCCGGGCAAGCTGGTGGGCTAGGGGTCATGCCCCTGCGCATCATCTTCATGGGCACGCCGGAGTTCTCCGTGCCGACCCTGCGCGCGATTGCCGAGGCGGGTCACGAAATCGTCGCCGTCTACACGCAGCCGCCGCGCGCCGCCGGCCGGCGCGGGCTGGAACTGACGCCATCGCCGGTGCAGCGCGAGGCGGAGCGGCTGGGCGTCGAGGTGCGGTCTCCGACGTCGCTGAAGAGCGAGGCCGAGCAGCGGGCCTTCGCCGATTTGCGGGCCGATGTGGCGGTGGTCGTGGCTTACGGACTGCTGCTGCCGAAGGCCATATTGGAAGCAACCCGCCTCGGCTGCCTCAACGGCCATGCCTCGCTTTTGCCGCGCTGGCGCGGTGCCGCTCCCATCCAGCGCGCCATCATGGCCGGCGACGCCGAAACCGGCATGATGGTGATGCGCATGGAAGAAGGTTTGGACACCGGCCCGGTGGCATTGCTTGAAAAATGCGCCATCGAACCCGATATGACCGCCGGCGAACTGCATGACCGCCTGATGGCGATAGGCGCTTCGCTGATGGTGCAAGCGCTCGCGCAGTTGGGGATAAATTGTCTGACATTTGCCCAACAGGCGACGGTGGGGGTGACCTACGCCCGAAAGATCGATAAATCGGAGACACGCGTAGACTGGACGCGGCCTGCCGGCGAAGTCCACAATCACATTCGCGGCCTTTCGCCCTTTCCGGGCGCGTGGTGCGAGGTCGAAATTGGCGGCCGCATGGAGCGGCTGAAACTGCTTCGCTCGACGCTTTCTGATGGCGTCGGCGAGTCGGGAGGAATTCTCGATGATCGGCTGACGGTCGCCTGTGGGGCGGGCGCGATCAGGCTGGTCGAAGTTCAACGGGCGGGCGGAAGGCCCGCCGCCGCGCAGGAGTTCCTGCGCGGGGCCAAGATCGAAAAAGGAACGAAACTCTCATGAGCATGATGTCGATACGCGCGGCGACGCCGCGGGATCGCGAGGCGATCCGTCTTGTCGAGGAGCACGCTTTCGGCCAGCAGGCGGAGGCCGGGCTGGTCGACGCGCTGGTCACCGGCGGCGATGCCGTCGTCGAGCTGGTGGCGGAAGAGGACGGCCAGGTGGTCGGCCATATCCTGTTCTCCAGGCTTTTCGTCCAGAAGGGCGCAAAGAGCTTTGCAGCCGTGGCGCTCGCGCCGCTGGCGGTCGAGCCGTCCTTCCATGGCACCGGCATTGGCGGCGCGCTGATCCGTGAGGCGCATCTCCGTCTCAGGGACGCCGGCGAGACGCTGGCCGTGGTGCTCGGCGACCCGGCCTATTACGGCCGTTTCGGCTATAGCCATGCGCGCGCCGAAAAATTCGAAAGCGAATATCAGGGCGAGGCGCTGCAGGCGCTGGCCTGGGGCGATGCGCCCGAGGCAGGCAAGCTGGTCTACGCTTCGGCCTTCACCGCGCTCGCCGCCTAGGCGAGCGCGAACGACATCGAGCATGCCGCGTTTTCGCCTCGACATCGAATATGACGGCAGCCAGTTCGCCGGCTGGCAGCACCAGGCGGATCAGCCTTCGGTGCAGCAGGCGATCGAGCAGGCGATCGAGAAATTCTGCGGCGAGGCGCTCAGGCTCCGCGCCGCAGGCCGCACCGACGCCGGCGTGCATGCGACCGCCCAGGTGGCGCATGTCGATCTGGCCAGGGCCTGGCCGGGCGACAAGGTGCGCGATGCGGTCAACGCCCATCTGCAGGCGGCGGGCGCCCGCATCGCCATCCTCGCGGCGGCGATCGTCGCCGACGATTTCGACGCCCGCTTCTCCGCCACCGGCCGCCACTACCTCTACCGCATCCTCAACCGCCGCGCGCCGGCGGCGCTGGAGAAGGGCAAGGTCTGGTGGGTGCCAAAACGGCTCGATGCCGCCGCCATGCACGAGGCGGCGAAGGTGCTGCTCGGCCGGCATGATTTCACCACTTTCCGCTCGACCCAGTGCCAGGCCGAAAGCCCGGTCCGCACGCTCGACCGGCTGGACGTCAGCCGCTCGGGCGACCTGATCGAGGTGCACACCTCGGCGCGCTCGTTCCTGCACAACCAGGTGCGCTCGATGGTCGGCTCGCTGAGACGCGTCGGCGACGGCTCATGGACCGCCGCCGATCTCAAGGCGGCGCTCGACGCGCAGGACCGCGCCGCCTGCGGCCAGGTGGCTCCGCCCGACGGGCTTTTCCTCATCGGCGTCGATTATCCGGAAGGCTTCTAGCTCTCGACGCCGGTCGGTATGGAGATGCCGAGCAGCGCCTGCAGGCCGAACAGCACGGCCAGAGACGCCACGAACATGCCGGCGAAGACCGCGCTGCCGACGGCGGCGCCCCTGCCGATCACGGCATTGGTCATGCGCCAGGTCAGTATCATCGAAACCGCGAACAGGAGCAGCGACACCAGCCCGGGGACCTCGTCGGTCGACGGCAGGAAAAGCCGGATCAGCGCCGACGGCAGCATCAGCCAGGCGATGATCGCCGACGCCCAGTTGCTGGCGACGACATAGTGGACGAAACGGCCGCCGATGCCGACGCGCGGCGCAACCAGCGCCAGGCCGACCAGCGGCAGCACCCAGGAGCCGATATCGACGGTCGCCAGCCGCAGAAGCATGCTGAAGCGCCCGGCGAAGGCGTTCGGGTCGCCGATCTCGTTGGCGATACCGACCCAGCCGACGATCAGTGCCGGTGCTGCCACGACAATGGCGAAGAAGGAATTCCAGAAGCCGTCCGCCGACAGGTCGAGCAGGCGCAGCCCGTCGACCTTGCCGAGCATCAGCCGCCAGGCGCCGGCCAACGATGCGAAGGTTTCGTCAGCCGAGAGCATGGTCCTGCCCGAACCAGTCTTCGATGAAGCGCTGATAGATCCCGGTCAGCGTCTCGAGGTCGGCAAGCGCGACGCGTTCATCGACCATATGCATGGTCTGACCGACCAGTCCGAACTCGACCACCGGGCAATAGTCCTTGATGAAGCGTGCGTCCGACGTGCCGCCCGAGGTGGAGAGCGCCGGCTTCCTGCCGATCGTCGACTTGACCGAACTGCTCAGCGTCTCGATCAGGCGCTCGTCGCGGGTGAGGAAGACGTGGCTCGGCCGGTCGCGCCAGACAAGCTCGTAGTCAACCGGGGTCTTCTTGCCCGGCCGGTATTTCTTGCGGCCGGCCGCCTGGTCGAGACGGTTGTGGATCTCGGCCTGGATGGTCTCGGCCGTCCACGTGTCGTTGAAGCGGATGTTGAAGGTGGCTGTCGCCTTGGCCGGAATGACGTTGGTGGCCGGATTGCCGACGTCGATTGAGGTCACCTCCAGATTGGTCGGCTGGAAATCCTTCGTTCCCTTGTCGAACACCGGGTGGAGCAAGGCGTCGACAAGGCTCACCAGCCCGCGCACCGGATTGTCGGCAAGCTGCGGATAGGCGGCGTGGCCCTGGCGGCCGTTGACCGTGACGCTGCCGGAGATCGAGCCGCGTCGGCCGATCTTGATCATGTCGCCGAGCGCGTCCGGGTTGGTCGGCTCGCCGACGATAGCGGCATCCCATTTCTCACCCTTGGCCGCCGCCCATTCGAGCAGCTTCACCGTACCGTTGATCGCCGGCCCCTCCTCGTCGCCGGTGATCAGCAGCGAGACGGAACCCTTCGGACCGCCCGCCTTCTCGACGTGGCGCGCCACCGCCGCGATGAAGCAGGCGATGCCGCCCTTCATGTCGACGGCGCCGCGGCCATACATTTCGCCATTGGCGATCTCGGCGGCAAAGGGCGGATGCGTCCAGGCCGCCTCGTCGCCAACCGGCACCACGTCGGTATGGCCGGCAAACATCAGATGCGGGCCGTTGCCCGAGCGTCGCGCGTAGAGGTTTTCGATGTCGGGCGTGCCGTCTTCCGAGAACACCGGGCGCTCGGTCGAGAAGCCGAGCGCCTTTAGCATCGTCTCCAGCGCGGCGAGCGCGCCGCCCTCGGCGGGCGTCACCGAGGGGCAGCGGATCAGGGCGGCGAGGTTTGCGGCGGGGTCTGTCGGCAATTTCATGGGCAAAGCGATAGTCGAAAGCGGAAGGCCTGTCACGGCCAGACGTGATGGCCGGCCATGGCGCCGACATTATGGTTTTCATGTCGTATAGTTGCAGGCCAATGTGAGACTATCGCATGGCCAGGGAAGCAAAGACCATCGCCATTGCCGGCGCCGGCAGTATCGGCTGCTATGTTGGTGGCTGCCTGGCGCTCGCCGGGCGCAAGGTCGTGCTTTTGGCGCGCCCGCGCGTCGAAGCGACCTTGCGCAAGGACGGATTGCGGGTCAGCGACCTCGACGGCCGCGACCGCCGGCTGGCCCCCGAGGCGCTTTCCGTTACGGCCGATCCGGCCGCCGCCCTGGCCGGCGCCGACATCGTCCTGGTGACGGTCAAGAGCGGTGCGACCGAAGAGATGACCGCGCTCATTGCCGCCCACGCCCGTCCGGAAGCGGTGGTGGTCAGCCTGCAGAACGGCGTCGGCAATGCCGACAGATTGCGCGCCGGTCTTGCCGGGCGGCGGGTCCTTGCCGGCATGGTGCCGTTCAACATCGTGCAGTCGCCGGACGGCGAAGCCCCGTTTCGCATGCATCGCGCCAGCGAGGGCAAGGTGATGGTCGAGGACGGCGTGGCCGGCCTTGCCGGCCTTCTTGATGTCGAAGGGCTCGCGGTCGAAACCCATGCCGACATGAAGGCGGTGCTGTGGGGCAAGCTCCTGATGAACCTCAACAACGCGTTGGTGGCGCTGTCCGGCCTGCCGCTGGCGACGGAACTGGCCGACCGCCGCTGGCGGCTGATCCTGGCCGGCCAGATCGGCGAGGCGCTGGCGGCGATGAAGGCCTGCGGAATCCAGCCGGCGCGCATTGCCGGCCTGCGCCCGGCGCTGCTGCCCAAAGTGCTCGGCCTGCCGGACTGGATGTTCCGCCGGCTGGCACGCCGCATGCTGGCCATCGACCCGGAGGCGCGCTCGTCCATGTGGGACGATCTGCAGCGCGGCCGGCCGACCGAGATCGGCGAATTGCAGGGCGCGGTGCTCGCGCTCGCCGAAAAGGCGGGCGTGCCCGCGCCGTTGACGGCAGGGGTCCTGGCCCTGGTGCGGGAGGCCGAACGGCAAAAGCGCGGCTCGCCGGGGCTGGCGCCGGAAGCGGTCACACCTGGTCGTCGATCAGGGTGATCTTCTGCCAGATCTTGCGCGACAGGTTGGAGGCCAGGTTCTCGACGTCGTTGACGCCGTCTATGACCACGTCGTCATTGACCGACTGGGCGAACAGCGCCGCGATCTTGCCGGTGATCGACAGCATTTCCGAGCAATAGTCGAGGTAGCGGGCGAGGTCGGCGGCGTTGGTGATACGGGCCGGCGAATGCGAGGTCGGCTTGAAATTCGCCGACAGCGTCGCCGGATCCTTGGTCAGCTGGTGCATGTCGATGACGTGGATCAGCGAGCGCAGGCCGTGCAGCTGACGGAACACCTGCTTGCGCTTGATGCGCTCCTCGGTGCGGATGAGGGCCAGGAAGCCGACGATGGCAAGGATGATCATGTTGAGCGAGGCTTCGATGCCTTGCACCGACTGGACGGCGTCGCTGGTCCGCGAAAGCCGGTCGAGCGGCAGGATGGTGCCGACGAAGACGAACACCAGCGCGCCGGCAATGACGGCGGCGGCGATGAGGCCACGCAGCCACCAGAGCGGCGCCTCCAGCGCCTTGGCGCCTTTGGCCAGGTCGCGCGACAGGGACACCAGTTCGGCGGCGACACCGCGCAGGCCGGCATCGGGAAACCGCTCGGCGACGCGCTCCTCCAGCCGTTCGGCGGTCTCGATGATCAGTTTCGGGTCAAGCGTGCGGTAACGCATGGCGAGGATCGTCGCTCAGGAATCGGCCGGCGCGTTGGTGCGCCTGCCATAGCGGTTGGGTCCGGGCTGTCCAGGAAACAGGCAAAGCACCAGGAAGGCGACGATCGAGACGACAGGCACGAACAGCACCAGCGCCGCGATCCCCGGCTTGTCGAGATCGTGCAGTCGCTTCACCGCCAGCACGATGTTCGACCACAGCGAGCCGATGAAGGCGACGAAGAAGATGAACGACCACATGCTGCTCTCGGGCGAGCCTTCCGGCACCAGCGTGAAGCGGTAAAGCGGAAACGCCTGGACGATGGCGACCAGCAACCCGCCGAGAAAATAGGCCGCGCGGCTGACGCGGCCCGAGGTTTTGAAGAAAAGCCAGGTAAGGTCGGATTTTTCAGGCAAGCGGATCCGGTCCATATTGATTGGCACCTCTGGTGCCTTCGAGAATTCCGAGTTCGACCAGCATCCAGATGCCGCCGATGATCGGTATCAGCACGATCAGGCTCCACCAGCCCGACTTGTCGCGGTCATGCCAACGCTTGGCATAAACCGCGAACGCGAAATAGATCGACGCCAGGGAAATGATGATGCCGATGATGCCGATCTGCCCGCCGCTGGCAAGCGTGATGCGCGTGCCGAGGATCGAATCCAGGATCAGGCCGATGATGCCGATCACGATGAAAACGCCGATTGCCGCCCAAAACTTAGCGCGGTTGATGCGACCCTCGAAGCTTGTCAGAAGATACTTCCAGTCCATGACGCCCCTCCGTGTTGAACCAGCGCGACGGATTGTCGCGCCGGCGGAAGGTGCGTCCGTTTCCGGAAAAGATCAATCGCGAAGCAGTTCGTTGATCGAGGTCTTGGAGCGGGTCCTGGCGTCGACGCGCTTGACGATGACCGCGCAGTAGAGGCTCGGACCTGGCTCGCCATTGGGCAGCGGCTTGCCCGGCATCGAGCCGGCGACGACAACCGAATTGGCCGGCACTTCGCCGTAGAAGACTTCGCCGGTGGCGCGGTCGACGATCTTGGTCGACTGGCCGATGAACACGCCCATGCCCAACACCGAGCCCTCGCGCACGATGCAGCCCTCGACCACTTCCGAGCGCGCGCCGATGAAGCAATTGTCCTCGATGATGGTCGGACCGGCCTGCATAGGCTCCAGCACGCCGCCGATGCCGACGCCGCCCGACAGGTGCACGTTCTTGCCGATCTGGGCGCAGGAGCCGACCGAGGCCCAGGTGTCGACCATGGTGCCAGAGTCGACATAGGCGCCGACATTGACGAAGGACGGCATCAGCACCGCGCCCGGCGCGACATAGGCCGAGCGGCGCACGATCGACGACGGCACGGCGCGGAAGCCGGCCTTCTCGAAATCGACGGCGCTCCAGCCGTCGAACTTCGACGGCACCTTGTCCCACCACACCGCCTGGCCGGGGCCGCCCTTGATGATCTCCATCGGGTTCAGCCGGAAGGAAAGCAGCACCGCCTTCTTCAGCCACTGGTTGACGTGCCACTTGCCGTCGGCCTGGCGCTCGGCGACGCGGGCGACGCCGCGGTCGAGCAGGTCGAGCGCGGCCTGGATGGCGTCGCGCGTCTCGCCGCGGGTGGCGGTCGAAATCGTGTCGCGCTCGTCAAATGCCTTCTCGATGGTCTTTTCGAGGCTCGCCAGATCGGGCTTTGACATCAATTTGCTCCGTTACCAAGCTGTTAAGGGGCAGCGCCTTAACCTGTTTCAAAGTCGCGCAGACCCTAAAGCAGGCTTCGTTCGCTTGGCGAACTTGCCTGCCTCGGTCTTTGCATATCGCAGGTTCTTGTCGCAAAACCGCGGGACACTTTTGCGGAACCTGCTTATGTGAAGGTCGGATAGGGGTCAATCGCGACTGCGTCACGGGACGGCGCAAGTGGAGAAAATGGACGGGTGGATTTGATGACTCCAATGGAAAAGGCGGGATGGACGCCGCTGCCGCATTCGGACGAGGATCTGGAGCGGGCAAAGAGCGTGCCGGACACGCCGCAGACACGCGCCGACACCTATCGGCTGGCCTGGAACGATCCCGACTTCATGACGCGACGCGAATTGCGCGCGGTCAGGCTGCAGCTCGAGCTTCTAAAGCCGGAAATGATCCTCGCCGAACGCGGCATCCAGTCGACCGTGATCCTTTTCGGCGGCGCCCGCATTCCGGAGCCCGGCGGCGAGGCCTGGGCGGCGAAGAACGAGACGCAGAAGAAGAACCTCGAGCTGAACAGCCGCTACTATGAGGAGGCGCGCAAATTCGCCCGTCTCTGCTCGCAGCATTCGGCGACTTCCTACTATCGCGAGTTCGTCGTCGTCACCGGTGGCGGGCCTGGCGTCATGGAAGCGGGAAATCGCGGCGCCGACGACGTCGGCGCGCCGTCCATCGGCCTCAACATCGTGCTGCCGCACGAGCAGGCGCCGAACGCCTATGTGACGCCCGAGCTCTGCTTCAACTTCCACTATTTCGCCATCCGCAAGATGCATTTCGTCATGCGCGCCAAGGCCGTCGCGGTGTTCCCGGGCGGGTTCGGCACGATGGACGAATTCTTCGAGACGCTGACGCTGATCCAGACCGGCCGCATGGAGCGCGTGCCGGTGATCCTGTTCGGCAAGGCATTCTGGCAACGCGCGATCGATCTCGATTTCCTCGCCGAGCAAGGCACCATCACGCCCGGCGACCAGGACATCATCGATTTCGTCGACACCGCCGACGAGGCCTGGGATATCATCAGCCGCTTCTACAAACTCTAGGCAGGTTCCGGGAAAGCGCCCCACGGCCTTGCGGCAGGATTCCGCGACAAGCAAAAGGCCCGAGCAGTGCGTTCGTCGGCCTCGCAGGGAATGTCTGCTTGGCGGGGCGATCTCCGCTGCCCGCCTTCTCGCCGTGCGAGGCGCTGTTCCTATTGCAGCTCGGCCAGCCATCCGGCCGAGTGCGCGAAGCGCACTATCGCCGCCCGGGAGTGGAGTTCGAGCTTGTCGGTTGCCCTGGTTCTGTAGGTCTCGATGGTCTTTATGCTCAGATTGAGCCGCGAGGATATCTCCTTGTTGCTGTAGCCGAGGGCTACCAGCTGGATCACGGACCGTTCCCGCTCGCTCAAATTTCCCGCATCGCCCTGCACGCAGTTGCGCGGGCTGAGCATTCGCGCGGCCAGCGCCGGGTCGACGTAATTGTCGCCGGCCAGCACGCATCTGATGGCCTGCAGCAGGTCCGTGGTCGTTGACCGCTTGACCACGAACCCCCGGCCGCCCGCGGCGAGCACCTGACGCAGGCAGCCGGGATCCTCGTGCGCCGTCAGTGCGATGCACTTGAGGTCGGGGAACCGGTCGAGGAGGCGCTCTATGAGCATGACCCCGTTGATGCCGGGGAGCGAGATATCGATGACCGCAACGTCGGGCTCAGCCTTGCCGATGGTTTCGAGGGCGTCGTCCGCATTCGCCGCAAGTCCGACGATTGTCATATCCTTCTGACCATCGATCATCGCCCCGATACCCGACAAGACGATCGGGTGGTCATCGACAACAAATATCCGTCTACGTGACACCTTTAACCTCCATCAGTCCGTCAAAGGTCCATCACGTGGAGAGGTCCCCTTGCCCTTGATGGTTCGAATGACAGCTCGTCCCCGCAGACGGGAGGAGCGCGTCTATCCCTGCAGACCCTGTGCGGGAGCAGTGGGTCGTACATCTCGTCGAACCCTCGCGCTGATTGTAAGCCGCAGCTAATGGTTTCGGATGTGTCGCGCTTCACGTAGCCCGTCGCGAACCTGGAGGCGCGGCGTGGTTTTCCGTTCGCGGGAGGACAAATGTCTGGAGTGGATCACATTGCCGTGGACGATCGTGCCGGCTCGTGGCCCGGGAGAAGCCCTCAGTCCGTCAAGGGCACATCGGCATAGAGGGTGGTCCCCTTGCCCCTGGCGGTTTCAATCGACAGCTCGCCTCCGACCAGCGCGAGGCGTTCTCTCATTCCCGCGAGCCCGAGGGCACGGGAGCCGGGCGTGGTGTTGGCATCGAACCCGCGGCCGTCGTCCTCGATCGTAAGGCGCAACCGGCGGTCTCCGACATGGGCCGTCACCCCCGCGCGGTGCGGCTGGGCGTGCTTGCCGATGTTGGTGAGAGCCTCCTGCGCGACACGGTACAGGGTCAGGGCAACTTCGGGAGCGAGTGGACACGAAAGGGCTTCGAGGTCCATGTCGCAAGGGATGTCGAGCTGGGCGCACAGCATGGCGGCGAGGTCCTCGACCGAGGCGCGAAGCCCCAGGTGATCCAGGTCGGCGGGCCGCAGGTTCCAGGCGGCGGCGTGAACCCTGGTGCTCAGTTGATCGACGAGCATGGCAGCCCGCGCGAGACGCTCGCCCTGTTCCGTGGACCCTGCGCGGATGCCGTGCAGTTCAAGCGCGACACTGGCCAGCATCTGGCCGAGATCGTCGTGAAGCTCGCGCGACAGGCGCCGGCACTGTTCTTCCTGCACGGCGATCAAGCGCCGCGCCAGCCTCAGGCGCCGGGGCTTCGAAACGTCACTCTCGCGTGTGTCGATATCAGCCCGCATCGCCCCTTCAGTTCTCTTGCCGCGGTCTAGCGGACTTGCTGTTCACGGATCTGTGAGAAAAGGCCCCGAATTTCCGTCTCTCCGCGCAATATACGCCGGCATACGCGCTTATGCCTGTCAGTTTTTTCCCGATTCCGCCGGCTTTCCCCGACAAGGACATCAGCTGAAAAACTGACAGGCCATGCCGATCAGCCCGAATATCTGGTCGCCTTTTCTGCGCGCATTCTTCTTGCGTCGTCTCGGCCATCTTTGTTGCGGCCGGGAAGTTCAACGCAAACCAAGGAGAACGTCATGAGGAAGATCATTTTGGCCGCCGCTGTCCTGTCGGCTCTGACCGGTACGGCGTCCGCTGTTTCGATCGGCAGCGGCAACGGCAACGGCAACGGCAACGTCGGGGTCGGCAACGGCAACGGGAACGGCAATGCCAACACCGGCGCCTTCAACGGCAACTTCAACGGCAACGGCAATTTCGGCATCGGCAACGGCAACGGCAACGGCAACGCCAACATGGGAGCCTTCAACGGCAACTATAACGGTAACCTCAATGCCGGTATCGCCAACGGCAACGGAAACGGCAACGGCAACTTCGGCCTCGGCAACGGCAACGTGAACGGCAACGCCAACTTCGGCCTCGGCAACGGCAACGCCAACGGTAACGGTAACTGGGGCGCCGGTAACGGCAACTACAACGGTAATGCCAACCACTAGCACCAAAACCGCCAGCGTCGAAAGACGCTGGCGCTTCTGGGATCGCCGAGCCGCGCGCCCGTCCCCCCGCGCGAGGCTGCCGCGACACATCGCCGGCGATCCCAGTCCTTTTCAGGCAGTTGGGGTACGGAAGGAGTTCTCAAATGAAACCGAGCGTCGTATCGGCACTATGCCTTGGCCTGCTCAGCGCGACCGCCGCGAAAGCCGACGGCACGACAGGCACCCAGGCCTTCAGCATGTCGCGTGTCCAGCAAAGCGTCGGCCAGTATGGCCGGGCCATCGGTTCGGATGTCCGCAGCATGAATCCGCTCGGGTTCTCGGGCGGCAATGTCGGTTACAAGAACAGCGGCAGCGGCAACGTCGGCGCCTTCAACAGCGGCACCGGCAATGTCGGCGCCTTCAACGGCAACGCCAACACATCGTCGACGAGCGGAAATCAGAATGTCGGCGCCTTCAACGGCAACGGCAACACCGGCGAGTACAACGGCAACGGCAACATCGGCGCCGGGAACGGCAACTTCAACGGCGGCTCCTACAACGGCAACGGCAACGTCGGGGCCTTCAACGGGAATTTCAACGGTCGGGGAAACCGCTGATGGCCGCGGCGCGACCATCGGCTTGCGTCCAGGCCGGCAACCGTCGGGTCGTGGCGAGGCTGTTCACGGGAAGCGGCCTCGCGCTCGTCATGCTGTGCGTTGCCAACGCCGTCGCTGTCGCCTCGATGGCGGACAGGATCGCCGACTTTCCCTTTGGCCGTGGCCCTGTTGGATTTGCCGATGGCCTGGGCAACAGCGATACCTCGAGCGGTAACGGCAACGGCGACAACTTCAACGGCAACGGCAATTCCGGCAGCTTCAACGGCAACGGGAACGCCGGCAATTTCAATGGCAACGGCAACGCCGGCAGCTTCAATGGCAACGGCAACGGCGGCAGCTTCAACGGCAACGCCAATTGTGGCAATGGCTTCGGCAACGGATTTTCATCCAACGGCAATGGCAACGGGAAGGGCGGAGCAGATCCCCCAGCCTGGTGCCGCTTCCTGAAGGATCTCAATGGCCGGTTGGGGCTGCCGCCCGGCACAATCCCCGATTTCGACTGACCGGCGCTTGCCGCGCCGCTAGGGCGGCATGCGCTGTCGATCCGATGACAGCCTCAGGCCCTGACTTCGACGATCGCCGTCAGGAAGCCGGCAAGGTCGTCGGTGACGAAATCGACATCGTCCTCATTGGTCGGGTCGCGTTCCCAGATCTCCGAGAAGGTCGGTTCGAAATTGCGCGGCACCACCAGCACCGTGGTCATGCCCAGCGATTTCGGCACCGAGAGATTGCGGGCCAGATCCTCGAACATCACCGCATTGTGGCCGGTGACGGAATGCAGCTCGGCGAACCGCTCATAGGTCTGGCGCGCCGGCTTGGGGTTGAGCCCCGCCGCGACGATGTCGAAAATGTCATCGAAGTGGTCGAGGATGCCGAGCTGTCGCGCGGTGCGCTCGGCATGCCTGCGGTCGCCATTGGTGAAGATGAACTTGCGGCCGGGCAACTGGCGGATCGCGGCCCCGAGAACCGGGTCGGGCACCAGCCAGGAATAGTCGATGTCATGCACCTTTTCGAGGAAGTCGTCCGGGTCGATGCCGTGACGCGTCATCAGCCCGTTCAGCGTCGTTCCATACTCCTGGTAAAGTTCCTTCTGCAGCTTGCGCGCCTCCTCGCGCGACAGCGTCAGGAGCTCGCCGACATAGGCGGTCATTTTCACGTCGATCTGCGCGAACAGGTTCGAATGGTGCGGATAGAGCGTGTTGTCGAGATCGAACACCCAGTCGGTGACATGGGCGAAACGGGCGGGGTCGGGCTGCGTGGTCATGCGCTCCTTATGGCACGAAACAAAATCTCTGGCAGGGGGATTTATCCACAACTTATGCGCGTCGCTGGCGATGAAAATGGCGGGTCGTTTCAAATTTTAGCCATCGCCGAAAGGTCACCTTCAGCGCTTGCTGGCACAGAGGCGGTTCTGTGGGAGTCAGCGATGAATCGCCTATTTTTGAAGTCGGCTGCGGTCGCGTGCGCCTCGGTAGCCGTCTCGCTTCTGTTGACGCTGATCATCATGCCGGCACTGGGCGTCCCGCTCAGCCGCGCCATCTGGCTGACGTGCACCGTCTTCCCGCTGATCCTCGCCTGGGTCGCCAGCGCAACCACGTTTTGGCAAACCGACAGGCTGAAGAGCGCGCATCGCGAGCTCGCCCGGGCGCACGCCCAGCTTGCCACCGCGCACCGGCGCCTGTCGGAAAAGGCGAGCCGCGACGACATGACCGGCATGCTCAACCGGGAAAGCTTCTTTGCCGTCCTCGACGGCTCGCGGCGCAAATCCGATCGCGGCGCGCTGCTCATCATCGATGCCGATCACTTCAAGATGGTCAATGACAGCTACGGCCATTTGACCGGCGACGAAGCGCTGCTCCTGATCGCCAGCGCCATCGAACGCGGCGTGCGCAGCGGCGATGTGCTCGGCCGTATCGGTGGCGAGGAATTCGCCGCTTTCCTGGTCGGCGCCACCGCGCAGGAGGCCAAGCGCGTCGCCGAGCGCATCCGCCGCGAGGTCGAGCTGATCCGTTTCCGCCCGGTCGACGAACGCACCGTGCCGCTCACCGTCTCCATCGGCGGCACCACATGCGGCGAGGGCGTCAACGTGTCCGAGCTGATGCGCGCCGCCGACCGGCGGCTCTACGAGGCCAAGCATCGCGGCCGCAACCTGTCGATCCTCGATCGCGATGTTTCGGAAGCCGCTTGAGACCCAGCTGCGAAGAGTGCGCCCTCATCGGCGGGCTAACCAAATCCTAACCATGTTCGCATTCAACCGCGGCGTTTACCCGGTAGTGGACGGGTTTCGGCTAGGCTTGGCACGAAACTGGCATTTCCTGGCGGGCGTGTGCCGTTCAGGGAACGTCGTGCGTGGATCGAGGCCCCCCATCGAAAGACGTCCCATGAGCTTCTTCATCAGGAAAATGTCGCGCCGCGCCATCGTGCAGGCGCTGATCGCCCTGCCGGCGCTGTCGCTCTTCCGCAACCAGCCCGTCGTCGACCCGGATGAGATCGTCGAGATCAATGGCTGGATCCTGAAGCGGAGCGATCTCGCATGATCTTCGATAGCTACGAAGCCTTCCGCGCGGCGAATTTCAACGCCAAGGCCTGCATCCTCGGCTCCGGCCCGGCCGGCACTACGATCGCCAGAAAACTGGGCGCCGCCGGCATTCCGGTGGTCGTATTCGAGGCAGGATCGCGCGAATTCAGCGACGAATCGCAGGATTTCTACCGCGGCGCCACGGTGGGCGATCCCTATTTCGATCTCGACATCACGCGGCTGCGCTTCATGGGCGGCTCCTCAAACCACTGGGCCGGCTGGTGCCGGGTGCTCGACAGCCAGGATTTCGAGGCCAAGGCCTGGGCGCCGGACACCGGCTGGCCGATCAGCCGTGCCGATATCGAGCCCTATCTGGCGGAAGTCCACGACATCCTCGAACTGCCCGACTTCCGGCCGGATGTGCCAATCTCGGACGACATCCGCTGGGTGCAGCTGATCAAGAGCGGCGCCGTGCGCTTCGGCGAGAAATTCGCCGACGAACTGGACAAGAGCCAGAACATCGCCGTGGTGCTCAACACCTACGCCACCGAGCTTGCCGGCGACGGCAAGCGGGTGAGCGGCGCCCGGCTGTGGTCGAACGGGCAGGACGCCGGAACCTTCAGCGCCGATTACTTCATCGTCTGCACCGGCGGTCTGGAGAATTCGCGGCTGCTCCTGTGGTCGAACCAGCGCTCGAATGGCGGCGTGGTGCCGAATGCGGAAGCCCTCGGCCGCTATTGGATGGAGCATCCGACCTTCGAGGGCGGCAACGCCATCCTGGCCGACTATGGCGAGTTCGAGGTCGACGCCGTCAACGAGGCCTTCTTCTCGCCGACGCTGGCCGCGATGGAGCGGCTGCAGATCATGAATTTCGGCATCAGGCTGATCGAGACGCCCTACCCCGCTGTCAAGCGATTGATCGCCGACCTCGCCTGCACGGCGCCCGACATGGCTGAATGGATGTCATCCAAGCTCAGCCAGCGCCTGCGCTGCGCCGCTCAGCTCTACGTCGCCTGGGAACAGGCGCCGCTGGCCTCGAACCAGATCGAGCTGTCGAAGACCGATGTCGACCACGCCGGCGTGCCGCGCATCGAGCTGCACTGGAAGAAGTCGCCGCTGGAACGCCGCACGGTTCTCGAAGGCCTCAGGCTGTTCGGCAAGACGCTGGCCGAGAAGAATCTCGGTCGCGTGCGCATTGCCGACTGGCTGAGCAATGGCGAGGACTATCCGACGGACGAGGAGACGGCAGGCCACCATCATATGGGTGGCACGCGCATGGGCACGGATGTGAGCAAGAGCGTCGTCGACGCCAACTGCAAGGTGCACGGCATGGACAATCTCTATGTCGGCGGCTCCTCCGTGTTCTGCACCTCGGGCGAATGCAATCCGACGACGACGATCACCGCACTGGCCTGCCGGCTGGGCGATCATCTCAGCAAAGTCATCACGGTGTGACGCAGTCATCACTGTGTGACGCAGTCATCCCCTGCGTGACGAAATCATCACCCGTCTGACCACCAAAGGCCGGCGGCACCGGCAGCAAGGATCGCTGCCGGCGCCGCCCTGGCGCGCCTTTGGGTGGATTCTGAACTGGCCTAGAGCATGATCCCGAAACCGGTTTTCGGGAGACACAGGGCCTCATCCCGAGTCCATCGGGATGGAACAAGCCTCTAAAGACCGTAGACGGCGATGCGCACCAGCACGGCCGCGGCGGCCAGCGCCACCAGCAGGATGCCGAGGCCGATCGGCGAACCCCAGCCGTACCATTCCATCGCCAGCTTGGCGTATTTGAACTCCTCTTCGTGCGAGAGGGGCGTCCGCTGTTGAATCAAGCTCATTTTCTGCTCCTTGTCGGCGACTGGCCCTTGCCTTGTGCGAGGCGCAGCCGCATATTGATGCGATCGTCTTAATGTTAGACAAATTGATAGTTAGATGATCGAAACAAATTCGTCAACCAGAAATCGCGACGACGTGACGAGGGCCATTGGCCTTGCCATCATGCAGTGGCAGGACGCCACACAGGCTTATGACGAAGCGGTCGGGGTGAGGCTCGGGCTGAACATGGCCGAACGTCATTGCATCGGCTTGCTTTATGGCGGCCCGCAATCGGCCGGCGCGGTGGCCGTGGCGACCGGGCTGACGCCGGCCGCCGTCACCGCGCTGATAGACCGGCTGGAGGCGCGCGGTCTGCTGACGCGCACGCGCAGCCTGGAGGACAGGCGCAAAGTGGTGATCGAGGCGACCGAGGCCACGCGCGACCTGTCGGGGCGCTATTACGGCGCCATCGCGCGGGAAGGCGAGAAGGTCATCGCCAGCTTCAGCGATGCCGAGCTCGCCACAATATCGCGTTTCGTCAACGCCGCGCTCGACCTCCAGCGCGCCCAGCTGGCGCGGCTGAAGGCCGAGGCGACCGACACCCCAAACGGGCGATAGGGGCGTAGACTAGACCGTCGCCGGGTCGAGCGCCGGCTTGCCCTTGTGGCGGGCGACGATGCCGGCGAGATCGGCGGTTCCGAAGGCGTCACGCAAGACGTCGAAGGACGGCAGCACGAAATAGGCGCGCTGGAACTTGTCGATCTCGTAGCTGGTGCGCATAACCGTCTCGAGGTCGAAGGCAACGTGGTGGGCGTCCTTGCTCTCGATGGCGAACTGCAATTCGGTGAAGGACGACATCAGCCCGGCGCCGAAAGCCTTGACCGGCTGGCCGGCTTCCCGGATCAGCCCATATTCGGCCGTGTACCAGTAAAGGCGGGTGATCATCTCGTCGCCGCCGAGCGCGATCAGGTCCTCAGCCTTCTGGCCATACATCTGCATGAAGTCGGCGAAGACCGGCTGGGTCAGAATCGGCACATGGCCGAAGAAGTCGTGGAACATGTCCGGCTCGACGATGTAGTCGAGTTCCTCCTTCGTCCTGAGCCAGTTGGTAACCGGGAAACGGCGGTTGGCGAGATGGTCGAAGAAGGGGGCCGCGGGAATGAGCCCGGGCACGGCGACGATCTCCCAGCCGGTCAGCTTGCGCAGCTTGTCGCTGATCGCGCCGAAATCCGGGATCCGGTCGAGCAGGCCGAGTGCCGCGACGCCGTCGAGATAGGAGCGGTGCGCGAGCTTTTGCGTCAGCCTGGTCTGGCGGTCGCACAGCGTGCGCCACACCGCTTGCTCATCGGCGCTGTAGTCGTAGCCTTGCGCCACGGTGAAATCGGCACGGCAGACCGAATAGTCTCCGCGCAGCCCCTGCGCCGCGCAGTCGCGGGCGTAATCTGCAACGCTGATCGTCATGGCCGTTCTCCTCGCGAAATCATGACTGCCCAATCATTTCCGCAGCTTAGCTCGGGGCGGCGAGGCAATTCCGCTTTGATGATGGCCTGCTTGCGCAATTCGAGGTAAAAGACGCTATCGAAAAGCTGTTGGAGAGTGAAAATGCCTCAGTTTGACGATTTCGAGATCAAGATGCTCGACATCCTGCAGCATGACGGGCGCAAGCCCGTATCGGAGCTCGCGCAGGAGATCGGCCTGTCGACCACGCCGTGCGCCAGGCGTTTCGAGGCGCTCCAGAGCGCCGGCATCATCAAGGGCTTCGCCGCCGTCCTCAGCCGCCGTGCCGTCGGCCTGATGGTTGAGGTGTTCATCGAGGTGCGGCTCACCAGCCACAGCGACGGCTCGCCCGAAAGCTTCATCGCCGCCGTGCAGCGCATGGACGAGGTGTCGTCGTGCTGGACTATGACCGGCGACCACGATTTCCTGCTGCATGTCATGGTGCCGTCGGTGGATGACCTCAACGCCTTCGTCATGCACCGGCTGATGCGGCTGCCCGGTGTGCGCGACGTCCACACCCAGCTCGTGCTGCAGAACATCAAGGGGCCCGGCCACGTGCCGCTCGCCCATCTCAAGCGGTAGCGGCCGGCGCGCCATTTTTGCGGAAAAGCTGCGCCGAAACTGCTGAAAAGGGCCAAGTCGCCATCCAGATCGCCGGCTAGGCCAGGCGGACCACTTCCTGCAGAGGGTCCGCCATGAAGATCGTGCTGATCAATCCGCCGCACACCGCCATCGGCAGCCGTGTGCCGGACGACCATCTGCCGCCGCTCGGCCTGCTGGCGCTCGGCGGCCCGCTGCTCGACGCAGGCCACGAGGTCCGGCTCGTCGATGCCGAATTCGGGCCGATGCCGCTTGCCGTGCTGGTTCACGACGCGCTCGGCGGCGATCCGGACTGCATCCTCATCGGCCATTCCGGCTCGACCTCGGCGCACCCGACCGCGTTGCGGATCGCCGGGATGGTCAAGGCCCGCTCGCCGCGGACGCTGGTGATCTATGGCGGCGTATTCCCGACCTACCATTGGCACGACATTCTGGCCGCGACCGACGTGTTCGATTTCGTCGTGCGCGGCGAAGGCGAAGCGACGATCGTGTCGCTGGTCGAGGCGCTGGACCGGCGCCGGCCGCTCGCCGATGTGGCCGGTATCGCCTATCGCGACGATCTCGGCCATCCCTTCGCCACCCGCCCGGCAAGCACGATCGCCGACCTCGATGCCTGTCGCGTCGGCTGGGAGCTGATCGATGTCAGCCGCTATAGCTATTGGGGTGGAAAGCGCGCCGTGGTCATGCAGTTCTCGCGCGGCTGTCCGCATCTGTGCAACTATTGCGGCCAGCGCGGCTTCTGGACCCGCTGGCGCCACCGCGATCCCGTGAAATTCGCGCGCGAGATCGCCTGGCTGCACCGTGAGCATGGCGTCGAGCTGATCAACCTTGCCGACGAGAACCCGACCTCCTCGAAGAAGGCCTGGCGCGCCTTTGTCGACGCCATGATCGCCGAGAACGTGCCGGTGCTGATCGTCGGTTCGACCCGCGCCGACGACATCGTGCGCGACGCCGATATCCTGCATCTCTACCGCAAGGCCGGTGTCATCCGCTGGCTGCTCGGCATGGAGAACACCGATGAGGAGACGCTGTCACTGATCCGCAAGGGTGGCAGCACGAAATCCGACCGCGAGGCGATCCGGCTGCTCAGGCAGCACGGCATATTGTCGATGGCGACTTGGGTGGCCGGCTTCGAGGACGAAGGCTTTCGCGACCTCTGGCGCGGCTTCCGCCAGTTGATCGCCTACGATCCGGACCAGATCCAGGCGCTCTATGTCACCCCGCACCGCTGGACCCCGTTCTTCCGCATCGCTCGTGATCGCAAGGTCATCCAGACCGATGTCCGCCTGTGGGACTACAAGCACCAGGTCCTGAAGATGACGCGGCTGAGGCCGTGGATGCTGTTCTTCAGCGTCAAGCTGATCGAGCTCGCCGTGCAGTCGCGGCCGAAGGCGCTGGCGCGCATCCTGTTCCACCGCGATCCCGAGCAGCGGCATTCGATGCGCTGGTATACGAAGATGGGCCGCCGCGTCTGGTTCCGCGAAGTCTGGGGCTTTCTCGTCCGCGACCGCCGCCTGACGGATGGGCCGACGCTGGCCGAATTCTGGGGTGCGCCGCAGGACGCCGAGGAGGAATCGATGATTTTCCAGCGCCCGGCGCAACAGCCCGCGCTCCCCGCCGTCGAGAGTCGCCTGGCGGCGGAAGAGAAAAGATTAGCCGGCTGATTATGGCAGTTCGCCGTTTCTTGGAAACGGTGAACTTGCCTCGTTAAGGCACGATCAGCGTGCCGGCGCCGTGCTCGGTGAACAGTTCCAGCAGCACCGAATGCGGCGTCTTTCCGTTGAGGATGACGACGCCCTCGACGCCGCGCTCGATCGCCTCGATGCAGGTCTCTACCTTCGGGATCATGCCGCCCGACACCGTGCCGTCCTTGATCAGCGCCCTGGCTTCGGCAACCGTCAATTCGTCGATCAGCTTCTTATTCTTGTCGAGCACGCCGGGCACGTCGGTGAGGAACAACAGCCGCGAAGCCTTGCAGGCGCCGGCAATGGCGCCGGCGAAGGTGTCGGCGTTGATGTTGTAGGTGTGGCCGTCACGGCCGGGCGCCACCGGCGCCAGCACTGGGATCATCTCGGAGCGGGCAAGCAGGTCGAGCAGCGTGCGGTCGACCTCGACCGGCTCGCCGACGAAGCCGAGATCGATCACCCGCTCGATGTTGGAGTCCGGGTCGACCATGGTCTTGCGCGCCTTTTCGGCGAACACCATGTTGCCGTCCTTGCCGCACAGCCCGATCGCCCATTCGCCCTCGGCGTTGATCAGCGCCACGATCTCCTTGTTGATCGAGCCGGCCAGCACCATCTCGACGATCTCGACCGTCTTCTGGTCGGTGACGCGCAGCCCGCCTTCGAACTTGGATTCGATGCCCATCTTGGTCAGCATGGCGCCGATCTGTGGACCTCCGCCATGCACCACGATCGGATTGACGCCGGATTGTTTGAGCAGCGCGATGTCGCGGGCAAACGCCTTGCCGAGCTCGGTGTCGCCCATGGCGTGGCCGCCATATTTCACCACGACCGTCTTGTTCTCGTAGCGCTGCATATAGGGCAGCGCCCGCGAAAGCAGCGCGGCCTGCATTTCGGCGGTGGCGGCGATATCCGTCATCGGCATGTTCCCGGCTTGCTGGAAAGGACGGCGGCGTCTTAGCGGGAATTGCCGCAGGCCGCAAACGGCTTTGCTGTCACAATTATGAAATTAGATGCATGTCGCCCAAAAGTGCTCGGCGGTTTTGGGATAACGACATGAATGGAACAAAGGCCTAAAGCGCGTCGCACGAGACGGTCAAATGCGACGCACTTTAGGCCGGCACCTTGAGCGGCGCCCGCCGCTTCAGCCAGCCCGAAATCTTCTCCATCTGCGCGGCGAAGGACAAAAGCGTCTCCTCGTCGCCCGGGCGGCCGGCGGCCTGGATGCCGAGCGGCAGGCCGGCCTCGGTGACATGCACCGGTAGCGCGATCGACGGCTGGCCGGTGACGTTCTGGATCGCCGGCCAGTGGGTGAACCACAGGCTCTTGTCCATCAGCTGCCCGAGAAACGACTTGATCCTGAGGAGCCTGGTCAAGTGCAGCTTGTCGAGCATGTTCTCGATGAACTCGTCGGCGCCCTTCGGGTCCATGGCGCCGCAGGCCAGCGGAGGGTGCGCGATGATCGGCATCAGCACGGCGTCGTACTGCGCCGTTTCGGCGATCAGCCGGCGCGACGTGGCATTGAGCCGCTGCAGGATCTCATAGAGTTCGCCGGCCGGGATGATCTCGCCGAAGCGGGCGAGCACGCGCGTGGCCCGCTCGATGTCGCCGGCAACGGAGCGGCCGACGCGCAAGGCCTCCGCGCGCATCGTACCGGCCACCGCCGAGGTCACCGTCTTGCAGAAGTCGGCCATGAAATCGCGCCCGATAGAGGGCAGGTCGATCTCGTCGACCGTATGTCCACCCTCGCGCGCCAGCGCGATCGCCGTGTCCAGCGCTTGAAGCGTCTCGGCCGAAATCGGCAGGCCGAGCGGCGACTTGCGGTAGACGGCGAGCCTGAGCTTGCCGGGATCGCGCGCCGCGGCGGCGGCAAAGGTGCCTTTCGGCGCCGGCGCGCCATAGGGCGACAGCGGGTCCGGCCCATGCGTCAGGTCGAGCAGCAGCGCCGAATCCCTGACCGAGCGGGCGACCGCATGGTCGACGACCATGCCGTACCAGCTTTCGCTCACCAGTGGCGTCAGCGGCACGCGGCCGCGCGAAGTCTTCAAGCCCACCAGCCCGCTGCAGGCCGAAGGCACCCGGATCGAGCCGCCGCCGTCGGAGGCATGCGCGGCGGGCACCACCCCGGCCGCCACCAGCGCCGCGGCGCCCCCCGACGAGCCGCCGGTGGTGTGGCCCGTACTCCAGGGATTGCGGGTGATGCCGAAGGCGGCCGATTCCGTCATCAGCCTGAGCCCATGCTCGGGCGAGGTGCTGGTGGCGATCGGGATCAGGCCGGCTGCAAGATGACGCTCGACCATCACGGAATTGTAATCGGCGGTGAACGCCGGGATGCGGCTGCCGCCATGGATCGGCACGCCCTTCAGCCCGATGCCGAGATCCTTCAGCGCGAAGGGAACGCCGGCGAGCGGCAGTGTGCGGTCGACGGTTTTGGCGCGTGCCCGCGCCGCATCATAAAGCGGCTCGGCAATGGCGTTGATGTCGGGGCGCGTCGCTTCGGCGCGCGCGATCGCCGCGTCGACAAGCTCCTGCGGCGAGACCTCCCCCTTGTGCACCAGGCCGGCCAGGCCGGTCGCATCCTCTTCCCACAGCACCCGTTCGACCGACATCGCCGCTGTCCTCCGCCGGGCCGAAGGCTAGCGGCAGCCGATTTGCTTGGCAACGGCGCGCCCGACCTCATCGTGAGCGCGCAAGGAACACTGCAAGCTTCAGCGGGACAGCATTGCCTGCGCCGTTGCAAATCAATCGCAATCCTCTAATTTGCCGCCATGGCGCCGCAGGACATCAGCCAGCTGATCGTCCGGACTTCAATGAAGGACCGGGCCGCGTTCGATCTGCTCTACCGGCAGACCAGCGCGAAACTTTTCGGCGTCTGCCTCCGTGTATTGAAGGACAGGGGAGATGCGGAAGAAGCGCTCCAGGAAGTCTTCGTCAAGATCTGGACGAAGGCCGATCGTTTCGCGGTCTCCGATCTAAGCCCGATTTCCTGGCTGGTGGCCATCGCGCGCAACCATGCGATCGATCGCATCAGGGCGCGGCGACAGCCAGCTGCCTATATCGATGCCGCGCTCGACGTGGCCGATCCGGCGCCGGGACCGGAGGCCATGGCAGTGGCGGGCGGTGAATCCGTACGCATCTACCATTGCCTCGATGAATTGGAGAAAGACCGGGCGGCGGCCGTCCGGGGCGCCTATCTGAACGGCGAAAGCTATGCCGAGCTGGCGGAGCGCCATGGCGTGCCGCTGAACACGATGCGGACCTGGCTGCGGCGCAGCCTGTTGAAACTCAGGGAATGCCTGGAAAGATGACGCTGGCAGAGGAAAACGGACCGGAACGTGGAGGCGACGACCTGTTCGCCGCCGAATACGTTCTTGGCGTTCTGGCCGCGGACGAACGCCAGATCGCGTCCCGCCGCATCGAAGCGGACGCCGCCTTCGCGCGCCTTGTCGACCGCTGGGAGGTCCACCTTTCGCCGATGGCCGCCGCCTATCCGGAGACCGAGCCGCCGATCCGGGTCAAGGAGGCGATCGATCGCCGCCTGTTCGCGCAGGAGTCCCGCGCCGGCATCTGGTCGAGCCTCGCCTTCTGGCGCGGCCTCGCCGCCGCCGCGGTCGCGGCCCTGGCGATCACCATTGCCTTGCCATACGTCAATCCGCCGGTCGTCGAGCCGCAGCAGCGCCTGGTCGCCTCGCTGGCGGCCGATGGCAGCGACGTCAAATATCTCGTCGTCTACGACGCGGCGCGCCGTGATGTCGGCCTCTCCCTTGTCTCGGGCGAGCGCGCCGCCGGCAAGGACTTTGAGCTGTGGATGATCGAGGGCAAGAACGCGCCGGTCTCGATGGGCGTCATCCCCGCCGGCCAGACGACGCATATGGCCGTGACGCCGGCCGTTGAGCAGAAGCTCGCGCAAGGCGCCGTGCTCGCAGTCAGCGTCGAGCCCACCGGCGGTTCGCCGACCGGCCAGCCGACCGGGCCGGTCGTCGCCGCGGGCGACCTGAAGGGCATCTAGCCGCTTCGAGCGTTGGTTCTTTGCCTTACAGAAAAATCACAATCTATCTTGCATGATGCAAGAGTGGAAAAGCCTTTCGTCGACTGACCGCTCCGCCGTAGAAAGTTAGCTGTGCATGACGTCAGTTAAAAAAATTTGAGAGCGGGACGAAACTCATACAAACCTGCTCCGTATCTACTGGCGTTCCCAAAGATGGGCAACGATATCCAGAGGAGATAGAAACAATGCGTAAACTCGCCACCCTTTTGCTCGCCGGCACTATCGGTCTTTCCGCGCTCGGTGCGGTTGCCTATGCCGCCAATCCGATGGTCGGCGGCGCGCCGATGTATGCCAAGAAGAACATCATCGAGAATGCCGTCAACTCGAAGGACCACACCACGCTGGTCGCCGCCGTCAAGGCCGCCGGCCTGGTCGACACGCTGCAAGGCGCCGGTCCGTTCACCGTCTTCGCGCCGACCAACGAGGCTTTCGCGGCGCTGCCCGCTGGCACCGTCGAAATGCTGCTCAAGCCCGAGAACAAGGACAAGCTCACCAAGATCCTGACCTGCCACGTCATTGCTGCCAAGGCGATGGCCGCCGATGTCGCCAAGATGGCCAAGGCCGATGGCGGCGCGCACAAGGTCAAGACCGCAGGCGGCTGCGAACTGACGCTCAAGGCCGACAAGGGCAAGGTCACCGTCACCGACGAGAACGGCAATGTCGCCAATGTGACGATCGCCGATGTCCGGCAGTCGAACGGCGTCATCCACGTCATCGACAAGGTGCTGCTGCCGAAGATGTAACGAACGGCCTTCTGCCGGCGAACAGGCAGTAGGTCCTTCCAACCGCTCGCGTGTCTTGTTCATGCGTCCCGCGATCGGCAAGCGTCCGCTCCGTGCCGCGGCTTCCTCGAGGAGCCCGGTGCGGAGCGCTCGTTCGGGGGCGTCAACGGCCTTTTGATTTCCTCCGGGTCGTTGAATCTGGCAAACAGACAGCAGGGAGAAAATAGTGATGAACCGTCGCGATTTCCTTTGGAGCAGTGCCGCCGCCGGCACCTTGATGATCGCAGCCGGAGCGGCGCTCCGCATGGGCGGCCCAAAGCCTGCTCTGGCCGCCGAAACCTTCGAAGTGACCAAGACCGACGCCGAGTGGCATGCCGTCCTGTCCGACGCCGCCTACAATGTGCTGCGCAAGGAGGGCACCGAATATCCCGGCACCAGCCCGCTGCTCAACGAGCACCGCAAGGGCATCTTCGCCTGCGCCGGCTGCGACCTGCCGGTCTACCCGTCCGAGACCAAGTTCGATTCCGGCACCGGCTGGCCGAGCTTCTGGCAGGAGATCGCCAACGCCATCGGCAGGACCGAGGACCGCTCGCTCGGCATGACCCGCACCGAGGTGCATTGCCGCCGCTGCGGTGGCCATCTCGGCCATGTCTTCGATGACGGCCCGCCGCCGACCGGCCTGCGCCACTGCATCAATGGCGTGGCGCTGAGCTTCAAGCCGGCCACCGCCTGAGAGGCGCGGACCGCTCCGATCCGAGTTGAAGTTTGACTTAAAGCATGACCCCGGAAATCGTCGCCGATTTCCGGGGTCATGCACGAGGGGCGCCAGGGGGGTTCCGGCGCGCCTCAATGGCCTCCGCCACCGCCGCCGGCCTGGTCGGCCGGCTTGCGGATGAACAGGACGAACAGTCCGAGCGTCGCGAACAACACCGTCAGCATGTAGAACACGTCCATGAAGGACAGCAGCGATGCCTGCTGCTGGACCATGCCGGACAGCTTGGAGATCGCCGCCTTGCCGGCGTCGAGCCCCGCGGTCTGCTCGAAGTTCAGCGTCATGTTCTGCAGCTTCTGCTGCGCTTCGGCGCTGCCCCACTGCACATGCTCGGCGAGCCTGGCGTAGTGGAAGGCGTTGCGGTCGATCAGCACCGTGTTGATGACAGCGAGGCCGACGGCGCCGCCGAGGTTGCGGGTCAGGTTGAACAGGCCCGACGCATTCTTCAGCCGCTCCGGCGGCAGCGTGCCGAGCGCGATGTTGTTGATCGGCACCATGCACAGCATCATCGAGCAGCCGCGCAGGATCTGCGGGATCAGCAGTTCGTAGAAATCCCAGTCGGCAGTCAGATGCGTCATCCACCAGGTGCCAGTGGCGAAGCCGAAGAAGCCGATCATCATCATGAGCCTGAGATCGATCTTGTTCGACAGGATGCCGGCAACGGGCGCTGTGAAGAACATCGCCAGGCCGCTGACGAACAGCGCCTCGCCGATCATCATCGAATCGTAACCGCGGATACGGCCCAGAAACACCGGATAGAGATAGGTCAGCCCGTAGAGGCCGATGCCGACGACGAAGGAGAACAGCGAGCCGAAGGCGAAGTTGACGTTGGTGAAGGCCCTCAGATCGACGATAGGCTCCTCGGCGGTGAAGGCGCGCCAGAAGAACAGCACGGCGCCGACGGTCATGACGACGGCGCAGATGAGCACCGCCTGGTCCTGCAGCCAGTCATTGTTCGGGCCCTCTTCCAGCACATATTCCATGCAGCCGAGGAAGGCTGCCATGCCGGCGAGACCCCACCAGTCGAACTTTGAGAACAGCTTGAGATTGGGCTTGTCGAAATCGATCAGCGTCCAGGCAGCCGTCGCCACCAGTATGCCGGGCACGACATTGATCAGGAACAGCCAGTGCCAGGACATGGCGTGGCTGATATAGCCGCCGACCGTCGGGCCAATCGTCGGCGCCAGCGTCGCCACCAGGCCGATCATCGGCGAGACGATGGCGCGGCGCGACGGCGGGAAGATGGTGAAGGCGGCCGCGAAGACGCTGGGGATCATGCCGCCGCCGATGAAGCCTTGGACGGCGCGGTAGACGATCATCTGGTCGATGTTGGTCGCGGTGGCGGCCAGCGCGCTGGCCGCGGTGAAGCCGGCGGCAGCTATCGTGAACAGCACCCGCGTCGACAGCATCCGGCTGAGGAAGCCGGACAGCGGGATCATCACCACCTCGGCGATCAGATAGGCGGTCTGCACCCACGGGATCTCGTCCGAGCTGGCGCTGAGGCCGGCCTGGATCTCGGCCAGAGAGGCCGAGACGATCTGGATGTCCAGGATCGCCATGAACATGCCGAACACCATCGCCAGGAAGGCGATGACGCGGCGAACCGGCATATGGTCAGCCGGCAGGGCGGGGGCCGCGGCCACCGGCCGTGCCGGCGCCGATCCTGCGGTAATGGTTGCGGTTGCCATGTCATGGCCTCCCTACGGCAATTCCGGGAAGCGCGCGCAGCGCCTTTCCGTCCAGAATCGCGTCAAAACAGATACTTGGAAGGCTGGGTGGCTCGGCGCTCAACAAGCCGCCGAGCCACCCCCCCAAGTGCTTAGTTGGCCGTCGCGGCGGGCGCGGTGCGGCTGTCGGCGGCGACGATGACGCTCAGGCCGGCGCGCAGCTTGCCGGTCGTCAAGACGTCGGCGGGCACGTCGATACGGACCGGAACGCGCTGCACCACCTTGGTGAAGTTGCCGGTGGCGTTTTCCGGCGGCAGCAGCGAGAACACCGCACCCGAAGCCGGCGCCAGCGAGGAGACCGTGCCTTCGAAGCTCTGGCCGTCGATCGCGTCGACCGTGATGCGGACCTTCTCGCCGGGCACCAGCCGGCCAAGCTGCGTCTCCTTGAAGTTGCCGACGATATAGAGCTTGTCCATCGGCACGACGACGGCGAGCTTCTGGCCGGGGCTGACCAGGTCGCCCTGCTCGACCGAGCGGTTGCCGACGACGCCGTCATAGGGCGCCTTGAGCACCGTAAAGGACAGATCCCGCGCGGCCTTGTCATGGCTGAGCTGCAGCGAGGCCAGCGTGCTTGCCGATTCGGCGCGTTGCGCTTCCAGCACGCCGATATTGGCCTGCGCGGCGGCGATCTGCGCATCGGCGCCGACCAACGCCGCCTTGGCCTGGTCGAGCGCGGTCTGTGCGTCGTCGAGCTGCGCCTGCGTTCCGACATGGGTCTTGAGCAGCTGCGCCGCGCGGTCTTGGGCGCGCGCCGCATTGTCGGCCGCGGCCTGGTCGGCCACCTTCTGCGCCTGCGCCTGCTGCAGCGAAGCCTGGGCCGCCTTGGTCTGCGCGTCGATGCGCTCGAGCGTCTTCGCCAGGGTGGCGATCTGCGCCTCGGCCTGGGCAACGGCTATTCTGTAGTCCCCATCATCGATGGTCAGCAGCGGGTCGCCGGCCTTCACCTTTTGGTTCTCGCTCACCAGGACCTTGTCGACATAGCCGGAGATCTTCGGCGACACGAACGACATGTCGGCCTGGACATAGGCGTCGTCGGTTGAGATCATGAAGCGGCCGTCGGTCCAGTAGTCGTAGCCATACCAGGCGCCGGCGCCGAGCAGCCCAAGCCCGATGATGGGCAAAAGCAGCGAGCGCACCGAACGCTTCTTCTTGGCAGGCGCTTCGGCGGGGACGACAGTGGCGGGCTGCGGAAGCGCTTCCGGCGCTTCGGTCGACGGAGCGACCTTGGCATTGGGAAACGGACGGACTTCGGCGGATGCGGGCGCGTTAGAGGACATGATATCTCTCAGCAGGGTCTATATAAGGAAATTCTGTTATACTGAACCGTTCGGTTCGATGCGGAGATTGACTTAGCGCGGAAACAGGCCCATATCAAGGGGCAATCGAACCAGTCGGTTCGAATTATTTTGCGAGGTGTGACTTTTATGGTCGAAACAGTGTCCGACAGCGGCGAGGACCAGTGCGACGTGCTGGACAGCCTGCGTCGCGGCCGTCCGGCGGCCGGGCAGGACCCCGTCAAGCGCAGCCAGATCATCGAGGGCGCGCGCCGTGTCTTCATCGACAAGGGCTTCGAGGCCGCGTCGATGAACGACATCACCCGCGAGGCCGGCGTCTCCAAGGGCACCATCTATGTCTACTTCGCCAACAAGGAAGAGCTGTTCGAGGCGCTGATCGAGGAAGAGCGCGGCACCATCTTCAAGAACATGTACGACATGCTCGACCGTGCCGACGACCTGCGTGAGACGCTGGTCAAGTTCGGCAAGGTACTGTCGCTCAAGATCACGTCGGCCAAGGTCATCCAGGCGCAGCGCACGGTGATCGGCGCGGCCGACAGGATACCCGACATGGGCGCTCGGTTTTACGAACGCGGCCCGAAACGCGGCCATGACAGGGTCGCGGCCTTCCTCAATGCCGCCATCGAGCGCGGCCTGCTGCAGATCGACGATGTCGACCTGGCCGCCTATCAGTTCACCGAACTCTGCCTGGCCGGATTTTTCCGCCAGTGCATATTCTCCTACCGCACCAAGGCCCCCAGCCAGGATGAGATCGACCACGTCGTCAGGTCGGGCGTCAGCATGTTCCTGAAGGCCTACGGCACCGAAAGGCTCGCGGCCGAGGAGCAGGCGGCCCAGTCGGCGTGAGACCTGAAGCGCGCGGAGCGTGAAGGATCGCGACGTGCTTTGACGACGCGACGCAGGCTGCGTCGTAACCGGCCTCGATGTTCGCCGGGTACGTCCTTCCTCCCGCCTATCGACCGTCGAGCGCGACTTTTGCGGAGCTCTCCGGAAGAGCTTGTTAACCATCGGTTCCTATGTCTCGGGACACGTTTGTTCGACGAATCTCGAGTGTGAAATCCATGCGTTTCTCCCGTGCCAATCCTTCCGGCGCTTCCGCCTATGGCGACAACGACGACACTCATCCGGAAGATGCCCGGCACCATGGCGCGGCCGCGCCACCGCAGCGGCAACCGCGGCAGGTCGTCACGCTGACAGCCTCCGTTGAAGGCGAATCGAACGCCGCCGCCTCGTTGGATTCTGAGGGTGGCGAGTTCGGCCGCCCGGCCTGGCAGCAATATTTCTTCCTCGCGCCCAATGTGCGCTTTACCCGCACGCCGGATTCCGACAAGCGGCCCGCAGCGCAGCCGGATGATGAAGCGCCGGCCAAGGCGATGCCTTCCCGCGGCGATTCCGTCCGCCCCGCGCCGTCGGCCCCCCAGCCGGCCACTCCGGCCCGGGAAATTTCCGGCCTAGCCCCCACGGCTTCGGCCAGATCGCCTCAGGCAATCGTCAAGCCGACGCAGGCCATTGCCGCGCCGCCACGGGCGGTCGCCACTCCGGCGCAAAAGGCGCAGCCGCCGAAATTTCGCTGGTCCTATCTTTCCGATGATGCGTTTTTCGAGTTCAGCATGCCCTTGCTCGCCGAGCGCCTGGCGCGGGCTCGCCTGAACGAATCGTCGCGACCGCCGGCCTCCGCGCCGGTGCATCCTCCGGCGCCGACCCAGTCCAGCCCCGCCTCCAAGGGCGAAGCAATTTCGTTCTACCGCATCATCGAATGGCGTTCGAACGGGCCGGCCGAAAGCCCTGCTCCAACGACAACGCTGGCCGACACGCCCGCCGCCCGGCCCGCTCCACTGGACATCGAGCCCCGGGCGCCCGCAATGGAGCCCGCCGCGCGGAGTTCCGTTCCAAAAAGCGCCCGGACCGCGAAGCGCGCGCCGTCTTTGCCTGTCGCCGGCAAGGTGGTGCCGTTGACCGCCCCGTCCGGCTACGAGCTTCCTTCCGAGGACCTGCTGCAAATGCCGCCGGAGGGCCAGGGCTTCTACATGTCGCAAGAGCGGATGGAACAGAACGCCGACCTGCTCGAAAGCGTACTTGAGGATTTCGGCGTCAAGGGCGAGATCATCCATGTCCGGCCTGGTCCGGTCGTCACTCTCTACGAGTTCGAGCCGGCGCCCGGCGTGAAATCCAGCCGTGTCATCGGCCTGGCCGACGACATCGCCCGCTCCATGTCGGCGATCTCGGCGCGCGTCGCCGTCGTGCCCGGCCGCAACGTCATCGGCATCGAACTGCCTAACGAGACGCGCGAGACGGTCTATTTCCGCGAGTTGATCGAATCGGCCGGCTTCCGCAACACGTCCTGCAAGCTGGCGCTCGGCCTCGGCAAGACGATCGGCGGCGAGCCGGTCATCGCCGACCTGGCCAAGATGCCCCATCTGCTGGTCGCGGGCACCACCGGCTCGGGCAAATCGGTCGCCATCAACACCATGATCCTGTCGCTGCTCTATCGGATGAAGCCAGAGGAATGCCGCCTCATCATGGTCGACCCAAAGATGCTGGAGCTGTCCGTCTATGACGGCATCCCGCATCTTTTGACGCCGGTCGTCACCGATTCCAAGAAGGCCGTCACGGCGCTGAAATGGACAGTGCGCGAGATGGAGGATCGCTACCGCAAGATGGCGCGCCTCGGCGTGCGCAACATCGACGGCTACAACCAGCGCGCCGCCACCGCCCGCGACAACGGTGAGGTCGTGGTCATGCAGGCGCAGGTCGGCTTCGAGAAGGGCACGGGCGAGCCGCTGTTCGAGGAACGGGAAATCGACCTCGCGCCTATGCCCTACATCGTCATCATCGTCGACGAGATGGCCGACCTGATGATGGTGGCCGGCAAGGAGATCGAAGGCGCCATCCAGCGGCTGGCGCAGATGGCGCGCGCCGCCGGCATCCACTTGATCATGGCTACGCAGCGCCCCTCGGTCGACGTCATCACCGGCACGATCAAGGCCAACTTCCCGACCCGCATCTCCTTCCAGGTGACATCGAAGATCGACAGCCGCACCATCCTGGGCGAGCAGGGCGCCGAACAGTTGCTCGGCCAGGGCGACATGCTGCATATGGCTGGCGGCGGGCGCATTGTCCGCGTGCATGGCCCCTTCGTATCCGACCTGGAGGTCGAGCACGTCGTGGCGCATCTGAAGGCGCAGGGGCGTCCGGAATATCTCGAAACGGTCACCGCCGACGAGGAGGCGGAAGAAGAGGCGGCCGACGCGGGTCCGGTCTTCGACAAGGGCTCGGTCGACCCCGAGGATGGCGACGCGCTGTACGAGGAGGCCGTCAAAGTGGTCAAGCGCGACAAGAAATGCTCGACCTCCTACATCCAGCGCCGCCTCGGCATCGGCTACAATCGCGCCGCATCGCTGGTCGAACGCATGGAGAAGGAAGGCCTGGTCGGCACTCCCAACCATGTCGGCAAGCGTGAAATCCTTGCCGGTCGGCGGGACCACGCGCCGGAACGCGACGAGACGGATTGACGTCGATCGGAGTTAAGGCCCGGGCGATATGCCGGTCCGGCCGTCTTGTTTGATCTGACGCGCTTTCGCGGCGGGTGCGTCAGCCGCCATTGGCGGCGAGCACGATCGCCGCGCGCAACTCCTCAAGTCCGTCACTCTTTTCCGATGACGTTGCCAGGACGAACGGGAAGGCGGCCGGCCGCTTCTTGATCTTCGCCAGCGTCTCCTCGATCAGCCGCGGCACGCCGGCCGCCTTGATCTTGTCGGTCTTGGTCAGCACGATCTGGTACGAAACCGCCGCCTTGTCGAGCAGCGACAGCACCTCGTCGTCCTTGGCCTTGATGCCGTGGCGGGCATCGATCAGCACATAGACGCGCTTCAGCGTCACGCGGCCCTTGAGATAGTCGAAGACCAGTTTCGTCCAGTCGTCGACCTTTTCCTTCGGCGCGCTCGCATAGCCGTAGCCCGGCATGTCGACCAGCGCCATCGGCGGCAGGTCGGCGCCTTCGCCGGAAAAACCGTCCGGCACGAAATAGTTGAGCTCCTGCGTCCGTCCCGGCGTGTTCGAGGTGCGCGCCAGCCCCTTCTGGCCGACCAGGGCGTTGATCAGTGACGATTTGCCGACATTCGAACGGCCGGCGAAGGCGATCTCCGGCGGTCCTTCCGGCGGCAGGAACTTCATCGCCGGCACGCCGCGGATGAAGATCCAGCCTCTTGTGAACAGGTCGGTGGCGATTACGGTGTTGTCCATCAAATGGCCGCCTCCAGGCGGGAAATATCGGCGCCTCTGATGGCGTTGAGGTTGCGGCTGATCTTGTCCACCGGCCAATCCCACCAGGATGCCATCAGCAATCGCCGGACCGTCTTGTCGTCGAAGCGCATCTTCACCACCTTGGCCGCGTTGCCGGCAACGATCGCATAGGCCGGCACGTCGTGCGTGACAACCGATTTCGCCGCGACGATGGCGCCATGGCCGATTGTCACCCCAGGCATGATCACCGCATCCATGCCGATCCACACGTCATTGCCGATCACCGTGTCGCCGCGCACCTCCTTTGCCCATGCCTTCGGATCGAAGCCTTCCTCCCAGCCATGGCCGAAGATGTTGAACGGATAGGTCGAGAAGCCCGACATGGCATGGTTGGCGCCGTTCATGATGAAGCGCGCGCCCTCGGCGATGGCGCAGAACTTGCCGATGATCAGCCTGTCGCCGATGAACGGATAGTGGTGCAGCACGCAGCGTTCGGCGAATTTGTCCGGCCCGTCCGGGTCATCGTAGTAGGTGAAGTCGCCGATCTCGATGTTGGGCGCGGTGACCAGCCCTTTCAGGAAGCCGACGCGCGGATGCATCGGGATCGGGTGCTTGATGTTCGGGTTGGGTCCGATCATGGGCTGGCTCCGTCAAATCTCCGGCAGGCCCAAGATAGCGTGATTTGGAGCTGGATAAACCGGGGTCCCGCGAAGGTCGGCAGGACCCCGGTCGCCGGGACGGCCTCCCAAACACCGGCGCTTTTGCGCCGGAAGCCGTCACCGTGGCGTGGTATCTTGCCGCGACGCTAAACGTGACGATCGGCAAAACCCTTGGCCGCTTCCCGCAAATGGCGCGCCGGAGCGCGCTGGGGTCGCAACGGAACAGTTACGGCGCGCGGCAGGCCGGAGTTTCACCGGTCACAAAATGTGATCGGAAACAAAAAAACCCCGGACGAGCCGGGGGTCTTTGTAAACTTGCCAGGGGTTGGACGCCGGCTATTCCGCCGGCGAGGGTTTCTTGCGGAACAGTGCCGCCAGATTGTCCCACAATTCGATCTTGGCGCCCTGGCGCTTCATGATCACGCCCTGCTGCAGGATCGACAGCAGATTGTTCCAGGCCCAGTAGATGACGAGGCCAGCGGGGAAGCCCGCCATCATGAAGGTGAAGATGATCGGCATCCAGGTGAAGATCGCGGCCTGCGTCGGGTCCGGCGGCGCCGGGTTCATGCGCATCTGCAGGAACATGGTGATGCCCATCAGCAGCGGCCAGACGCCGATCATCAGCATATGCGGCAGCGTCAGAGGGATCAGGCCGAACAGGTTGAAGATCGAGGTCGGGTCGGGCGCGGCCAGGTCCTGGATCCAGCCGAAGAACGGCGCGTGGCGCATCTCGATGGTGATGTAGAGCACCTTGTAGAGCGAGAAGAACACCGGGATCTGCAGCGCCACCGGCCAGCAGCCGGCGAGCGGATTGATCTTCTCGGTCTTGTAGAGCTCCATCATCGCCTGCTGCTGCTTCATCTTGTCGTCCGCGTATTTCTCGCGGATCTCGAGCATCTTCGGCTGCACCTTCTTCATGTTCGCCATCGACGCGTAGGACTTGTTGGCGAGCGGGAAGAAGATCGCCTTGACGATGACGGTGGTGGCGAGGATCGCCAGGCCGAAATTGCCGAAGAATTTGTAGAGCGTGTCGATCAGCCAGAACATCGGCTTGGTGATGAAGTGGAACCAGCCCCAGTCGATCAGGAGGTCGAACCGCTTGATGTGACGGTCCTCGGCATAGGCGTTGATCTTGGCGACTTCCTTGGCGCCGGCGAACACCTCGGTCTCGACCGTCGTCGACTGGCCGGCATCGACATTGATCGCGTCGGTCAGGAAGTCGGACTGGTAGCGGTGGCGGCCATCCTCGAAAAAGGCGTAGCGCGGCTGGAACGGCTGCTTTTCGGTCGGCACCAGCGTCACCGCCCAGTATTTGTCGGTGATGCCGAGCCAGCCGTCGGTGGACTTGCCGGGCTGGGCCTGCTTGTCCTTCTCGATGGACGCGTATTTGTGCTCCTGCAGGCCTTCCGTCCCGGTATAGCCGATCAGGCCCTCATGCAGCACATAGGTGCTGGCGACAGCCGGCTTGTCGAAGCGGGTGACGCGGCCATAGTTGAACAGCGAGATAGCCGCCGTTCCCGAATTCTGCACCGTATCGGAAACCGTGAACATATAGTCGTTGTCGACCGAGACGGTGCGCTTGAAGGTCAGGCCTTTGTCGTTGGAATAGGTCAGCGTCACCGGCGTCGACGGCGTCAGCGTCGCATTGCCGTCGACTGTCCACACCGTATCGGCGCCCGGCACCGCGCCGGTCTTGTCGTTGCCGACGAAGCCGATCTCGGCGAAATAGCCGTTGGGCAGCGCCGACGGATTGAGCAGCTCGATCTCGGGCGAGTTCTTGTCGACGGTCTCGGTGTAGTGCTTGAGCTTGAGGTCGTCGAGGCGCGCGCCGGTCAGGTTGATCGAGCCTTCGAGGCTCGGCGTGTCGATCTTGACGCGGCTGGTCGCGGCCAGCGCCTGCGCGCGGCCGGCCGCCGTCACGGCTTCGCCGCCGGGGGCGTTGGGAATGGTGCCCGGCGCCGGCGCCGGCGCCGGCGTGCTGGCGGCACCGGGATTGGCGGCTTCGGCCGCCTTCTTCTGCTCGGCCTGCCGCTGCTCCTCGATGCGGGCCGCCTCGCGCTGCTGCTCGACGCGCGGGTTCATGTAGAACACCTGCCACAGCGTCAGGATCAGCACCGACAGCGCGATGGTGATGAAGAAATTGCGGTTGTTTTCCATCGAAGCCCTTGGCCTATCGTGTTCCGCGCAGTCGGCGGGAGAGCTCGGCCTTCAGCTGGCCGAACGGGATGGCGAGCACGTCTTCGCGCCCGACGATGACATAGTCATTGCCGGGCGCCATGTCATCGGCCGCATGCGTGCGCACGGCTTCTCTCAGCCGCCGCCGGACGCGGTTGCGAACGACGGCATTGCCGACCTTCTTGGTGACGGTGTAGCCGACGCGCGGCGCCAGACCGTCGCCACGGTCGAGAACCTCGACGAGAAAAAGCCGCCCGCGGCGCTTTTCGCCGCTGCGGACAGCCAGGAAATCCGCGCGCTTCAGAAGCCGCTTGGGAGTTTGTCCCACTGGCTTGCCGGTTGCGGGCAACGATCTCGTCTTCCGTTCAGGCGCTGAGCCGCTTGCGGCCGCGGTTGCGGCGGGCTGCGACGACGCCGCGACCACCCTTGGTGGCCATGCGGGCACGGAAACCGTGCCGGCGCTTGCGGACGAGTTTGGACGGTTGGTAGGTACGCTTCATTTGTTTTAATACCGCGGGGTGCGGCCCTTCTTGATTCTGTCACTCTGTAACAGGAGCTTTGCCGGGCCGGTTTAGGCGCGATCGAAACCGCGCCGGGACGAATGGCCCGAGCGTGAGCGGGCTTATAGAAAGAAGGGTTTTGGAAGTCAATCCGGCGCCTGCCGGCCCTTTGTCGCGATTGCTCGGCGGATGTTTTTTATCCGGCCAACGATGAAATTGGCAAAAAAGCCGCAATCGCCTAATCTTCGCTATCAAGTGTTTGTGAAGACCTGAAGCATGAGTGAAGCCCAAGCCACGGACGAAAGGGCAGGCGCGGCGAGCACCGCCGCCCGCACGGTGCCCCTGTCGCGTGGCCTGTCGACCAAGCTTCTGCTGCTCACCATCGTCTTCGTGCTTTTGGCCGAAATCCTGATTTTCCTGCCCTGGATCGCCAGCTACCGGGTGAGCTGGCTGAAGGAGCGGCTGGGCACGGCGGCAGCGGTGTCGATCGTGCTGGTGCAAGGCGAGCCCAATTCGCTCTCGCGCACGGCCCAGAACGACGTGCTGATGGCGATCGGCGCCAAGGCGATCGCGGTGCGCGACGGCGGCGTCTCGCGGCTGCTGGTGGTGTCCGAAATGCCGCCGCAGGTCGACGAGCATATCGACATTTCCAAAGTCGGCATGATCGAGGGCATGACCGGCGCGCTCGACACGCTGGTCTTCGGCGGCAAGCGCATGCTGCGCGTGTTCGGTCCGGTCGGCGAGAGCGACAAGGAATTCGAGCTGATCATGCCCGATTACGCCTTGCGCAGCGCCATGCTGGTCTATTCGCGCAACGTCGCCTTCGTCTCGCTGCTGATCTCGCTGTTCACCGCGATGCTGGTCTATGCCGCGATCGACCTGATCATGATCGGCCCGATCCGCGCCATGACGCGCTCGATGCTGACCTTCTCCGAGGCGCCCGACGATCCCGGCCGCATCATCCGTCCCGCTGCCCGCGCCGACGAGATCGGCGTTGCCGAGCGTGAGCTGTCGCAGATGCAGGAACGGCTGCAGAAGATGCTTTCCGAGCAGAAGCACCTCGCCGATCTGGGACTCGCTGTGTCGAAGATCAACCACGACATGCGCAACATCCTGGCCTCCGCGCAGCTGATGTCGGATCGCTTGCGCCAAGTGAAGGACCCGACCGTGCAGTCCTTTGCGCCGAAGCTGCTGCGCGCGCTAGACCGCGCCGTCTCCTATTCGGAAGGCGTGCTCGCCTATGGCCGCACGCAGGAGCCGCCGCCCTCGCGCCGCCGCGTCCGGCTGCGCCAACTGGTCGAGGACGTGCACGGCCTGCTCGACATCGAGGAGGGCATAGAGTTCGTCAATGCGGTCGAGCACGCCTTCGAGGTCGATGCCGATTCCGATCAGCTGTTCCGGGTGCTGACCAATCTCTGCCGCAACGCAGTGCAGGCGATGGCCGCCGATACCGAGGACGCGGTCGTACGCCGCCTGGCGGTCTCGGCCGAGCGGCTGGGCAGCGTCAGTCGCATCGTCGTCACCGACACCGGCCCCGGCCTGCCGCCGAAAGCGCGCGAGAACCTGTTCGCCGCCTTCCGCGGCTCGGCGCGCAGCGGCGGCACTGGGCTCGGCCTGGCCATCGCCTACGAGCTGATCCGCGCCCATGGCGGCACCGTCGAGCTGGTCGAATCGATCGGCGGGCGCACCACCTTCGCCGTCACCATCCCCGACCAGCCGGTCCGGCTGGACCAAGCGCGCGGAAGTTTGCGCCGACCGGCCTAGGCGAAACCGGGCAAAAGCGCCTGCGACAAAACTTTTGCCGGATCGGCTTGCTTTTCGGAAATTCAGTCGTTAGGGAACACGTCTCGTCGCGGCCGGTCGTCACGATCGGATCGCGGGGCTATGCAAAGCATGGCCTGTTGCGCGCCCGTAGCTCAGCTGGATAGAGCACCAGACTACGAATCTGGGGGTCAGGAGTTCGAATCTCTTCGGGCGCGCCATTCCATCATCGATGAGTTGAACTCCGTCGTTGCGCCACGGCAACGAACAGGTCGCCGTCACCTGCCCGTATTCGGACACGAGCTCAGCAACTCTATGGCCCCTCGGTTGCTGCTCCGCCAAGCAGCTTGATGTTGAGCCGGCCGCCCGTGAACAGCATGTCGTCCAGGGCTTCGGCCAGGTCCGTGGGGGTCACAACCTCTCCGTCGCCCCGCATGATGCTCGTTTGCGCGATACGGCGCATAAGCTCCTTGATGAACGCTGCGCTGACGCCCTTGGTGCGGGCCACGGCCTCTGCCACGATCTTGTCCGACAGTTTCAGTCCGCCGCCATAGAGGCGCACCAGCTTCTGCCGGCAGTCGTCGTCCGGCAGCGGCACCTCGATGGCCTGGTCGATGCGTCCCGGCCGTCCTGTCAGCGCGCCTTCAAGCTGTTCGGGGCGGTTGGTGGTGAGCACGAACAGGATGTCGGCATTGTCCTTCAATCCGTCCATCTCGTTGAGCAGGGTGTTGAGCAGAGACTCTTCGCACGGACCGCTCATGTTCTCGCGGTCGCGGGCAATGAGGTCCACGTCCTCAATCACCACCGTAGCCGGCTGCAGCAGGCGCGCCAGGGTCATATATTGCGACAACAGGCCCATCTGGCCGGCCGTTATGATGAGTGTCGTATGGCCAGGAAGATTGGCGGCCAGATGGCGAATGGTATGCGTCTTGCCGGTGCCCGGCGGGCCGTAGAGCAAGATGCCCTTTCGCGTCGATTGCCCGAGCCGCCTCAGTGCCTCCCGGCTCTCGATGAACCGGATCACGTTGCGGTCGAGAAGTTTCAAGGTCCGTTCCGGCAGGATGATCTCGTCACGCCGCACCTGCGGCAAGCGATGGACCATCACGCCTTTCGTACGGCCGCTATAGTCACCTTCCGTTTCGAGCGAGAGAACCTTGCCGCGGTAGGAGCGCGCGGCATTGATGGCGGCCTCTAGCTCTGAGAAGCAGCGGTCCACCAGGGCCACGCCGGCCTCGCCCGCGGGCACGGCGATCTCGACGCAGGTCCCGGCCTCGCGGCCGTATTCGCGGTGAAATGACAACACCACCGCGTAATGCAGGTCGCCATCGCGATTGAGCCACAAACCGTTGTTGAGGCATTTTATCGGCTCTCTTTCGCCGATATCGACATCCTGGTACTGCGCCGCCGATATGGTGACTGCGTACTGCCCGTCCTTTGTCAGCGCTGCATAGGTCAGCGTCTCGTAGCGATGCTGTTCATAAAGGCCGAAGAAGCGGAGAGGCGAGGCCGAGAACAGTTTATCGAGCGCCACCTGCACGTCGGCGCGCATATGGCCGGGAAACTGGCGCGACGTTGCGATGATCTCGTCATGTGCCAGTCCGCTGAAATGCCAGCCGATGGCCTCGTAGGCATATTTGAACTTCCTGTCCCGCGAAGCCTGTGGCGGATCGCCGGCGCCGGCCAATTCCTCTGTCTTATACGGAGCGGCCGTGATGCGAAGCGGGTGACCGGCCGCCTTGATGCGCTGCTGCGCCGTGTCCAGCATGGCCTTCGCGACCGCGGATGGATAGCTGCCGCACGCGGCCCTTCCTTGCTGCGATACTGTCGCGGTCAACGCTTCTGCTTCCGCCTCCGATCGACCAAAGACCGAGCGGATGAGATCGACGACAAACGGCCACGGAGTCTGGTCATCATTGTGAATGACAAGTTGCAAGGGCTTGGCGGCTGTATGGCGCACTGTAACGGCTCACTTTCCTGGGCTGCTGCGCGCCGACAATATCTGCGCCATATTACATGAATTGTTAACGACCTAATGCCGCCGCGGGCGACATTGCCACCCTATTTGAATTCAAACAGTTCTATCAGGTTACCGGATGGGTCTTTCAAAAGCCTGGCTCGGCCGGCCCCCGCTTCGCTGACTGCCCCTCTAAATTCGGCCCCACCGGCATCCAACCGGCTGATGAGACCATCTAAGTCCTTTGTAACAATCATGAACCGGTTCCATCCACCGGGTTCGGGGTTGCCGCCGGCTGTTCCTCCACTGCCTGCTCCGGGCGCGCTCAAGTAGAGCGTCAGGTCATCACGAACAAGCGCTGCGAACTTGCCGGGATTGTGCATGTTCACCGAGAACTCGAGCTTGTCGCGGTAGAATTCGACCGATCTGTCTACGCTCGTCACGATGTATCGGATAGATGCCATTGTGCGCGCTCCGTCTGTGCAAACGCACGGATTTGCCTGGCGTTCCAAGAGGTGCCGCCGAGCGGAAGGTTGGAATCGGATACGGACCAGTCGCCTGTTGACATATATGCAGAATAGATATATATATCTTGTATATTAGAGGCGAGACACGTCGATGACCGAGACCGATTTCCTCAAGGATTACGATCCCAGCGCATTCCAGCGGCCGTCGGTGGCGGTCGACCTCGTCTTGCTGGGGCTGCGCGAAGGCCGCCCGGCAGTCCTGCTGCTCAGGCGCGACCAGCATCCCCATGCAGGCCGCTGGGCGCTGCCGGGCGGCTTTGTCGGTATCGACGAGTCCCTCGACGCCGCGGCCGCGCGCGTGCTGCGCGAGAAGGCCGGAATGGCCGAAGCCCACCTCGAACAGCTCTACACATTCGGTGCGGTGGATCGCGATCCGCGCATGCGCATCATCAGCGTCGCCTATCTCGCTCTGCTGACCGAGAAAGCTTTCGACGCGGCCGCGCGGGCGATGCCAACTCTGATGCCCGCCGCCATCCACGTGCCCTGGGCCGGTGAGGCTGGCGGTCCGGTCAGCGTGCTGTCGCCGGACAACGAAAAGCTCGCGCTCGCCTTCGACCATGCCGACATCCTGGCAATGGCGATGCTCAGGCTGCGCGGCAAGCTCGACTATTCCGACGTTGCCTTCGCGCTGCTGCCCAAGCTGTTCACGCTGCGGCAGCTCCAGGACGTGCACGAGGCAATTCTCGGTGCATCGCTCAACAAGCCGGCCTTTCGCCGGCGACTGCTCGACAAGGGCTGGTTGGCGGCGACCGGCGCCTACGAGGCGGGCACCGCCTACCGACCGGCAGAACTGTATCGTTTCCAGCGTCCGTGACCGATTGAGGGAGACACCACCATGGCCACCATCCGCAACTTTGGGTTCATCGCCCAGCTCCGCAGCGAGGCAAGCAGCCACGTCATCCGCTATCGCGATGGTCGCGTGAAGCAGAGCGGCCGCGGCCTGGTGTTCTGGTTCGCGCCGGAAACCGCCAGCATCGCCGAAGTGCCGATGGACGACCGCGAGATGACGCTGTTCGTCAAGGGCCGCAGCCAGGATTTCCAGACCGTGGCCGTGCAGGGCACGATCGGCTGGCATGTCGTCGATCCCGAGCGGCTGGCGGAGCGCGTCGACTTCAGCATCAATCTGAGGACAGGCAAGCCGCAGGGCGAGCCGATCGAGAAGATACAGGCGCGCATCGCCGGCATCGCCAATCAGGCGGTGCAGCAATATCTGGGGCAAGGCCCGGTGCGCGCGCTCCTCGACGCCGGCCCCGCGCCCTTGCGCGAGCGGCTGCAGGCGGTGGTTGCCGCCGACCCCGCGCTGATCGACATCGGCGTCGCCGCCGTCACCGTGCGGCTCACCAACCTCACCCCGACGAGCGAGCTCGAGCGGGCACTGCAGACACCGACCTTCGAGGCGCTGCAGCAGAAGGCTGACGAGGCGACCTTCGAACGCCGGGCACTCGCCGTCGAAAAGGAGCGCGCCATCGCCGAAAATGAAATGGCGACCAGGACGGAGCTGGCCCGGCGCGAGAAGCTATTGATTGCCGAGGAGGCCGAGAACGCCCGCAACCGCGCCACCGGCGCGGCGGAGGCGCAGCAGGTCGAGGCGGCGGCCGAGGCTGAGCGCATCCGCTCGGTCGAGGGCGCCAGGGCCGAGGCCGAACGGCAGCGCATCGCCATCTACCGCGACCTGCCGCCCGCGATCCTGCTCGGCCTCGCCGCCCAGCAGCTGGCCGGCAAGCTGGAGAAGATCGAGCATGTCAACGTGACGCCGGACCTGCTCGCCACCGTGCTCGGCGAATTCCGCAAGAGCCCGGCGGTGATCGAGGCCCGCTGAGGGGGGCGAACCATGGCGGCGAACCGACCCCGCGCGGTCTTCGTGACGCGTGAGACCGACTACGAGCTTCTGGTCGCGCGCCACGCGACGCGCGACCAGGCACGCTTCTTCCTGCAGACGCGGGACCAGCGGCTAGAAAATATCGAGGCCCGACACGCCAATTTCCATGCCGTGCTGGGTACCGCGCGGGCCTCGGTGCCGGCGGATTGGCGGCAGACCCTGGTCAAGCGCGCCGACCTCGACCGCTTCCTGTTCGCGGCGGACGACGTTGTCGTGCCGCTCGGGCAGGACGGGCTGGTCGCCAATGTCGCCAAGTACCTCAACGGCCAGCCAGTGCTCGGCGTCAATCCGGCGCCGGACCTCTATGACGGTGTCCTGGTTCGCATCGGCGTCGGCCGGCTGGGCAAGCTGCTAGCCGCCAGCGCCGCCGGCGAGGCGAAGGTGGAATCACGAACCATGGTTGAGGCCGAGCTCGACGGCGGTGAAACGCTGCTCGCGCTCAACGAGATCTTTGTCGGCCATCGCAGCCACCAGTCGGCGCGTTACCGGATCGAGGCCGGGGGCGAGGCGGAAAACCATTCCTCGAGCGGCCTCATCGTCGCCTCCGGCACCGGCGCGACGGGCTGGGCCCGCTCGATCATGGAAGCGACGCATCTCGAGCTTTCCCTCGACCGTGAAGAGCATGCGGTGGGCTTCTGGGTGCGCGAGCCGTTTCCGAGCGTGGCCACGGCCACCACTTTGCGCGCCGGCAAGATCACCGGGAACCCGCTTCTCGTCACGTCGCGGATGAACGAGGGCGGCGTGATCTTCGCCGACGGCATCGAGCAGGATTTCATTGCCTTCGATTGGGGTAGGCAGGTCCAGCTGCAGCCGGCATCCCGGGCGTTGCGGCTTGTCGTCGATCAGTGACCGACGGCATGCTGGCGCGAGGTGGATGCCGCCGCGCCGGAGCCAGCCAGTTCGACGGGACGGCCCAGGGGCCGCCCCGCCTGCGTTGCCTTCCCGGTGCGGCCTAGTGGCCCGATCCGGCATGCCCGCCGAGAAGCTGCATTTCCCAGGCGAAGGCGACGCCGCTGGCGCCGCCATGCTCGGCGAGCACGCCGGCGAGCGCGGTCGCGGTCTTTTCCCGCGCCCAGTCACGCTGCCATTCAGCCATGACGGCCAGCCAGGTGATCGGCACCGCGCCGGCGGCGGCCATGCGTCGTACGGCCATGTCATGGGATTCCGCCGAAACGCCGCCGGAGGCATCGGTGACGACAAAGACATCGTAGCCCTCGCCGAGCGCCTGGATGGCCGGCATGGCGAGGCATATCTCGGTCCACAGCGCGGCCAGCACCAGCTGCTTGCGGCCGCTCTTCTTGACGATGTCGGTGACGTTCGGGTCTTCCCAGGTGTTGATAAAGGTGCGGTTGATCGGCTTCTGCTCCGGAAAGACATCCTGAAGCCCCTTGATCAGGTAGCCGCCACGCTCCTCGATCACCGTGGTGAGGATCGTCGGCACATTGAACACCTTCGCCGTCTTGGCCAGGCCGATGACGTTGTTGACGATCATCGTCGGCTCGTGGCTGTTGAGGTTGGTGAACTGGTAGGGCTGATGGTCGATCAGCACGAGGATGCTGTCTTCAGGGCGAAGCAGGGCGCCGAGACCGGTCTTGGGCATGGAAAACTCCTTGGAAAAAGCTGAGGGTTGCTCAGGCGGCGGGTGGATCGAGAAAGACGTGCAGGGTCTGGATGAGGCCACGCTGGAAATGCGCGACATCGGTTCCCGTGACCGCTGCGGGACCGTTCGACGGCCCGGACTGCCAGCGCAGCCGGCCGACGCCGTGGTGGCCGACGGCAGGGCCGATCGCGGTGAAGGCGAAGCTTGGCGGCAGGCTCGACAGGAGCGCCGTCACCGCCCCGTTTATGGCGGCGTGGCCAGCGGCCGAGGCATGCGGCTCGTAGAGCACGGCGTCTGCGCCATAAATCTCGCGGATCGCCGCCAGGCGCCGCCCGGCGTCACGCTCGCCGAACACTCGCTCCAGGTTCGCCTGCATGAGGCGTTCGTAATCGATGGAAGCTTCCGCCGGGATGGACATTGCCACGACCTCGTATGGGGGCATCTTGAGGCCAATAAATAATTGCGCGATCTGCTTCGATTAGTCATTGATGGCTAGAACCAGCTTCAATTGTTCGTTTAAGATCGCTGCATGGAAACGCTGGCCAACCTGGAATCTTTCATCCGAAGCGCCGAATGCGGCAGCTTTTCCGCGGCGGCGCGGCGGCTGGGTGTGACGCCTGCCGCGATCAGCCGCAACGTCGCGATGCTGGAACGCAACCTGGGCATTCGCCTGTTTCAGCGCAGCAGCCGAAGCCTCGCCCTGACCGAGGATGGCGAGCGCTTTCTGGGATCGGTCACCGATGGCGTCGAATCCATCCAGTCGGCCATTGCCGGCGTGACCACGCACGCAGGCAAGCCCGCCGGCGTGCTCAAGGTGAGCATGGCCTTGACCTTCGGGCTGGACCATGTGCTGCCGTTGCTGCCGGCCTTCATGGCGCGCTACCCCGATGTTCAGTTGGACTGGAGCTTCGAGAACCGTCAGGTCGACCTGATCAGCGAAGGCTTCGATGCCGCCATCGGCGGCGGCATGGAACTGGCGACCGGTGTGATAGCCCGGCGATTGGCGCCGCTGCATGTCATTGCGGTGGCTTCGCCGGGCTATTTGCAGGATCGCCAGCCGCCGCGGCAACCACACGAACTGGCCACGCTGGACGGAATCTCCATGCGTTCGGCCCATACGGGTCGCGTCCGCGTCTGGAGAATGCGCAACCGCGAAGGCGCCGAAACGACGCTGGAACATAAGGCGCGCATGGTGGCCAACGATCCCGAGGCGATATGCCGTGCCGCCTTGATGGGCCTGGGCGTGGCGATGATCGCCGTGCCCTATGTGGAGCGGCACCTGGAAAGCGGTGCGCTGCAACGCTTGCTGCCGGATTGGCATGCAGACCTCGGCGCGATTTCGCTTTACTTCGCCAGCCAGAAATTGCTGCCCGCCAAGACCCGCGCTTTCGTCGACCATGTGACTGCGGCGTTCCGCGAGCAGAACCTGGCGCGGCGGTTTTCAGCGGAAGGATAGCCGGGCGGCACCGGCGCTGCCGGGCTATTGCCCTCTCGACGCGGCGCGATCTGCTCGGGCAGTGATGGCGCCTCGCTTCCGCTCAGTCGGTCGGACGGATATCCGCATCCGCCAGGCAGTAAGGTGCGTAGCGGAAGTCGCGGATGCGGACGACGTCATCCCCGCGCCATTCGACAAGCACGAAGCCGCGCACCGCATCGTCAGCCTGCGGGTTGCGGATCAAGATGGCCGGCTGGCCGTCAACAAAGCCAAGCGACAATGCCCAGTCGCCGGCGCGGTCGTAGTTGCCGAAATAGGTCGAGGCTTCCTTCTTGCCGCTGAGACGCGTGCGGTTGACGACCTCGAGCTGGATATCCTCGGCGATCAGTGCCCTGACGGCATCGAAGTCACGGGCGTTGAACAGGTCGACGTAGCGGCGCAGCCGACGCTCTTCCTCGGTATCGAATTTCGGCAGAGCCGCCTCATCCGGCGCCGAAGCAAGCAACTTGAGTTCGGCCCGGCCGCGATGCAGCGCCGCCTTGGTCGCAGCCAGCGTCGCGCCCGTCGCCTCGCAGGTCTCGGAGAGGCTGAGGCCGAGCACGTCGACGAGGATGACGGCGCTGCGCTGCGCCACGGAAAGCCGCATGAAGCTGCGCAGGCTTGTGGCGGCAGCGAGCCGGGCATCGGCGCTGCCGGACGGGTCTTCGATCTGGGTCATGTCGGCCTCGGTCATGCGCAACCGCTCCCGCTGGCGCCGGCGCAGATGATCCTGCGCCGCGTTGTGGGCGATGCGAAACAGCCATTGCTCCGCACGTTCGACCGCAGCGCCGCCGTCGAGCGCCTGCAGCGCCTTCAGCACCGTCTCCTGCACGATATCCTCGCCGTCGATCACCGAGCCGGCCATGCGGGCTGCGTAGCGATGCAGCTTCGGACGCAGGCCGGCCAGCATTGCCTCCAGCGCCGCCCGGTCGAGTTTCGATGAGCTCATTGCATTCATTCCCGAGACGGCTGCTGCATGGCGCCAAGGCCGTGCCGACACCTGTGGTCAGGCCGGCATGGCCTCACTGGCATTGTCCAGCATACGATAGTTGCCGACGATTTTTGCCGCCGATCTGGCGAGCGGTCCGGAGCGACGCCCGGCGTGGTCGGCGCTGAAGGCCTTGAAGGCGGCGAGCCCGGTAAGGCCGTCGCCGTCCTGGCTGACAAGATGGACGAACTCGCCATTCTCCAGCTCCAGAACGAGGTAGCGAACGGATTGCGGCTTCGTTTCGTCGAGCGCCTCGAACACCTGTGCAACCAGCGTACGGTTTTCGGCGAGGCTTTCATCCTTCACGCCGTAGCGGATCAGATTGTAGCCCATTGTCATCTCCTTTTCTGGGTTTACAGGAGGAAGACGTTCCGCAGCATCGAAAAGATTCTCAGGGTTCCGAATCTTTTTGCGCGTCTGCGTCGTCTTTCATCCGTCGAGGCCGCGTCGCGGCCTCCGCGATGAGGAGAGACATCATGCATATCCAGTTTGCCGAACTTCCGGTTTTCGACCAGGACCGCGCCAAGGCGTTCTATGCCGATCACCTTGCCTGCCAGGTGATAGCCGACCAGCCGATGGGCGAGGGCGGCTGGCGCTGGATCGAGCTGGCGTTTCCCTTCTCGGTCACCAACCTGCATTTCATCAGGCGCGCCGACGCGGTCCCGAGCGCCGACCCGGTGCTCGTGCTGGTCGACGACAACGTCGAGGGCACGGTCGCATCGCTGAAGGCGAAGGGCGTCGAGATCGTCACCGAGCCGCAGGAAGCGCCATGGCAGCCGGGCCGCACTGTCGCCGAATTCCGCGATAGCGAAGGCAACCGCATGGTGCTGGCCAGCCGGTAATCTGGAGGCATGCCTCACGTCGCAATGTTGGATTGTGGGATCAAGCGAACACGCCCGCCGCGACGCACCCGAATTTGCTACGCAAGGCGATAATCCGCGGGTCGCTTAACCCCCAAGCTGTTGCAGCTTTCGACAGGCACGCCTTACGCCTTCACGGCATCTCTGGCGACATTTCTCTTTGTTGCCATCCCTGCACCGTCCAACGGATTCCGGTTTAGCAGGTTCGGTCGTTTCCGCCGAGCGATTGGCGGAAGGCTTGTCGACAGGCAATGAGGCCTGCGGCTTACGGCTGATTTTCTTGGGCAAGATTTTTTTGCGTGGTGGTGCAGGTGCTTCGAACTTGGCAATTCGGCTCTTCGCAATTTCGACGAATGCTCCATTCGGAAATGCCGCGAGGTAAGCACGATACATCGAGGCATCGGATGTATCTTTGATCGATTTCCAAAATTCGAGTTCCGTCGCCGTATTGATGTCTGGCTGACGGAGTTCTGACGGAGACTGACCAGACGCGGCATCTGGGTTAAAAGAGAACCCCGGCTCCACCAAGGACGAGTTGCTCCAGGGAACCTGCCTCCCAGACGTCGCGTTCATGACGTCCAAGCGAACGCGACGCATGAGAATTTCAATGTCGATCGAAGGAGTCTTTATGCGCCTCACAAGAGAGTCAGCAAACGGGCTATGATTGACGGCTCCATCGAGAGCGACGTTGCCGGGCTGTGTTGCAAAGCCGATGAAGACCCCTCTGCCGGCATCCAGGGCTCCCAGCCCCTTTTCTATCGCAAAGCCGCGACTCTGACTCTGTCCACTTAGTTGCTTGACGAAAGGATTGTCCCGACAGGCATCGAGGAGGACGATGGCGGTATTTTCCTCGGCCGTCATGGCGGCGATAATGTCTTGCAAGCGCTCAGCCTCCAGAGCCAAGTCGGCCGGACGTTGAAGGACGGCATCAACAGGCAATAGGTAGTTTTCTCCGTTCGCTTGGAGCCCGTGTCCGGCGTAGTAAAAAAGGGAGACATCACCCGGCTGCAAGTTTCGCCTGAATTTTCCGATGAGTTCCCTGAACGTTGAGGCGTCAGCATCCAGGCCAAGGGTGACCTTAAACCCCGTCTCTTCCAAAATTCGAGCGATCGCATTCGCGTCATTAACCCCGTTGGGGAGCGATGGCGCATAGCGGTAGGCGGAGTTGCCGATGACAAGTGCATATCTGTGGCTGCGCTGGCCGATTTCAGCCTCGGAGGATGCCGCTATCGACAAGCCGGCCAGAAAAAGCAGGCAGGTGCACAACAAGCAAATCCTGAACATTGCGACGTTTCCGAGTAACAGATAATATTAGCATCTGTTAATGCGCGTGGATACCCGCCGCACGAGACGGTCTTGCTTAGGAAATCATCCAAAACTTGCCGGACGCGACTCGTTGTGAGTCTCAGCGCATCGTGATGTTTTTTGGGGTATCGACTTCGAAATATCTGTCGCTGGAAATTGTGCCGCAGATGGGTGGTCCCGACTTCACGAGTTTGCGGCAACGCCGCCCGATCGTTCAGACAACCGCGTTCGCAGCCGCCCGTCCCGCGCCTCGCCCGGAAAAAATACAGCCCCCCAGGAAGGTGCCTTCCAGCGCCGCGTAGCCATGCACGCCGCCGCCGCCGAAGCCGGCGGCTTCGCCGACCGCGTAGAGCCCCGGCACCGGCTGGCCGCCGGCATCGAGCACGCGGCTGTCGAGATCGGTCTGCAGGCCGCCCAGCGTCTTGCGGGTGAGGATGTTCAGCCGTACCGCGATCAGCGGGCCGTTGGCCGGATCGAGCATTTTGTGCGGCCTGGCGGTGCGGATCAGCTTGTCGCCGAGATAGGCGCGGGCGCCGCGCAGCGCCGTCACCTGCATGTCCTTCGAGAATGGATTGTCGAGCTGCCGGTCGCGGGCGCGGATCTCGCGCTCGACCTTGGCAACCTCGAGCAGCGGCTCGCCGCCGGCCAGCGCATTCATGCGCGCCACCAGCTTCGGCAGCTCAGCCTCGAAGATGAAATCCTCGCCCTTCTCCATGAAAGCCTTCACCGGGCCGGGAATGCCCGACGTCGCGCGTCCCAGCACCTGGCGCCAGCTCTTGCCGGTTAGGTCAGGATTCTGCTCGGAGCCCGACAGCGCGAACTCCTTCTGAATGATCTTTTTCGTCAGGATGAACCAGGAATAGTCGAAGCCGGTGCTCATGATGTGGCTGAGCGTGCCGAGCGTATCGAAGCCCGGATAGAGCGGCACCGGCAGGCGCTTGCCGCGCGCGTCGAGCCACAGCGACGACGGGCCGGGCAAGATGCGGATCGCGTGGTCGGTCCAGATCGGCGCCCAGTTCTTGATGCCCTCGACATAGTGCCACATGCGGTCGCGGTTGATGACCCTGCCGCCGGCAGCCTCGGTGATCGCCAGCATGCGGCCGTCGACATGGTCGGGCACGCCGGTGATCATCCGCGCGGGCGCGCTGCCCAGCCGTTGCGGCCAGTTCTTGCGCACCAGCTCGTGATTGGCGCCGATGCCGCCGGAAGCGACGATCACCGCTTGCGCATGAAGCTCGAAATCGCCGGCCACAGCGCGCGAGCTCTTGCGGCCGCGCTCGACGGTGCTCGGCTCGAGGATGTCGCCGCGCACGCCATCGACGGTCGTGCCCGTTCGCGTCAGCTCGTTGACCCGATGGCGGAATTTGAACTGGATAAGCCCGCGCTTTTGCGCCTCGCGCACGCGCAGGACGAAGGGTTCGAGCACGCCGGGGCCGGTGCCCCAGGTGACGTGGAAGCGCGGCACCGAATTGCCGTGGCCGATTGCATTGCCGCCGCCGCGCTCGGCCCAGCCGACGACCGGGAAGAACTTCAGGCCGCGTTCCACCAGCCAGGCGCGTTTCTCGCCGGCGGCGAAGCCGACATAAGCCTCGGCCCATTTGCGCGGCCAGAAATCCTCAGGCCGATCGAAGGCGGCGGTGCCCATCCAGTCTTCCAGCGCGAGGTCGTGGGAGTCGCGAATGCGCATGCGTCGTTGTTCCGGCGAATCGACCAGGAAGAGCCCGCCGAACGACCAGAAGGCCTGGCCGCCCAGCGACTGCTCCGGTTCCTGGTCGACGATGATGACCTTCTTGCCGGCCTCCGCCAGTTCGGCCGCGGCAACGAGGCCGGCCAGCCCCGCGCCGACAATGACCACATCCGCGTCGTCAGCCATTGTTGCTCCCCCCAGGCCGATAGAGCAATTCCAGGAAAAGTGTGAAGCGGTTTTCCGTCCGGAATTGCGTCAATACAAAGACTCAGACCGGCTCCCAGCCGTCCTTGCCGCCGGCGCGGAAGATGGCGTCGATGACCTTTTGGTTCAGCACCGATTCCTCCAGCGTGAAGACGCGTTCCTTGCCGCCCTGGGCTGCTCGCGCGAAAGTCTCGACCTCCAGCCGGTACTGCTGCGTGCCGGGGAAGCGGAACACCTGCGCCTCGGTGTGGTTCTGGTTGTGCAATTCGATGCGATGATGGTCGTAGAGCCCGGCATTGAACGGCGAGAACACCTCGATGAAACCCTTCTCGCCGTGGAACACCATCACCTGCCGCGCCGCCATCTGCGTCGAGAGATAAAAGGACAGTTCGAAGTCGCCGAAATCGGCGCGGATCGAGGAATAGATGTCGGTGCCGAAGGTCTTGTCGCGCTCGATCGTGGCCTGCACGCGGAGCGGCTCCTTGCCGGTCGAAAAGCGTGTCGACACTGTCGGGTAGACGCCGATATCGGGCAGCGCACCGCCGCCGAGGTCGAGCTGGTTGCGCATATTCTTGGGGTCGACATTGTAATAGGAGAACGCGCCCTGCACATGGCGCAGCCGGCCGATGGCGCCGCTGGCGATCAGGTCGCGCACCTTGATCCATTGCGGGTGGTAGATGACCATGAAGGCCTCGCACACCAGCACCTTCTTCTGGTCGCGCAGCTTGATCAGCGGCGGGATGGCCTTGGCGTCGAGCGCAAGAGGTTTTTCGACCAGCACATGTTTTCCCGCTTCGATCGCCTTCGCCGTCCATTCGATATGCTGCGAGGTCGGCAGCGGGATGTAGACGCCGTCGATGTCCCTGGAGGCGAGCAGTTCCTCATAGGAGCCGAAGGCATGCGGCGCGCCGAAGCGGTCGGCCAGCGCCCGGGCCTTTGCGAGATCGCGGCTGGCGATCGCCGACAATATGCCGTTGTCCGCCTCGACGATTGCCGGCAAAAGCTGCTCGCGGCCGATCTTGGCCGTCGACAAAACACCCCATCGGAACATCACGCTTCTCCATGTCGAATTGCATCATGGAGGTGTGCCCCAATTCAGGGGAAAAGCCAATCGCAGACGCGGGTCACAAAGCGCCTTCGTCATCCTCGGGCTTGACCCGAGGATCCATGCCGTGACCTATGACTTAAAGTGCAGCGGTGCAAAATTCTGTAACCATTGCAACGCCTTAGCGCCACGGAATGGATCCTAGGGTCTGCGCGCGTCGCTTCGCTCCTTGCTTCGCCCTAGGATGACGAACCCGAGGAGGCGGGGCTTAGAAATTAGCCCCTCTTGCCCGTCAGTGTCATGTCGAAGTTGACGACGTTGGAATAGATCGGCGTGCCGACATCCATGCCGTAGCGCGACCGCAGCACCTTGCCGGTGACATGGAACTTGATCGTGCCGGCCTTGAGGCTGCCGAGCTCGGCGGTGAACGTTTCCGGAAATGTCTTGCCGCGCGCCGTCAGCCGGCCGGCGACGATGGCGGTTGTCTCGCTGGTGCGGTTCACGCTGGTCGAGCGGAACTGGATCTCCGGGCTGTTGGCGCTGTCGAACACCGCGTCGGAGCGCAGGAAGGCATCGATGCGGTTCTGGCCGGTGCCGACGCTCTCGGGAAAGATGGTCAGGTTGACCTGCGAGCGTTCGACATTGGCGTTGTCGATGCGGATGCTGCCCTTGAAGCGGGCGAAGGCGCCGTCGAAGCCGCCACCGCCGGCCTTGCCAATGGTGAAGCGGATGCTCGATGCGGCAGGGCTGATCGTATAGCTGCCGGCGGCGTCGCTGAGCGCAACCGCCGCGTAAACAGGCATGGCAAGGCAAGCGGCAACGGCCGCGTATCCGAGGATGCGCGCATGCATGGAGATGGTCCTTTTGCTGAGGCAGCGCATTGCTGTCTTCTCGCCTCACCAACGAATGACGATGCCGTTCTATTCCTCACCTGACGAAGGCGTGATCATGCGCGCAAGCACGTTGTCGCGCAGCAGGAAATGATGGCGCAATGCCGCCAGTATGTGCAGTGCGACAAGCGCGATGCCGGCATAGGCGAGATACCAGTGCGCCGCCGTCCAGAAACTCTCCGCGGCGTCGGATTCGGTCAACGGCAGGTTGGGCATCACAAACAGGTTGAACGGCATGCTGGGGATTTCCAAAGTCGAGACCGACACCAGCGCCCAGCCGGACAGGGGCAGCGCAATCTGGAAGGCATAAAGCGCGAAATGCGCGAGCGGCGCCGCGCGCCGCTCCACGGTCCCGACCGATGGCGGCAAGGCCGGCACGATGTTGCCGAGCCGCCAGGCGATGCGCAGGATAATCAAGCCGAGCAGCAGGAAGCCGAAGGACTTGTGCAGCTGGATCAGCTCGAAGGCGGTGCGCTGGCTCTCTATCCGCACCATGACGAAGCCGAGCACGAACTGGCCGATGAAGATCACCCCGATCAGCCAGTGGAGGATGATCATCGCCCAGCCATAGCGGGTGGAGGAGTTGGTGACTGCTGCCTGCATGGTGCGCAAACGCTCCCGCTTCCGGCTTTCTTCCACTCTCCCCCTTGCGGGAGGGTGGCTAACTCGCAACCCTGAAGAAATCCACAAAAGCCCTCAGTGCCGGCCGCATCTGCCGGCGGCTCGGATAATAGACGAAGAAGCCGTCGAAGGATGGGCACCAGTCCTCGAGCACGCGGATCAACCTGCCGTCGTCGAGCGGCGCCCGCACATAGTCCTCGAAGACGAAGGCGAGACCGGCGCCGTCGATCGCCGCCTGGGCGATCAGATGGTCCTCGTCGAGGATCAGCGGCCCTTGCGCGGTGATCTCGATCTCCTCGCCGCCCTTTTCGAACTCCCAGCGGTAGAGGATGCCGCTGGAGAAGCGGAAGCGGATGCAGCGGTGGTCGGCAAGCTCGCGCGGGTGGCGCGGCCTGGGGCTCGTCGCGAAATAGGACGGCGCGCCGACAACGGCGCCGCGAAGATCCGCGCCGATGCGGACCGCGATCATGTCGCGCTGCAGGCTCTCGCCGAGCCGCACGCCGGCGTCGAAGCCGCCTTCGACGACATCGGTGAAGCGGTCCTCGATGACGATCTCCAGCACGATGTCGGGATAGGCAGCGGCAAAGGCGCCGAGCCTCGGCGTCAGCGTCAGGTGCGCCGCCGTGCGCGGCACGGTCAGCCTGAGATTGCCGGCTGGCCGGTCGCGCGCCTCGACCGCCGTTTCCAGCGCCAGGTCGATCTCGGAGAGCGCCGGCCGCAGCCGTTCGAGCAGCTGCGCGCCCTCCTCGGTCGGCGCCACGCTGCGCGTGCTGCGGGCCAGGAGCCGCACGCGGAGTCGGGCCTCCAGACTCGACACCGCGTGGCTGACCGCCGACGGCGCGATGCCGAGCTCGCGCGCGGCGCCGCGGAAGCTGGCGCATTGGGCGACCGTGGCGAGCACCGCGAGCTGGGAAAGGTTCGTTCGGTTCATTGATCTATCTTTTGGAACAAGCCGTGCGAAAGAGACATGATTATCGAACGACGTGCAAGGCGCTATTCCTCCTCCATCACAACAAGGAGATGCGTGATGCAAACCCGCAAGCTTGGAACTGAACTCGAAGTCTTCCCCGTCGGCCTCGGCTGCATGGGCATGAGCTTCGGCTATGGCGGCCAGCCGGAAGCCGAAGCGATCGCCACGCTGCGCCGCGCCGTCGGGATCGGCGTCACTTTCTTCGACACCGCCGAAGTCTACGGCCCCTATGAGAACGAGATCCTGCTCGGCAAGGCGCTGAAGCCGGTGCGTGACAAGGTGACTATCGCCACCAAATTCGGCTTCAAGATCCTGGAGGAGGGCACGGGCACCGATCGCATGGCCGGCGTCGACAGCCGCCCCGAACATGTCAAGGCAGTGGCCGAAGCCTCGCTGAAGCGCTTGAACACCGATGTGATCGACCTCTACTACCAGCACCGTGTCGACCCCAACGTGCCGATCGAGGACACGGTCGGCGCCATGGCTGAGCTGGTGCGCGAGGGCAAGGTGCGGGCGCTCGGCCTCTCGGAGGCGAGTGCCGCGACCATCCGCCGGGCGCATGCCGTGCACCCGATATCGGCGGTGCAGAGCGAATACTCGCTATGGAGCCGTGATCCCGAGGATGAGGTGTTCGCCGTCTGCCGCGAGCTCGGCATCGGCTTTGTGCCCTACAGCCCGCTCGGCCGTGGCCTGCTCACCGGCACCATCGCCAAGCCCGAGGCTTTGAGCGACGGCGATTGGCGCTGCGGCCTGCCGCGTTTCCAGGCCGACGCCATGGCCGCCAATGCCAAGGTTGTTGCCACGCTGGAGAAGATGGCCGCGGAAAAGGGCGTGACATCGGCCCAGCTCGCGTTGGCCTGGGTGCTGCACCAGGGCGATTTCATCGTGCCGATCCCCGGCGCGCGAAAAATCCGCCATCTGGAGCAGAACACGGCGGCGGCCGGGATTTCGCTCAGCGCGGCTGAGGTTGCCGCGATCGGCGATGCGCTGTCGCCCGACAAGGTGGTCGGCAAGCGCTACACCGAGGAATTGCTGGCGCTGGTGAATGGGTGAGCAATGAAAGAAGTTGAGTGGAAAGGGGCGCTTCGGCGTCCCTTTTGTTGAGGTGCCGGTGCGAGGCGCCCCCCTCTGTCCTGCCGGACATCTCCCCCACAAGGGGGGAGATCAGCGGTTTGGGCGCCTCGCTCTTTCCTGCAACGGTGGTGATTGGCGAAAACGGCCGCGACAGCCAATCTCCCCCTTGTGGGGGAGATGCCCGGTAGGGCAGAGGGGGGCGCTGTCCCGCCGAGTTTTCACCAAGGCACCACCGTAATCTCCGGCCAGCACGCCTTCGCCCGCGCCCCCTTCGCCTCATGCGTCCGCTGATTGTCCAGCGCCCGGTTCGGTGTGATGCGGAACGAGAAAATATCGTCGAGCCCGAACGGCGCCACCAGATCAAGCTCACCATCCGTGTCGTAGCGCACCCCGACCGCGTGCGTCCTCGAGGCGAAATAGCTGACGGAATCGCTCGAACTCATGTAGCGCGGGCACGGCCGGCCGAACTTCTCCGGGTACCACAAATGCACCCGCGCCTGGTTGCGCACTTCGACCGGCAGCGCCAGCCCCTCGAAATGCCGCGCCGCCCTGCGGATCACTGCATCCTCGGCGTCGTAGGAAACGTCGGCGTCGTCGAAATAGAACAGGTCGACATCCTTGATGCCGTAGCCGGGCGGCTTGCCGGTCAGATGGTTCCAGACGCTGTTGTAGAGCGCGCCGGAAACCACCAGCCAGTCAGGCAGCGCAAGCGCGCGCACCCGCGCCAGCGTTTCGCCAAGCAGCGGGTCGGCCGACACGATGGCGAGAAACGCCGCGCACTGGTGATCGAATGAGAGGCCGGAATAACGCAGATGGTCCATCGCCCTTTGGACGGCGATTCGCCACCTGCCGGCAATCCCTCAGACGCGATTCCAGGAAAGCGTGTAAGCGGCCTTCCGTTCGGAATTGTGCAAAAACAAACACTTAGAGCGGCGTTGAGCCGCTCTAAGTCCTCAGCACGCCGCCCGTCTGCTTGTTGACGTTCTCGACGATGCGCCTGGCCAGCGCTTCGAAATCCTCGTCGGTCAGCGTCTTTTCGACCGGCTGGATCGACACCTCGATGGCGATCGACTTCTTGGCCGCGCCCAGCGACGCGCCCTCGAAGACGTCGAACACCGAGACGCCGGTGACCAGCTTCTTGTCGGCGGCGAGGGCCGCGCGCACCAGCGTGCCGGCCTCGACCGTCCTGTCGACGACGAAAGCGAAGTCGCGCTTCACCGCCTGGAAGGCGGACAGCTCCAGCCTCGGCTTGGTTTTCGTCGGCTTGGCCTTCGGCTCCGGCACGGCATCGACATAGACCTCGAAGCCGCAGATTGGCCCGGAGGCATCGAGCGCTTCCAGCGTCCTCGGATGGAACTCGCCGAAAGTGCCGAGCACCGTCTTCGGCCCGAGTTTGATCGTGCCGGAGCGGCCGGGATGGTACCAGGCCGGGCCGCCGGGCTCGATCTGCAGCCGGTCGACCGGCGCACCGCAGGCCTCAAGTGCTGCGATCGCGTCCGCCTTGGCGTCGAACACGCCGACCGGCCCGGCATTGCCGGCCCAGCTGCGGCCGGAGCCGTCGAGCTTGGCCGTGCCGCGCCGCACGCCGGCGGCGACGCGCCGCTGCTGGTCTGGCAGGTCGCCCTCATAGGTGCCGGAAACTTCGAACAGCGCGACATCGCCGATGCCCCGGTCGGCATTGCGCTGCGCCGCCGTGATCAGGCCCGGCAGCAGCGAGGGCCGCATGTCCGACATGTCGGCGGCGATCGGGTTGGCGAGCTTCAGCGCCGTCTGCCCGCCGCCGAACAGTTCGGCGTGCTTGGCCGGAATGAACGACCAGGTCACGGCCTCCATCATGCCGCGCACGGCCAGCGCGCGCTTGGCCGCGCGGGTGCGGATCTGCAGCACCGTCAGGATCCTGCCGTTGACCGCGTCATGCGAGGTCAGCGGCTGCGGCGCGATGTTGTCGACGCCGTGGATGCGCATCACCTCCTCGACCAGGTCGGCCTTGCCGTCGATATCCGGTCGCCAGGACGGCACCTTCACCTCGACGTCGTCGCCCGAACTGCGCGGCTCGAAGCCGAGGCGGGTGAGGATAGCGAGCGCTTCCTCCCTTGGCACCTCGATGCCGGTCAGCCGCTTCACCTCCGACAGCGGGAAGGAAACCACCTTCGGCTTGTGGCCGGCATAGCCGGCAACCTCGATCTCCGTCGGCGTGCCGCCGCAGAAGTCGAGCACCAGCTTGGTCGCCAGCTCGATGCCTGGCACCATGAATTCGGGGTCGACGCCGCGCTCGAAGCGATAGCGCGCATCGGTGATGATGCCGAGCGTGCGGCCGGTGCGCGCCGTGGTGATCGGGTCCCAAAGCGCCGACTCGATCAGCACGTCGGTGGTGTTCTCGTCGCAACCGGAATGCTCGCCGCCCATGATGCCGGCGATGGATTCGACGCCGTCCTCGTCGGCGATCACGCACATCTCCGGCGTCAGCGTGTATTCGCGGCCGTCGAGCGCCAGCACCTTTTCGCCGTCCTTGGCGCGGCGCACGGTGAGGTTGCCGGCGACCTTTGCGGCGTCGAACACATGCAGTGGCCGGCCACGGTCGAAAGTGACGTAGTTGGTGATGTCGACCAGGGCGCTGATCGGCCTGAGCCCGATGGCGAGGAGCCTCTGCTGCAGCCATTTCGGCGACGGGCCGTTCTTCACGCCTCTGACCAGGGTCAGCGCGAAGCCGGGGCAGAGTTCCGGCGCCTCGATCTTGACCTTGACCGGGCACATGCCGTTGCCGGCATGCGGCATGATCGCGCCGCCGACGAGGCGGCCGAGTCCGCTCGCGGCGAGATCGCGGGCGATGCCGTAGACGCTGGTCGCGTCCGGCCGGTTCGGCGTCAGATTGATCTCGATCACCGGGTCGTCGAGATGCGCATAGGCGGCGAAGCTGGTGCCGACCGGCGCATCCTGCGGCAAATCGATGATGCCGTTGTGCTCATCCGAAATCTCCAGCTCGCGCTCGGAGCACATCATGCCGTGGCTCTCGACGCCGCGAATCTTGCCGACCGAGAGTGTCACGTCGATGCCGGGAACATAGGTGCCGGGCGCGGCGAAGGCGCCGATCAGGCCGGCGCGGGCGTTCGGCGCACCGCAAACCACTTGCACCGGCGGCTTGCCGTCGCCGGTGTCGACGGTCAGCACGCGCAGCCGGTCGGCGTCGGGATGCTGCACCGCCGTCAGCACTTTTGCGATCACGAAGGGCTTCAGGCCTGCCTTGTCGTCGACATGCTCGACCTCGAGGCCGATCGCGGTCAGCCGCTCGACGATCTCGCTGAGCGAGGCGTCGGTTTCGAGGTGGTCCTTGAGCCAGGAGAGGGTGAATTTCATGACTGTGTTCCGTCTGGTCTGGGCACGCTGGTCCTGAGATGGCGCGGCAAGTCGTCCGGCATATGCAGGAAGGGAAGCTGTTCGCGCACATGGCCGTGGTGCGTCGGCTTGAAGTAGGCCGGCAGGTCCATCGAGCCGAGGGTGAAGTAGATGTGGCCGGTGAGCCGCCCGTCGGTATAGGCGATCGGCGAGCCGCAGATGCCGCAGAAGGAGCGCGTCACCGGGCCGTTCTCGAACTTCTTCAGCGCCTTGCCGTCGAGTGCGATCTGGTCGGTCATGAAACCGACGAAGGCCGACACCGGCGCGCCGCTCGCCCGCCGGCAATCGCCGCAATGGCAATAGCTGATGTGGTGCGGCTCGGCCGACGCCTCGAACCGCACCGCGCCGCAGCGGCAACTGCCGGTGTGCGGCGCCGTCATGCGGAGAGGCCTCCGAACAGCGTCGGCAGGTCGAGCGGCCGGAAGCCGTAATGCGACAGCCAGCGCACATCCGCGTCGAAGAAGGCGCGCAGGTCCGGCATGCCGTATTTCAGCATGGCGATGCGGTCGATGCCCATGCCCCAGGCAAAGCCCTGGTATTCGTCCGGATCGAGCCCACCATGGCGCAGCACGTTGGGATGCACCATGCCGCAGCCGAGGATCTCCATCCAGTCGGAGCCTTCGCCGAAGCGCACCTCGCCCGGCCGCGAGCGGTCGCACTGGATGTCGACCTCGAGGCTCGGCTCGGTGAACGGGAAGAAGGACGGCCGGAAACGCATCTTCACGCTCGGCACCTCGAAGAAGGCCTTGCAGAACTCCTCCAGCACCCACTTCATGTTGGCGACATTGGCGGTCTTGTCGATCACCAGTCCCTCGACCTGATGGAACATCGGCGAGTGCGTGGCGTCCGAATCCTGCCGGTAGGTCTTGCCGGGAATGACGATGCGGATCGGCGGCTTCTGCCGCTCCATGGTGCGGATCTGCACCGGCGAGGTGTGCGTGCGCAACAGCTTGCGCTCGCCCTTCTCGTCCGGCTGGAAGAAGAAGGTGTCGTGCATCTCGCGCGCCGGATGGCCTTCGGGGAAGTTCAGCGCGGTGAAATTGTAATAGTCGGTCTCGACGTCGGGACCTTCGGCGATGGCGAAGCCGAGATCGCCGAAGATCGCCGCGATCTCGTCGATGACCTGGCTGATCGGATGGATGCGGCCGCGCTCGGCCGGCGACTGGCGCACCGGCAGCGTCACGTCGACCGTCTCGGCGGCGAGCCGGACGGCGATCGCCACGTCCTTCAGTTCCGCCTTGCGCGCCGTCAGCGCCTCGGTGACGCGGTTTTTCAGCCCGTTGATCGCCGGGCCCTTCACCTGCCGCTCCTCGGCGCTCATCGCGCCAAGCGTCTTCAGCATTTCGGAGACCGAGCCCTTCTTGCCCAGCGCCGAGACACGCACCGCCTCGATCGCCTGCTCGTCGGCGGCCGACGCAATGTCGGCCATCAGAGAATTTTCGAGAGTTTCCATGTCACTCATGTTCCAGACCTGATTGAGCCAAAGAAAAACCCGCGCCAGCCCTGCCAGCGCGGGTTTCCCAAATCAAGTGTCGAATAAGCTTGGGAAGGCGCTGGTTAGGCTACAGCGCTTTCAAAAGCGTTCGGCGTGGTGTTCTTGAGGTATTCGAGCGCGACCTTGGCCTTGGCTACAAGCGCGGCGAAAGCCTGCGGCTCGTGGATAGCCATGTCCGACAGGACCTTGCGGTCGATCTCGATGCCGGCCTTGTTGAGGCCGTCGATGAAGCGGCCATAGGTCAGGCCGTGCTCGTGGGTTGCGGCGTTGATGCGCTGGATCCACAGCGCGCGGAACGAGCGCTTGCGGTTCTTGCGGTCGCGATAGGCGTACTGCAGCGACTTTTCCACCGCCTGCTTGGCGATGCGAATGGTGTTCTTGCGGCGGCCGTAAAAGCCCTTGGCGGCTTTTAGGACCTTCTTGTGCTTGGCGTGAGCGGTGACGCCTCTCTTTACGCGTGCCATGTCATGATCTCCTTAAAAGCAATTCCAGGAAAAGTGCCTGGCGGTTTTCCGTTCGGAATTGCGTAAAACAAATGGGTCCAGACCGAATGCCTTAGAGGCCGTTCGGCAGAAAATTCTTGATGACCTTCTTGCCGTCCGGTTCAGCCAGAACCATCGTGCCGCGGGCATTGCGAATGAACTTGTTGGACCGCTTGATCATGCCGTGACGCTTGCCGGCCGCAGCCGACAGCACTTTACCCGTACCAGTAATTTTGAACCGCTTCTTGGCGGCCGATTTGGTCTTCATCTTGGGCATTTTGCTACTCCGTATTGTGGGCGCACCATCGCGCTTCTTGTTCGCTTCGGGCCGACCAAAGCCCGAAAAGCAAATGAAACCGCCACGGCATGCCCTGCCGGGCGGTTTTCTGGGAACGGCGGTCCTATAGATCAAAGCGGGCCCGGGCGCAACACCTCAGGCCGTGCGACGCTCTGTCCTTCAGGGAAGGCGGAAAAGCACCGGCAGCACGCCCGACTGCTGCGCGCCGTCGATCAGTTCGAAGGCCGGCAGGGCGACCAGGAACACCAGCCCGTCGAGCAGCGTTGTGAGCAGCAGGCGCGGCTTGAAGCTGCCGGTATCGCCTTCATCGTAGAGCGAGAGGTTGGGAAAGAAGCGCGGAACGCGCGCGAGATAGGCCTGGTAGGGCGCGCCGAGCGCCTCCTTGAGGAACTTCTCTTCGCGCAGGATGACGATGTGGAAAGCCCCTGCGCACAGGAGCGCAAAGAGCAGAATCCCGCTGAACGAGCCGATCTGCGCCCCGACCCCGGCGGCGGCGACCGTCGAGAACACATAGAGCGGGTTGCGGGTGATCGAATAGGGACCGCCGGTGACCACTTCGGAGGATTTGCGTCCGCCGATATAGAGCGTCGACCACAGGCGGCCGACGACGCCGAGGAAGATCAGCAGCACACCGATCATCTCGATCGACTCATGCACCCAGGTATCGGGCGGAAAGGTCGACTGGCCGAACAGCAGCGCCGCGAACAGCACCGCGATCAGCACCGCAATCACCATTCTGCGTATATGCTGGTAGTTGCCCAACCCATATTTTGCATGGGTGGTGTCAGGATATTTGACGTCATCGACCATGATGCATCCGATCGTCGAGATTTGCCGGCGATCGGATTGAAAACTGGCGCCCCGCCGATCGTCGGGACGCCCTGCTCCGCAATTCAGGCGGATTTTAGAGCACGCTGCGGTGAAGGCTGGTTAATTCTGGTCTCTCGAAGCCGTGATCGCAGCGAAGGCCTGGCCAGTCTTGCGGCACGGATCGGACTGGCAGAAGGTGCCCGCCCCGGTCAGCGGGGCGCCAGCACCATCATCATCTGGCGGCCTTCGAGCTTCGGTTCCGCCTCGACCTTGGCGATCGGCGCTACTTCCTCGCGGACCTTGTTCAGAAGCTGCATGCCGAGTTCCATATGCGCCATCTCGCGGCCGCGGAAGCGCAGCGTCAGCTTGACCTTGTCGCCTTCCTCGAAGAAGCGGCGCACCGCCTTCATCTTGGTCTCGTAGTCATGGCTGTCGATGTTCGGGCGCATCTTGATCTCCTTGATCTCGATGACCTTCTGGTTCTTGCGCGCCTCGGCCGCCTTCTTCTGGTTGGCGTATTTCAGCTTGCCGAGATCGAGGATTTTTACGACGGGCGGCTGTGCGTTGGGCGATATCTCGACGAGATCGAGCCCGGCCTCTTCGGCGAGCAGCAATGCGTCGTTGATGGAAACTTCGCCACGGTTCTGGCCTTCGGCGTCGATAAGCTGGACCCGGGGCACCCGGATGTCGCGATTGGAGCGCGGCCCATCCTTGGTGGGCGCCGCTGCTTTGAAAGGTCTGCGAATGGTCGTGGTCTCCTTGAGCCGTTTCGTTCAGGGTTTTCAGTTCGATATTCAGGACGCGCCAATGTGGTGAGCGCGCGGCGCAAGTCAATAGCACAGGCTTCTCGAGAAATCACCTGATCCCGCGCCTGCACCAAGCAAAGAAAGTTACTGAGCACTTTTCGTCGAACGCCCTGCCGTGCCAAAAGACCGGCGTAAGGAACAGGACCAGCCGCCAGCCATGACCGCCAACGCTCCCGTGTTTCTGGATGTCGAGGGAACCAGCATCGCCGTCAGGCAGGCGCAGGGTGCTGCGCCCGGCATCGTCTGGCTCGGCGGCTACAAATCGGACATGCTGGGCACCAAGGCCGAGACGCTGGCCGGATGGGCGGCAAAGGAGGGCCGGGCCTTCCTGCGCCACGACTATTCCGGCCATGGCGAATCCGGCGGCGTCTTCGCCGACGGCACCATCTCGACATGGCTGGCCCAGAGCCTCGCCGTCTACCGCCGCTTCACGCAGGGCAAGCAGGTTCTGGTCGGCTCCTCGATGGGCGCCTGGATTGCGCTGCGCATGGTGCGGGAGCTGCGCAAGGCGGGCGACGCCAGCGTCGCCGGTCTGGTGCTTCTGGCGCCGGCGCCGGATTTCACCGCCGAGCTGATCGAGCCGGCGCTGACCGAGGCGCAGAAACGCGATCTGTCCGAAAAAGGGTTCTTCGCCGAACCGTCGGACTATTCGGCCGAGCCCTATATCTACACCCGCGCTCTCATCGAGGACGGCAGGCAGAACCTGGTGATGGGCGGGCCGATCGACACCCATTGCCCGGTGCACATCCTGCAGGGCCTCGCCGATCCGGATGTGCCGTCCAGCCATGCGCTGAAGCTCGCGGCGCTTCTGCCGTCCGACGACGTGACGCTTTCGCTCATCCCCGACGGCGACCATCGCCTGTCGCGGCCGCAGGATCTCGACATGCTGGTGCGGGTGGTAGGCGATATGGTGCAGCGAGGCCTGTGAGCATGCGCATCTCCATTCCGATATCCGCCTTCGTCGCTGCGATTGTCGGCTTCGGCGGCACGCTGGCCGTCGTCATCGCCGCCGCCAAGGCGGTTGGCGCCACGCAGATCGAAACCGCGAGCGGGGTGACCGCGATCTGCCTGGCGATGGCCATCGAGTGCCTGTGGCTGTCCTGGCGCACGAAGATGCCGATCATCACCGCCTGGTCGACGCCCGGCCTGGCGCTGGTCGCGGCATCGAGCGGCTTTTCCGTGGGCGAGGCGGTCGGCGCCTTCATCGTCACGGCCATCCTTTTGATCGCCACCGGCCTGTTCAAGCCGCTGACCCAGCTGATCGCCAGGATTCCGCCCTCCGTTGCTTCCGGCATGCTGGCCGGCATCCTCGTCGGCTTCGCCACCAATGCGTTCAAGGCCATACCCGGCGACCCCTGGCTGATCCTGCCGCTGATCGCCGCCTTCTTCGTCATCCGGCTGTTCAACCCGGCCCTGTCGGTGCTGGCGGTGCTGATCGGCGGCGGGCTGGCCGCCTTCCTCACCGGCCGTGTCGGCGGCCTGCCGGTGCCGGAACTGTCGACGCTGACGCTGATCGCGCCGCAGTTCACGGCGAGCGCCATCATCGGGCTCGCGCTGCCGCTCTACCTCGTCACCATGGCTTCGCAGAACCTCTCCGGCCTCGCCGTGCTGAGAGCTGCCGGCTATCATCCCGAGCCCGGCCCGCTGATCGGCGTCACCGGCTTCTTTTCACTGCTGTCGGCGCCATTCGGCGGCGCCACCTCCAACCTGGCGGCCATTTCGGCGGCGATCTGCACCGGACCGGACGTTCATCCCGACCCGGCCGAGCGTTGGAAGACCGGACCTTTCTACGCACTGGCCTATTTTGTCTTCGCTATCTTCGGCGCCTCGCTGGTAGCGATCTTCGCCGTGCTGCCGCAAAGCCTGATCGTGCTGGTGGCGGGCCTCGCGCTGATGGCGCCGCTGACCAACGCGCTGTCGATCGCGCTCAAGGACGAAGGCCACCGCATGGCCGCCATCGTCACCTTCGCCGTCACCGCATCGGGGCTGACGCTGTTCGGCGTCGGCGCGGCCTTCTGGGGCCTGGTCGCCGGCATGGTCGTTCTTTTCCTCGAAGAACTCAAAATGAGACAATCATTTCAGCCGCTTGTCCGGTTTTGGGCCCGCTCGTCTTGAATCGCTGTTTTGCCCTTCCCATTTCGATTCCACGCAGCCGGAATTGGCTGTCTCCAACGGAAGGACTGGGAGAAAATGAACACAACTGCATTGATCCGTCCGGCCTGGACGCCGGCGACCATCGCGTTGATGGTGATCGGCTTCATGGTGTTCTGGCCGCTCGGCTTCGCCATGCTCGCCTACATCATCTGGGGCGACCGGCTCGACGGGTTCAAGCGTGACGTGAACCGCGCCACCGACGGCATCTTCGCCGGCTGCCGCCGCGGTTCCGACAAGGCCGCGCGCTGGGGCCATGGCTCCGCCCGCACCGGCAACGTCGCTTTCGACGACTGGCGCGAGAAGGAGCTCGAGCGCCTCGCCGAGGAACGCCGCAAGCTCGACGAGATGCTGACCGAGTTCGACGACTACGCCCGCGAACTGCGCCGCGCCAAGGACCAGGACGAGTTCGATCGTTTCATGGCCAACCGCAACAAGTCGACCGCCCCGACGACGACCGGCAAGCCGGCAACCCCGGCGAACCCCAAGCGCAAGGGCTCGAACCTGCTTGACGACTGAGGCCGCGCGACAGGTCTTGGTACGACAAAACGGCGTCGCGCGAGCGGCGCCGTTTCTTTTTTGTTCTCTTTTTGAGTTCGCTCCACTGGCCGTTTTCCTCGAATCGCGTATCGTCCAGCCATGACCATCGGCTTCTTCCGCAACCTGACCAAGCCCAAGTCGGCCCCGCCGGCCCCCGTCGTCGAGCGCGAGCACAGCGTCGCCGGCCGCACGCTGCCGCTCAAGATCGTCGAGAACCACAGGGCGCGACGCCTGACGCTGCGCATCGATTCCGGCGGCCAGGGTCTGCGCATCACCGTGCCGCCAGGCCTGCGCCGCGGTGAGGTGGAAAAATTCCTCGACCGTCACCAGGACTGGCTGGAGCAGCGGCTGGCCAAGGTCCCGACTCGTCCTCAAGTAAGACCAGGCATCAAGATCCCGGTGCGCGGCGTGGCTCACCGCATCGTCCACGACCCCTCCAAGCGCGGCACCGTCACCATTTCGCGCGACGAGCGTGGCCCGCTGCTGATCGTGCATGGCGAGCGCGTGCACCTGCCGCGCCGCATCGCCGACTATCTGAAGCGCGAGGCCAAGCGCGAGATCGAGAAGCTGGTGGTCAAACACACCGAGGCGCTCGGCAAGCGCGCCAAGGCGATCCGCTTCAAGGACACGTCCAGCCGCTGGGGCTCCTGCACCTCGGAAGGCAACCTGTCCTTCTCCTGGCGCATCATGATGGCGCCGACGCCGGTGATAAACTACCTCGTCGCGCATGAGGTGGCGCATCTGAAAGAGATGAACCACGGCCCGAAATTCTGGAAGCTCTGCGAAAAGCTCTGCCCCGACACCGAGCGCTGCAAGGACTGGCTGAAGCGCAACGGCGGCGCCCTGCAGGCGATCGTGTTCGACTAACGCTCAATCATCATTCGCCGCGTTGAGCTCCTCCGGTCGCAGCCCCTCGGCGCCATGCTGCGGCCACGGCAAAAAATTCCGGTCGAAGGCATCGCTGCCGAAATAGTCCAGCGCCCGGTGCGCTTCGGCGCCGTTGAAGGCGGCCTTGTCCATCAGAAGCGTGATCACCTCGCGCGCCTGTGCGATCTTCTGCCTGAGTTCGGCAACTGTCTGGTCGGCCATGATTGTCTGCTCCCGCCCTGCCTGAGAGAAACTGTGTCCCTGTTTGAAAGGTAGCGCGTTCCGCCCTAGCGGCAACAGCATGCTTTTTCTCGACTCTTTGGCCGTTTCGTGCCAATCCCCGCGCCATGGCGCTCGATATCAAGATCTGCGGGTTGAAGACTGACGCGGCAATGGCCGCGGCGCTGGCCGGCGGCGCCAGCCATGTCGGTTTTATTTTCTTTGCCAAGAGCCCACGTTTCGTAGAGCCAGCCGAAGCTGGGCGTCTGCGCGAAGCGGCGCGCGGCAAGGCCAGGGCGGTCGCTGTCACCGTCGACGCCAGCGACGCTTTCCTTGATGAGATCGTCGCCAGGATGCAGCCTGACATGCTGCAGCTGCACGGCTCGGAAACGCCCGAGCGGGTTGCCGAGGTCAAGGCCCGCTACGGCCTGCCGGTCATGAAGGCGCTGTCGATCAGCGAGGCCGCAGATCTCGGGCGGATCGAGCCGTTCCTTGGCATCGCCGACCGCTTCCTGTTCGACGCCAAGCCGCCGAAAGGCTCGCAACTGCCAGGCGGCAACGGCGTCGCCTTCGACTGGCGCATTCTGACCGGCCTTGACGCCGGCGTCGATTACATGCTTTCCGGTGGGCTCAACGCCGCCAACATCGGCGATGCCCTGAGATCAGCCAATCCGCCCGGGATAGATATCTCGTCGGGCGTGGAAAGTGCTCCGGGCGTCAAGGATCCGGCGCTGATCGAGCAGTTTTTCCGGGCCGTCAGGGCCGCGCGCGGCGACCGCGCCGCCTGAGCAATTCTTGAACCAGGAGATCGGCGATGAACAAGCCGGCTATGCCCAATTCCTTCCGCACAGGACCCGACGAGCAGGGCATGTTCGGCATCTTCGGCGGCCGCTTCGTCGCCGAGACGCTGATGCCGCTGATCCTCGACCTCGAGCGGCACTGGAACGAGGTCAAGAATGATCCGGACTTCAAGGCGGAGCTGCAGAACCTCTCGACCCACTATGCCGGGCGGCCGTCGAAGCTCTATTTCGCCGAAGGCCTGACGAAGCATCTCGGCGGCGCCAAGGTCTATTTCAAGCGCGAGGACCTGAACCACACCGGCTCGCACAAGATCAACAATTGCCTCGGCCAGATCCTGCTGGCCAAGCGCATGGGCAAGAAGCGCATCATCGCCGAGACCGGTGCCGGCCAGCATGGCGTTGCCTCCGCAACGGTTGCGGCCCGCTTCGGCTATCCGTGCGTCGTCTACATGGGCGCCACCGACGTCGCCCGCCAGAGCCCCAACGTCTTCCGCATGAAGCTGCTCGGCGCCGAAGTGCGGCCGGTCACCGCCGGTCACGGCACGCTGAAGGACGCCATGAACGAGGCCCTGCGTGACTGGGTGACCAATGTCGAGGACACCTATTACCTGATCGGCACCGCCGCCGGCCCGCATCCCTACCCGGAACTGGTGCGCGACTTCCAGTCGGTGATCGGTTCGGAAGCCCGCGCGCAGATCCTCGAACAGGAAGGCCGCCTGCCGGACACCATCATCGCCGCCGTCGGTGGCGGCTCGAACGCCATCGGCCTGTTCCACCCTTTCCTCGACGACAAGGATGTTCGCATCATCGGCATCGAAGCCGGCGGGCGCGGCCTCGATGGTATCGAGCATTGTGCCTCGATGAACGCGGGCGCACCCGGCGTGCTGCACGGCAACCGCACCTATCTTCTGCAAAATTCGGATGGCCAGATCATGGACGGCCATTCGATCTCGGCCGGCCTCGACTATCCGGGCGTCGGGCCGGAGCATTCCTGGCTGCGCGATACTGGCCGCGTCGAATATGTGCCGATCCTCGACGACGAGGCGCTGGAAGCCTTCCAGCTGACGACGCGCGTCGAAGGCATTATCCCGGCGCTGGAATCGGCACACGCCATCGCGCATGCGATGAAGATCGTGCCGGCCATGGACAAGGACCAGATCGTCATCGTCAACCTGTCGGGCCGCGGCGACAAGGACGTGCACACGGTGGCATCGATGCTGGGCATGGAGATCTGAGAATGACGACCCGCATCGACCGCCGCATGGCCAAGCTGAAAGCCGAGGGACGTCCGGCGCTCGTCACCTATTTCATGGGCGGCGACCCTGACTACGACACCTCGCTCGCCATCATGAAGGCGCTGCCCGGCGCCGGCAGCGACGTCATCGAGCTCGGCATGCCCTTTTCGGATCCGATGGCAGATGGCCCGGCCATCCAGGCGGCCGGCCTGCGGGCGCTGAAGGGCGGCCAGACGCTGGTCAAGACCCTGAGGATGGCCTCGGAATTCCGCGCGAGCGACAATGAGACGCCGATCGTGCTGATGGGCTACTACAACCCCATCTACATCTACGGCGTCGATCGCTTCCTGACCGACGCCAAGGCCAGCGGCATCGATGGGCTGATCGTCGTCGACCTGCCGCCGGAAATGGACGAGGAGCTCTGCATCCCGGCGCTGAAAGCCGGCATCAACTTCATCCGCCTGGCGACGCCGACCACCGACGACAAGCGCCTGCCCAAAGTGCTGCAGAACACCTCCGGCTTCGTCTACTACGTGTCGATGACCGGCATCACCGGCTCCGCGCTTGCCGACACAGCCAAGGTGGCGGCGGCGGTCAAGCGCATCAAGGGTCACACCGAGCTGCCGGTCTGCGTCGGCTTCGGCGTCAAGACCGCCGAGCAGGCTCGCACCATCGGCGCCTCGGCCGACGGCGTCGTCGTCGGCACCGCGATCGTCAATGCGGTGGCCAATGTGCTGGGACCGAAGGGTGAAAAGACCGCCGATCCCGCCGAGGCGGTGGCCACCCTGGTCAGCGGCCTTGCCCAGGGCGTCCGCTCGGCCCGCCTTGCTGCCGCCGAATAGTTTTCCTACGTCTTCGTCAGGACAGGAGCCGAAGCGATGAACTGGATCACCAATTACGTCCGTCCGAAGATCAATTCGATGCTCGGTCGCCGTACCGACATGCCGGAGAACCTCTGGATCAAGGATCCCGAGACCGGCGAGATGGTCTTCCACAAGGACCTGGAGTCCAACCAATACGTCATCCCCTCGTCGGGCCATCACATGAAGATCTCGGCTAAGGAGCGGCTGAAGTACTTCTTCGACGACGGCAAATACGAGACGCTGGAAAACCCCAAGGTCGTGCAGGACCCGCTGAAGTTCCGCGATGAGAAGCGCTACACCGACCGGCTGAAGGACGCCAAGGCCAAGACCGGGCTTGAGGACGCCATCGTCAATGCGCTGGGCAGCATCGAAGGCCTGCCGGTGGTGGTGACCGTGCAGGACTTCGCCTTCATGGGCGGTTCGCTCGGCATGGCCGCTGGTGACGCCATCGTCCATGCTTTCGAGGTTGCCCTGCAGCGCAGGCGGCCGCTGATCCTGTTCGCCGCCTCCGGCGGCGCCCGCATGCAGGAAGGCATCCTCTCGCTGATGCAATTGCCGCGCACCACGGTCGGCGTCGACCGGCTGAAGGAGGCTGGCCTGCCCTATGTCGTCGTACTGACCAATCCGACCACCGGCGGGGTCACGGCTTCCTACGCCATGCTGGGTGACGTCCACATCGCCGAGCCCGGCGCGCTGATCGGCTTTGCCGGGCCGCGCGTCATCGAGCAGACCATCCGCGAAAAACTGCCCGACGGCTTCCAACGCTCCGAATATCTGATGGAGCACGGCATGGTCGACATGGTCGTGTCCAGGCTGGAGATGCGCCAGACCATCGCGCGGCTTCTGAAGATGCTGCTCAAGATGCCGCAGGAAGCGAAGCCGCTCGAGCCGGAAATCCTGCCGCCGGCGCTCGCCCAGCCGGAAGCCCGCTCGCAGGCCTGAGGCGACACTGAACGCCGCGAGGCGCGATTGCGCGCACCGTCCGGTGCGCCTAGGATTCGTCCATGACAACGCTTGCCGCCGACCGCGAAATCGAAAGCCTGATGGCGCTTCACCCGAAGGGCTTCGACCTTTCACTCGACCGCATCACGCGGCTGCTCGAACGGCTCGGCAATCCACAGGACCTGATCCCGCCGGCCATCCATATTGCCGGCACCAACGGCAAGGGCTCCTGCGCCGCCTTCTCGCGGGCGTTGCTTGAAGCGTCCGGCCATCTCGTCCATGTGCATACCTCGCCGCATCTGGTGAACTGGCACGAGCGCTATCGTCTGGCGGCCGAGGGCGGCGGCAGGCTGGTCGACGATCAGGTCTTCGCCGACGCCATCGCCCGCGTCGCGGCCGCCAACGAAGGCCGGAAGATCACCGTCTTCGAAATCCTCACGGCCGTCACCTTCCTGCTGTTCGCGGAGCATCCGGCCGAAGCCGCCATCATCGAGGTCGGCCTCGGCGGCCGCTTCGACGCCACCAATGTCATCGCCAGGCCGGCGGTGTCGGTGATCATGCCGGTATCGATGGATCACGAGGCCTATCTCGGCGACCGGGTCGAACTGATCGCCGCCGAGAAGGCCGGCATCATCAAGCCCGGTTGCCCGGTTGTCATCGGCGCGCAGGAAAGCGAGACGGCGCTGCAGGTGCTGATCGACACCGCCGAGCGGCTCGACTGCCCGACCTTCGTCTACGGCCAGGATTTCCTCGCCTTCGAGGAAAACGGCCGCATGGTCTACCAGGACGAGGACGGGTTGATGGACCTGCCGCCGCCGCGCCTGCCGGGACGCCACCAGTTCGCCAACGCCGCCGCGGCGATCGCCGCGGTCAAGGCCGCCGGCTTCGAGATCAGCCACCGCGCCGCCGAAAAGGCGATGGGCAGCGTCGCCTGGCCGGGCCGCATGCAGAAACTGGCGCAAGGAAGGCTGGCCGAATTGGCGCCGAAGGGCGCCGACATCTGGTTGGACGGCGGCCATAATCCCGGCGCCGGCATTGTCATCGCCGAGGCGCTCGCCGAGCAGGAAGAGAAGCACCCGCGGCCGCTGTTCCTGATCTCCGGCATGATCAACACCAAAGACCAGAGCGGCTATTTCCGCGCCTTCAAGGGGCTCGCCCGGCATGTCTACACGGTGCCGGTGAGCCTCAGCGATGCCGGCGTGCCCAATGACGAGTTGGCGCTGCGCGCCGCCGAGGTCGGCCTGTCGGCCGAGCCGGTCAGTTCAGTCGCCAGCGCGCTGATGCTGTTGCGCGACACATGGGACGGCCCGCCGCCGCGCATCCTGATCGGCGGTTCGCTCTACCTGGCCGGCTCGGTGCTGGCCGAAAACGGCACGCCGCCGACCTGAGGCCGGATTTCGCGCAAGGGGCTGGGGCGTCCCTAATCTGTTCACCGCAAGGAGCCCGTCATGATCAAAGTGAAGCAGCTCGCCCATGTCTGCATCTTCGCGCATGACCTGGAAGCGACGCGCGGCTTCTACCGGGATGTCCTGGGGATGGACACCAGGTTCAATTTCCTGCGCGACGGCAAGGTTTTCGGTTTCTACCTCGATTGCGGCGGCCGCAGCCACGTCGAGGTGTTCCAGAAGGGCGAAGCGATCTACGGCGATCTGAACCAGATCAACCACTTCTGTCTGGAAGTCGAAAACATCGATGCGGCGATCGCCCATATCAAGTCGAAAGGCGTCGAGGTGACATCGAAGAAGCTCGCCTGCGACGGCACCTTCCAGGCCTGGACCCGCGACCCGAACGGCGTGAAGATCGAGCTCTTCGAATACACCGAAAAGAGCGCGCAATTCACCGGCGGCGACCGCATCGCCGACTGGTGAGCGCCGTGCGCCTTCGATGGGCTATTTCAGCTCGATCTCGATGAAGGCGTATTCGCCGTCATTGGCGCTGATGACGTCGTGCTCGACGCCCTCCTTGCGGAAATAAGGCGCCCCCTTCTTCATCTCGGCGAAGGCTTCGCCGTCCTTGGTCAGAAGCTTCACCTTGCCGTCCATTAGCGGCACGATGACATAGTCGTGGCCATGACGGTGCCAGCCGGTGTTGTCGCCCGGCTGGAAACGGTACTCGGTGACGATGACGCGCTCATTGTCGATGAAGACGGTGGCCTTGGCTGTTCCGGTCATAATGTTCTCCTGTCCGTCCCAAGCAGAAGACATGGAGGCAACGCGCGCGAGGGCCAGAGGGCGCTGAGGGATGGCGCCAAAGAAAAAGCCCGGCGCGATGGCCGGGCCTGTCCTGCGAACTTTTCGATTGGCTCAGGCGAGGCTGCCGTTGATCCAGTGCGACAGCGCGGTCTTCGGAGCGGCGCCCACCTTCATGTCGGCCACTTCGCCACCCTTGAAGATCATCAGCGTCGGGATCGAGCGCACGCCGAACTGCGCGGCCAACTCGGGATTCTCGTCGATGTTGAGCTTGGCGATCTTGACCTTCGAGCCAAGCTCCTGGGCGATGTCTTCCAGCGCCGGCGCGATCATCTTGCAGGGACCGCACCACTCGGCCCAGAAATCCACCACGACCGGCTCCTTGGCGTTGAGCACATCGGCCTGGAAATTGCTCTTGTCGACCTTCACGGTGGCCATGCGGAAATCCTTTCGAAAACTCGGGTTGCACCAAATGTGGTGGTGGCGAAGGCCTAATTCAAGCAGTTCTTGTGTCACGCTCCCGTGAGTCGGGCAAGGGCATCGTCCATCGCGCTCGCCGGCAACTCGATCAGCCTTGGCGCTTCGGTGAACAGCAGCGCGGCCTTGACATCCCGGCCGGGATAGAGCGGCTGAAGCAGCGCGCGGTAGAGTGCAAGTTGCAGGAGATAGGCGGGCGGCACCTCCTCCAGGGTCGCCGGCGCCGGCCGGTTGGTCTTGTAATCGACGATCGAGACACGCTGCGGCGTCACCGCCAGCCGGTCGATCTTGCCGGAGATCGAGCGCAGCTTTCCCTTCACCTCGAGGCTGCCCATGACCGCGACTTCGGCGCGGGATGCGGGCGAGAACAGCGCGGCGAAGCGGGGATCGGCGAGGATCGCCGTCACGGCTGCCAGTGCCTTCTCGCGCTCAGCTTGCGGCCATGCGGCGCCGGCGCGCGCCAGATAGCGCGAGGCGGCGTCCTGACGCTCGCCTTCGGCGACCGCAGGTAGCATTTGCAGCAATTTGTGCAGCGCCAGCCCGCGCAGGACGGCAAAGCCGGGCTCGGCCTCGGCATCCAGCACCGGCGAGCGCGTGTCGGTCACCGTCTCCTTCCCCTCGTCGATCAGCACCGAGGCGCCGGAGGGCGACAGCGGCCGTGGCAGCTCCTCATAGGGCGGCAACGGGCTAAACAGGCTTTCCGGCAGAGGAGCGACACGGTCGATCGGGTCTTGCGCCTCGGCCGCGGCCAACGCCACCGGCGGCAGCTTGGTCATGTGGAAGCGATGCACCGCGACGTCGTTCGTCGCCGGATGCCGGCGCTCCGCGCTTTCCGGCGCGCCGGCCAGCGCCCGGCTGACGATCGAATGCCAGGTGCCGGTGCTCGGCATTCGCTTGCCGTGATAGCCGCAGACGACCAGCCGGTCCTCGGCCCGCGTCATGCCGACATAGAGCAGCCGGCGGTATTCGTCGTCGGCGAGTTCGCGGGCATGCGCGGCGGCGGCCTTCGAAAAGCCGTTGGCGACATCGCTGGCCGAGCGCCAGAGATAACCCTTGCCGTCGAAATGCTGGCCCGAGCCCTGGAACGGCATCAGCCTCGGCAGGTGCTGGTCGCTGAACGGCGCCGAGCCGCCGTCGACCAGGAAGACGACCGGCGCCTCCAGGCCCTTGGCGGCGTGCACAGTCATGACGCGCACTTCGTTGCGGGTCTGATCCATCTCGCGCTTGATTTCGGGTCCGCTGCTTTCCAGCGTCGCCAGGAAGGATTCCAGCCCCGGCAGGCCGGTACGTTCCTCGGCCAGGCAGAAGCTCAGGAATTCGTCGATGATATCGCCGGCTTCCGGTCCGAGCCGGGCGATCATCTTCTTGCGCAGTCCGTCGCGGGCGAGTGCGGCGGCATAGAATTCGAACACCGGCTTGAAGGCTGCCTCGTCCGCCCAGGCATCGAGCCGCGTCACCACCGGGGCCAGCGCCGGATCCTCTCCGGCCTGCTGCCGCAGCGAGCCGATCAGCGACTGGCCGGAAGGCCGTCCGTTAGCCAGCGAAAAGAGCCGTTCCTCGGACACGTCGAAGACAGGGCTGCGCAGCACGGCTGCCAGCGACAGGTCGTCCTCCGGCTGGATGAGGAAATGGCCGAGCGCGATCAGGTCCTTCACCGCGATATGGCCGGGCAGGCTTAGCCGGTCGGCGCCGGCAACCGGGATCTGCCGGTTCTTGAGGCTACGCGACAGCGCATGGACAAAACGGTCGCGCTTGCGCACCAGCACAAGGATGTCGCCGGCCGTCAGCTTGCGGCCCTTGCCTTCGAGGATCTCGCCATCGCGGAGCCAGGCCTGGATGGTCGCAGCCACATGCTCGGCGACGCGCACCGCCGGCGCGCTGGCGTGGTTGACAGGCAAGGTCCAGTCGTCGGGCTCCTCGACGGCATCGGCGCCGATCGACGGCCACACCTCGACATAGCCCGGCGCGTCGGTGCGGATCGCCTTGTGGCTGAGCGCGTCGGGGTCATGGCTGATGCCACGCCTGATACTCGGATCGGCAAAGACGCGGTCGACAGCGGCAAGCACGTCGTCGCTGGAACGGAACGACCAGGTCAGCTTGAGATCGGCGAAGGGGGCCTCGGCATCGCGCACGCGCCCGGCAAACAGAAGCCTGCTCTCGGCAAAGGAGTCCGGCGCGGCACCCTGAAAGGAATAGATCGACTGTTTCTCGTCGCCGACGGCGAACACCGTGCGCCGCACCGTTTCGCGCTGGCCAAGTCCGGCGAAGAACTCCTCGGTCAGTTTCTTCACCACTTCCCACTGGTCGGGGCTGGTGTCCTGCGCCTCGTCGAGCAGGATGTGGTCGATGCCCTGGTCGAGCTTGAACTGCACCCAGGCACCGGCATCGGGGCGCGACAAAAGGGCGACGGTGCGGGTGATCAGGTCGTTGAAGTCGAGGAAGCCGCGGCTGCGCTTCAGCTGCTCGTAGCGGGCGATCAGCCAGCGGGCGACGGTCAACGCCGCCGTGGTGCCCTCCAGCATCCTGAACAGCGCCAGCCGGTCCGATACGTCCAGGATTGCCTTGGCAGCCTCGATGTAGCGCTCCGGCAGGTCGGGCAGCCGGTCGAGCAGCACTCTCTTGAAGGTCTTTGCCGGCTCATAGGCGTCGCCATCGGCCTTCAGAAAGGCCTTGCCGAGCAGCTGCAGCCGACGGATCGGATCGCCCTCGGCGAAGGCCAATCGGGCATAAGGCAGGATGTTGTTCAGCACGATGCGCGCATCGGCCGCTTCGGCGGCGCGCGCGAAGCCGGCGAAATAGTCGGACGGGAAGCCAGGCAGGGGCCACAGCGAAGCGGCGATGTCCTCGGCCGTCAGGCCGGGCCTGAAGCGGAATTCGGCGAACAGCGGCCGGAAGTCGTCGCCCAGCCCCGCGATGAAGGCACGCAGCCCGTCGCGTTTGTTCACGATCTCCGCCAGCAGCGCGTCAAGGCCGGCCTCGCCGCCGCGCTCCAACACCATGGCAAAGGCTTCGGCCAGTCCTTCGGCGCCGGCGCTGGCGCCCGAGATCATGTCGCGGCGGGCATCGCCGAAGAGCGAGGCTTCCATCTGCGTGTCGAGCATGTCGAAATGCGCGGGGATGTTGGCTTCCAGCGGGAACTGGTGCAGCACCGATTCGCAGAAGGCGTGGATGGTCTGGATCTTCAATCCGCCCGGTGTCTCCAGCGCCTCGGCGAACAGCCGGCGCGCGCGCCGCATCGTGTCGGCGTCGGCGCGGCGGCCATCCAGCGCCGCGATCCGGCTAGCCAACTCGGCATCGCCGAGCGACGTCCATTCCGACAGCGTCGAGAACACCCGGTTCGACATGTTGGCGGCGGCGGCGCGCGTGTAGGTCAGGCAAAGGATCTTCGACGGGTCGGTGCCGTTGAGCAGAAGCCGGATGACACGCTGCGCCAGCACATGCGTCTTGCCGGACCCTGCATTGGCCGAGACCCAGGCCGAATTCAGCGGATCGGAAGCGCGCGCCTGGCTGGCGGCGGTGTCGCTCGGGATCGGGTAGGCCTTCTTCATGCCTCCCCCGCCTCGTCGTCGCTTTCGCCGCCGGCCGACCATTCGAGCACGCGGGCCAGATGGTCGTAGTCGCCATCGGCTTCGCCTTCGCGGAACGGCAAAGCGCGCGACAGATAGCCGGTCGTCGGATCGGCATAGTGGAAGAGCAGCTTTTCCAGCCGTGCCCAGGCTTCCTCGGAAAGCTCGTTGGCGGTTCGCAATTTCCGACTGTACTCAAGGATGGATTCCGGATCGACATCGCCATTCGCCTTCAGCCGCACGAAGGCAAGCTGCGAGGGTTCGCGGATCCCAAGTTCCCTGAAGGCGCCTCGCCGCAGCAATGCGCCTTCGAGCGCGAGTTGCGGCGACAGCAACGTATGGGCCTGCGCTTTCGAGGGCGAGGAGCCCGTCTTGTAGTCGAGGATATCGGCCATGCCTCCGGCGAGCAGGTCGATCCGGTCGGCACGGCCGGACAAGGTAACGCCAGTACGGCCGACGACCGTCTTTTCAGCACGTTCTTCGGCATGCCGACTTGCGACATCGGGTGCGCGCTGCCGCTCCCACTGGATGATGTTGGCGGCTAGCTTTTCGAAGCGCGGCCACCACACCGCCTCGATGTCGGGTGGAAGCGCCGCTTCGGCGAAGCAGGCCCGGCCCGCCTCGATCAGGCTTTGCAAGGCGTCCGGCTGGCGCGGATCGGCGACCCGCCGCGAAAACAGATGCAGGATGGCGTGGAACAGCGTTCCGCGCTCGGCGGCGCCGGGATCGCGGATGACCGGATCGAGCGGCATCAGGCCGAGGATGCGTCGGGCGTAGACCGCATAGGGATCGCGGCGCAGCGTCTCGATCTCGGTCACCGAGAAGTGCTGCGGCCGGGTGTCGAGCGGCGGCCTCGGCTGTGGCCTTGGCGCGAAGTCTTCCCGCTCGCCGGCATCGAGCTCGCGCGCCCAGGCGAGCAGCGCCTCGCCGCGTCGCAGGGGAGCCGCGGCATGCTCCTTGCCGATGAAGGTGAGAATGCGCTGCAGCCAGCGCGAGGGCACCGCCGGCGCGTCGCCGGAACGGGCCGCGCGCGTCAGCACCACCTTCTTCGCGCCCATCGCCATCTGGAAGTCGTGCGCGGCAAGGCCGATGCGCCGCTCCGGCGGCTCGAGGTCGATGCCGGTCTTCATCAGCCGCGACATGAAGCGGTCGCTCTCCGGCTTGCGCGGCCATACACCTTCGTTGAGCCCGCCGATGACAAGCGTGTCGACGTTCTGCAGCCGCGCCTCCAGCGCGCCCCAGATGGCGATGCTGCGGTCGGTGCCTTGCGCCGGCTTGACCGTTTCCGGCGCAATCAGTGCGTCCATCACGTCGGGCCATTCGGCCGCAGCGAAGGCGAACGGCACTGAAGCGGCGACCAGGCCGCGCAGCAGCTCGGCAAGCTTCTGGCCGGCGTCGCCGGCATAGAGTTCCGTCAGGCCGCCGTCGGCTGCCCGGCCTAGATATTCCAGACTAACAACGCTTGCCCGCGTCAACGCCGCAAGATCGGCATTCTGTTCGCTGCGAAAGGCGGTGAGCGGGGCCAGCGCCTCGGCAAGGCGGGCAAGCATATCCCGCGCCTGCTCGATCCCGCGCACCGTCAGCCGCGGGAACCAGAAGGGCGGGCGGCTGTCGCCGAGACCCGAAAGGCGGGCCTCGAAAAGCGATGCCAGCGAGGCAGCGTCCGGTCGCCCGGTGCCGCCGCGCAGCGCCACTAGTTCGACGATCTCAGCCGCATGGCGCACGCCCGTCCGGACGAGGCCGAGGCCAAGCAGCGGATGCTTGAGAAGCGACAGCAGGGCGACGGGCTCGCCCGGGCGGAATGCCACTTGCAGCGCCAGCCTCAGCAGGCTCGCCGCCGGTGTGTTGGCGAGCGGCGTGCCGCCGGAATCGTCGGCGGCGACACCGAAGCGCAGCAGTTCGGCCGATACGCGCCGCGCCAGCGCGCGATCGCCGGTGACGAGCGCTGCACGCTGGCCCGGCTGCTCGACGGCGCGCTTCAGCGCGATCGCGATCGCCACCGCCTCGTCGCGCTCGTTGGCAGCCTCCACCAGCGTCACGCCGGTCAGCGCCTGCCGGATGTCCGCTGCCTCGAAGCCAGGGCGCGTCTCGGTCCACAATTCGGTGGTTTCGGCCGGTCGCAGCGCTTCGCCGACAAGGGCCGCGCGGATTGCCAGCGCTCGGTCCGCCGCGACGATCTCCTCGACATCCGCGCGCAGCACGCCGATACCGCCGATCAGCTTCGCCAGGCCGTATTGCGGGTGGCCGAGCGTCGCCGGCCGCGCGCCGGGCGCGGAAATGGCGGCGAAGGAGGCCTCGTCCAGCCCCTTGTCGAGGCCGGGCAGCACGACGGCGCCATTGGGCAGCCCGGCGATCACGCCGAGCAGCTCGGCCGTCGCGGGGATGGAGCCGGTCGAGCCGGCGGCGATCACCGGGCCGGCGGCCGGGCTGCGCTTCAGCCGCGCCGCCTCCAGCCGGATCAGCGCGCTGCGGTGCGCCGCCGGATTGGAGAGGCCGCGTTCGGCGAGCAGCTTCGGCCAGTTGTCGGTGACGATGCCGAGGAAATCGAGCGTCACCTGCCACCAGCCGGCGAGGTTGCCGCTGACCAGCGTGGCGAGCTTCGCCCAGTCCGTGCCTTCGGTTTCGATTTCGTCCATCAGCCGCGCAAGGTCGCGCGCCAGCCAGATGGCGTCGGCCGCCGACGTCGGCACCACGAATTCCTCGTTGAACCGCGCCGCGACATGCGCCGGCAGGCTCTCCTTCCACCTGCGCACCAGCGGCGCCAGGAGAAGCAGCCGCTCCTGCGCGGCGATCGGCGGGGCGAGCTCGATGGCCGGCGCTGCCTCGGCATCGAAGGCGTCCTCGTCCTCGTCGAATTCGCCGAGCGGGCGAACGGTCGGCAGGATGGCCGAGCGGACGCCGAGCATGTCGACGAAGGCGCCGCGCAACGCACGCGCCGCGCGCCGTGTCGGCACATAGATGGTGGCGTCGGCAAGCGCCAGCGGATCGCCGTCGAAGCGGAAGCCGGGGACGAGTCGTCCATCCAGCAACGCTTCCGCCAGCGTCGGCAGGAACGGCGCTCCGGACGGGATGGAGAAGACGCGGCGCGAGCCGCTCATATCGCTTTCGCGAGCGCGCCGGCGACCGCCGCCTCGGCGAGCGGAATGGCGTCGGGCGTGCCGACCGTGATCCAGTGGCCGGTCATTTGCATGCCGAACAGCCGTCCCGCGGCAATCGCCGTGTCGAAATAGGCGTTGAGCGAGTGCGGTCCCGTCGGCGCATCCTTCAAGATGCGCGGATGAACGATCGCGGCCCCGGCATAGATCAGGCCGGCCGGGTCGCCTTTCGAGCGGCGGAGCGCACCGTCAGGCGCCGCCAGGAAATCGGTGCCGACGCAGTGTCCGGTTGCCGAGTCGAGATCGGTGAGCATCAGCAGAATATCCATTCTCGCTGCGTCCCATGCAAGGGAAAGGCGCTCGAGGCTGGGCTGGCCGCTGTCGATCCAGAATGTGTCGGCATTGATGATGTAGAAGGGCTCTTCCCCGAGCAAGGGAAGCGCCTTGACGATGCCGCCAGCCGAATCCAGCAGCATCTCGCGCTCGTCGGAAATGGCGATCCTCGGCGCCACACGGCCGGCGACATGGGCGATGATCTGGTCTGGAAGATAGTGGACGTTGACCACGGCCGTATCGACACCGGCGCTTGCAAGGCTGTCCAGCCCCCAGTCGAGCAGGGTCTTGCCGGCGATCTCCACCAGCGGCTTCGGGATCGTGTCGGTGATCGGCCGCATGCGCTTTCCGAGCCCGGCGGCGAGCACCATTGCGGTCTTGGGATTTGCGGTCACGGCGTTCGTTCTTCCAGCAGGCCATGGGCGGCGTAGAAGTCGTGTAGCCCGGCAAGCGCGGGGTGCGCCAGCGCTCTTCTGAGATAGTCGCGGATGCGCGGCAGGTGCTTGAGATAGAAGGGTTTGCCGTCGCGCTTTTCGAGCCGCACGAAAATGCCGAGGATCTTCGAATTGCGCTGCGCCGCCATGATGGCGTAGGCCTCCCGGAAGGCCGCTTCGTCGAAGGCGCCGGCGGCATGGCGCGCCGCGATGTAGGCATCGAGCGTCTGCTTCTCGATCGCGGGCGAAATGGTCACGCGGGCGTCCATGGCGAGCGAGGCGACGTCATAGGCGGCGGGGCCGATCAGCGCGTCCTGGACGTCGACGATGCCGAGCCGGTCGTGACTGGCGCGGTCGCTACGCCAAATGATGTTGGGCGAATGGAAATCGCGCAGCATCAGCGTGTATTCGCTGCCTTGCAGCCGGTCGAGAGCCGCGTTCCATTCCTTGTGGTATCCGGCAACCAGCGCGTCGCTCGCCGGCTTGCCGGTCAGCATCGGCACATACCAGTCGACCAGGAGGTCGGCCTCGATCAGCATGGCCTCGCGGTCGAAGGGCGGCACGTCGTGGACGATGCCGGGCGCCGCTTCCATCCTGTCGGGCCAGGTCTTGCCATGCATCATGGCCAGCAGCTCGGCCGCAGCCGCATAGCGCTCGGCGATCGGTTCGCCATTCCCGCCCAAAAACCCTTCCGAGCCGAGATGCTCGAGCAGCAAAAAACCCTGGTCGAGATCCTCGGCATGGATCCGCGGCACGCTGACGCCCGCCGCCAGCAAGGCGTGGTCGATGGCGACGAAGGCGGTGACGGATTGCGCGGTGTGGGCGATGACCGCGTAAGGCTTGCCGTCGCGCACCGGCGGGCCGAGCACGAGCCGCGGCGAGTTCATCAGCACGCGCGGCGCAAGGCCGGCAAGCGAGACGATTTCATAGGAGCGCGCGGAAGCATCGCCGACGAAGAAGCGCCTGCCGGCGTCGCCCCAGCCGGCCGTGACCAGGAAATCGCGCATCGCCAGCGACCGCGTCGCGCGATCGAAGGCGGGCCCCGTCCCGGACAATTTCGCCAGGCGGCCGTCGCCCTGATGCGCGAGCTCGATCCAGAGCGTGCCGTCCGGCAGGGCGGTCTCGGCCCGTTCCGGCCATTCGACCAGGGCCGCCCCTTGCGCCAGCGCGTCGTCGAAGCCGAGTTCGTCGAGTTCACCGGCCGCGGACAGCCGGTAGAGATCGAAATGATGCACCGGAAAGCGCGTCTCGTAGCTCTGGACCAGCGTGAAGGTCGGGCTCGGCACGTCGAGGCCGGCATCGTCGGCCAGCGCCCGGATGAGCGCCCGCGCCAGCGTCGACTTGCCGGCGCCGAGATCGCCCTTGAGCGCCAGCACATCGCCCGGGCGCAGCGCCATCGCCAGGTCTTCCCCGAGCCTTGCCGTGGCGGCTTCGTCGGCGAGAAAACGCTCCAGCCCTGCCATGAGGCCCGCTACTCGGCCGCGGCGCGAATGCCCGAAGGCGCGGCCGGGAAGGTGCAGATGACGGTGGTGCCCTGGTCTTTGCCGGTTTCGATGCGGACGCTGCCGCCATGCAGCTCGACAAAGCTCTTGACGATCGACAGGCCGAGGCCGGCACCGCGCCGGCGCCCGCCATTGGTCCTCGGCTCGAAGCGGCGGAACACCGAATCCAGCACGTCCGGCGGCATGCCGGGCCCGTCGTCATGGACGGAGAATTCCACGCCGTCGGCGAGCTGGCGGCAGGCAAGGGTGACGGTGCTTGCTTCCGGCGCGTAGTTCGCGGCGTTGCTCAAGAGATTGTAGAGGATCTGGCGGATGCGGGTCTCGTCGCCATGGAAGCTCTTCGGCGCCGCCGCGGCGTCGACCCTGAGCGTGATCGAATGCTCTTCCAGCCGGTCGGCCACCAGCTCGGCGGCCGCCGCGATGGTCCGGTCGACGCTGACCTCGGAAATGTCGAGCTGCATGATGCCGGCATCGACGGTGGCGAGATCCAGTATGTCGTTGACGATGGTGAGCAGCACCGAGGAGGACGAGCCGACATGCTCGACATATTCGCGCTGCTTCGGCGTCAGCGGCCCGGTCGAAGGCAGCGACAGCAGCTCGGTGAAGCCGATGATGTTGGTCAGCGGCGAGCGCAGCTCGTAGGAAACGTGCTGCACGAACTCGTTCTTCAGCTGGTCGGACCGCTCCAGCGCTTCGTTCTTGTCCTTCAGCGCCCGCTCGACATTGACGCTGTCGGTGACGTCGACGAAGGTCATCATCACTTGCCCGTTGGGCAAATGGATCACCGCGTAGCTAAGCACCGTGCCGTTGACGAGCTCGCTCTGGCCGTGGCGGTCGCGGCGCTCGTCGTCGAAGCCGGTGATGGCGGCGACGAAGCCGCCCCACGGACTGTCCGTGGCGCGCCGGTCGCAAAGGTCGCGGATCGCCGAGACGTGGACATTGGGCTTGATCACGTCCTTGTCCAGGCCCCATAGCGCGACGAAAGCCGGGTTCGACAGGCGAAGCCGCCCGTCCGGACCGAACACCGCCACGCCCTCGGCAAGATTGTCCAGCGTCTCGCCCTGCACGCGCACCGCCGTCTGGTAGCGGCTTTCGAGGTCCATCTTCTCGGTCAGGTTCTCGAACACCCAGGTCACGCCGCCCTTGGGCTGCGGGTTGGCCACCACGCGGATGGTCTTACCGTCGGGCAGGTGCCACCAGTGCTCCTGCGATTCGACCGCGCGATAGGCGCCGAGCAGGCCTTCCTTCCAGCGCCGCCACTCCGGCTGTTCGGCGATCTTGCCTTCGCTGCGCAGCCGGTCGAGCAGCAAGGCATTGTCCGGGGCGCTGTGCAGGAAGCCGCTGTCGAGGTTCCACAGTTTCTGGAACGCCTGGTTGAAGAAGCGCAGCTTCTCATTGGTGTCGAAGATGGCGACGGCGGTGTTGAGCTGGTCGAGCGTGTCGGCGTGGCTGCGCACCGTGCGCTCATATTCGCCGCGGATGGTTTCGGTGGCGCTGGTGTCGCAGGCAAGCCCGGCCGAGCCCTCGGGGCCGGCGAAATCGGTCACCGAGAACATCCGGCGATCGCCTTCGATCACCGTGGACAGCGTCTGTTCGAACACCGGTCGCGCCTTGTGCTGCTCGGCGATCTGCTCGCGCGCCTGGCCGCCCAGGAATTCCTTGGTTTCGCGCACCGCCGCTTCGGCATTTTGCGCCTCGACCGCCTCGGCATAGGCGCGGTTGACCCATTTCAGCCGCCCGTCGGCGGCGCGCAGCCATGTCGGCATCTTCAGTGCGTCGAGCAGGCCGAGCATGGTCTCGTAGTCGGCGCTGAGCCGCTGGTTCTCGATCTTCAGCCGCGCCTGGCTGCGCAGCGTTTCCGACAGCGACACGAAGCGCACCAGCACATGCGACGCGCTCTTGCGCCCCTGCACTTCGAGCGGCACCCCGGCCTGCGTTTCGATGATCAGGTCGAAGGCCTTCGCCTTTTCCCGCAACGCCGCCACGGCATGTTCGAGCGCCGCGGCCGAGCGCGGCATCAGCCAGCGGCCGAAGGCGAGGAAGGCGGCCCGGTCCTCGGGCGCGCCGCTCTCCAGCGGCAATGTTCCGATGAGCTCGGGCTTCTTGTTCTCGGAAGCCCACACCACGACACGCTGGTCGCGCAGATTGAGCAGCGCCTCGGAGCGCTGCAGCGCCGCGTTGACGTCGGCGATGCGGGTCCTGAGCTCGGCGTTCTGCGCCGAGGTGCGGGCCCTTTCGCGGATCAGGAAGATGGCCGAGACAAGGGCGGCCCCCATCACCCCGGCGAACATGGCGAGCTGCATCACCTCGACCGTGCTGACCGAGAGCCCGGCCGATTGCGCGACGGTTTCGGCATGCGCCGCAAGGCCAAGCAACGGGCTGCAAAGCGCCGAGCCAGCGAGAAGCGCCGCCATGCGGACACCGCCACGCCATGACAGACGCCCGCCCCTGACGGCGGCGCCCGATGTCACCGAATCGCTTTGGCCGCCGGAAACGGCCTGTCCCGCGCGAGGCGGGTTTTCCCCCGGCATGTCTTGGTCCTCTTCGCCGCCTGAATGCAAGACCGCCCTGATTGCGAATCCCGGCCCGCGTCCCCCGGACCGCGAATCACAACAATAACGCCTGCTGGAATCGGCGTGAAGAATCATTCCGCGCAAAAATAAAGCCGGGCGAAAAGTCAATCGCCCGGCCTCAATATCTGGTGGTAACGTCTGTTTTGGTTAATAGCGGTAGTGTTCCGGCTTGAACGGCCCTTGCGGCGTCACGCCGATATAGGCGGCCTGTTCGCCGGACAGTTCGGTCAGGCGTGCGCCGAGCTTGCCGAGATGCAGGCGGGCGACCTTCTCGTCGAGATGCTTCGGCAGCACGTAGACCTGGTTCTGGTACTGGCCGTGCTTGCTGTAGAGCTCGATCTGCGCCAGCACCTGGTTGGTGAAGGACGCCGACATGACGAAGCTCGGATGGCCCGTGGCGTTGCCGAGATTGAGCAAGCGGCCCTCTGACAAAAGGATCATCCGCTTGCCGTCCGGGAAGGTGATCATGTCGACTTGCGGCTTGACGTTGGTCCATTTCAGGTTGCGCAGCGCCGCCACCTGGATCTCGTTGTCGAAGTGGCCGATGTTGCCGACGATCACCATGTCCTTCATCGACCGCATGTGGTCGAGGGTGACGACATCCTTGTTGCCGGTGGTGGTAATGACGATGTCGGCCGTCGGCGCGGCATCTTCCAGCGTGACCACCTCGAAGCCGTCCATCGCCGCCTGCAGCGCGCAGATCGGGTCGACCTCGGTGACCTTGACGCGAGCGCCGGCGCCCTTCAGCGAGGCCGACGAGCCCTTGCCGACGTCGCCATAGCCGCAGACGACGGCGACCTTGCCAGCCATCATCGTGTCGGTGCCGCGGCGGATGCCGTCGACCAGCGATTCCTTGCAGCCGTACTTGTTGTCGAATTTCGACTTGGTCACCGAGTCATTGACGTTGATCGCCGGGAACGGCAGCAGGCCCCTCTTCTGCAGCTGGTAGAGCCGGTTAACGCCGGTGGTCGTCTCCTCGGTGACGCCGCGGATCGCTTCCTTCTGCTTGGTGAAGAAGCCGGGCGATGCCTTCAGGCGCTTCTTGATCTGGGCGAACAGGATCTCTTCCTCCTCGCTGCCCGGATTGGACAGCACATCCTCGCCGGCCTCGGCGCGGGCGCCGATCAGGATGTACATGGTGGCGTCGCCGCCATCGTCGAGGATCATGTTGGAGGTGCCGCCATCGGCCCACTGGAAGATCTTGTCGGTGTATTCCCAATAGTCCTCGAGCGTCTCGCCCTTGATGGCGAACACCGGGATGCCGGCCTCGGCGATCGCCGCCGCGGCATGGTCCTGCGTCGAGAAGATGTTGCACGAGGCCCAGCGGATGTCGGCGCCCAGCGCCTTCAGCGTCTCGATCAGGACCGCGGTCTGGATCGTCATGTGCAGCGAGCCGGTGATGCGCGCGCCCTTGAGCGGCTTCTTGTCGCCGAACTCCTCGCGGCAGGCCATCAGGCCCGGCATCTCGGTTTCGGCGATCTCGATTTCCTTGCGGCCCCAGCCGGCAAGCGAAATGTCGGCGACCACATAGTCCTTGCTACCCGTCATGGCAGTGCTCCGGTGTGATTTGTCTATGGCACGCGCCGGCGCCAGACGGCGCATGGAAGGGCGCGAATTGCCGGCCTGACTAGCAGATCGGCATCCAAACGACAATGGGATATAAAGAAATCTTTATTCGTGCATGTCTTTGCCAATGCATGTCGCCCAAAAGTGCGCGGCGGTTTTGGGATAACGACATGCATAAGAACAACGTTCTAAAGTGCGTCGTATGAGGCCGTTTAGGCGCGACGCGCTTTAGAGCAAAACCAGGAAAGTGCGAATCAGCTTTCCGTCCGGAATTGCGCAGGAAAAAGAACCCGGAGAGGGTCGGCGACCCCATCAGACGCTCTCAGCATATCTCCGACAAAGACGCCGTCAGCATTCCTCGCCGAAGCGCGAGGCCACCAGTTGCTCCAGCGCATCGAGCGCCTGCAGAGCTTGCGGTCCGCTGGCGGTGACGCGGATCGAATAGCCCGGGCTCGCCGCCAGCATCATCAGGCCCATGATCGAGGTGCCGCCGACCTGGACGCCGTCCTTTTCGACATGGATCGCGGCGTCGAAGCTGCTCGCCACCTGGACGAATTTCGCCGACGCGCGCGCATGCAGGCCGCGCTGGTTGACGATCGGAAAATCCCGCACGACGTGGTCTTGTTCCGGCGACAGCGCGTTCATTTGCTGCTCAGGAGCTGGCTGGCGACGTTGATGTATTTGCGTCCTGCCGCCTGCGCCTCGTCGAGCGCGGCGGCCATGTTGTCGCCTTTGCGGATCGAGGAAAGCTTGATCAGCATCGGCAGGTTCATGCCGGCGATGACCTCGGTGCGGCCGGACTCCATCACCGAAATGGCAAGGTTGGACGGCGTGCCGCCGAACATGTCGGTGAGCACGATCACGCCGGCGCCGGTGTCGACGCGCGCCACGGCGTCGACGATGTCGCGGCGGCGCTGCTCCATATCGTCATCGGCGCCGATCGCCACGGTTTCGAAATTGTCTTGTGGCCCGACGACATGTTCCACGGCATGTCGGAACTCCGTGGCCAGCTGACCGTGCGTCACGAGCACGAGTCCGATCATTCTTTGGTGGCTCCCGTCATCGCCGCTTCACAGGCGTATTTTATGCTCGCCAGCCATTCCAGGCGGCGGGAGCGCTATCTTGTCGACGCGCGGCGCGTTGACAAGCCCAAAATTGCGCAGGCCTGGGCCATTTTGACGCATTGCAGCAAAAAAGCCGAAGCGGAATCACAAAAAAGGCGCGATAGAGAGCCGCGCCATGACGGCCGGCAAGGCGGTGGCGGCGTTGCGCTCGGCAAGGTCGACGCGCGGCACCAGGCAGCCCGCGACCGGTTCGCGGATTTCCTCCTGGAAACGGGCCATTTCCGCTGGCGGCACCAGCCGCACATTGAGGTCGATCACCCCGCCCGGCTCGAACGGCAGCGGGCGTGGGATGAACCCCGGCACCTCGGCGAGGCCGGCGATCGTCGCCGGCACGCGGCAGACCAGCCGCCCGCCATGAGTCATGGCAAGCAGCCTGTCGTCGCCGATCAGCCGCGAAAACAGCCCCCGCGCGCGGCAATGGTCGATCAGCGTCAGCGCCAGCGTCGTCTTGCCGGCGCCGGACGGTCCGGTGATGAGGACGCCCCGCTCGCCGATCAGGATTGCGGTTCCATGGATGTTTTCAGGCTTTACGGCAGGTTCGGGCATGACCACGTCGCCGATCAACCTTCGGCCGGCAGCGTCACCACGAAGCGCGCGCCCTTGATCTCGCCGGGCTTGGTGCCGGGAATGTTCTCGGCCGTCAGCGTGCCGCCATGCGCCTCGACGATCTGGCGGCTGATGGACAGGCCAAGCCCCGAATTCTGGCCGAAAGCCTCGCCGGCCGGCCGGTCGGTGTAGAAGCGCTCGAAGATGCGGTCGATGTTGTCGGCCCGGATGCCCGGCCCGTTGTCGTCGACGGTGACGATGTTGAGCTTGCCGGCGCGCGCCAGCGAGACGGTGATGTGGCCATGCTCGTCGGGAACGAAGGAGCGGGCATTCTCGATCAGGTTGGTGATCACCTGGCCAATCCTCAGGTCATGGCCGACGACGAAATAGCCTTTGACGCCTTGCGGCAGCTTGGCCACCTTGAGCTCGATCTCGACCGCCTTCTTGTTGCGCGTCGTTTCGCGCGAAACCGCGATGAGGTCGGTGACGAAGGTCTTCAGGTCGACCGTTCCCGCATCCTCGCGCGCCAGCTCGGCGTCGAGGCGCGACGCGTCGGAAATATCGGTGATCAGCCGATCGAGGCGGCGGACATCGTGCTGGATGATCTCCATCAGCCGCGCGCGCGAATTCTCGTTCTTCGCCAAGGGCAGCGTCTCCACGGCGCTGCGCAGCGACGTCAGCGGGTTCTTCAGCTCATGCGAGACGTCGGCGGCGAAGCTTTCGATCGCCTCGATCCGGGCATAGAGCGCGTTGGTCATGTCGCGGACAGCGATCGACAGGTTGCCGATCTCGTCCTGGCGGTCGGAGAAATCGGGGATCTCCTCGCGGTTCTTCACCCCACGCCGCACCCTGACCGCGGCGGCGGAAAGCCGGCGCAGTGGATTGGCGATGGTCGAGGCGAGCAGCATCGACAGGATGGCGGTGACAAGCGCGGCGATGCCGAAGACGCGCAGGATCGCCTTGCGCTCGGCGGCGACGATCTTGTCGATGTCGCCGCCTTCGGTCGACAGCATCAGCACGCCGAGCACGGCGCGGAAACGCTGGATCGGCACCGCGACGGAGACGATCTGCTCGCCCTGCTCGCTTACGCGCACGATGGTCGAGGGGCTGCCGGTCAGCGCCTTGACCACTTCCGGAAACGCCGCGCCGTTGCCGCCCGGCTGTTCGTGATAGACCGGCAGGTCCTTGTTGCGGAAAAAGTCGAAGACGAATTTCTGGATGCGCTCCAGGAGGTCGGGCGCTTCCTCGTCGACCGGCGGCAGGTCGTAGCGCAGGATCTGGCCGCGCGAATAGAGATGGCGCGAATCGAGCAGCAGATTGGCGTCGCGGTCGTAGATGCGGGCGCGTGTGCGCGTCGGCGAGATCAGTCGCCGCAGCACCGGGGCGACGCGTTCGGGATTGATCGGGAAATCGAGGTTGTCGAGCTGGTCGGAGCCGGGGCCAAGGCTCTCGCCCGCCTGCAGCTCGAGCAGCTTTTCCGGATCGATGCTGATCGAATCGGTCTCCACCGTCGCCGACGCAGCGATTGCGCCGGCGATGATCTCGCCCTGCGTCATCAGGCTTTCGACGCGGGCGTCGATCAGCCCGTCGCGGAATGTGTTGAGGTAGAGGATGCCGGTGACCAGCACCGCCAGGCCGGCAAGGTTGAGGAACAGGATGCGCCGGGTCAGGCTGGAAAAGATGTGATGGCCGAGGAAGCGGCGCATCGGCACCGTGATCCTAGACAGGAATGCCGGCAGCATCCTGGACGGCCGCCTGACGGTGCCCGCCCTTCTGTTCCGCTCTACGTCGACTGCCATCGAATAGCAGCTCCCGGCCTGTTCCTGTGCATGTCGTTGACCAAAACCGCCGTACACTTTTGGGCGGCATGCATCAACTTACGCTTCGCGGAACCGGTATCCGACTCCGTAAAGGGTTTCGATCATCTCGAAGTCGTCGTCGACGGCCTTGAACTTCTTGCGCAGCCGCTTGATGTGGCTGTCGATGGTACGGTCGTCGACATAGACCTGCTCATCATAGGCCGAATCCATCAGCGCATCACGGCTTTTTACCACGCCGGGGCGCTGCGCAAGCGAATGCAGGATCAGGAATTCGGTGACCGTCAGCGTCACCGGCTCGCCCTTCCAGGTGCAGGTATGCCGCTCCTGGTCCATGACCAGCTGGCCGCGCTCCAGCGAGCGCGCCTGCTGGCTGGGCTGCTTGGCCGCCGCCTCGCGGGCGCTGGTGCGGCGCAGCACCGCGCGCACCCGCTCGACCAGCAGGCGCTGCGAGAACGGTTTGCGGATGAAGTCGTCGGCGCCCATCTTGAGGCCGAAAAGCTCGTCGATCTCGTCGTCCTTCGAGGTTAGGAAGATCACCGGCAGGTCGGATTTCTGGCGCATCCGGCGCAAGAGCTCCATGCCGTCCATGCGCGGCATCTTGATGTCGAGGATAGCGAGATTCGGCGGCCGCGCCGCCAGGCCTTCCAGCGCAGACGCACCATCCGTGTAGGTTTCGACGCGATAGCCCTCGGACTCGAGGGCGATCGACACCGACGTCAGAATGTTGCGGTCGTCGTCGACAAGCGCGATTGTTGCCATTTCAAGTGGCTCCCTCATGAGCTGTCCCTTCTTTCGTCGAGAAGGGGCTTGTGCAGGACAAATTAGGTACAAAATGTGGCATAGGCTTCGCGCAGTGTCACGCACAGCGTGCCGGCGGCCACATTCACACCCCTACGCGGATTGGACGAACAATGATTGCCAATCCTTTGGGCAACCACCGTGATTTTTTGCACATATAAACGATTTAAACAACTTTCAAATTTTTTAAATCGATTAATGATTTGATATCATTCGCCTTTTCTGGTTCTGAGCCTCTCAGTCCCTTCCCGGACGCCGGAAATCCACCGGTCAGACGCGGCAAATCCAGAGAGGAGCATTTGATGTCGGAAGCCGGCAAACGCAACCCCGCCTGCGCGATCGATGCGATCGGCCTGAAGACCACGGGCACGGTGCGCTATAATTTCGGCGCGGCCGCGCTATACGAGGAGGCGATGCGCCGCGGCGAGGCGAGGCTGACCGCGCACGGCGCCCTCGTTGCCGAGACAGGCCAGCATACGGGGCGCTCGCCGAAGGACAAATTCGTCGTCCGCGACCAGAACACCGAGCCGCATGTCTGGTGGGACAACAACAAGGCGATGTCGCCGGCTCAGTTCGAGGCGCTGCTTGCCGATTTCCGCGCCCATGCCGCGCACAAGGACCTCTACGTCCAGGATCTGGTCGGCGGCGCCGACGCGGACCTGAAGCTGCCGACCAGGGTCGTCACCGAATTCGCCTGGCATTCGCTGTTCATCCGCAATCTGCTGATCCGGCCCGAACCGTCGGAACTCGAGCATTTCGTACCGGCGATGACGATCATCGACCTGCCTTCCTTCCGCGCCGATCCGGCCCGCCACGGCACCCGCACCGAGACGGTGATCGCCGTCGATCTGACGCGCATGATCGTGCTGATCGGCGGCACCTCCTATGCCGGCGAGATGAAGAAGTCAGTGTTCACCGCGCTCAACTACCTGTTGCCGGCGAAGGGCGTGATGCCGATGCACTGCTCGGCCAATGAAGGTCCGGCCGGCGACGCGGCCGTGTTCTTCGGCCTCTCGGGAACCGGCAAGACGACGCTGTCGGCCGATCCCTCGCGCACGCTGATCGGCGACGACGAGCATGGCTGGGGGCCGCACGGCATCTTCAATTTCGAGGGCGGCTGCTATGCCAAGACGATCAGGCTCTCGGCCGAGGCCGAGCCGGAAATCTTCGCCACCACGCAGCGCTTCGGCACCGTGCTGGAAAATGTCGTGCTCGGCGCCGACCGCGTGCCGGATTTCGACGACGGCACCCTGACCGAGAACACGCGCTGCGCCTATCCGCTCGACTACATTCCCAATGCCTCGAGGACCGGGCGCGCCAGCCATCCCAGGAACATCATCATGCTGACCGCCGACGCCTTCGGCGTGATGCCGCCGATCGCCAGGCTGACGCCGGCGCAGGCGATGTACCACTTCCTCTCCGGCTATACGGCCAAGGTCGCCGGCACCGAAAAGGGCGTCACCGAGCCGGAAGCGACCTTCTCGACCTGCTTTGGCGCACCCTTCATGCCCCGCCACCCGTCCGAATACGGCAACCTGCTGCGCGAGTTGATTGCCCGCCACGGCGCCGACTGCTGGCTGGTCAACACCGGCTGGACCGGCGGCGCCTATGGCACCGGCCGCCGCATGCCGATCAAGGTGACGCGAGCGCTGCTCGCCGCCGCCCTCGACGGTTCGCTGAAAACGGCCGATTTCCGCACCGATGCCAATTTCGGCTTCGCGGTGCCGGTAGCGGTCGCCGGCGTCGACCCGGCAATTCTCGATCCGCGCTCGACCTGGGCCGACAAGCCGGCCTATGACCGGCAGGCGGCCAGGCTGGTCGGCATGTTCGCCGCCAATTTCGAGAAGTTCGAAGAGCATGTCGACGCGACCGTCATGGGTGCTGCCCCGCGCCTCCAGGAGGCGGCCGAATAGCGTCGGGCACATTGCCGCCGTCAAAGGCCCGGCTTCGGCCGGGCCTTTTCTTTTTTGCGTCGCCGCGTCATGACTGCGCGCATGGCAAGCGACGACGACATCTTCATAACCGGCGAAGCCGTTATCCATCCCGGTGACCTGCACGAGGACTTCATCCGCTCCTCGGGCCCGGGCGGCCAGAACGTCAACAAGGTGGCCACCGCCGTGCAGTTGCGTTTCGACGCGGCGAATGCGGCCGGCCTGTCCGAGCGCGTGCGCGAACGCACCATCAAGCTCGCCGGCCAGCGCGCCACCAAGGACGGCGTCGTCGTCATCGAAGCCGGCCGCTTCCGCACCCAGGAGCAGAACCGTGCCGATGCGCGGGCGCGGCTGACGGCGCTTGTCGCCAAGGCGGCCGAGCCGCCGCCGCCGCCGCGCAAGAAGACCAGGCCCTCGAAAGGCGCCGTCGAGCGGCGCCTCAAGACCAAAGCCGGGCGTTCCACTGTGAAGAAGCTGCGCGGCCGGGTGGACAACGACTGAGGTCGAGCCGGCGCGGAAACCGCGATAGCCGCTTTCGGGTCGCCGTCTTTCCCCATTGATGGCATGCTCGGGCGCGTTAACCGGATCGAACGGAAATCCCATGCTCGTTCTGCCCAACGGCGTGCGCCATATGCCGGGCTATCTGCCTCGCCCTGTGCAGGAGGCGCTGGTCGAAGAGATCAGGAAAGTCGTGCACGCCGCTCCGCTGTTCGTGCCGGCCATGCCGCGCACCGGCAAGGAGATGAGCGTGCGCATGACCAATTGCGGCCCGCTCGGCTGGGTCACCGACAGGGAGCACGGCTATCGCTACCAGCCGACCCACCCCGCGTCCGGCTTGCCCTGGCCGCCGATCCCCGATGCGCTGCTGCAATTGTGGCGGGAGGTGGCGGCCTATCCGCATCCGCCGGAAGCCTGCCTGGTCAATTTCTATTCGAGCGAGGCCAAGATGGGCCTGCACCAGGACCGCGACGAGCAGGACTTTTCCGCACCCGTCGTCTCGGTGTCGCTGGGCGACGATTGCCTGTTCCGGGTCGGCCAGACGACGCGCGATGGCGGCACCAAGTCATTTCGGCTGAAAAGCGGCGACGTCGTCGTGCTCGGCGGCGAGGGCCGCCTCTGCTTCCACGGCGTCGACCGCATTTACCCGTCGACCTCGGCCCTGCTGAAGAATGGCGGCCGCATCAATCTGACGTTGCGGCGAGTGACGATGCCCGCGTGCTAACCGATTCTACAGATTTTTCTCGTACAGACGCCAAGGCATTGCCGTCGGGGTCGGGACGATGAAAGATATCAGTTTGGCCTTCTATAAGTTGCCGATGATATTGAGGGCGGCGGCCCCAGTCGTTCGCAGGGATTCGGCCCTCTATCTGTGCATAGTGATCTATACTTTGGCCGGCTTGGTGTTTCTCAACGCGATCGGCGCCGCCGACCTGGAGGCATACTCGATATATTTCGGGCGATGGACCTTTCTGAACTGCCTGATATTGCCCACTTTTGCCATCCTTATCGACTTCCTTGTGATTGTGCGTCGCTTTGATTCCCGGCGTCGCCTTGCGGCAAGACGGATCTTTTCCACATCGCGGTTGGCGTATTCGTTCTCGGGCCTGTGCCTCCTCATGGCGCTCATGATCTTCCAGGGCACATTCACCTCGGTGAAAAACGGCATGCCAATCTGGCAGGGGGGTTTTCCATTCGACGTGGCGCAAGCCAACATCGACGCTTTCCTGCATTTTGGCACCGATCCGTGGCGCTGGCTTTACGCGGTGGCCGAAAATGATCTGGTTCGCGCCGTCGTCGAATGGAATTACAACGTTTTCTGGTTCCTGCTGAATTTCGGCGCCCTGTTCTTTGTCGCGACGTCACCCATGGCGGCATCGGTTCGAACGCGCTATCTGGCCTGCTTCATGGCGGTCTGGATCATCGTCGGCAACGTGCTGGCCGCCCTGTTCCTGTCCGCTGGTCCGGCATTTTACGGCGCGGTGACGGGCGACGTGGCCCGGTTCGGCGAACAGCTGGCGTTCCTGGCCCATGGCGCTGTATCGCGCAATTCCGCTGTTACCTATCAGCAGTATCTATGGTCGCTGCACGAGGCCAGGCAGGCGGGCTTCGCTTCGGGCATATCGGCGTTTCCCAGCGTGCATGTCGGCCTGGCAATGCTCAACGCGCTGTTCCTGCGCGAGTACGACCGCCGTCTTGGTGCGCTGGCGCTCCTCTATGTCGCCTTTGTCGCGGTCAGCTCGGTTTATCTGGCCTGGCACTATGCGATCGACGGCTATGTCAGCGCCGCCGTCACGCTCGTCGTCTATGCCGTTGCGCGCAAACTGATCCCCGCCGATCCCCGGCCGGCGCCGGATATGCAGACCGCCACCGTCAATCGGCCCGAGGCGGTCGTCACCGCTTCTTGACGCTTGCGAGACGTGCCGCCGCGGCCAGCCATGGCGAAAGGTTTCGGCCGTCTATCCGCAAGAGGCCAAGATGACTCCCCTCGGGATGGTGGCGAGGATAGTTCCTCACTTTGCAGATACATAAAATTAGAAGCTTCTGAACAAGCGCGGCCATAGCTGGAGCCGGCATTTTCACTTTCGAACTTACTATTCTTTAAAAGACACCATGTCATACCGAGGCCAACAATTTCTCGAGGTCCCGTCCTCTCCATGTCTTCTACCGAAATAGGGCAGCATTTCTTGCGGACAGCCCGGTTTCCGGTGTGGCTCTGGCAAGAGAAACGCCGCAATGCGGCGCTCTATGGGACGATCGTCCTATTCGTCCTTGTCACTCTGCTGATCGCGACGATCAGGGGTGATTCAATCCTGCAGCATGTCCTGGAGTATGGCAGCCGCCTCTGGCAATCCTTTCTGATGTTGAGTTCGGCCATAGTCGCTTGGGTTTGTTTACGTGCGCTCCTGCAGGCTCGCCACCAGTCCCCGGTCAGCTTCGCGGTGGCGAACCTGAAAGCCTTGCTCCTGTCGAGCATGCTTGCGCGCTATCTCTACGGCAGCGCCATACTGGCCCTCTTCATGGGGGCCTTCCTCTACAACAAGACGATGATCCCGGTTGTCGCTCCCTTCCAGTGGGACGAAACCTTCGCCCGCTGGGATTCCGCTCTCCTGGGCGGCTATCAACCTTGGCAAATCCTCCAGCCGATGGTCGGCATGCCGTGGATCACCCTTGTGTTCGACGTTACGTATACCTTGTGGGTGCCGATGGTCTTCCTGTTCTGGGCGGGCCTGCTCGCCAGCCCGCGGGTCCCGGAAGCGGTCCGCGTCCGCTACTGGCGGGCGACCGTCGCCTCCTGGATCCTGATCGGCCTGGTCATGGCGACCATCTTTTCCTCGGCCGGGCCCTGCTACTTCGCTGACGTCGTGCCGGGAACAGCCTCGCCCTATGCCGATCTCATGAGCTACCTTGACGACGTCGCCGCCAGCTATCCGCTGTCGTCAAACCTGACCAGGGATTTCCTCTGGCAGGTCTATACCGGCCAGGTCGACCTGCCCGGCGGCATTTCGGCCATGCCCAGCATGCACAACGCGCAGGCGGCGCTGTTTGTGGTCGTTGCATACTCCATCGATCGCAGGTTCGGTCATGTCATGCTGGCCTTCGGCGCCTTGATCTTTTTCGGCTCGATCCACCTCGGGTGGCACTACGCGGTGGATGGAATCGTCGCCATTCCGGCGGCGCTCGCCATCTGGTGGGCCTGCGGAAAGTCAATACAGGTGAAACGACCACGCTTCCTGGAGAGCCGGTCGAAAGATCCTCTGGAACCCGCCTGACTTTCGGAGCCTGGCAAGAAGAACGGCGAGCACGCTCGCAGCGAGGCGGATCACAGCTTCCGCAGCGCCACTTCCTCGACCAGGTGGTTGGCGCCCTTGCGCAGGATCAGATCGGCCCGCGCCCGCGTCGGCAGGATGTTCTCGCGCAGGTTCTTCAGGTTGATGTTGGTCCACAGGCCTTCGGCGATGGCGCGCGCGGCGTCCTCCGACAGCTGCGAATAGCGGTGGAAGAAGGAGTCCGGATTGCGGAAGGCGGTTTCGCGCAGCCGCATGAAGCGCTGGATGTACCACTGATGGATCAGCTCCTCGTCGGCATCGATATAGATGGCGAAGTCGAAGAAGTCCGACAGGAAAGGCACGATCTTGCCGTCCTTCGGCAATTTGCCCGGCTGCAGCACGTTGATGCCTTCGAAGATCAATATGTCCGGCCGGTCGATGGTGACGAACTCGCCGGGGATGACGTCATAGGTCAGGTGGGAATAGACCGGTGCGCGGACATTGCGCTGCGCCGATTTGATGCCCGACAGGAACCTGAGCAGCGCGCCGACATCGTAGCTGTCTGGAAAGCCCTTGCGCTCCATCAGATTGTCGCGCCGCAGGATCTCGTTCGGCAGAAGGAAGCCGTCGGTTGTGATGAGATCGACCTTCGGGCTCGACGGCCAGCGCGCCAGCAATTCCTTCAAGACGCGCGCCGTGGTCGATTTGCCGACCGCGACCGAGCCGGCGATGCCGATGATGAACGGCGTCTTGACCACGTCCTGCGCGTTGAAGAAGGCCTGGCGCTGCCGGAATAGGAGCTGGCTTGCCTCGACATGCGCCGAAAGCAGGCGGGAAAGCGACAGATAGATGCGCTTGACCTCTTCGAGGTCGACCGGGTCGTTCAGCGACCGCAGGCGGTTGATCTCGTCCTCGGTCAGCGTCAGCGGGGTGTCGGCGCGGAACCGTGACCATTGCTCGGCCGAGAAGAAACGATAGGGGGAGTATTTCTCGGTAGGAGCAAGCTGATCCATCGAGTTTCCTGCCCTCCTAGAGCATGACGCCGAAAAGTGTGAAGCGGTTTTCGGGCGACATCATGCTCTATCCGTCTCTCCGGTCAGCCCTTCGGCCGCGACGCCTTTTCGGCAACGCCCGAGCGGCCGGTGCGGCCCTCGAGTTCCTTCAGCACCTCGTCCAGCGGCACGCCGGCGATGCCGAGAACGACCAGCCAATGATACATAAGATCGGCGCTTTCCGAAACGAGGCTCTGCCTGTCGCCGCGGACGGCGGCGATCACCGTCTCGACGGCTTCCTCGCCGAGCTTCTGCGCCGCCTTGTCGATGCCCTTGGCAAACAGCTTCGCCGTCCACGAGTCCGGATCGCCGGAATGGGCGCGCTCCTTAATGGTTCTTTCCAGGTCGGACAGCGAAAACTCAGTCATTTTCGCCGTTTAAGCCCGTTGAACCGGCGAGTCCAGCCGCATCGGCAACCCGGCCCTGGCCATATGCGCCTTGGCTTCGGCAATTGTATACGTGCCGAAATGGAAGATCGAGGCGGCAAGCACGGCGCCCGCATGGCCGTCGCGGATACCTTCCACCAGGTGGTCGAGCGTACCGACGCCGCCGGAGGCGATGACCGGCGCGCGCACCGCGTCGGCGATCGCGCGTGTCAAAGCGATGTCGTAGCCTGCCTTGGTGCCGTCGCGGTCCATCGATGTCAGAAGGATCTCACCGGCGCCGCGATCGACCATCTTTCGCGCGAACTCGACGGCGTCGATGCCGGTCTTCTCGCGCCCGCCATGGGTGAAGATCTCCCAGCGGTCTACCTCGCCGGCGGACGACACCTTCTTGGCGTCGATGGCGACGACGATGCACTGGTTGCCGAACTTGTCGGCCGCCTCGGCGACGAAATCCGGGTTCTTCACCGCCGCGGTGTTGATCGACACCTTGTCGGCGCCGGCCAGCAGCAGCTTCCTGATGTCCGCCACCTGACGCACGCCGCCGCCGACGGTGAGCGGCATGAAGCACTGCTCCGCCGTGCGGGCGACGACGTCGAAGATCGTCTCGCGGTTGTCTGATGAAGCGGTGATGTCGAGGAAGCAGAGCTCGTCGGCGCCGGCCGCGTCATAGGCCTTGGCCGCCTCGACCGGATCGCCGGCATCGACGAGGTCGACGAAGTTGACGCCCTTGACGACACGACCGTTCTTGACGTCGAGGCAAGGAATGACGCGGGCCTTCAGCATCAGCTTCTCTCCATCGTCGCGAGCAGCTCGACCAGCAATTCGCCGACCAGCGGCGGCACCTCGCCCTTGGCATCGAAGGCCGGATCATAGGCCGAGATGGTGAGGCCGGCGATGGGCAGTGCGCCGACCATGCCGCACATCGCCTGCCGCACCTGCTTGGGTCCCGGACCGTCGGGCGTGGCGAAGCGGTTGGCCTGCAATTCCTCCGGGTCGTGAACGTCGAGGTCGATGTGCATATGGACCCGTCCGGCGCCGGCCGCCTTCAGTCTCTCCGCCGCGCCGGCCCAGTCCGGGCATTCGGCCCGGATGACCGGGAGTTTTTCCAGCTGCTCGCTTTCCGCAACGTCGAGGTCGCGTGCATTGACGAGCACCGAGCGGGCCGGATCAATCGCCTTGAAGCCGGGAATTTGCGCCGTCATCGGCCGCCAGCAAAGGCCGAGCACCGTCGCCAGCGCCATGCCGTCGAGAAATCCGGATGTCGAGGTGTCCGGCGTGTTGATATCGCCATGCTGGTCGGCCCAGATGATGGCGTCGGCGCCTTCGCCCGCCACCGCGCCGGCGCTGGTCAGGCAATTGCCGGCGAGCACGATGGGGAACCGTTCGTTGTCGAGCGCGATGCGAACCTCGCCGGAAACGGCGTTGCAGACGGCGAAGCCGGTAGCGATCTCCCGTGCCCGCTCGTCGTCGCTTACCCTGCCGATGTCGTGCACGTCGATGTCATGGCCGGCCAGCTTGAGCGCCTCGGCAAGGCCACCGGCCATCAGCGCGTCCGGACCCTGGCCGCAGCCGCCGTGATAGTGGCCGCTGTCGTAGGACGCCAGGATGATCGAGACCTTCAAGGCCTTGCCTCCATCCTCTCGCCGCGCAGGACGGCCAACGCCTCCGCGGGGTCGATGCGGCCGTCATAGAGCGCCCGGCCGGAAATCGCGCCTTCGAGCCGCTGCGCGTCCGGCATGGTCATGCGCACGATGTCGGCGATCGAGGCCAGGCCGCCCGAGGCGATCACCGGAATGGACACCGCCTCGGCGAGGTCGATGGTGGCGTCCCAGTTGATGCCGGTCAGCACGCCGTCGCGGTCGATGTCGGTGTAGATGATGGCGGCCACGCCCGCGCCTTCGAATTTCTTGGCCAGCTCGACGACGCCGAGGCTGGACGCTTCGGCCCAGCCCTCGACCGCCACCTTGCCGCCCTTGGCGTCGATGCCGACGGCGACCTTGCCCGGGAAGGTCTTGCAGGCCTGCCTGACGAGATCGGGATCGCGCACCGCCACCGTGCCGAGGATGACGCGCGCCAGGCCCCGGTCGAGCCAGTCCTCGATCTGCTCCAGCGTGCGGATGCCGCCGCCGAGCTGCACCGGGTTCTTCGTCGCCTTGAGGATGGCGCCGACCGCCGCGCTGTTGACGCTCTGGCCCTTGAAGGCGCCGTTGAGGTCGACGACATGCAGCCACTCGAAGCCTTGCTGTTCAAAGGCTTTTGCCTGGGCCGCCGGGTCATCGTTGTAGATGGTCGCCGTTGCCATGTCGCCGTGCTTCAACCGCACGCATTTGCCGTCCTTGAGATCGATGGCGGGAAACAGGATCATGGTCAGGCGCCCTCGACGATGGCGAAATGTCCGGTGGAAGCCGCCCGCCGATGCTTGAGCGCCGACTGATAGGCCTCCGATCGATAGCAGCTCAGCGCAGTCTCATAGGAGTCGAACTCCACCACCACATGTCTGCCAAAATCCGAGCCCTCGGGGTTCGTGACTTGTCCGCCACGCACGAGATAGCTGCCTCCGAAACTGGAAATGGCGTCGCCGATGGCGTCGCGATAGCGCTCGTAGCCCTGCGGATCGGTAACGGTGAGCATGACGACCCAGTAGCCCTTCTTGCTCATCAAGGCCTCCAGCGCAGGAAATTGGTGATCAGCGCGAGGCCGAGCGCCTGGCTCTTCTCGGGGTGGAATTGCGTGCCGACGAGGTTGTCGCGGGCGACGGCGGCCGTGACCGGCCCGCCATAATCGGCGACGGCCAGCACCTGGTCCGGCTTGCTGGCCTCCAGATGATAGGAATGGACGAAATAGGCGTGCAACCCGTCGGCGCCGGTCGCGATGCCCGAGAATACCGGGTGATCGCGCTTGAGCTCGATCGTGTTCCAGCCGATCTGCGGGATCTTC